>NZ_CP014518.1:1890103-2520137 GCF_001577305.1 Sinomonas atrocyanea
CGGCGGCGACATGACCCTCATCGTCGCCGAGCCCGGGCGGCCGCCCCGCGTCCTGAGCGCCCAGGGTCCCGCGCCCGCCGCGGCAACGCCCGCCGCGTTCCGGGCGCTCGGCCTCGGGCACGTGCCGGGCACCGGGCTCCTCGCCGCGGCCATCCCCGGCTCGACCCTCGGCTGGCTCACGCTCCTGGCCGACCATGGCACGCTCGCCCTCGCGGACGTCCTCGGGCCGGCGCTGGCCGTGGCCGAGGACGGTCTGCCCGTCACGGCCAGGCTCGCAGCAGTCCTCGAGCGCATGGCGCCGCACTTCCGCCAGCACTGGCCCTCCTCGGCCGCGGTGTACGCCCCCGGCGGGCAGCCGCCGGCCGCCGGCACCCTGCTGAGGAACCCGGCGCTCGCCCGCACGTGGCGCCGGCTCCTCGAGGCCGAGGCCGGGGCGGCCGCCCGCGGTGAGGGCCGCGCGGACGCGATCGGCGCCGTCGTGCGCGAATGGACGGCCGGATTCGTCGCCGAGGCGATCGACGCGTTCTGCCGCGTGCCGCAGCGGGACTCGAGCGGCGACGCCCACGCGGGCCTCATCACGGCGGCGGACCTGACCGCCTGGCGCCCGCACTACGAGCCCACGGTCTCGCTCGACTTCCGGGGCTGGACCGTGCACAAGTGCGGCTTCTTCAGCCAGGGGCCCGCCTTCCTGCAGCAGCTCGCCATCCTGGATGCCGTCCCCGGCTTCGGCGAGGGCGCGCTCGCCCCGGGCACCGAGGGGTACCTCCACACCGTCCTCGAGGCGACCAAGCTCGCGCTCGCGGACCGGGACGCGTGGTACGGCGACGGACCGGATGTGCCGGCGGACGAGCTCCTCTCGCCCGCGTACGCGGCCGCCCGTGCGGCGCTCATCGGCGAGACGGCCTCGCTCGAGCTGGTCCCCGGCTCGCCCGCCGGGAGAACGCCGCGCCTGCCCGATCTCGTGGTGCGGGGCGGCTTCGACGCGGCCGGCGTGAACGGGCTGGGGGAGCCCAACGCGGTGCGCGCGCTGCAGGAGGCCACTGCCGCGGGCGGCCTGCCAGCAGCGGACGGGAGGGCCCGGACCGACACTGTCCACATCGACGTCGTGGACCGGTGGGGGAACATGGTGTCGGCGACGCCGAGCGGCGGCTGGCTCTCGAGCTCGCCGGTCATCCCCGAGCTGGGCTTCCCGCTCGGCACCCGGCTCCAGATGGCCTGGCTCGAGGAGGGGCTGCCCAACACCCTGGCGCCGGGGCGCAGGCCCCGCACCACGCTCTCGCCCTCCCTCGCTGTGCGCGGCGGGGACGCGGTGCTCGCCTTCGGCTCGCCCGGCGGCGACCAGCAGGACCAGTGGCAGCCGCACTTCTTCCTCGACGTCGCCCTGCGGGGAGCCGGGCTGCAGGAGGCGATCGACGCCCCCGGCTTCCACTCCGTCCACTCGCCGTCGAGCTTCTACCCACATGAGCACCAGCCCGGCGTTGCCCTGCTCGAGGGACGGTTCGGCGCGGACGTCGTGGAAGGGCTGCGGCGGCGCGGCCACCGGGTGGGCGTGGCCGGGAACTGGGAGATCGGGCGGCTGTGCGCCGTGGCCCGGGACCCGGCCTCCGGCATCCTGCGTGCGGGGGCGAACCCGCGGGGAATGGCTGGCTACGCCGTCGGGCGCTGACGGCGCCTTGGGCCCGCGCTAGGCACCCATCTCGCGGAAGGCCGCGGCGAGCTGGGGGTAGCGGAAATCGAAGCCGGCGTCCTTGAGCACGCCGGGGACGGCCCGGACGCTGTCCAGGGCGAGGTCGGGATTGGTGCGCAGGACCCCGGCGGCAGCCCGCAGGAGTCCGGCCGGGGCCGGGATGCCCACGGGGACTCCCACGAACTCCCGGATGTGCGCCATGAGCTCGCGGTTCTGCACCGGCTGCGGCGACGTGGCGTTCACCACCCCGTCGGGCAGCTCCACCGCGGCCTCGCCCGCCGACGGGACGAGGCCGAGGGCCGCGCGCGCGACCCGCAGCCAGTCCGCGGCGTGGATCCAGCTGAACCACTGCTCGCCCGTGCCGAGGTGGCCTCCCGCCCCCAGCCGCGCGGGCCCGGTGAGGCGCGACAGGACCGCGGCGTCGCGGTCCAGCACCACCGCCGTGCGCAGCACCGTCGCGCGGGCGGCGGCGGAGGGATCGAACGCGGCCTCCCAGTCGCGCACCACCGCCGCGAGGCCCGGGGCGTCGGTCGGGGGAGCGGCCCGCTCGTCCATCGGCTCCTGCGAGTCGCCGTAGATGCCGACGGCGCTGAGCTGCACCCAGCGCTCGACCGGCCGGGCCCGCGTCCGGCTCGCCTCGACGAGGGCGCGCGTGGGCGCGACCCGGCTGTCGCGGAGCAGCGCGAGGTTCGCCTCGGTCGCGGGCCTGTCGAGGCTTGCGCCGCTGAGGTTGACGAGGGCGAGCCGCTGCACCGCGCCCAGCTCGGCACTCCAGGGGCCCTGGCTTCGCCCGTCCCAGAGGATCTGCCGGAAGGGCCCGGGGCGGGGGGACCGGGCGAGCAGCGCCACCTCGTGGCCCGAGCAGAGCAGGTCCGCCGCGAGCAGGGTGCCGAGGTACCCGCTGCCGCCGGCGAGGACCGTGAGCGCCGGGCGTGCCGCGGCGTCGTCCGCAGGATTCCCCGCGGGCGCGGCGAGTTGGTACAGGCGTGCGCACTGGGCCGCGAAGCCGCGCACGAGGGGCTCTCCGGCCGTGAGGCCGAACTGCTGCGCGAGCGGGCCGTCGATCACGACGCGCTGGGTGAAGAGCGTGCCGCCGTCGCGCTCCGTGAGGGCCCATTCGATCTCCTGGGCGCCCCCGGGCTGGGGCTGGCGGAGCACGAGCCGGCGGCCCGGCTCGACCTGCGTGACGGTGAACGCGGGAGCCGTGCGCCGGTGGAGCGCCCCGAGAAGCCGCTGCGCGGGCGCGTAGTGCCCCCGGGTCCCCTCGGTGAGCGCCGAGCCCAGCCCGGCCTCACCGACCGCAGGATTCCATTCCGGCCACCGCCGCACCTCGGAGAGCACCTCCCAGAGGGCGCCTGCCGGGAGGTTGAACCACTGGGATGCCGTGCGATGCCAGGTCATGGCCGCAGTCTACTGGCCGGTGTCCCCGCATCCGGCGGGCCCGGCGGCCTCGCCCTCGGCCGCGGCGATCGCCTCCGCGATCCGGTGGCACGCCTGCCCGAACACCGCCTGCTGCTCCGGGGTGAGGGGGTCGAAGACGATGCGCCGGACGAAGTCGACGTGGCCGGGCGCCGCGTCGACGATCGCCGCCCGGCCGGCCTCGGTGAGGGTCACATCCTGGCCGCGGGCGTCGTCCGCGGAACAGCTGCGGCGGATCAGTCCCTTGGCCTCCATCCGCCTCAGGATGTGCGAGAGCCGGCTGCGCTCCCAGCCGAGCTCCTGGGCGGCGGTCCCGGAGCGCAGCACCCCGTCGGGGCACTCCGAGAGGGTCGCGAGTACCGAGTACTCGGGTCCGGACAGCTGCGAGTCCCTCGTGAGCTGCCGGTCCACCGCGGGGGTGAGGCCCCACACGAGGCGGCGCAGGGCGAGCCAGACGTCCTTCTCTCGGTCATCGAGCCAGCGCGGCTCGGCGGTCGTGCGGGTGCTCACGGCATCTCCTCGGGTCCCCTTGATGCTTGACACATCAATTATGCGCGTGCTGTAGTTGAACCATCAACTTTGATTGATGCGTCAACAAGGAGAGCACATGAGCAGGATCGCCGTCATCACCGGAAGCACGCGCCCGGGCCGGAACAACCGCCAGGTCGCCGAGTGGGTGCTGGCCCGCGCCCAGGAGCGCCAGCCCGAGGTCGAGTTCGAGCTCGTGGACATCGCCGACTTCAACCTCCCGCTCCTCAACGAGGCGGTCCCGGCCGGGTACCAGCAGTACAGCAACGAGGCCACCAAGGAATTCTCGGCCCGCATCGACGAGTTCGACGGCTTCATCTTCGTCACGCCCGAGTACAACCACTCGGTGGCCCCGGCCCTGGCGAACGCGCTGTCCTACCTCAATGCCGAGTGGGCGAACAAGGCCGCGGGCATCGTCTCCTACGGCTCGGCGTTCGGCGTCCGCGCGGTCGAGCACCTGCGCGGCATCCTCTCCGAGCTCCAGGTCGCGCATGTGCAGAAGGCCGGCATGTTCTCGCTCTTCGGCGACTTCGAGAACTTCTCGGTGTTCGCGCCGACGGAGATGCAGGCGGCCTCGGTCGATCCCATGCTGGACCAGCTCGTGGTGTGGACCAGGGCGCTCGAGTCCGTCCGCGCGGGGGCCACCGCCCTCTGACGGACGGGGGTGGCGCCCCGGGGCGAACCCGGCAAGGATGGTCGGCAGTGGCCACACGGGCTGCACGGGAAGGGGAGTCCATGGAGATCGTGCTCACCGGAGGAAGCGGGAAGCTCGGGCGGGTGGTCCTAGCGCACCTGCGCGAGGCGGGCCACCGCGTGTGGAGCCTGGACGTGGCGGGGGAGCGGGACCCCGGGTTCATCCGCACCGACCTCACCGACTACGGCCAGGTGGTGGACGCCTTCCTCGGGGTCGACGACCGCCATGACGGCATCGACGCCGTCGTCCACCTCGGCGCCATCCCGGCGCCCGGACTCGTTCCGGACGCCGCGACGTTCCGGAACAACATGCTGGCCACGTACAACGTGTTCCAGGCCGCCCGGCGCGCGGGCGTAAAGCGGATCGCCTACGCCTCGAGCGAGACCGTGCTCGGGCTGCCCTTCGACACCCCGCCGCCCTACATCCCCGTCGACGAGGAGTACGCCGCGCGGCCCGAGAGCACCTACTCGCTCGTGAAGCACCTCGAGGAGCAGATGGCGATCCAGCTGTGCCGCTGGGACCCGGAACTGAGCATCAGCGCGTTCAGGTTCTCCAACGTCATGGTGCCCGAGGACTACGCCGCCTTCCCGTCGTTCGACGCGGACCCGACGCAGCGGAAGTGGAACCTGTGGGGGTACATCGACGCCCGGGACGGCGCCCAGGCCGTCGAGCGGGCCCTGGAGTCGGCCCGGCCCGGCTTCGAGGCCTACATCATCGCTGCGGCCGACACAGTCATGTCGCGCAGCTCCGCCTCGCTCGCCGCCGAGGTCTTCCCCGGGGTCGAGGTGCGGGAGGGCCTGAGCGAGCACGAGACCCTGCTCGGGATCGACAAGGCGCGCAGGCTGCTCGGCTACGATCCGCGCCACTCCTGGCGCGACCACGTCTAGGCCGGAGGAGGGCCCGGGCGGCCTCCGCCGATCCGGGTCCTGAGACGCCGAGAGGGCCGGCAGCGAGTCGCTGCCGGCCCTCTTCAGGCTTCATCGATCACCGGCGCCCCGTGCGGGGCGCCCGGGAATCAGAGCGGGCGGACCTTGGCGGCCTGCAGGCCCTTGGGGCCCTGCTGGGTCTCGAACTCGACCTTCTGGCCCTCGAGGAGCTCGCGGTAGCCGTTCGATTCGATGGCGCTGAAGTGAACGAACACATCAGCCGAGTTGTCGTCGGGAGCGATGAAGCCGAAGCCCTTTTCGCTGTTGAACCACTTCACGGTGCCAGTTGTCATGACTGCCCTTTCGGGGTCGGTGCAGGCCCCGGCGGTCGGGACCTGATATGCAGCGGTGTTCGTAAAACCGCTAGCACGCACCGCACCCCGCCTCCGGCGGAGGCAGGAGCCGTACAGGCACAACGTGAAACACAACGACTACAGGTACAACGGTACAGGAGCGGGGCCCTTGGGGCGAGTGTCCACGCGTGCGCGCGATCCGCGCCGGCGAGTCTGCGCCGCACGCGCGTCAGTCGATCCCGAGCTCGATGTCCGGGTTCTCCTCTTCCTCCGCGTCGAGCTCGATCATCCGGCGCGGATCGTGCAGCGGGTCGAGCTCGTCCATGGTCTCCGGATTGTCGCTGGAGCCCTCCGGAGCCTGGCTGTCCCGGCCGTCGAGGGGCTCGGTGAGGTCATCGTCCTCGGTGTTGCCGAAGTCGAGGCTGTGGGTCATCATCTGTCCTCTCGCTGTTCCTGCATCAAATCTAGGCCGCCCGCGGCGGTCGCGACAGGGTCCCGGGAAGGCGCCTTAGCCGTTCCAGCGGTACTCGTTCTCGGGACGACCGGGCGCCCCGTACCGGGCCGAGCGGGTGACCTCCTTCGTCTCCGCGAGGTGCTCGAGGTACCGGCGCGCCGTCACCCGGGAGACCCCCACCGCCTCCGTGACCTCGGAGGCGGAGACGGGCGCCGCCTTTGCACGGAGGAAGTCCCGGACCGCCTCGAGCGTCCCCGCCGAGAGGCCCTTGGGCAGGGGCCGGGCCACCGGGGCGCGGAGGGCGGCCAGGGCCTCGTCCACGGCGGCCTGCGAGGCCGGGCCCGCGCCGTCCGCGAGCGCCTCCCGGTAGGCGCGGTAGTGCTCGAGCCGCTCGGCGAACGCGGCGAAGGTGAACGGCTTGATGAGGTACTGCACGACGCCGACAGAGATCGCCCGCCGCACGACCGGCAGCTCGCGCACCGCCGTGATCGCGATGATGTCCACCGGATGGCCCGCGGCCCGCATGCGCCGGCCCACGTCCAGCCCGTGCAGGTCCGGCAGGTTCATGTCCAGCAGGACCAGGTCCACGGGCTCCCCGGCGGCCGCGAGCTCGCCGGCCAGGCGCAGCGCCGACGCGCCGTCGCGCGCCGTCCCGGCATGGACGAATCCGGGGACGCGCTCCACGTACGCGGCGTGCGCCGCCGCCGCGATCGGCTCGTCCTCGACCACGAGCACCCGGATCCCGGAGGTGGCCGACCCCCGTCCCTTCGCCGCGCTCACGGGGTGTCCCCCTTCCTCGGGATCTCCACCGTGAACACCGCCCCGGCTCCGCCGGTGACGGCCAGGGTGCCGCCGAGGCGTTCGACGGACCGCTTCACGAGGGCGAGGCCGAGCCCGCGGCCCTGGCCGGCATGCGGCTTGGTCGAGTACCCGTAGCGCAGGATCTTCTCCGCCTCGCCTCCGGGCACGCCCGGCCCCGAATCGGCGACCTCGATCACGAGGGAGGCCCCGTGCTCGGCGATCTCGAGGGAGACCCAGCGGGGGGCGTCCCCCGCCGCTGCGGCGTCGATCGCGTTGTCCACGAGGTTGCCGACGATGGTCACCAGGTCTGCCGCCGCGAGGCCCGCCCCGGCGAGGGACGCGGTGGCCTCCGCGTCGAGCCGGACCCCCCGTTCGTTGGCCTGGGCCGCCTTGCCCATGATGAGGGCGGCGAGGACCGGCTCGTCGATCGAGACGACGAGCTCATCGGCGAGGGACTGGCTCAGCTGCAGGTCCTCGGTCGCGAAGGCCAGGGCCCGGTCCGTCTGGCCCAGCTCGAGGAGCGAGACGATGGTGTGCAGCCGGTTGGCGTGCTCGTGCGTCTGGCTCCTGAGCGCGTCGGAGAGGGTGCGCATCGTCTCGAGCTCGTTCCCGAGGGCCTCGATCTCCGTCTGGTCCCGCAGGGTCGCCACCGAACCGAGGACGCGGCTGCGCCGGCCCTCCTGGGAGATAGCCGGCTCCTGGTTCACCACGAGGACCCGCTCGTCGGTCACGTGGATCTCGTCGCGGGCCGTCCGGCCGCTCGCGAGCAGCTCGCGCAGGCTGCCCGGGATGCCGAGCCGGCTCAGGGCCGGAGGCGCGGGGAGCGCACGGCGCGGGGCGCGGGGCCAGCGCGAGGTGCGGGGGCCGGCGCCGTCCGCCTCCTGTTCCTCCGGGAGGCCGAGGAGCCGGGAGGCCTGGTCGTTCCGGATCACCACGCGGCCTCTGGCGTCGACGAGGAGGACCCCCTCGCGGACCGAGTGCAGCACCGACTCGTAGTAGGCGAAGAGCTGGCCGAGCTGCTCGGGCCCGTAGCCGCGCGTCACCCGCTTGAGGTACCGGCCCACGCCGAGGGAGCCGAGGGAACCGAGGGCGAGCACGACGGCGGCGATCGCCAGGAGCGCGGGCAGCCGGCCGGCGACGGCGACCTCGATGGCGCTCACGGTCACGCCCGCCGCGACCATCCCGATGACCCTGCCGCCGTCTGTGATCGGGGCGATCGTGCGCACGGAGGGCCCCAGGGTCCCCTCGACCTCCTCGGTGAACGGGTGCCCCGCGAGCGCCTGGTCGATGCTCCCGATGTACTTGCCGCCGATCTGGGACGGGTCCGGGTGCGTCCACCGCGTCCGGTCCGGGGCCATGATCGTGATGAAGTCCAGGCCGGCATCGGCCATGACCCTCTTCGCGTACGGCTGCAGGACGGAGGAGGGGTTGACCTGTGCGGCACCGCGGGCCGCGTCCACCACGAAGGGGCTGTCGGCAAGGGCCGAGGCCACGGCCAGGGTGCGGCGCCCGGCCTGGTCGTGCGTCTGGTCCCGCGCGTCGACGTACATGGCCGTCCCCATGAAGCCCGTGAGCACGATGACGGCGAGCACGAGGGTCCAGAGCATCCGGGCGGCCAGGCTCAGCGGGCGCATCGGATTCCTCTCATCCTCCAGTGACCAATATGACCGCAACGGTGAGGTCTGTCACAGCGTCATCCACAGTGGGATGTGAACCGGCCCACCCCGGGCCCGAAGTCAAGGTATCAACGAAGGAGCTCTCCGTGGCAATGTCGCCAACGGCACCCGATGCGGCGCCCGTGAAGAAGAAGGTCGACCGCACCCATTGGCTCTACATCGCCGTCGTCATCGCCGTGGTCCTCGGCGTGGCGGTCGGCCTGATGTTCCCCGGCAAGGACGGGTTCGCGGCCAAC
Source organism: Sinomonas atrocyanea (assembly GCF_001577305.1). NCBI lineage: Bacteria > Bacillati > Actinomycetota > Actinomycetes > Micrococcales > Micrococcaceae > Sinomonas > Sinomonas atrocyanea. Next base: position 1,898,818 of record NZ_CP014518.1, read on the forward strand.
CTCAAGCCCCTCGGCGACGGGTTCGTGGCCCTGATCAAGATGATGATCTCCCCGGTCATCTTCTGCACGATCGTCCTCGGCATCGGCTCGATCGCGAAGGCCAAGACGGTCGGGAAGGTCGGCGGCCTCGCGCTGCTGTACTTCATGGTCATGAGCACGTTCGCGCTCGGCATCGGCCTCGTGGTGGGCAACCTCGTCCACCCGGGTCAGGGCCTCAACCTCAAGGACGCGACCTACAAGGCGACGCAGTCCGCGGACACGACCGACTTCCTCCTCGGCATCATCCCCAAGTCCCTGCTCTCCTCGCTCACGGCAGGCGACGTCCTCCAGACGCTCTTCGTGGCCCTGCTCGTGGGCTTCGCGCTCCAGCGCATGGGCCGCACCGGCCGGCTGCTGCTCGACTTCATCGCGCAGGCCCAGGCCCTCGTGTTCCGGATCCTGATCATGATCATGTGGGTCGCGCCCATCGGCGCGTTCGGCGCGATCGCCGCCGTGGTCGGCGCGACGGGCTGGAAGGCCGTCCTCAGCCTCGCGACGCTCATGATCGCCTTCTACATCACGTGCATCCTGTTCATCGTGGTGGTCCTCGGCACGATCCTCAAGGTCGTCTCCGGCGTGAACATCTTCAAGCTCATGAAGTACCTCGGCCGCGAGTACCTCATCATCGTCTCGACGTCCTCCTCCGAGGCCGCCCTGCCGCGCCTCATCGCCAAGATGGAGCACCTCGGCGTGTCCAAGCCGGTGGTCGGCGTCACCGTGCCCACGGGCTACTCCTTCAACCTCGACGGCACGGCGATCTACCTGACGATGGCCTCCCTGTTCATCGCCAGCGCGATGGGCCAGCCGCTCGCCCTCGGGGAGCAGATCGGGCTGCTCGTGTTCATGATCATCGCCTCCAAGGGCGCAGCGGGCGTCTCCGGCGCCGGCCTCGCCACCCTCGCCGGCGGCCTCCAGGCCCACGCCCCGCAGCTCGTGGGCGGCGTGTCCTTCATCGTCGGCATCGACCGCTTCATGTCCGAGGCCCGCGCCCTGACCAACTTCACCGGCAACGCGGTGGCCACGGTCCTCATGGGGACGTGGACCAAGGAGATCGACGCCGCGCAGGTGACCGAGGTGCTCTCCGGCCGCAGCCCGTTCGACGAGACCACCATGATCGCCGACCACGGCCACGGCGACGGCGGCGAGCTCTCGGTCGGGGCCACCGGCGCCGGCGCCGAGGAGGAGCTCGTCCGCGCCTGATCTGCCGCCGCCGGACCCCGCGCACGACGCCGGGCGGGTCGCCTCCGCGAGGGGCCCCGCCCGGCGTCGTGCCCGCCTTCCGCGAGGCGAACCTTGAAGTTCAAGTTGAGGGTGAGGCGCGCCCGGGGGCCGATTGTCAAGGTCCGCACAATGCATGTCGCCCGTGTGTAGGCTGGTGAGCCAAGGACGCCGTAGGTACGCGAATCGCCGCCAACGAATCGAAAGTGTGGATGGACACGTGAGCACAGAGCAGAGCGCAGCGACTCTGGACGGCATCTCCGGCTCCCTCGAGGGAACGGAGGGCACGGTGGAGCTCGGACCCACGGGCCGGCCCCTGCACACGTTCCAGGTCCCCGCGCCGCTGAGTTCGCACGGGCCGGCCCGGATCATCGCGATGGTCAACCAGAAGGGCGGCGTGGGCAAGACGACGTCGACCATCAACCTGGCCGCCGCGCTCGCGGAGTACGGCCGGAAGGTCCTGCTCGTCGACTTCGATCCCCAGGGCGCCCTCTCCGCCGGGCTCGGCATCAACCCTCACGAGCTCGACACCACGGTGTACAACGTGATGATGGACCGCCACGTGGACGTCCGGCAGGCCATCCGCAGCACGGAGGAGCCCAACGTGGACCTCCTTCCGGCCAACATCGACCTCTCCGCCGCCGAGGTCCAGCTCGTCACCGAGGTGGCCCGGGAGCAGGTCCTCGCGAGCGCGCTGCGCAAGGTCGAGGACGAGTACGACGTCATCCTCATCGACTGCCAGCCCTCCCTCGGCCTCCTCACCGTCAACGCGCTCACTGCCGCGCACGGCGTGGTCATCCCGCTCATCTGCGAGTTCTTCGCGCTGCGCGCCGTGGCCCTGCTCGTCGAGACCATCGAGAAGGTCCAGGACCGCCTCAACCCGCGCCTCGTCGTGGACGGCGTGCTCGCCACGATGTACGACGCCCGCACCCTGCACAGCCGCGAGGTGCTCGCGCGCCTCGTCGAGGCCTTCGGCGACAAGGTCTTCGAGACCGTCATCAAGAGGACCATCAAGTTCGCCGACGCCACGGTGGCCGCGGAGCCGATCACCCGGTACGCGTCCAACCACCCGGGCGCCGAGGCGTACCGCAGCCTGGCCCGCGAGCTCGTGGCCCGCGGTGGAGCTCCCTGATCCCGAGCCGGCCGACGCCGCACCGGGTGCGGGCGGCTTCGAGGTCCGCCTCGAGAACTTCACCGGACCGTTCGACCTGCTGCTCGGGCTCATCGCCAAGCACCGCCTCGACATCACCGAGGTGGCCCTGGCGACCGTCACCGACGACTTCATCGCCTACACCCGGGCGCTCCAGGCGAAGGGCGAGGACTGGGCGCTCGACGAGGCCAGCGAGTTCCTCGTCATCGCCGCGACGCTGCTCGACCTCAAGGCCGCCCGGCTCCTGCCCCAGGGCGCGGTCGAGGACGAGGAGGACGTGGCCCGGCTCGAGGCCCGCGACCTCCTCTTCGCCCGCCTCCTGCAGTACCGCGCCTTCAAGGAGATCGCAGGGATCTTCGCCGCAACCCTCGACGCCGAGGCGCGCCGCTTCCCGCGCTCGGTGACCCTCGAGCCGGCCTTCGCCGCCCTGCTCCCCGAGCTCGTGTGGCGGCACACGCCGGAGCAGTTCGCCGCCCTCGCGGCGAAGGCCTTCGCGCCCAAGGAGGCCCCGCCCAGCGAGGTCGGGACGGAGCACCTGCACGCCCCGCCGGTGAGCGTGCGCGAGCAGGCCGAGCTGATCGGCCTGCGGCTGCAGGGCTCCGGCCCGCTGAGCTTCCGCGCCCTGACGGCGGATGCCGAGTCCCGGCTCGTCGTGGTGGCGCGGTTCCTGGCCCTGCTGGAGCTGTTCCGCGACCGGGCCGTGGCCTTCGAGCAGGCGGCGCCGCTCGCCGAGCTGAGCGTGCGCTGGACCGCCGGCGGGGACTGGAGCGCCGAACGGGTGAGCGAGGAGTACGAGGATGCCTCAGACAGGGAGGGACAGCATGCAGCCGGCTGACCCGGCGGTCCGCGCGGCGCTCGAGGCCGTGCTCATGGTTGTCGACGAGCCGATCAGCGCGGCCGAGCTCGCGGCCACCCTCGAGGTGCCCCAGCAGGACGCCGAGGACGCGCTCGAGGAGCTCGCCGCCGAGTACGCCCGGCAGGGGAGGGGCTTCGAACTCCGCGCGGTCGCCGGCGGGTGGCGGTTCTACTCGCGCCCCGAGTACGCGGACATCGTCTCCCGGTATGTGCTCGAGGGCCAGACCGCCCGCCTGACCCAGGCGGCGCTCGAGACCCTCGCCGTGATCGCCTACCGGCAGCCCGTGGGCCGCTCCCGCGTCGCGGCGATCCGCGGCGTCAACGTGGACTCGGTGGTGAAGACGCTCGTGACCCGCGGCCTCGTCGAGGAGGCCGGCACCGACCCCGAGTCGGGAGCGATCCTGTACCGGACGACGTCGTACTTCCTGGAGCGGCTCGGCATCGGCTCCGTCGCGGAGCTGCCCAAGCTCTCGCCGCACCTGCCCGGGCTCGACGAGCTGGGCGGGATCGACGCCCCCTTCTGAGCCCGGGAGGGCCGGGAGGGCCGGGAGGGCCGATCCGGTATCCTTGACGGGGGCATTCGCCCACTTTCTACCACCAACGCAGCCCCGGACGGGCTGCTTCATACTGCAGAGGCATTGGTTATGGCACAGGCGGGACGCCAGGGTTCACCACGCAACGGGGACAACCCCCGCAGGAACAGCGCGCGCGGCAGCGCGGCGCGCGGAGGCGCCAAGGGCGCCCCGAAGGGCGCGGCGCGCAAGCGCGGCGAGCGCCCCACCCCCAAGGGGACGGGGGCGGCGCCCTTCGCCAACGAACGCTTCGGCAGGAGGCTCGGCCCGGTGGACCGCGCCGGCCAGGGCGCGCCGCGCAGGTCGCCCTCGCCGCTGCCCGCCCACGAGCCGCGCACCCGGGCCCAGATGGCCGAGGAGGGCGTGCGCCTGCAGAAGGTCATGGCCAACGCGGGCGTCGCCTCGCGCCGGGTGTGCGAGGAGCTCATCGCGGAGGGCCGCGTCGAGGTCAACGGGCAGATCGTGACGGAGCTCGGCACCCGGGTCAACCCGGAGACGGACGTCATCCACGTGGACGGGGTCCGCGTGCAGACCGACGAGCACCTCGTCTACATGGCGTTCAACAAGCCCCGCGGCGTGGTCTCCACGATGGACGACCCCGAGGGCCGCCCGTGCATCACGGACTACCTGCGCCCGGGCTCGCCCGAGCGCCTCTTCCACGTGGGCCGGCTCGACACGAACACCGAGGGCCTGCTGCTGCTGACCAACGACGGCGAGCTCGCCAACCGCCTCACCCACCCCTCCTACGAGGTCCCCAAGACCTACGTCGTGCAGGTCCGCGGCCCCATGCCCCAGGGCATCGGCGCCCAGCTGCGCCGCGGCGTCGAGCTCGAGGACGGCCTCGCGAAGGTCGACTCGTTCCGGCTCGTGGACTCCACGCCCGGGTTCGTGCTGGTCGAGGTGGTCCTGCACTCGGGCAAGAACCGGATCGTCCGCCGCATGTTCGACGCCGTGGGCTTCCCGGTCCAGCGGCTCGTCCGGGCCAAGATCGGTCCGATCGGGCTGGGCGACCAGAAGCAGGGCACGATCCGCCGGCTCGGCAAGCAGGAGATCGGGCACCTCATGGCCTCTGTGGGCCTGTAGGGGGAGAGCATGTCCGCAACACACCTCCACGGCCCGGTCGTGGTCATCGGCACCGGGCTGCTCGGAACGAGCATCGGCCTCGGGCTCGAGCACCGCGGCGTCCCGGTCTTCCTCGAGGACACCTCGCCCACCAACCAGGCCGTCGCCGTCGACATCGGCGCGGGGCGGCCCATCGCGGAGTTCGAGGCGGACCGCGGGGCCCAGCCGGAGCTCGTGGTGGTGGCCACGCCGCCGGACGTGGCCGTCGACGTCGCCGCGGGCGCCCTCCAGCGGTGGCCGCGCGCCGTCGTCGTCGACATCGCGAGCGTCAAGGGCGCCATCGTGCGCGGGCTGCGGGAGCGCGGCTCGGACCTGGGCCGCTACGTCGGGACGCACCCCATGGCGGGCCGCGAGAAGTCCGGGCCCGTCGCGGCCAGGGGCGAGCTCTTCACGTCCATGCCCTGGGTCGTGTGCACGGCCCCCGAGTCCGATCCCGGCGCGGTCCGCCTCGCCAAGGCCCTCGGCTCGGACCTCGGCGGCATCGTCGTCGAGCTGGACGCCGACGAGCACGATGAGGCGGTCGCGCTCGTGAGCCACCTGCCCCAGGTCATGTCCTCCCTGCTGGCCTCGCGCCTGCAGGGCACCGACCTGCGGCTGCTGGCCCTCGCGGGCAACGGGCTGCGCGACACGACGCGCATCGCCGCGAGCGATCCGGGCCTCTGGGTGCAGATCCTCGGGGCGAATGCGTCCAAGATCGTCCAGCACCTGTACGGTGTGCGCGAGGACGTCGAACGCCTCATCCGCACCCTCGAGGCCCCCACGGCCCCGGGGGCGCGGCTCGACCTGGCCCAGCTCATGACCGAGGGCAATGCGGGCCAGGCGCGGATCCCGGGCAAGCACGGCGGGCCGCCGCAGGCGTTCGCATGGCTCACGGTCCTGGTCGACGACAGGCCCGGGCAGATCGCCAGGCTCCTCACGGAGATCGGCGAGATCGGGGTCAACCTCGAAGACCTGCGCCTCGACCACTCGTCGGGGCGGAACGTGGGCATGGTGGAGATCTCGGTGCTGCCGAGCAAGCACGACGCCCTGGTGGCGGAACTGGAGGAGCGCGGATGGCGGGTACTGCAATGAGCGAGCAGGAGACGGGGCAGGACGTGGCACGGTCCACGGAGCTCCATTCCCTCAGCACGGCGCAGGGCACTTCCGTGCGCTATATGCCCGCGCCCGGCGCCGAGCCGCTGCGGCTGGGGCGGCCTCTCGTCGTGGCGATCGACGGCCCGAGCGGCTCGGGGAAGTCGAGCGTCTCGAAGGAGGTGGCGCGCCGGCTCCGGCTCGCCTACCTCGACACCGGCGCCATGTACCGCGCGGTCGCGTGGGACTGCCTCGAGCGGGGCCTGGACCTCTCCGACGGCGCGCTCGTGGAGGCCGCGGCCCGCAGCCTCAACCTCGAGCTGAGCACGAGCCCCGCCACCGAGCGGGTCCGCGTGCGCGGCGTGGACGTGACCGCGGCGATCCGCGAGCCCCGCATCTCGGCCTCGGTGAGCGCCGTCGCGACGAATCTCGGCGTGCGGGACGAGCTCATCCGCCGCCAGCGCGCGATCATCGCGGCCCACGGCCGGCGCATGGTCGTCGAGGGCCGGGACATCACCACCGTGGTCGCGCGCGACGCCGAGGTGCGGCTCCTGCTCACCGCCTCCGAGGAGGCCCGGATGCGCCGCCGCGGGGCCCAGCTCGGGGGCACCCAGAACGCCGAGGAGCTGCATGAGCAGGTCGTCGCCCGGGATGCCAAGGACTCGGCGGTGGCCAGCTTCACCCAGGCCGCCGACGGCGTCTTCACCGTCGACTCCTCCGACCTCGACTTCGACCAGACCGTCGACGCCGTCCTCGGCGTCGTGCACGCGGCCGTGAGCCGCCCGGCCGGCGCGTGAGCCCGGCCCCCTGACACCCTTCAAGGAGACCCCCATGACCGATTCCCTGGACACCGGGACCGCCGGCGCCGCCGGGAACGACGAGTACGTGCCCGAGGGCGCCGACCAGGTCGCCGAGCATCTCGCGGCGATGGACGACGCCGAGGCGGACCAGCGCGCAGCGACCCTGCGCGCGGGCCTGGACGACTACGACCTGGACGAGGAGGACGCGCGCCTCCTCGCGGACCAGGGCGAGGACTGGGACGCGGACACCCCGACCCGGATGGACCCCGTCCTGGCGATCATCGGCCGCCCCAACGTGGGCAAGTCCACGCTCGTCAACCGCATCCTGGGCCGCCGCGAGGCGGTCGTCGAGGACGTCCCCGGCGTCACGCGCGACCGCGTCTCCTACCCCGCGGAGTGGACGGGACGGAAGTTCACCCTCGTGGACACGGGCGGCTGGGAGCGCGACGCCAAGGGCCTGCACGCGATGGTCGCCGAGCAGGCCGAGGTCGCGGTGAGCATGGCGGACGCCGTCCTGTTCGTCGTCGACGCCACGGTCGGGGCGACGGCCACCGACGAGGCCGTCATGCGCATGCTGCGCAAGTCCAAGAAGCCCGTGCTGCTCGTGGCGAACAAGGTGGACGACTTCGCCCAGGAGGCCGACGCCTCCATGCTGTGGGGGCTCGGATTCGGCCAGCCGTATCCCGTCTCGGCCCTTCACGGCCGCGGCGTGGCGGACCTGCTCGACGCCGCGCTCGAGGTCCTGCCCGAGTTCTCGGCGATCGCGGGCGTCGAGCGTTCGGGCGGCCCCCGGCGCGTCGCGCTCATCGGCCGGCCCAACGTGGGCAAGTCTTCGCTCCTGAACAAGCTCGCCGGTTCCGAGCGGTCCGTGGTGAACGAGCTCGCCGGCACCACCCGGGACCCGGTCGACGAGTACATCGAACTCGGCGGCCGGACGTGGCGCTTCGTGGACACCGCGGGCATCCGCCGCCGGCAGCACATGGCCCAGGGCGCCGAGTACTACGCGTCCCTGCGGACGCAGGCCGCGCTCGAGAAGGCGGAGGTCGCCGTCGTGCTCCTCGCCTCGGACGAGGTGCTCTCCGAGCAGGACGTGCGCATCCTCTCGCTCGCGATCGAGTCCGGGCGGGCCCTCGTCATCGCGTTCAACAAGTGGGACCTCATGGACGACGAGCGCCGCCGCTGGCTCGAGCGCGAGATCGAGAAGGACCTCGCCCACGTGGAGTGGGCGCCCCGCGTCAACCTCTCCGCGAAGACCGGCTGGCACCGCGACCGCCTCGTGCCCGCGCTCGACAAGGCCCTCGCCGGCTGGGACACCCGCATCCCGACCGGCCGGCTCAATGCGTTCCTCGGCGAGCTCGTCGCTGCCCACCCGCACCCGGTGCGCGGGGGCAAGCAGCCGCGCATCCTCTTCGGCACCCAGGCCCAGAGCCGGCCGCCGAAGTTCGTCCTCTTCACCACCGGGTTCCTCGACCCGGGCTACCGCCGCTTCATCACGCGCCGCCTGCGCGAGACGTTCGGCTTCGAGGGCACTCCGATCGAGATCAGCATGCGCGTGCGCGAGCGCCGCTCGAAGAAGAAGTAGGCCCCGCACGACGCCGGTGGGTTGCCCCCAGAGGGCGGCCCACCGGCGTCGTGCTTTCTCCGCCCATACCGTGTCCCGTGGCAGCCGCGGCGGAGGCGCGCCGGGCGCCGCTCGATTCGCGCCGATCGCCCCGTTCGGATATGCTGGAGCGGTTGCTTCGCCGGGCGTGAGAGCGTCAGGCGCGGGCGATGTTCGGGCTGTAGCGCAGCTTGGTAGCGCACTTGACTGGGGGTCAAGGGGTCGCAGGTTCAAATCCTGTCAGCCCGACCGGCAGGGACCCGATCCGCGGAAGCGGATCGGGTCCCTTTCTCGTTGGGCGCCGTCGGATCCGCCCGGGAGCGCCACGTTTCCGACCGTGGACAACGATCCGATCGCCGTGGCGCACATCCAGATCAACCTCTTCTGCGACGATGTGCCGGCCTGCCTCGGCTTCTACCGGTCCCTGGGCCTTCCCGAGGTGTTCCGCTTCCCGGCGAGCGGTGCCGTCGAGCACGCGGAGGTGGACGCGGCCGGCACGCGGCTGGGGCTCACGTCCGCCGCGGCTGCCAACCGGATCGCCGGCCTCGGAGTGGGCACGGGCGGCGGACGGTCTTCCGAGGTGGTGCTCTGGTCGCAGGACGTCGACGGGCTGTTCGCGCGCGCCGTCTCTGCGGGCGCGGCCGCCGTCGCCGGCCCCATGGACTCGCCGGACGGCCGGCTCCGGTACGCCTGGGTCCTGGACCCGGCCGGGCACCAGGTCAAGCTCGTCCAGGCGCGCTGAGGCCGGCGGCAGCGCGAGGGCGAGGAATACGCCTGCACCGGCCGGCAGTTGTCGCCCGTGTGAAGGCCTTCGGATTCCTCTCGTTCGGACACTACGCGCAGGTGCGCGGCTCGCAGACCGGCAGCGCGGCGGACATGATCCGCCAGGCCGTCGACCTGGGCGTGGGCGCGGACGAGCTCGGCGTCAACGGCGCCTACTTCCGCGTCCACCACTTCGCGCCGCAGCAGGCCGCACCCGTGCCGCTCCTCAGCGCGATCGCCGCCAGGACCGCGCGCATCGAGGTCGGCACCGGCGTGATCGACATGCGCTACGAGAACCCCCTGTACCTCGCCGAGGAGCTGGCCGCCCTCGACATCATCAGCGCCGGCCGGATCGCGATCGGCGTCAGCCGGGGCTCGCCTGAACCCGCCCTGCGCGGCTACGAGGCGTTCGGCTACACGGGGGCGCAGGATCCGCGGGGCGCCGACCTCGCCCGGGCCCACTTCGAGCTGTTCCTCAAGGCGATCGACGGCGAGGGCATCGCGCCGGCGGACCCGCGGCAGGCGCCGCCCGGGACCCTGCTCCCCGTCGAGCCGCACTCGCCGGGCCTGCGCGAGCGGATCTGGTGGGGGAGCGGCACCCGTGCCACGGCGGAATGGACCGGGAGGCTGGGGCTGAACCTCATGAGCTCGACCCTGCTCACCGAGGCCACGGGCGTGCCCTTCCACGAGCTCCAGCGGGACCAGATCGATGCCTACCGGGCCGCCTACAGGGAGGCGGGGCACACGCGTCCGCCGCGCGTCTCGGTCAGCCGCAGCATCTTCCCGATCGTGAACTCGAAGGACGCGATGTACTTCGGCCGGCGCACGGACTCCGACCAGATCGGCATCATCGACGGCTTCCAGTCCACCTTCGGCAAGACCTACGCGGCCGAGCCGGACGAGCTCGTCGAGCAGCTGCGGGCGGACTCGGCCGTCATGGCCGCCGACACCGTGATGCTGACCATCCCGAACCAGCTCGGGGCCGAGTACAACCTCCACATCCTGGAGGCCTTCGCGGAGCACGTGGCCCCGGAGCTCGGCTGGAAGCCCAACACGGAAGGCCCCGTCGCCGGCGATCCGGTCGGCTGAGCGCGCGTTCCGGCGCGTGTCGGTCCCTCATCGCTGGCCGTCCGGGCGCGCCCGGGCTAGCGTGTGCGGCATGGCAGACATCCTCCTGTTCCACCACGCGCTCGGCCTCACTCCCGGGGTGGCGTCCCTCGCGGACACCCTGATCCGCAACGGCCACACCGTGACGACGCCGGACCTGTTCGAGGGCAGGATGTTCGCGACGATCGACGAGGGGGTCGCGCACGCGCGCGAGATCGGCTTCGACGAGATCATGGCCCGCGGGGAGCGCGCGGCCTCGTCCCTGCCGCAGGACCTCGTCTACATGGGCCTCTCGCTCGGCGTGCTGCCCGCGCAGAAGCTCGCCCAGACCCGCGCGGGAGCGCGCGGCGCCGTCTTCTTCTACTCGTGCGTGCCGGCCGAGGAGTTCGGCGGCCCGTGGCCCGCCGGCGTCCCGCTCCAGGTCCACGGCGCCGAGCAGGACCCGATCTTCATGGAGGAGGGCGACGTCGACGCCGCCCGCGCGATCGTCGCCGGGGCACCGGACGCGGAGCTCTTCCTCTATCCGTCCACCGCCCACTACTTCGCGGACTCGACCCAGACGGGCTTCGACGCAGCCTCGGCCTCGCTCGCGGTGGACCGCGTCCTCGCCTTCCTCGAGCGGATCTGAGCCCTCGACAGGATCGGGGCCGCTGTCGGCGGCGGCGCCCGGCTACTTGAGGAACTTGGAGGTGCGGCGGTCGGCGAGCGGCTTCCCGCCCGTCTGGCAGGTGGGGCAGTACTGCAGGGCGCTGTCCGCGAACGAGACCTCCAGGATCGTGTCCCCGCACACCGGGCACGGCTCGCCCGCCCGGCGGTGCACGCGCATGATCCGGCGCTTCTCGTCCTTGAGCTCGTCGGGCGGATGGCCGCGGTCCTCCTCGATCGCCTCGGTGAGGACCCGGCGCATCGTCGTGTAGAGCCGCGCAGTCGCGTCGTCGTCGAGGGTCGAGGCGATCGCGAACGGCGAGATCTTCGCGGCGTGCAGGATCTCGTCGCTGTAGGCGTTGCCGATGCCCGCGATGATCTTCTGGTCCCGGAGCAGCCCCTTGACCTGCTTGCGGTGATGCAGGAGCTTCCGGAAGGCCTCGAGGGTGAAGTCCTCCGCGAGCGGCTCGGGGCCGAGGTCGGCGAGGGCGGGCACGTCCTCGAGCCGGCGGACGATGTGCACGGAGAGCCGCTTCCACGTCCCCGCCTCGGTCAGGTCGATCCCGGTCTCCTGCCCGTCGCGCACGAACCCGAACCGCGCCGCGACGTAGCCCTTTCCGCGGGGTGGCGCCGCCTTCGGCACCTCGTCGGTCACCCGCACCCACCCGCCCAGGGCGAGATGGACGACGACGGCGAGCGGGCCGGCGTCGACCGCGCCGCCGCCGGACCCTGCGTCCTCGGCCGGGAGCGGCTCGGTGACCAGGACGAGGAACTTGCCGCGGCGGCCCACAGAGTCGACCCGTCGTCCCACGAGAGCGGTGTACGGGGGATCGGCGGTCTTGAGCGCGTTGATGGCCCCGATCCGGACCTGCTCGATGACCGCTCCGGCCAGGCGCTGGTCGAGGTACTCGGCCAGCGCGGTGACCTCCGGCAGTTCCGGCATGGGACCCCTCCTGACCTGGCATGGACTGCTCGTGCTCCATCGTGGCAGGAAACGGCCCCCGGCGCAGCGGGCCGTGGCGAATCGGCGCGGTGTGCTTGTGCCTATACTTTCAGCGATACCGCACCCAGAGGCCTGCCGGGCATGCCCGCCGGCCTCGACGTCGACGAAAGGCGAGCCCCATGAGCAAGGTCCCCGCGGAGCTGTCCTACACGGCCGAGCACGAGTGGGTCTCGACTGAGCCCGGAGACGGCGTGGTGCGCATCGGCATCACCGACTTCGCCCAGGATGCCCTCGGCGACGTGGTCTACGTCCAGATGCCGGAGGTCGGCACGGAAGTGAGCGCCAACGGCGTCGTCGGCGAGGTCGAGTCGACCAAGAGCGTCAGCGACATCTACGCCCCCGTCGGCGGGACCGTCGTCGCGCGGAACGAGGCCCTGGACTCCGATCCGGCGCTCGTGAACTCCGACCCCTACGGCGAAGGCTGGCTGTTCGAGGTCCGCCTCGCCGACGACGCGCAGACGGAGAGCCTCCTCAGTGCCGCCGAGTACGAGCAGCAGGTAGGGTAGAAGTCTGATTCCGGGACTGTTCAGGAGGAACTGATGGTGAGCCACGAGCGCCGGGACGTCGGCGCCGACGAGGTGACGCAGCGTCAGGAATCGGCGTCCGAGACGACGTCGATCCACATGCCGCCGATCCATGCCGACACGACGATCGCACCTGCGCTGAGCGCCGAGGAGGCCAAGGCAGTCGCCGCGCTGCCCTACGGTTCGGCGCTGCTCATCGCGCATGCCGGGCCCAACTCGGGCGCACGGTTCCTGCTCGACTCGGATGTCACGACCGCGGGACGCCATCCGAACGCGGACATCTTCCTCGACGACGTGACCGTCTCGCGCCGCCACGCCGAGTTCAGGAGGGTGGGCCGCGGCTTCGAGGTGGTCGACGCCGGGAGCCTCAACGGAACCTACGTCAACCACGACCGGGTCGACCAGGTCGCGCTGCGCAACGGTTCGGAGGTGCAGATCGGCAAGTTCCGGCTCACCTTCTACCTCAGCCCCGCACAGAGCCCGGTGCGGCCTACCGCCTGAGAGGCGGATCCATGGCAGCTGCTCAGCCTGAGCGCAAGGGGGCCACGGCCCTGAACATCGGTGAGGTCCTGGCCACCCTGGCCGAGGACTTTCCCTCGATGACGGCCTCCAAGATCCGCTTCCTGGAGGACAAGGGGCTCATTGCGCCGCACCGCACGCCCTCGGGCTACCGGCAGTACAGCGACGGCGACGTGGAGCGTCTCCGCTTCATCCTGGCCCTCCAGCGCGACCAGTACCTGCCGCTGAAGGTCATCAAGGACTATCTCGATGCCGTCGACCGCGGCGAGCGGCCCGAGGCGCTTCCCGGCGGGGTGAGCATCGCCCCGCGCGCCGTCTCGGACGAGCTCAGTGCCCAGCTGGGCGGCGCGCGTCCGCGCTCCCTCGGCGAGGCGCAGCTGCGGGCGGAATCAGGGGCGAGCGCGGACCTCGTGGAGGCCATGGCCACGTTCGGGCTCATCACCGCCGAGGATGGCCGGTACGACGAGCACGATCTCGCCGTGGCCCGCTCCTGCGTCGCGCTCGCGGACCACGGCCTCGAGCCCCGGCACCTGCGGCCCTTCCAGACGACCGCGGAGCGCGAGGTGGCGCTGATCGAGCGCGCCGTGGCGCCGAGCGCGTCGCGGCGGGACTCCGCCTCCCGCGTGCGGGCCGCCGAGGAGGCGCGCGAGCTGGGTGAGCTGTTCCTGACCCTGCACCGTGCACTGGTCCACGGGCTGATCTCGAGGATGGATGGCTGATGATCGAGGTAGAAGTCGTAGGTGTCCGCATCGAGCTGCCCTCGAACCAGCCCCTGGTGCTCCTGAAGGAGGCCCACGGCGAGCGGCACCTGCCGATCTGGATCGGCACCGCGGAGGCCAGCGCCATCGCTCTGGCCCAGCAGCACGTCGTGCCGCCCCGGCCGCTGACCCACGACCTCCTCGTGAGCGTCGTGCACAGCCTGGGCCGGCAGATCGTCAGCGCGACCATCGTGGCGGTCGAGGACAGCGTCTTCTACGCTCAGCTCGGGTTCGACGACGGCACCACGGTGGAGTCGAGGGCCTCAGACGCCCTCGCCGTGGCCCTGCGGGTCAACTGCCGCATCTGGTGCGCGGACGCGGTCCTCGAGGAGGCCGGCGTCCAGCTGGCCGAGGGCAGCGACGGCACCGAGGAGGGTGCCAGCGCCGAGGAGGAGGAGACCGAGATGCGCCGCTTCCGCGAGTTCCTCGCGGACGTGGAGCCGGAGGACTTCGACGAGTGAGCGGCTCCGCCGTGCGCCACTCGCGCGGCGGAGCCCGACACGCCCCCACCGCCGGAGGCGATGTCTTTGATTTCGTTCCCCGACGGTTCTAACGTCGTTAGAGACAAGCTCCCATTGCTTCCCCGATGGCCACAGGCGACACTGGAAGGTGGACCCGAGTGTAATTACACGAGGGGCACTTTCGAGGCAGGCTGGCGGGGACTGCGATTCCCCCAGGGGAGCTGTGAAGGAGGGTTTAGTGAGTCCCAAGCGCGAGCACGGAGATCTCAGGCATATTTCCGGCACGGGCACCGAGGCGCCGACCGGCACTCAGGGCCTCCTCTTCGATGACGACCTCCCCGCACTGGACGAGGAGGCCGGCTACCGCGGGCCCACCGCGTGCAAGGCCGCCGGGATCACGTACCGCCAGCTCGACTACTGGGCCCGCACAGGCCTCGTCGAGCCCACCGTGCGCGGGGCAGCCGGCAGCGGCTCCCAGCGCCTCTACGGCTTCCGCGACATCCTCGTCCTCAAGGTGGTCAAGAGACTGCTCGACACCGGCGTGTCGCTCCAGCAGATCCGCAGCGCCGTCGGGCACCTGCGGGAGCGCGGCGTCGAAGACCTCGCACAGATCACGCTGATGAGCGACGGCGCGTCCGTGTACGAGTGCACCTCGGCCGATGAGGTCATCGACCTCGTCCAAGGAGGACAGGGCGTGTTCGGCATTGCAGTGGGACGCGTGTGGCGCGAGGTGGAGGGGAGCCTCGCCGAGCTTCCGAGCGAGCACGCCGCCGACCAGACGTTTCCCGGGGATGAGCTGAGCAAGCGCCGCGCCGCGCGCAGGACGGGCTGAGTCACCTCCTCCCCGCATCCCGACGTCGAGGGGCCGCCACCTACGGGTGGCGGCCCCTCGACGTCTCTGAGCGGGTGTCCCTGCCGCGGGCGGTCCTACCGTGCGACGCGGGGACGGAGCTCGCGCCCCTGCTTGACGACCGAGCCGAGCAGCTCGTCATACAGCGCGGCGGTACCGCGGGCGGCCTCCCCGGGCCAGTGGTGCACCGCATGGGCGGCGCCCTGGATCTGCTGCCAGTTGGCCACCTCGGGAATCTGGGGGTTCAGCAGGAGCGTGCCGAACATCTGCTTCATCTCCTCGAGCCGGTAGCTGTGCTCGGTCGAGGAGGGGCGGACCCGATTGGCGACGATCCCGGCGGGGGCGAGCTTGGGGGCGTACTCCTGCTTGAAGAGCTGGATGGCGCGCAGCGTGCGCTCGGTGCCGGCCACGGAGAACAGGCCGGGCTCGGCGACGAGGAGCACGCGGTTGCTCGCGGCCCAGGCCATGCGCGTGAGGCCGTTGAGCGAGGGCGGGCAGTCGATGAGCACGAGGCCGTAGCCCTCGAGGCCGTGGAGCACCGTGGTCAGCCGGCGGAGGTCCCGGCGCCCCAGGTCCGGCCGGTCGTAGATGCCGCTCAGCGAACCGCCGTAGGCCACGTTGAGCACCCGGTTCTGCTGGCCGTTCAGGGCTGCGGCGCGCCGCACCCACGGGCTCGCCACGACGTTGTCCTCGAGGAAGACCCGCTTGGGGGCCTTGAGCAGCCGCCCCACCTCGAGCTCGCGGTCGGGGTTCACACCGAGCGCGGTCGAGGCGTCAGCATGCGGGTCGAGGTCGACCACGAGGGTGGGGATCCCGGCCGCGAGGGCGGCCGACGCCAGCCCCGTTGTCACCGAGGTCTTCCCGACCCCGCCCTTCAGGCTGCTGATACTGACTACTTGCACGTGAGATCCACTATCTATCCGCTGGCCGACCGTTCCATCCTAAAGGGAAGCGGGCAGCCGCCCCGGCCACGCCACGGCCGGCGACCGCCCGCGCTCGCGCCGCGTCCACGTGGCGGGACGTTACATCCGTGATTCAAGACACAGCACATTGCCCTGCTACTTTGCTGGCATAGACACTAGGCACCACCTAGACAATCCTGCGTTGCGACAACAGGAGTCCCATGTTCTCCAAGATTCTGGTAGCGAACCGCGGTGAAATCGCCATCCGCGCGTTCCGTGCGAGCTACGAGCTCGGTGCCAAGACGGTGGCCGTGTTCCCCCACGAAGACCGCAACTCGATCCACCGGCAGAAGGCAGACGAGGCCTACCTCATCGGCGAGGAGGGCCATCCGGTCCGGGCCTACCTCGATGTGGACGAGATCGTCCGCGTCGCCAAGGAAGCCGGTGCAGATGCCATCTACCCCGGCTACGGCTTCCTCTCGGAGAACCCGGAGCTGGCGCGCGCGGCCGCGGCGGCGGGCATCACCTTCGTGGGCCCTCCCGCCGATGTGCTCGAGCTGGCCGGCCACAAGGTCCACGCCCTCCAGGCTGCACGCAAGGCGGGCATCCCGGTGCTCAAGTCCTCCGCGCCCAGCTCTGACGCCGACGAGCTGATCGCGGCCGCGGACGAGATCGGGTTCCCGATCTTCGTCAAGGCCGTGGCGGGCGGCGGCGGGCGCGGCATGCGCCGCGTGGACACGCGCGAGGCCCTTCCCGAGTCCCTCAGCGCGGCAATGCGCGAGGCGGACGCCGCGTTCGGCGATCCGACCGTGTTCCTCGAGCAGGCCGTCCTGCGCCCGCGCCACATCGAGGTCCAGGTCCTGGCCGACGGCGAGGGCAACGTGGTCCACCTCTTCGAGCGCGACTGCTCCCTGCAGCGCCGGCACCAGAAGGTCATCGAGATCGCGCCTGCCCCGCAGCTCGACGACTCGATCCGCCAGGCCCTCTACGCGGACGCCATCAAGTTCGCCAAGGCCCTCGGCTACGTCAACGCGGGCACCGTCGAGTTCCTCGTCGACACCGTCGGCGAGCGGGCCGGCCAGCACGTGTTCATCGAAATGAACCCGCGCATCCAGGTCGAGCACACCGTCACGGAGGAGGTCACCGACGTCGACCTCGTCCAGGCGCAGCTGCGCATCGCCTCGGGGGAGACGCTCGAGGACCTCGGGCTCACCCAGGACCGCATCCACCTCAAGGGTGCCGCGCTCCAGTGCCGCATCACCACCGAGGACCCGGCCAACGGCTTCCGCCCCGACGTCGGGAAGATCACCGGCTACCGCTCGGCGGGCGGCGCCGGGGTGCGGCTCGACGGCGGCACGATCTACCAGGGCGCAGAGATCAGCCCGCACTTCGACTCGATGCTCGTCAAGCTCACGTGCCGCGGCCGCGACTACGCGACCGCCGTGAAGCGTGCGCGCCGGGCCCTGGCCGAGTTCCGCATCCGCGGGGTCTCCACGAACATCCCGTTCCTGCAGGCCGTGCTCGACGACGAGGACTTCGTGGCCGGCAACGTCGCGACGTCGTTCATCGACGAGCGGCCCGAACTGCTCAAGGCCCGCTCCTCCGCGGACCGCGGCACGAAGCTGCTCACGTGGCTCGCGGACGTCACCGTCAACAAGCCCAACGGCGAGCTGAAGGTCCACGCGGCCCCGCAGGAGAAGCTGCCGAAGGTCGACCTGGCGGACGCTCCGGCCGGGTCCCGGCAGAAGCTGCTCGAGCTCGGTCCCGAAGGCTTCGCCAAGGCCCTGCGCGAGCAGAACGCGGTGGCGGTCACGGACACGACCTTCCGTGACGCGCACCAGTCGCTCCTCGCAACCCGCGTGCGCACCCGCGACCTCGTCGCGGCCGGCCCCGCGGTCTCGGTGCTCACCCCCGAGCTGCTCTCGGTCGAGGCCTGGGGCGGGGCGACGTACGACGTCGCACTCCGCTTCCTCGGCGAGGACCCGTGGCAGCGCCTGGCCGCCCTGCGCGAGGCGATCCCGAACATCTGCCTCCAGATGCTCCTGCGCGGCCGCAACACCGTGGGCTACACGCCGTACCCCGAGGAGGTGACGGCCGCCTTCGTGAAGGAGGCGGCGGCCACCGGGATCGACATCTTCCGCATCTTCGACGCGCTCAACGACGTGAACCAGATGGCGCCCGCCATCAAGGCCGTCCGTGAGACGGGCACCGCGGTGGCCGAGGTGGTCCTGTGCTACACCGGCGACCTCCTCGACCCGGCCGAGGACCTCTACACGCTCGACTACTACCTCGGGCTCGCGCAGAAGATCGTCGACGCCGGCGCCCACATCCTCGCGATCAAGGACATGGCCGGACTCCTGCGCCCGGCCGCCGCGGCCAAGCTCGTGCGCGCCCTGCGGGAGCGCTTCGACCTGCCCGTGCACCTCCACACCCATGACACCGCGGGCGGCCAGCTCGCGACGCTGCTCGCGGCGGTGGAGGCCGGGGTCGACGCGGTCGACGTCGCCTCGGCGTCCCTGGCCGGCACCACGAGCCAGGTTCCGGCCTCCGCCCTCGTGGCCGCGCTCGCGCACACGCCCCGGGACACGGGCATCTCGCTGGAGAAGGTCAGCGCGCTCGAGCCGTACTGGGAGGCTGTGCGCCGCGTGTACGCCCCCTTCGAGTCGGGCCTCCCGGGTCCGACCGGGCGCGTGTACCGCCACGAGATCCCGGGCGGCCAGCTCTCCAACCTGCGCCAGCAGGCCATGGCCCTCGGCCTGGCCGAGCGGTTCGAGGCGATCGAGGACATGTACGCGGCCGCGGACCGCATCCTCGGCCGGCTGGTCAAGGTCACGCCGTCCTCCAAGGTCGTCGGCGACCTCGCCCTCCACCTGGTCGGACTCGGCGCGGATCCCGAGGAGTTCCGCGAGAACCCGCAGAAGTTCGACATCCCGGAGTCGGTCATCGGCTTCCTCAGCGGCGAACTCGGCGACCCGCCCGGCGGCTGGCCCGAGCCGTTCCGCACCAAGGCGCTCCAGGGGCGGACGGTCAAGGTGCGCGAGGAGAAGCTCTCCGCGGAGGACTCAGCGGCGCTGCAGGGCGATTCGGCGACGCGCCGTGCCACGCTCAACCGGCTCCTCTTCCCCGGCCCGACGAAGGACTACCTCGCGAACCGGGAAGCCTACGGCAACCTCTCGGTGCTCGACACGCGTGACTACCTCTACGGCCTCCAGCGCGGCCACGAGCACGTGATCGAGCTCGAGAGGGGCGTGCGGCTGATCGCGCAGCTCGAGGCCATCTCGGAGCCCGACGAGAAGGGCATGCGCACCGTCATCGCGACGCTGAACGGCCAGTCGCGGCCGGTCTCGGTCCGCGACCGTGCCGTGCAGAGCAACGTCAAGCAGGCGGAGAAGGCGGACGCGACCAATCCCGGCCACGTCGCCGCCCCGTTCGCCGGCGCGGTGACCGTCACGGCCAGGGAAGGTGACCTCGTCCAGGCTGGCGACTCCGTCGCGACGATCGAGGCCATGAAGATGGAGGCCGCCATCACCTCGCCGGTAGCCGGCAAGGTGGCCCGCGTGGTGGTCTCCGGAGTCGAGCAGGTCCAGGGCGGAGACCTCCTGCTGGTGGTCGGCGCCGAGTAGCCGCTGCGCGCCCCGCGCGCCCGGCCCCGTGTGCCGCCGCCCCGTCGCTGCCCGCAGGGCCGTGGCGGGGCGGCGGCTAGACTGGGCGCGATCCAGGACGGCGGCGGTCCGTGCCGCCGCCGTCCGCACCCACCCACGAGGCGAACGGGAGCCATGAGCGACAGCACGCCGAAGCCCGCACCGCGGCGCAGTCCATCCCAGGACGAGCCGGATTCCACCCAGGACGCCCCGGCGGCCGAGGACGGCGCGGGGGAGGCCGCCGCCGACTCGCAGGCCCCCAGGCCCAGCGCCGAGAATGCCGCCGCCCGCGGCCCGCTCGGGATCCTCTCCGTGCCGCTCGATCTGGGCTCCGTGCCGCCGGCACCCTCCGCGCCCCCAGCGGGGTGGCTCTCGGGCGGCGCGGCGACGGCCCCGGCGCCCGCGCCCGACGACCCCGCCGCGGTCCCGGGCCAGTCAGCGGCCTCGGCCGAGGTCGGCTACCAGCCCCGCGGATCCGAGCCGCACGGCCAGGACAGTGCGCAGGCCGCCGGCGGCGAGGCCCCGGCGGTGAGCGAGCGCCGCACGCGGGCCGAGGGACCGGAGTCCGCCACCTCCCTGACCTCCGACCGCCTCGTGGCGAAGAGCCCTGCGGCCCCGGTGGGCGGCTGGCGGCGCTGGCTGTACTTCGCGACGTTCGGCTACGTCAACGTCGGGGACTCGGACGCCGTCCGGTCGCAGCGCGCGCTCGAGCACCGCATTGCGGTGCGGCTGGGGGAGAAGACGCGCTACGTGCCCGTCCTGTCCCGCAAGGGCGGCGTCGGCAAGACGACGGTGACGACGCTGCTGGGCATGGCGCTGGCGGACCTGCGCGAGGACCGTGTGATCGCGATGGACGCCAACCCCGACCGGGGCACCCTCTCGGACCGGAACCCCGGGCGCGCCTCCCATACCGCCCGCCAGCTGGTCAAGGACCGCTTCGAGGTGAACTCCTTCGCCCAGCTGTCCAATTACACCGCCCGCGAGGGGTCACGGCTCGACGTCCTCGCCTCGGATGCGGACCCCATGGTCGCCCACGCCTTCAACGACGCGGACTACCGGGCCGTGACGGACATTCTCGGACGCTACTACTCGATTGTCCTCACCGACTCCGGCACAGGGATGGTCCACTCCGTCATGCAGGGGACGCTGGAGAAGGCCGACGCCGTCGTCCTCGTCTCCGGCGGAAGCGTCGACGAGGCGCGGCTCGCCTCCGAGACGCTGTCCTGGCTCGAGGCGCACGGACGTGACGACCTGGTGCGCAAGGCGATCGTGGTGGTCAACGTGTCCGCCGGCAACGGCACGCGGGTGAACGTGGACGAGATCGAGGACCACTTCCGCACGCGTGTGGGCCACGTGGTCCGCATTCCGCACGACCGGCATCTGGCCGAGGGCTCCCAGATCGAGTTCGCCAAGCTCGGCGCCGCGACGCGCGAGGCGGCGATCGAGCTCGCGGGCCTCGTCGTGGACCAGCTCACCGGCGACTGATCACAGCTCACCGGCGACTGATCACAGCGCGGCGGCCCCGGCCCTGGCCGGGACCGCCGTCCCCGGTGGCGGGTGCCGTCCTCAGACGACGCTCGGCTTGGGCGCCGAGTAGATGTCCTCGACGTAGCTGCCGAAATCGGCCAGCACCTGGGCCCGCTTGACCTTGAGCGAGGGCGTGAGGTGGCCGGAGGACTCGGTGAAGTCCGTCGGCACCACCCGGAAGGACTTGATGGCCTCTGCCTTCGACACGCTCGCGTTGGCGCGGTCGACGATCGACTGCACGTGAGCGAGGACCCCGGGGTGGGACGCGGCATCCTCGAGGGAGAGCCCGGCGGGAAGCCCCTGCCGCTCGAGCCAGCCCGGGAGGGCCTCCTCGTCGAGGGTCACGAGCGCGCCGATGAAGGGGCGGTTCTCGCCCACCACGACGACCTGCGACACGAGGGCGTCCGCGCGGATCTGGTCCTCGAGGTGGGCCGGCGCCACGTTCTTGCCGCCGGCCGTGACGATGATGTCCTTCTTGCGCCCGGTGATGCGCAGGTAGCCGTCGGCGTCGAGCTCGCCGATGTCCCCGGTGTGGAACCACCCGTCCGTGAACGTCTCGGTCTGCAGCTCGGGAAGCCGGTAGTAGCCGCGCATGACGCTGACGCCCTTGGCCAGGATCTCGCCGTCGTCCGCGATCCGGACCGCATTGCCGGGGATCGGGGCCCCGACCGTGCCGATCTTGACCAGCGAGGGCGTGTTGACGCAGATCGGCGCCGTGGTCTCGGTCAGGCCGTAGCCCTCGAGGACGCGGAGCCCGATGCCGTGGAAGAAGTGGCCGAGCCGCTCGCCGAGCGGTCCGCCGCCCGAGACTGCGTACTTCACGTGGCCGCCCATGGCCGCGCGCAGCTTCCGGTAGACGAGCGCGTCGTAGAGCGCGTGCTGCAGCCGCAGGCCGAGGGAGGGGCTCCCGCCGTCGGCGTGGGACTTCGACCAGGCGATCGCGGTGTCCGCGGCGCGGTGGAAGATCTTGCCCTTGCCGCCGTCCTCGGCCTTGGTCAGCGCAGAGTTGTAGACCTTCTCGAACACGCGCGGGACCACGAGGATGAAGTTCGGCTCGAAGCCCTGCAGGTCGGCCAGGAGGTTCTTGATGTCCGGGGTGTGGGCCACCTGGCACCCGGCGGCGACGGCGAGGACGGAGATGAAGCGGGCGAACACGTGGGCGAGCGGGAGGAACATGATCGTCTTCGCCCCAGGCACCACCACCTCTCCGAGTGCGGCCGCGGCGTTCTCGGACAGCGCGACGAAGTTCCCGTGGGTCAGCTCGCAGCCCTTCGGCCGGCCGAGCGTGCCGGAGGTGTAGATGATGGTGGCCAGCGACTCGAGGGTCGCGGCGGAGCGGCGCGCCTCGAGCTCTTCGTCGGAGACCTGCTCCCCGGCCGCGGCGAGCGCGCCGAGCCCGGCGGGGGAGAGCTGCCAGACGTGGCGCATGGCGGTGAGGTCGTCGGAGTCGATGGCCGCGCGGATGGCGTCCTCATGGTGGGCGGTCTCGCCGAAGGCGGCAACGGCGCCCGAGTTGCCGAGGTTCCACGCGATCTGGCTCGGAGAGGAGGTCTCGTAGATCGGCACCGACACCGCGCCGGCGAACCAGATGGCGAAGTCGACGAGGCTCCACTCGTAGCAGGTGCGTGCCATGATGGCCACGCGATCGCCAGCCGCGACGCCCTCCGCGATCAGGCCCTTCGCGATCCGCTCCACCTCGGCGCGGAACTCCTTGGCGGTCACGTCCTCCCACGCGCCCGAGGCCCCCCGCCGGGCGAAGAGGGCCGGGTTCGAGGGCTTCTCGGCCTGCTCGACCACGAAGTCGGCAATGTTCTTGGCAACGGGAGTGGGGACGAGGGGCGGAACGGTCTTTTCGCGCACGATATCTCCTTCGGTACCTCCCGGTGCGCGGGAGAGGGCTTAACCATATCCAAGGCCCCTGCACGGGATGTGCCTTGGATCACGGCACGATGCTACTGGTGAGTAACAATAGCGGCCCGGGGTCCCGGGCCGCCAGTAGAATGGCCAGCGTGCGCAGACCCCGCTTGGCTCCGACCTTCCGGCCCCGCGATCCGCGGCTGAGGAGGAGGGGCCTCGCGATCGGCATCGACATCGGCGGCACGAAGGTCGCCGCAGGCGTGGTCGACGCCGACGGGCACGTCCTCCAGCGGGCCCGGCGGGCGACCCCCGGCACGCGGCCCCGCGAAGTCGAGCGCGTCATCGCCGAGCTCGTCGACGAGCTCAGCGTCGAGCACCGCATCGCCTCCGTGGGGATCGGCGCCGCAGGCTGGATGGACCTCGACGGCGGGACCGTCCTCTTCAGCCCGCACCTCGCCTGGCGCAACGAGCCGCTCCGCGCCAACCTCGAATCGCTCCTGCGCCGCCGCGTGCACCTCGCCAACGACGCCGACGCCGCGGCGTGGGCCGAGTGGCGCTTCGGGGCCGGGCGCCAGGAGAGCCGGCTCGTGTGCATCACGCTCGGCACCGGGATCGGCGGCGCGATGGTGGTCTCCGGCCACCTCGAACGCGGCCGCTACGGAGTCGCGGGAGAGTTCGGCCACCAGATCATCATGCCCGGCGGCCACCGCTGCGAATGCGGCAACCGCGGCTGCTGGGAGCAGTACGCCTCGGGCAACGCCCTCGGACGCGAGGCGCGCGAGCTCGCCCGCGCCAATTCCCCGGTGGCACAGGAGCTCCTCCGCGCTGTCGACGGCGATCCCGAGCAGATCACCGGCGCGATCGTCACCGAGCTGGCCCGGGCCGGGGACGCGGCCTCGCGCGAGCTCATCGAGGACGTCGGCGAGTGGCTCGGGCTCGGGCTCGCGAACCTCGCCGCGGCGCTGGACCCTGGGACCTTCGTGATCGGGGGAGGTCTCTGCGACGCGGGGGAGCTGCTGCTGGCCCCGGCCCGCAGGGCGTTCGCCCGCAACCTGACCGGCCGCGGCTTCCGCCCGCCGGCCCGGATCGTGCGCGCGGCCCTCGGCCCCGAGGCGGGCCTCATCGGTGCCGCCGACCTCTCCCGCGTCCACCTGCGCTCCCACGGCGCGGTGCGCTGAGCCGCGCAGCTCAGATCCGGGCGCCGTCGTCCCCGTCGTCGTCCTTGCTGCGCGGCAGGCGCATGATGAGCGTGCCGACCCCTGCCACGAAGGCCGCGACGAGCAGGACGATCACGTAGCCGGGCACGGTGCGCCACACGAGCGCGCACAGCAGGAGGGCCACCGGGCCGCCGAGCGCGCTGCACCAGGCGAGCACCGCCACCGGGTCGGCGCCTGCCAGGACGGGGGCCGGCTCGTCGGGGACGAAGTCGCCCGGCAGCCCCTCCGGCTCCTCGCCGACCGGTCCGCGGCTGCGCGGAGCGGCGACCCCGAGGGGGTCGTACCGGGCGAAGCCGGCGGGGCCGGCGTCGTCCCCGGGGGAAGACGGGTCCTTTTCCCGGCCCTCCGGGTGGTCTGCCGCGGGCGCCGGCGGGAGCGGACCCGGGGCCGAGGACCGCTCCGCGGCGGAGAGCTCGGTCGGAGCGGGCCCAGCGTCGCGGTCGTCCACGGAGCCGCCCAGGCGCGCCACGAGGTCGCGCCAGACGTCGTCGTCCGCCGCAGGGTCGTGGCGGTCGGGGTCGGGACGCCCGTTCACGCCGCACCCCCAGCGTCGATGCGGCGGCAGGCGGCGGCCGACGGCGCGGCGTCGACCGCCTCCTTGATGAAGGCGACCGAGCCCCGGAAGATCGTCTCGGCGTCGTGGTCCAGAGTGGCCACATGGTAGCTGTTGGCGAGCCGGACGATGCGGATGTCCGTCCCGCCGTAGCGGGCGGCGATCGCGCCGACGCTGCGCTCGCTCGTGACGACCCTGTCGACCGTCGAGCGGAAGACCTGCAGCGGGGCGGTGGCGCGCGGCAGGGACGCGACGGTGTCCCGGAACAGGAGCTTGAGCTGGTGCGCGGCGGCCACGGGCACCGACTCGTAGGCGCCCTCGTCCTGGCCCGCGAGCTTGATGTCGTTGCGGATGCCCGGAACCGTCCGCATCACGTGCCGCAGCACGCCGGAGAGGTGCGAGCGCGGATCGTCGATCACGAGGCCGGGGTTGACCACGCTGACGGCGGCCACAGGGCGGTGCGCGGCAAGGCGCAGCGCCAGGGCCCCGCCCATCGACAGCCCCGCAGCGACGACGGCCGTGCATTCCTCGGCGAGCTCGACGTAGGCCGCCTCATAGGCGTCGTACCACTCGTGCCACGACCTGCGGGCGAGGTCCTCGATCGAAGTCCCGTGGCCGGGGAGGAGGGGCGTGGCCACGCGGAACCCGGCGCCGCGGAGCGCATCCGCCCACGGCGCGATCCCGCCGAGCCCGCCCGTGAAGCCGTGGCTCAGGGCGACACCGACGGTGGAAGGGTCCATGGCAAGAATTATGCACCGTGCAGCGGCCTGTTGCGCCGAGTCCGCAGAGCGGGACACTACAGTGAAGCCTGGAACGCGCTCGAACGGCGGAAGGACCTGCGTGGTCTACTGGATCCTCAAGCAGATCTTCATCGGCCCCCTCGTCAAACTGCTGTACCGGCCGTGGACCAAGGGGCTCGCGAATGTTCCGGCCCGCGGGGCGGCCATCCTCGCCTCGAACCACCTCTCGTTCTCCGACTCGATCTTCCTGCCCCTCATGGTCCGGCGGCCGGTGGTGTTCCTCGCGAAGCAGGAGTACTTCACGGGCCGGGGGCTCAAGGGCTGGCTGACCGCGGCCTTCTTCCGCTACACGAACCAGCTGCCGATGGACCGGTCCGGCGGGGAGGCATCCGCAGCCTCCCTCGAGGCCGGCGCGCAGATCCTCGCGAACGGCGGCCTGCTGGGCATCTACCCGGAGGGGACGCGCAGTCCCGACGGGCGCCTGTACCGGGGCAAGGTCGGCGTGGCCCGGCTCGCCCTGCTGAAGCAGGTGCCGGTGCTCCCGGTCGCGATGATCGGCACGGAGAAGGTCCAGCCGATCGGCCAGCGGATCCCCTCGATCCGCCGGGTCGGCATCATCATCGGCCAGCCGATGGACTTCTCCGAGTTCTACGGCAGGGCCGAGGACCGGGCCGTCCAGCGGGAGGTGACCACGCGGATCATGCGCCAGATCCAGCAGCTGTCCGCCCAGGAGTACGTCGACGCATATGCCGCGGACGTCAAGGCCAGGCTGGCGCAGGAGGCGGCGCAGAAGCGGACGGGAGAGCCGCCGGCCGACGCATAAGCACGGCGCCGTGCCGGTGGCTTAGCCTTGGATCGTGACTGATCTCTCCGTATCGCCCGCGGCCCGATTCACGAGCACTGCCCAGAGCGGTGCCGCCGACTACCCGGGCCTCGACAACTGGCGCTCCCTGCCGATCTCGCAGCAGCCTTCCTGGTCGGACCCGGACGTCTTCCGCGCGGCGATCGCGGAGCTGTCCATCCTCCCGCCGCTCGTCTTCGCCGGCGAGGTGGACGTCCTGCGCGAGCGGCTCGCCGCCGCGGCCCGCGGGGAGGCCTTCCTCCTCCAGGGCGGCGACTGCGCCGAGACCTTCGGGGCGGCGACCGCGGACCGGATCAGCGCCCGCGTGAAGACCATCCTGC
This sequence comes from Sinomonas atrocyanea, assembly GCF_001577305.1. NCBI lineage: Bacteria > Bacillati > Actinomycetota > Actinomycetes > Micrococcales > Micrococcaceae > Sinomonas > Sinomonas atrocyanea. The sequence goes on from NZ_CP014518.1 coordinate 1,925,493, forward strand.
AGATGGCGGTAGTGCTGACCTACGGGGCCCAGCTGCCCGTGATCAAGATGGGCCGCATGGCCGGCCAGTTCGCCAAGCCCCGTTCCTCCGACACGGAGACGCGGGACGGCGTCACCCTCCCGGCCTACCGCGGCGACATCGTCAACGGCTATGACTTCACGCCCGAGTCTCGCGCGCACGACGCCGCGCGGATGCTCCGCGCCTACCACACGTCGGCGTCGACCCTGAACCTCATCCGCGCCTTCACCCAGGGCGGCTTCGCAGACCTGCGCCTCGTGCACACGTGGAACAAGGGGTTCACGGAGAATCCGGCCCACGCCCGCTACGAGTCGCTCGCCCGCGAGATCGACCGCGCCATCAAGTTCATGGACTCGTGCGGGGCCGACTTCGAGGCGCTCAAGCGCGTCGAGTTCTTCGCGAGCCATGAGGCACTGCTGCTCGACTACGAGCGGGCGCTGACGCGCATCGACTCGCGCACGGGCCTGCCGTACGACACCTCCGCGCACTTCCTGTGGATCGGTGAGCGGACCCGCGAGCTCGACCACGCCCACGTGGACTACCTCTCCCGCGTGCGGAACCCGATCGGCGTCAAGCTCGGTCCGTCGACGACGGGCGACGACGCCCTGCGGCTCATCGACAGGCTCGACCCCGAGCGCGAGCCCGGCCGGCTGACGTTCATCACCAGGATGGGGGCGCAGAACATCCGCGAGAAGCTGCCCCCCGTGGTCGAGAAGGTCACCGCGTCCGGCGCCCAGGTCCTGTGGGTCACCGATCCGATGCACGGGAACACCGTCACGAGCCGCAACGGCTACAAGACCCGCCGCTTCGACGACGTCGTGGACGAGGTGCGCGGCTTCTTCGAGGTGCACAGGGCGCTGGGGACCGTTCCGGGCGGCCTGCACATGGAGATGACGGGCGACGACGTCGCCGAGTGCCTGGGCGGCTCCGACCCGATCGACGAGGCGGCGTTCGAAGACCGGTACGAGTCGGTGTGCGACCCGAGGCTGAACCACATGCAGTCCCTCGAGATGGCCTTCCTCGTGGCCGGATCGCTCTCGAAGCGCCACTGATCGGGAGGCCGGGAGCGGGTGGCCCTCACGGTCGTGTGAGGGCCACGGCCCTCACACGACCGTGAGGGTCACGACGCTGCCCTCGGGCACGTCCTTGTCCACCGGGTCCTGGGCGCGGACGGTGCCGAAGAACCCGCCGAGGATGTTCTCGACGCGCACGTCGAACCCGAGCCGCTTGAGCTCGTCCGTGGCCTGGCCGACCTGCTTGCCCACGAAGCTGGGCACGTGCACCATCTTGGGCCCCTTGGACATCGTCAGGGTGACCGCGCCGCCCTTGGTCAGCGTGGCGCCGGGAGCCGGGTCCTGGGCCGCGACGGCGCCCTTCGGAACGGTCCTGTCGTTGACCTCGTCGGAGGAGACCTGGGGATCGAGCCCGGCGGCGCGCAGCGCCGCGAGCGCCTGGGACTGCGGCATGCCCACCACGCGGGGCACCGGGATCGGCTGGGGACCCTTGGACACGGTCAGCGCCACGGTGGAGCCATGGCGCAGGGACGTACCAGGTCCCGGGTCCTGGGCGAGGATGATCCCCGCCGGCACGGTGTCGTCGTAGGCCTCCTTGACGGCACCGACGGTGTCCTTCGCCGCCGTGATGGCGGCCTTCGCGTCGTCGAGGGACTTGCCCCGCAGGTCCTCGAGCGGGAAGAGCTGCGGGCCCTTCGACACGAGGACGCTCACGCCCTGGAACTTCCGGATCTGGGTCCCGGGGGCCGGGGTGCTGTTGACGATCAGCCCGGCCGTGACGGCGTCGTCGAAGACGTCCTGGGTGGAGAAGGAGAGCCCCGCCTGGTCGAAGAGCGGCCGAGCCTGGTCGACCGTGAGGTCCTTGACCGGGGGGACGGTCGCGGCGGCGCCGGGGCCCACGCCGAAGAACCATCCGGCCAGCGCGGCCACGAGCGCGAGGACGACGATGACCGCGGCCCAGACCGCTCCGCGGCGGCGCGACCGTCCGGGTCCCAGAGTGCGCGTCGGGGTCGCGGCTGCGGCTGCTGACCGGCGTGCGGCCTCGCGGTCGCGCCGGCGCTGCTCGCGCGCCGTGGGGGCCGTTCCCGCCGGGATGACGCTCGTGTGCTGGGGGTGGGGGGCAGCGGCGATCACCTCCGTGCGCCCGGAAGGGAGCATCTCGGTGTGCCCGCGCTGGGGGTAGGGGATGTGCTGGGTCTGCGCCGAGTGCAGGTCGAGCTGGGCGTCGCTCAGGTGGGTGCGGATGTGCCGGATCTCGCCGAGGAGGGCCTCGGCATCGACGGGCCGGTCCTCGGGTTCCCGCGCGCAGGCCCACTGGACGAGCTCGTCGAGCTCCGGGGAGAGGCCGGGGACGAGGTCGGACGGCGGAGGGACGTCGCGGGTCGCGTGCTGCATGGCGACCTGCACGGGCAGGTCCCCCCGGTACGGCTGGTGTCCGGTGAGGAGCTCGTAGAGCATGATCCCGACCGAGTAGAGGTCGCTGCGCTCGTCGCCACCGCTGCGCTGGACGAGCTCGGGGGCGATGTACGCAACGGTGCCCATGGTGACGCCGCTGGTCGTCGAGGTGGTGACTGCCCTCGCAAGGCCGAAGTCTGCGACCTTGATCTGCCCCGAGTCCCCGAGGAGCACGTTCTCGGGCTTGATGTCGCGGTGGACGAGGCCGGCGGCGTGGGCGGCCGCGAGCCCGTCGACCACGGCGTCGATCAGCGCGAGGGCCTGGCGCGGCGCCAGCGGGCCGTGCTCGTCGAGCAGCTCGCGGAGGTTGCGGCCGGGCACGTACTCCATCACGAGGTAGAAGACATCCCCGTCGTGGCCGCGGTCGAGGACCGAGACGACGTGGGGGTGCGACAGCCGGGCCGCGGCCTTGGCCTCCTGCTCGAGGCGCTCGGCGAAGGAGGGGTCCTGGCTCAGATGCGGGTGGAGGACCTTGAGGGCGACGTCCCGGTCGAGGTTCGTGTCCGTTGCCAGGTAGACCGTGGCCATGCCCCCCATGGCGAGGCGCGCGGCAACGCGGTAGCGGCCGCCCACGAGCGATCCGACGAGCCCGTCGCTCAGCTTTCCGTTCACCCCACGATCCTATGCGCTCGCCCGCGGCAGGCGCCCGAGCCACCCCGTGCCGGAAGGGGCCACGGGGCGCCCGCGGTCAGCTGAACGTCTTCTGGTGCGCCCTGATGGCGGCCACGTACTGCTTGGTGTCCTTGTACATGCCGTGCTTCGCCACGGAGTACTGGCCCTGGTAGTAGCCGGCGATCGCGGTGTCCTCGTCCTTGCTCGTCCGCACGAGGGCGCGGATGATGGCGATCCCGGCCGTGGCGTTGTCATGGGGGTCCATGAGGTTGAGCTTGCGGCCGACGAGATCCGAGGCCCACTCTCCGGAGGTGGGCACGAGCTGCATCGTCCCGATGGCGTTGGCGGGGGAGACGGCGCGCTGGCTGAATCCCGACTCCTGGTAGGCGATGGCCAGGGCCAGCGCCGGGTCGACGCCCATCCGCCGCGCGGTGTCGGCGACGATCTGCTTCATCTCCGCCCGGCTCGGCACCGGCGCGGCATTGAGGAGGCGCTTGTTCTCGTTGGCGGAGGCGACGACGGCATCGGGGTACTTGAAGCCGAAGAAGGTGTCGCCCACGAGCGGCTTGGGTGCGCCGGACGAGGCCTGCGTGATGGCGGCGGCCGGCTCTGCCTTGGCGGCCGGAAGCTTGAGCGTCCGCCCCGCGTAGATGATGCTCGTGAGGCTGAGTCCGTTGGCGCTCAGCAGGCTCCCGAGCGGCACCTTCAGACGGGCGCTGATGCCGTAGAGGGTGTCACCCGGGCGGATGGTGTAGGTGCCGGAGCTGGCCGGCTGGGCCGACGTGTCGCCAGCGGAGGACGGCGCGGCGGCGTGCGGGGCCGTCCCGCCGGTGAGCGTGAGCTGCTGGCCCGGGTAGATGATGGTGGTCGGCGTGAGGTGGTTCAGGGACAGGACGTCCGCGACCTTCAGCCCGAACCGTCCGGCGATCGCCGTCACCGTGTCCCCGGCACGCACCGTGTACTTCTGCGGCGGCGCTGCCTTCGCAGGTGCGAGCCTGCTGGGAACCATCGCCGGCACCTCCGCGGCGGGCACGACGGCGGCCCGCGCGGCGGCGCTCGGGGCGCCGCCTGCGAGGGCGCCGGACTGGGCGACGGACGCGGCGGCCGCTGCCGATGCGGGCGCAGCGAGCGCGAGCGAGGACAGGGCCACGGCGGGGAGGACCGCCGTCGTCGCCGCGACGAGGGGAAGGCTGGGCTTGGCTGCAGCGCTTCCGCTGGTTCCGGACGTGCTCATCGGTCGACCTCCTTGAGCCGGGGTGGTGTCACTCGTGTGATGACGGCTGTAAATTCGGTGATGTTACGTGAGTGATTTATTTGACTGCTGTTACTTAAGTGACCGATGTGAATCTCTCATGATTCGGCGGAAGGTACAAGGCAGCGGGTGGACCGGCTGGCTCCCGCGCCCGGCGCCGGCACCGACTAGGTGGAGCGGCCCGGGGCGTGGCACGCTGGTGCCGTGAGTGATATCGAGAACCTGGTGTCTGAATGGCTGCCCCTCCCGGACGTCGCGGAGCGGCTCGGGCTGCCGGTCACCAAGGTGCATGGCCTGATCGACGAGCGCGCGCTCGTCGCCGCGCGCGTGGGCGAGCGCAAGATCCGCTCCGTCCCAGCGCTGTTCCTCGACGGGGACCACGTGGTGGACAGCCTCAAGGGCACGATCGCCGTCCTGGCGGATGCGGGCTTCAGCGACGAGGAGCTGATCGCCTGGCTCTTCACGCCGGACGAGTCGCTGCGCGGCCGCCCCATCGACGCCCTCCGCGAGGGCCGCAAGACCGAGATCCGGCGCCGCGCGCAGATCCTGGCCTGGTAGCCGCACCCCCCCCGCGTCCGGCGATGCGTCAGGCCCCGGGCCCGGTCCGCGCAGGCGGGCCGGACCCGGGGCCTGACGCCTTCCTCAGGACGCCCGCTGCACGGCGGCCCTGCCGAGGGCCTCGAGCGCAGTGCGGACCACGGGATCGACGTCGAGCCGCGCGAGCGCCGCGAAGGCCTCGTCGGCCAGCCTCCCGATGAGCCGCTCGGTGGCCTCGAGGGCGCCGGCCGAGGCGATGATGTCGCGCAGCCTGCCGACTTCGTCGAGATCGAGGTCGCCCCGCCCGAGGCCGCGTTCGAGCTCTGCCGCCGCCGCGCCGTCGGCCGTGTCCAGCGCGAGCGCCACGAGCATGGTCCGCTTCCCCTCGCGGAGGTCGTCCCCGGCGGGCTTGCCGGTGGTGCGGGGGTCCCCGAACACCCCGAGCACGTCGTCGCGGAGCTGGAACGCCTCGCCGAGCGGGAGCGAGAATGCGGAGTAGGCCTCCAACAGGGCCTCGTCCGCTCCGGCGAGCGCCCCCCCGATGCCGAGCGGGTGCTCGGTGGAGTACTTCGCCGACTTGTACCTGATCACCGTGCCCGCCCGGGCCACAGCCTCCGTCCGGGAACGGGACGGACCGGCGACCTCCTCGAGGATGTCGAGGTACTGCCCGGCCATGACCTCGGCCCGCATCGTGTTGAAGATCCGGCGCCCAGGAGTGCCGACCCCGGCCGCCGGCCCGACCGCGGTGAAGGCCTCCTCGCTGAAGGACAGGCACAGGTCGCCCGTGAGGATCGCGGCGGCGTGGCCGAAGCGGGTCGCATCGAGCGCCCACCCCGACCTGGCGTGCAGTGCCGTGAACCGCTCATGCACGCTCGGCGCACCGCGGCGGGTGGCCGAGCGGTCGATGATGTCGTCGTGGATGAGGGCCGCTGACTGGAAGAGCTCGAGGGCGGCGCCCGCGCGCACCGGTTCCTCGGCCAGCGCGGCCCCGCCGGCCCCGCGCCACCCCCAGTAGCCGAGCAGCGCGCGGAGGCGCTTGCCGCCCGAGACGAGGCCTGAGATGGCGTCCATGAGCGCATCGACGTCCGCCGAGACCCCGGCCATCACCGACCGCTGGCGGTCGAGGAAGGAGCGCAGCTCGGCCTCGAGGGCTTCCCGGTAGCGTGCCTGCTCCTCCTCGACGCCGGCGGCGGCCCCCGCTCGCTGCTCGTTCACCGTGTCCCCTGTCCGCTGACTACTTGAGCGACGACGGCGCCACCGAGACGCCCACGGTCGCGACCGCCTGCTTGTTCGCGGTGACGACGGTGACGGTGGCGGTCTCCGAACCGTTCGAGCGCACGAAGTCCCGCACAAGAGTCCCTGCCGCAGCCATCGATGCCGATGTGCTCGACGACGCGCTGGCGGCAGGCACCTCGGTGAACCCCTCGCCGGTGAGGGTCTTCGTGTAGTAGCCGAGCATCTCGGAGGCCGAGGACGTGCTGCTGCCCGCAACGAGGGACGCGACCGCGGGGGAGGCCGAGGCATCGAAGCTCGTGGCGAGCGCCGTGGCGCCGGGCATGAGGGGAAGCGTCTGGGATGGGAAGCCGGGCGCAATGGCGCTCACGGTGGCGTTCGCCGCAGAAGCCGACGCCGTGGCGCGTCCGCTCACCGTGGAGGACGGCGACGACGAGGCGGTGGCCGCGGAAGAGCTCGCCGGAGCCGGGCTCTGCGCCGCGCTCCCTGTCTGGCCTCCGCAGCCCGCCACTGCGAGTGCGGCGGCCATGAGCACGGTGGCTCCTGCGAGTCGTCGGATCCTGACGGTGATGTTCGCCATGCGCCTGGTGTCTGCCTTTCGTTCTCGCTGCAAGGTCCCGCCCAGTCTAGTGGGCGGTGCGGTGTCCCTCCCGCCTACGATGGACGGGTGGGAACGGACGGTGATGCCCCCGGGGAGGAGACGCTGGGGCAGATGCGGCGCCGCGGCGTCCTGCACGTGGACATGGACGCCTTCTTCGTCGCCGTCGAGCAGCGCGAGCGGCCGGAGCTGCGCGGACGGCGCGTCATCGTCGGTTTCCCCGCCGAGCGCTCCGTGGTCCTGTCCGCCAGCTATGAGGCGCGCGCCTTCGGCGTCAGCAGCGCAATGCCGATGGCCATCGCGCTGCGCCGCTGCCCCGACGCGATCGTGGTCGAGCCCAGGCACCACCTCTACTACGAGGTGTCACGGCAGCTCATGCGGCTCTTCGCCGACTTCACGGATCTCGTCGAACCGCTGAGCGTCGACGAGGCCTTCCTCGACGTTTCCGGCGCGGTGCGGCGCCTCGGCGCGGCGCCCGAGCAGATCGCCGCCCAGATCAAGGCCCGGATCCGCTCGGAACTCGGCATCACCGCGTCGGTCGGGGTCGCCTCGACGAAGTTCGTGGCCAAGATCGCCTCGACCAGGTCCAAGCCGGACGGCCTTCTCGTCATCCGCCCCGAGGATACGGTGCCGTTCCTGCACTCCTTGCCGGTCGGGGCGCTGTGGGGGATCGGGGGCAAGACGCGGGAGGTCCTCGGCCGCCTCGGAATCCACACGGTCGGTGACCTCGCCCAGACTCCCGATTCCACGCTGCGGCGGGCGCTCGGGGCCACCGGCCTGCAGGCCAAGCGCCTGAGCTGGGGGATCGACGAACGGGCCGTGACGCCCACGCGCGAGGAGAAGAGCATCGGCGCGGAGGAGACGTTCGCCGTGGATGTCTCGGACGACGCCGCGCTGCACGCCGAGCTCCTGCGGCTCGCCCACCGCGTCGCGGGGCGCCTGAGGGGCCAGGGGCTCGCCGCAGGCACCGTCGCGCTCAAGCTCCGGTACACCGACTTCTCCACCCTCGCGCGCTCCCACACCCTCACGGTGCCGACCGACGGCGCCCAGCACCTCTACAGCGCGGGGCGCCAGCTCCTCGCGGCCCTCGGCCCGCGCCCCCAGGCGGTCCGGCTCCTCGGGCTGCGGGGAGAACGGCTCTCGCGGTCGGCGGGGGCGCCCCGCCAGCTCAGTCTCGACCGGACGGAGGACAACTGGCGGACCGCCGAGGAGGCCCTCGACCGGGTGTCGGAGCGATTCGGCTCCGGTATGGTCCAGCCGGCGCGCCTCCTCGGGGAGCCTCGTCCCGGCCTCCAGCGGGACGGCCGGACCCCGCGGGAGTGAGCGGTGCCTGCGACGCTCCGGGCGTCCCTTTTGGAACCTACCCGGACGTCATATCCTTAAAGGACCTCGAAATATTGGGTGCACTGAGTCGGCTGGGAAGTCCATCTGGGGTCGGGTCGCAGCGGCTCGTCGGTCAGGGGAACCCGCGGCTGGTTCAATGCGTTGGTGCAGATGATGGAGGCCGTCCATCATCTGCATGCGTGAAGGAGTCGCCATGCCTCTCTCGGAGCACGAACAGAAGATGCTGGAGCAGCTTGAGAAGCAGCTCCATGAAGAGGACCCCAAGTTCGCCGATTCCATGGGCGCCGATGCCCTCAAGACGTTCTCGACCAAGCACATCGTGCTCGGGGTCCTCGGCGTCATCGCGGGCATCCTCGTCCTCCTGATCGGGGTGAGCATCCAGAACATCTTCGTGGGAGTCCTCGGCTTCCTGCTGATGGGCGGGAGCGTCTACTACGGGACCCTCCGGCGCCCCGGACGGCGTCTGCGCGCCGGCAGCTCGAAGCGGACGGGCGGCGGGTTCCTCCGCAAGCTCGAGGCCCAGTGGGAAGAGCGGCGCAGGGACGAAGGCTGACCCTCCCCGCCCGGACCGCGCGCCGGTCCCTGAGCCGACTCGCCTCAGCGACTCCAGAGCCACGCCCCGCCTGACGGCCTGACTGTGCCCCGGAACCACTCGGTTCCGGGGCACAGTCGTGTTCGCGGGCAGGCGTCCGCACCGGCCGCGCTCCGCTTCCCTCCCGGTCCTCCACTTCCCTCCCGGCGCCCCACTTCCCTCCCGGTCCTCCACTTTCCTCCCCGGGTGCCACCGGCAGCGGGCCGCCCCGCTGGCGGCGGGAGGCTGCGGCTGCCGCCGTGGCTCGCGTATGCCCTCAGGGCTCCACCCGGCACCCTTTTCCCTCCACCCGGCCCCCAGGGCCAGGATCCGCATGAATCCGCGGGAGTTCCTTGTACAGATGGTGCGACATGCGGGCCGTGTCGCATTGACGGGGGAGGGTCGTGGAGTAAAGTGGGGGATGTTGGAGGGAAGTGGCGGATAGGGCCGTTCAGCCTCGCACAGACGGGTGGTGGTGCCGGTGTTGCTCGGTACGTATTCGCCGCGTCTGGACGAGAAGGGGCGACTCATCCTCCCGGCGAAGTACCGAGACGAACTGGCCGAGGGGCTGGTTCTGACCCGGGGCCAGGAGCGCTGCATCTACGTCTTCAGCCAGAAGGAATTCGAGAGGGTCCACGAGCAGATGCGGGAAGCCCCTATCTCCTCGCGTCAGTCGCGTGACTATCTCCGAGTCTTTCTGTCCGGAGCCTCCGACGAGGTGCCTGACAAGCAGGGGCGCGTGACGATCCCCCAGAACCTGCGCAAGTACGCGGGCCTGGACCGGGACCTGGCCGTGATCGGCGTAGGGACCCGGGCGGAGATCTGGGACGCCCAGGCGTGGGAGGACTACCTGTCCGAGAAGGAATCCGCCTTCTCGGAGACCGACGACGACGCCATACCCGGGATCATCTGATCCCACTGGCTGGCCGAGATCTCCAGCCGCCCCGCAACGCTTCCTGGCTCACCTTCCCCGGAGCCAGGCGGCCGACCGGCGCGGAGGGGGATCTGGACCAGCCGGACACCACGGAGCATCCGCTCCAGACGAGACGCAAGCGCACGGGAGGAGTGGACCATGGCGAGTGACGACCAGCAGGACAGGCCGACGTCCGACCGCCATGTCCCCGTCCTGCTCGAGCGCTGCGTCACGCTGCTGTCCGGCGGCGTCGAGGCGGCGATCGCCGCCGGGCGCACCCCCGTGGTGGTCGACGCGACGCTCGGCATGGGCGGCCACAGCGAGGCGATCCTCACGCGGTTCCCGACGGCGACGCTCGTCGGGATCGACCGGGACGAGCAGGCGCTCGCGCTCGCCGGCGCCCGGCTCGCCCCGTTCGGGACGCGCGCCCGGCTCGTGCACGCCGTCTACGACGAGATCCCCGAAGTGCTCGAGGAGCTCGGCCTGCCGGGCGCCGACGGCGTGCTGATGGACCTCGGCGTCTCCTCGATGCAGCTCGACGAGCGCGAGCGCGGATTCGCCTACTCCTACGACGCCCCGCTCGACATGCGCATGGACACGAGCCGCGGCCTGACGGCCGCGGACGTGGTCAACACCTACAGCGTCGAGGACCTCACCCGGATCATCCGCTCGTGGGGCGAGGAGAAGTTCGCCGGCCGGATCGCGAAGAACATCGTCGCCGAGCGCGAGAAGCAGCCGTTCGCGACCACCGGCCAGCTCGTCGAGGCCATCCGCGCGGTGGTCCCCGCGGCGGCTGCCCGGACCGGCGGCCACCCCGCCAAGCGCACGTTCCAGGCGCTGCGGATCGAGGTCAACGAGGAGCTCGACGTGCTCGAGCGTGCCGTCCCGGCCGCCATCGGCACCCTGACGCTCGGCGGCCGGATCGTGGTCATGAGCTACCACTCGCTCGAGGACCGCATCGTCAAGGCCGCCCTCCAGTCGAGGAGCCGTTCGACGGCGCCTCCGGGGTTCCCGGTGGAGCTCGAAGAGCACCGCCCGGAGCTGAAGATCATCACCAAGGGAACAGAAGTGCCGACGGAAGCCGAGATCGCGGAGAACCCCCGCGCAGCCTCGGCTCGCCTCCGCGCGGCGGAACGCATCAGGGCAAGGAGTGGAGCATGAGCGCAGCAGCACAGCGGACGGCGGCGGTGGCCGGGACGTCCGCCCTCACGACGGCGGCACCCCGGCAGGAAGCCCCGTCCGCCGCGCCGCGCCGGACGCCCCTGTCAGTCGTCCGCTCCGCGCCCGCCCGCCGTCGTGCTCCGTTCGCCATCTTCTGCCTCGGCGTCCTCGCCGCGGCCCTCCTCGCCGTGCTCGTGCTCAACGTGTCCGTCTCCACCGGGCAGTACCAGCTCGTCCAGCTGCGCAATGACCAGCTGAGCCTCCAGAAGCAGAACCAGGAGCTGACACAGCAGGTCCAGAACTTCCAGGCTCCCCAGAATCTGGCCGCGCGGGCGGCACAATATGGAATGGTCGCCTCGACGTCCAACGGCCAGATCGACCTGAAGACGCTCGCAGTGACCGGCAACGCCAAGGCTGCGGAGAAGGGTGCCCCCCAGGGCGCCGTGCTCGCGACGCCCGCCGTTCCCGGCCAGCTCTCCGCTGCGCCGGCAGCGACGACCAAGGACGCGCCGACCGCCAAGCCGGCGGACAAGCCCGCCGCGAAGGTTGACCTCCACGGCGGCTCCATCCCGGCTCCCGCGCAGAAGACGCCGGGCCAGTAGCCCCACGGCCACCGGTCTGGCGCCAGCGGCGGACCGGCGCGGCCGAGCGCAGCAGCAGGGAGATCGGGAAGCGTAGGGACACACGTGGCAGCGAAGAGCACCGACCGACAGGGCAGGCAGGGCCGCGGCGGCCCCCGCACACCGGACGACGGGCCCGTCCGGCGCGCACGCCGGGCCACGAGCCGCCTGCGCCTGGGCCTCGCCGCGATGCTCGCCCTGCTCCTGCTCATCGGCGGCCGCCTCGTGCTCGTCCAGGGCATGGACGTGGGCGGCCTCGCGGAGGCGGCCCTGAGCAAGCGGCTGCAGAAGACCGTGCTCCCGGCCGAGCGCGGCCAGATCGTCGACTCGAAGGGCACCGTCCTCGCCTCGAGCGTGGTCCGCTACAACATCACCGTCGACCAGCGCATCGCGTCCTCCAAGGACTTCACGGAGCTCGAGCAGCGCGTCGACGCGGGCGACGGCACCAAGAAGATCGTCACGATCACCCGGGACCAGGCGATCCAGCAGCTCGCCGACGCCGTGGGCAAGCCCGCCACGGACGTGGCCGCCGCCATCACCGGCGACAAGCCCTTCAACTACGTGGCCCGCGACGTCACACCGGACACCGAGGCCCGCGTCATGGCCATCGGCTTCCCCGGCATCCTCTCGGAGGGCGTGACCCAGCGCGTCTACCCCAACGGCGCGGTGGGCGGGAACCTCGTCGGCTTCGTCGGCTCGGACGGCACCGCCCTCGCGGGCCTCGAGCAGACCCAGGACAGCCTGCTCAAGGGCCAGGACGGGTCCCGCGAGTACGAGATCGGGGCAGACGGCCTGCGGATCCCCGTGGCCACCGACAAGCTCACCCCGGCGCAGGACGGCAAGACGGTCAGGCTCACGATCGACTCCGACCTCCAGTACTTCACCCAGCAGGCCATCCAGACCCAGACGGACAAGTACAGCGCCGAGTGGGGCATCGCCATCGTCATGGACGCCAAGAGCGGCAACATCCTCGCGATGGCGGACTCCAACTCCGTCGACCCGAACGACCCGGGCAAGACCGCCGCGAAGGACCGCGGTGCGCGGGCCGTCACCGCGGCCTACGAGCCGGGGTCCGTCGAGAAGACGATCACCATGGCCGCCCTCATCCAGGAGGGCAAGGCCAACCCCCTCTCGCAGTACACGATCCCGCCCACCTACACCCTGGACGGCCAGACCTTCTCCGACGCGTTCACCCATGGCACGGAGCAGCGCACACTCGCGGGCATCCTCGGCTACTCGATGAATACGGGCACGGTCATGGCGGGCAAGGCCCTCTCGCCGCAGCAGCGCTACGACTGGTTCACCAAGTTCGGCATCGGCCAGCCGGTGGACATCGGCCTCCCGGGGGAGGCGCTGGGCGTCCTGCACACCCCTCAGGAATGGGACGGGCGCCAGCAGTACACGATCCTGTTCGGACAGGGCGTGACCCAGTCCACCCTGCAGACGGTGCGGGCGTACCAGGCGATCGCCAACGACGGCGTCATGCTCCAGCCCCGCCTCATCGACGCCTATGTCGACCAGAACGGGCACACCACGTCGCCGCAGACCGCCCCGCCGTCGCAGGTGGTCAGCAAGGACACGGCGCGGCAGGTCCAGCAGATGCTCGAGAGCGACGTGACCGAGGGCGAGGTCAAGCCGGCGGCCATCGACGGCTACCGGGTCGGCGCCAAGACCGGCACCTCGGAGGCCCCCGGGAGGACGGGGTGCCCGGCTACGACGGTGTGACCTCCTCGCTGATCGGCATGGCACCGATGGAGGACCCGCGCTACATCGTCGCCGTCGTGATCCAACGGCCCAAGGGCGACATCTTCGGCATCGGCAACGCGGACGTGTTCCGCTCCGTCATGAGCCAGACGCTCCACAAGTACGGCGTTCCGCCGTCCACCGGGACCCCCGCGAAACTGCCCCAGTACGCCAAGTGAGCACGTGAGGCCGGTCCATTCCGGGTGCTGCCCCACGGCGGCGCCCGGAAACGGCGTTATAGAGTTGGAATCCCGATCGATGAAGGTGAACGTGAGCGAGCAGCCCATGCCCACGGGCAGGAGGAGTGCCTCCCCGGGGGGCACACAGCAGGACAGGCAGCCGGCCATCCGCCCGGCACGCGTCGACCCGGTGCCCCTGGCCGAGATCGCCGCGCTCCTCGGCCTCCCCGAGGACGGGCTCGAGGACGCCCCTGCGGTGACCGGCGTGACCCTCGACTCCCGCTCGGTGGTCCCGGGCGACGTCTACTTCGCGCTCCCCGGCGCCTCGCGCCACGGCGCCGACTTCGCCCGCCAGGCAGTCGAGGCCGGCGCGGTGGCCATCGTCACCGACCCTGACGGCGCCCAGCAGCTCGCACTCTCGGAGACCTCGGCCGACGTGCCCGTCCTCGTCGTGGACGCCCCGCGCGCGGCCGTGGGCGGTGCCTCGGCGCTCGTCTACGGCACGCAGCGCGGCGGGGGCGGAGCGGGCGTGGCCCTGCTCGGCGTGACCGGGACGAACGGCAAGACGACCACGACCTACTTCGCCAACGCCCTCCTGCGCGCCCTGGGCCACCGCACCGGGCTCATCGGGACGATTGAGATCTCGGCCGGGGGAGAGCCGATCCCGAGCCGTCTCACCACGCCCGAGTCCCCGGAGGTCCACGCCCTGCTGGCCGTGATGCGCGAGAAGGGCGTGAGCGCCGCCTCCATGGAGGTCTCCTCGCACGCCATCGAGTTCGGCCGCGTCGACGGGGTCCGCTACGACGTCGTCGGCTTCACCAACCTCACCCAGGACCACCTCGACCTCCACGGCACGATGGGGGACTACTACGCGGCGAAGGCGCGGCTCTTCACGCCCGAGCGCGCCGACCGTGCAGTCGTCACGGTCGACGACGCGTGGGGCCGCCGCCTCGCGGCCGAGGCGCCGATCCCGGTCACCACCCTGCGTACCGAGGCCGCCGGCCCCGCGGACGGGACGGACACCGCGGACTGGACCGTGACGGACGCCCGGAGGTCCGGCGTGGGCACCGCCTTCGAGCTGCGCCACGCCGACGGCACCGCTCTGCGGGTGCGCTCGGGGCTGCCCGGCGGGTTCAACGTGGCCAACGCCGCGCTGGCGACGCTCCTCGTCCTCGCCTCCGGAGCCTCGGCCGAGGAGGTCCAGAAGGCCCTCGACACCGACCCCTTCACCGTCGAGGTCCCCGGCCGCATGCAGCTCGTCGGCACGGCCCCTGCCGCGGTCGTGGACTTCGCGCACAATCCGGACGCCCTCGAGCGCGCCCTCGACGCGGTCCGTCCGGAGGGCGCCGGCCGCCTGATCGTCGTCTTCGGCGCCACCGGCCAGCGCGACCAGGGCAAGCGCCCCATCATGGGCGCAGTGGCCGCACGCGGCGCCGACGTCGTCGTCGTCACCGACGACGACCCGCACGACGAGGACGCCGGCGCCATCCGGGCCGAGGTCATCGCCGGCGCGCGCGCCGAGGACGCCGGGCAGGGGCTCGGCCGCCGTATCGACGAGGTCGCGCCCCGCGCCGCGGCCATCCGCCACGCGGTCTCGCTCGCCGGAGCGGAGGACGTGATCCTCGTCGCCGGACGCGGGCACGAGTCCTTCCAGGAGGTCAAGGGCGTGAACCTCGCCCTCGACGACCGCCTCGAGCTGCGCGCCGCCCTCGCCGAGCACGGCCGCCCCTCGTGCAGGACGGGCCGGGATTCCCGTCTGCAGGCGCGGACGCACTAGAGTCCGATGCGCAATGATTGAGTTCACAGCGGCGCAGATCGCCGAGATCACGGGCGGGCGCCTCCTCGCAGACCCCGCCATCGTCCCCACCACCGTCGTGACCGACTCGCGCGAGGCGGCCCCCGGCTCCCTCTACGTGGCCAAGCCCGGCGAGCACGCCGACGGGCATGCCTTCGTCGGTGCGGCCTTCAGCGCCGGCGCGACCCTCGCCCTGTGCGAGCACGAGGTCGCCGATGACGACGGCGCGCCCTACCCGTGCGTCGTCGTGCCCGACGCGGTGCTCGCGATGGGCGCCCTGGCCGCCGCCGCGGTGGCCCGCATCCGCGCGGCCCGCGCCGAGCGCGGCGAGGAGTTCACCGTCGTCGGGATCACCGGGTCGGCCGGCAAGACCACGACCAAGGACCTGCTCGCCGGGATCTTCCGTTCCACCGCCGCCGGCTCGGCGACCCCCGCCGCGACGGTCGCCCCGCAGGGCTCGTACAACGGCGAGGTCGGCGTGCCGCTGACCGTCTTCCGCGCGGACTTCACCACCCGGTACCTCGTGGTCGAGATGGGCGCCACGGGCATCGGCCACATCCGCTACCTCGCCCAGATGGTCCGCCCCGACATCGGGGTCGTGCTGATCGTCGGCACAGCGCACGCGGGCGAGTTCGGCGGCGTCGAGAACATTGCGAAGGCCAAGGGCGAGATGGTCGAGGCCCTCGCTCCCGAGGGAACCGCCGTGATCAACCTCGACGACCCGCGCGTGCGGGCCATGGAGTCCCGCACCCAGGCGAAGCCGGTCTTCTTCACCGCCCACCCCGAGACGGCGGGGGCCTACGCCCAGCGCGGGACCGTGGTCGCGGCCCACGGCGCGACGGTCGACGCCGGGGGCTCCCCGGTGTTCGAGCTCTCCGTGGGCGCCCAGGCGCCCGTCCACGTGGCCAGCCGCCTCATCGGCGCCCACCACACGGGCAACCTGCTCGCGGCGGCCGCCGCGGCCCACGCCGCCGGCGTGCCCGTCGCCGAGATCGCCGAGTCCCTCTCGGCGCAGGGCCCGGGCAGCCGCTGGCGCATGCAGCGCACCGAGCGCGCCGACGGTGTCACCGTCATCAACGATGCCTACAACGCCAACCCCGAGTCCATGCGCGCGGCGCTGCAGACCCTTGCCGACCTCGGTCGCGGCCGGCGCACGTGGGCCGTCCTCGGCGCCATGCTCGAGCTCGGAGACGAGTCGATCGCCGCGCACACCGCCGTGGGCACCCTCGTGGTGCGCCTGAACATCGACCGGCTCGTGGTGGTCGGCCGTGAGGCCCGCCCGCTCTACGTCTCGGCCGTGAACGAGGGCTCGTGGGGCAACGAGACTAGCTTCGTCGAGGACGTCGACGCCGCGTACGCACTGCTCGACGAGGAGCTCGCGCCCGGCGACCTCGTCCTGGTCAAGTCCTCCAACGGCGTCGGCCTGGGGGCCCTGGGCGATCGGATAGCATTGCCGCAGCAGCCGGCCACCGCGGACATCCAGGAACGGAGCTGACGTGATCGCACTGCTGATCGGCGGCGGTCTCGCCCTCCTCTTCGGGCTTGTGGGGACCCCGCTCTTCATCCGTCTGCTCGTGCGGCGGGGATACGGCCAGTTCATCCGGGACGACGGCCCCACCACCCACCACACCAAGCGCGGAACGCCGACCATGGGCGGCGCGGTGTTCGTGCTGGCCTCGGTCGTGGCGTACTACCTCACCCACCTCATCACCTGGCTCATGAACCCGGCGGCCACCGGTCCGACGGTGTCTGCGGCCCTGCTCCTGTTCCTCATGGTCGGCATGGGCCTCGTCGGGTTCCTCGACGACTTCATCAAGATCACCAAGCAGCGGAGCCTGGGGCTGAGCGCGCGCGCCAAGCTCATCGGGCAGGGCCTCGTGGGCATCGCGTTCTCCCTCCTGGTCCTGCAGTTCCCGGACCACCGCGGCCTGACCCCGGCGTCCACGCACATCTCGTTCCTGCGGGACATCCCCTGGCTGGACCTGGCCTTCGGCGGCACGGTCCTGGGCGCAATCCTGTTCGTGATCTGGTCCAACCTGATCGTCACCGCCGCGAGCAACGGCGTGAACCTGACCGACGGCCTGGACGGGCTCGCCGCGGGCGCCTCGATCATGGTCTTCGGCGCGTACACGATCATGGGGATCTGGCAGAGCAACCAGGCCTGCGGCTCGGCCCGGGTCATCGGGTCCGTGTGCTACGGGACCCGCGACCCGCTCGACCTCGCGCTGCTCGCCGCCATCATGAGCGCGGCCCTGGTCGGATTCCTGTGGTGGAACACGTCGCCGGCCAAGATCTTCATGGGGGACACGGGCTCGCTCGCGATCGGCGCCGCGGTCGCCGGCTTCGCGATCCTCACCCGCACCGAGCTGCTCCTGATCATCATCGGCGGCCTGTTCATGCTCATCACGCTCTCGGTCATCCTGCAGGTGGGCTACTTCAAGGCCACCAAGGGCAAGCGGCTGTTCAAGATGGCGCCGCTGCAGCACCACTTCGAGCTCAAGGGCTGGGCCGAGGTGACCGTGGTGGTCAGGTTCTGGATCCTCGCCGGGCTCTGCGTCGCAGGTGGCCTGGCTGTCTTCTACGCAGAGTGGGTGGCTGGACTGTGACATCGTTCTCGAACTCGACCCCTGCCGCCCAGCGGCTCGCCTCCCTCACCTCATGGGACGCCGACTGGTCCGGGCTGCGCGTCGTCGTGGCCGGCATCGGCGTCTCGGGCTTTGCCGCCGCGGACACCCTCATCGAGCTCGGTGCGCGCGTCGTCGTCGTCGACGCCTCCGTGACCGAGCGGGCGGAGGCCCAGGCGGACACGCTGCGGATCGTCGGCGCCGAGGACGTCCTGCTGGAGCCGGACGCCGTGGCTCGCCTTCCGAAGGTCGACGGCGAGTGGCCCGAGCTCGTCGTGACCTCGCCGGGGTGGCGGCCTGACCAGGCGATGCTCGCCGAGGCGGAGCGCAGGGACATCCCGGTGTGGGGCGACGTCGAGCTCGCCTGGCGCGTGCGCACCCGTCGGGGCAAGAAGACGGCGGACTGGCTCGCGATCACCGGCACGAACGGCAAGACGACCACGGTCGGCATGACGGAGTCGATGCTGCGCGCGGCGGGCCTGACCGCCGTCGCCGTCGGCAACGTCGGCACCCCGATCCTCGACGCCATCCGCGAGCCGGTCGAGTACGACGTCTTCGCCGTGGAGCTCTCGAGCTTCCAGCTGCACTGGGCCAGCTCCCTCTCGCCAGTGGCCTCCGTGGTCCTGAACGTGGCCGAGGACCATGTCGACTGGCACGGCTCCTACGAGGCGTACCTCGCCGACAAGGCGAAGGTCTACGAGAACACCCAGAAGGCGTGCATCTACAACGCCGAGCAGATCGAGACCGAGCGCATGGTCGAGGAGGCCGACGTCGTCGAGGGGTGCCGGGCTGTCGGCTTCACGACGCGCACGCCCGCCGTGAGCATGCTCGGCGTCGTCGAGGGCCTGCTCGTCGACCGGGCCTTCATCGAGGAACGCCGCGACCACGCCGCCGAGCTGGGCTCGCTCACGGACCTCGGGCCCGTCGCGCCCAGGCACATGGTGGCCAATGCCCTCGCCGCCGCGGCCCTCGTGCGCGCCTACGGCGTGGAGCCCGCAGCGGTGAAGGCCGGCCTGCAGGCCTACCTCCCCGGCGACCACCGGATCCAGCCCGTGGCAGACATCGGAGGCGTGGCCTGGGTCAACGACTCCAAGGCCACCAATCCGCACGCCGCGGCGGCCTCGCTGTCCGCGTTCGAGCACGTGGTGTGGATCGCCGGGGGCCTCGCCAAGGGTGTGGCGTACGACCAGCTCGTCGCCGATCAGGCTTCCCGGCTGCGGGGCGTGGTGCTGATCGGGCGCGACAGCTCCGAGCTCGCCGGCGCCCTCGCGCGACACGCACAGAATGTCCCCGTGTACCGCGTCGACCCGGGCCAGACTGGTGGAGACCAGTCCGCCGGCGCCGCCGTGGCGGGGAGCGACGTGATGGCCTCGGCCGTCCGGCTCGCCGCCGAGCACGCGGAACCGGGCGACACCGTGCTGATGGCGCCCGCCGCGGCATCCATGGACCAGTTCGACTCGTACGCCCACCGCGGGACGGCCTTCGTCGAGGCGGTGCACGCACTCGCCCGGGACGAGGCCGGATCCGGCAGGGACCGGGGAGAGACGACCGAGGAGTAGCAGATGGCGAGCCCAGCCCAGGAGCAGCGGACCCCCGCACGGTTCCTGCGAGCACCCCTCGCCCTCTGGCAGCGGATCGCCCGGCCGGACTCGGCCAGCAGCGGCACGAGCTACTTCCTCATCCTCGGCGCCACCCTCGCGCTGACGGCGATCGGCATCATGATGGTGCTCTCGGCCTCGAGCGTCGAGAGCATCGCGGCGGGGGAGAGCCCCTACACGGCGGCGCTGAAGCAGGCGCTGTTCGGCCTCGTGGGCCTCGTCGGGATGTTCGTCCTCTCCCGCATCAACGTGCGGTGGCTCAAGCGGCTCGCCTGGCCGGGCATCGGCGCGACCATCGTGCTGCTCGTGCTGGTCCAGCTCATCGGCCGCCGCGTGCTCGGAAACCGCAACTGGATCGACATCGCCGGCTTCAGCCTCCAGCCCTCCGAGTTCGCCAAGCTCCTGCTCGCCCTCTGGATGGCCACGATCCTGAACAAGAAGGCGGACCTGCTCGATCACTGGGGCCACGCGCTCGTCCCGGTCGTCCCCGCGGGCCTCGGCGTCGCCGCCCTCGTCATCTGGGGCCACGACCTCGGTACGACCCTCGTGATCCTGCTGGTGGTGGTCGCGGCCCTCTTCTACGCCGGGGTGCCCACCAAGCTCTTCGTGACCTCCGGGGTCGTGCTGGCCGTCGGTGCGATCGGCTTCGCCGTCACAAGCCCCAACCGCATGTGCCGCATCTACAACTGGGTCGGGCAGGAGCCCGACTTCTGCAAGGCGGACGGCGGCGACTTCGGCTACCAGGTGCAGAACGGCCTCCAGGGCCTCGCCTCGGGCGGCTGGCTCGGTGTCGGCCTCGGACAGAGCCGGCAGAAGTACAGCTGGATTCCCGAGGCGCACAACGACTTCATCTTTGCGGTGCTCGGCGAGGAGCTCGGGCTCTTCGGCACCCTCCTCGTCCTTGCCCTCTTCGCCGTCCTCGCGGTCGCCGTCTTCCGCGTCGTCTCCCGCCAGAAGGAGCTGTTCCCGCGGATCCTCGGCGGCACGATCATGGCGTGGATCCTCGGCCAGGCCGCGGTCAACATGGCCATGGTCACGGGGATCGCCCCCGTGATCGGCGTCCCGCTGCCGTTCATCTCCTCGGGCGGTTCGGCCCTCGTGAGCTGCCTCTGCGCGATCGGCGTAGTGTTGTCCCTGGCCCGCGAGGACATGCGCCCCGTGCGGGCCCGGAGGCCCCGCCGTACCGCCGCACGGAACGGCGGCGCGGTGTCCGCGGCCGCCGCCACCCGGCGTCCGGCCCCGAAGCCGGCCAAGGTCCCCGCCGCGGCAGGGAGGGCGACGGCGAGGCGGACGGCCCCGCCGCAGGCTCCCCGGCCCGCACCGGCACGAGGCACCACGGCGCAGCACCAGACCCAGCGGAAGGCCAGCACCTAGTCATGCCCCATGAGGATCCCTCCGGGACCCCCGTCCCCGCGTCGGGACCGTCCGTCGTGCTCGCCGGCGGCGGAACCGCCGGACACATCAGCCCCCTCCTGGCGATCGCGCGGGCGGTCGTCGAAGCCGCTCCCGCGGCGAAGGTCCTGGCCGTCGGCACGGCGGCGGGCATGGAGAGCCGGATCGTCCCCGACGCGGGCTTCGAGCTTGCCGTGATCGACCGGGTGCCCTTTCCGCGCCGGCCGAGCGCCGACCTCCTCCGTCTCCCCGGACGGTTCGCCCGGGCCGTGCGCCAGTCCGAGGCCATCCTGCGCGGAGCGGGCGCCGACGTCCTCGTCGGCGTCGGCGGCTACGTGTGCACACCGATGTACCTCGCGGCGCGCCGCCTCGGCGTTCCGATCGTCGTGCACGAGGCGAATACGCGGGCGGGGCTGGCCAACCGCGTCGGCGCCCTGCTCACGCACCGCGTGGGCAAGGCGTTCCCCGACACCCGCCTGCGCCACGCGCGCACCGTGGGCATGCCGATGCGCCGGGAGGTCTCGGGGCTGGACCGCGCCGCAGCCCGGGCGTCCGCCCGCGCTGATCTGGGCCTCGACCCCGCCAGGACCACGCTCGTGGTCACGGGCGGGTCGCTCGGCGCGGCGAGCCTGAACCGGACAGTGGCCGCCTCCCTCGAGGCGCTGGACCGTGCCGGGGTGCAGACGCTGCACATCACCGGCCGCGGCAAGGCCGTCACCGATGCCTCGGGCGCCCCGCTCAGCGCCCCGGGCTACCACCAGGTCGAGTTCGTCGACGCCATGGAGGCCGCGTACGCCGCGGCGGACCTGATCGTGTGCCGGTCCGGCGCCGGCACCGTCTGCGAGGTCGCCGCGGTGGGGCTCCCGGCAGTCTTCGTCCCGCTGCCCATCGGCAACGGCGAGCAGGCCCTCAACGCCCGCGGCCTCGTCGGAGCAGGGGCCGCGCTCCTGGTCAAGGACGCCGAATTCACCCCCGAGTGGCTGGCGCGCGAGGTCCTGCCCCTCCTGGCCGATCCCGCACGGCGCGCCGACATGTCCCTCCGGGCCGCGCGGCTCGGGATCCGGGACGCGGACAGGACCATGGCCGCGATGGTGCTCGAAGCCGCCGCGGCACTGCAGGAAGGAGCGCACGCATGAGCGCTGCGGAGCAGACTGTACCGGAGCTCGGGTCGCTGGGCCGGGTCCACTTCGTGGGCATCGGCGGCGTCGGCATGTCCGCCGTCGCCCGCGTGATGCTCGGACGCGGGGTCGCCGTCAGCGGCTCGGACGCGAAGGACCTGCCCGTCATGGGCGACCTCGCCGCGCTCGGCGCGCGGGTCGCCGTCGGCTACGACGCGGGGAACCTGGGGGACGCGGACACGGTCGTGCGGGGGTCGGCGATCCGGCCCGACAACCCCGAGCTCGTCGAGGCCGCCGCCCGGGGGCTGCGCGTGCTGCACCGCTCCGAGGCGCTCGCCTCCGCCATGGGCTCGGACCGGGTCATCGCCATCGCCGGCACCCACGGGAAGACCACGACCACCTCGATGGCCACCTGGATGCTCCGCGGCGCCGGGCTCGACCCGAGCTTCGCGATCGGGGCCAACGTCCCCGCCCTCGGCGTCAACGGGGCGGCCGGCCGGGACGCTGTCTTCGTGGCCGAGGCCGACGAATCGGACGAGTCCTTCCTCAACTACCGGCCCGTGACCGAGATCATCACCAACGTCGAGGCCGACCACCTCGACCACTACGGCACGGCCGGGGCCGTCCACGCCGCCTTCGACTCCTTCGCCGCCCTCGTGCCCGCCCACGGGCTCGTCCTGGCCTGCGCGGACGACGCGGGCGCCCGCTCCGTCGCGGAGCGGCTGCGGGCCCGCGAGGGCGCTCCCCGGGTGCTCCTCTACGGCACGGGCGAGGACGCCGACGTGCGGCTGTCCTTCGACCCCGCGGGATCCGAGGTCCGCTGGGACGGCCGGGTGCACCCGCTGCCCCTGCGCGTCCCCGGACTCCACAACGCGCTCAACGCGACCGGCGCCTTCGCCGCCGCCGTCGACGCGGGCGCCGACCCGGCCCTGGCCTCGGCGTCGCTCGCCGACTTCGCCGGCGCGGCACGGCGCTTCGAGCTCAAGGGGGAGGCCGGGGGAGTGCGGGTCTTCGACGACTACGCCCATCACCCCACCGAGGTGCGCGCGGCCCTGGCCGCCGCCCGGGCGGTGGCCGGCGGCCACCGCGTCCACGTGCTCTTCCAGCCGCACCTGTTCTCCCGCACCCGCGAGTTCGGAGCGCAGTTCGCCGAGGCGCTCTCCGCTGCGGACACGGTGCGGGTCATGGACATCTACCCGGCCCGGGAGGACCCGGTCCCCGGCGTCACGAGCGAGC
Source organism: Sinomonas atrocyanea (assembly GCF_001577305.1). Lineage (NCBI taxonomy): Bacteria > Bacillati > Actinomycetota > Actinomycetes > Micrococcales > Micrococcaceae > Sinomonas > Sinomonas atrocyanea. The sequence goes on from NZ_CP014518.1 coordinate 1,948,505, forward strand.
TCGTCACCGCGGGCCTGCCGGCGGGCGCGTACGCCCCCGACACCGCGGCAGCGGTCGCCGAGCTCGCCGCGGCCGCGGCGCCGGGGGACATCGTGCTCACCGTGGGCGCGGGGGACGTCACGGCCCAGGGCCAGGCGCTCCTCGCGGCCCTCGCCGCGCGCGCCCTCCCCTCCGTGCCCGAGGCGCGCCATGGCTCCTAGCGGACGCGTCCCGCGGGTCCCGCGCGTCCCGGGGCGGGAGGACGCCGGCGGCGGCCGCCCCCGCGGCGCCCCGCAGGTGCCCTCCCAGGAGCGCCCGGCTCCTGGCGCCTCGCCGGGCACCGCGCACGACGCCGGTCCCTCGCCGTCGTCGGCACGGGTCACCGTCCGCAGCGGGCCGAAGGTCACCCTGCTCGGCTCGGCCGAACCGAGCCCGGTCGCAGACAGCGGCGCGGGCCGGGACGCAGCACCTGCGCCGCAGGAGACGGCGGCGCCCGCCGGGACGGCCGCTGGCCCGGAACAGAAGGCGGCGAGCTCCCGGAAGCGCCCCAGGCCCAGGCTCGCCGACCTGCCCCAGCTCGCCGATCTGCGCCGCACCAAGGGCACCGACGGCCCGCAGGACGAGTCCGCAGATGTCCTCGCCTTCCCGGAGCCGCCGCGGAGGCGGCGCCGGCGGCGGCTCCTGCTCGGCACCGCGATCGCCGCAGCGCTCGTCGCAGGCCTGTTCGCCGTGCTGCTGTTCACCCCGCTCGTCGCGGTCCGCACGATCACCGTCCAGGGGACGCACCTGCTCACCGTGCAGCAGGTCGAGGACGCGCTCGGGCCGGTCCGCGGGAAGCCCCTCGCGACCGTGGGCACGGACGAGGTGGGCCGGCTGCTCGGTCAGTTCGTCCAGGTGAAGTCCGTGCGCGCCCGCGCCGTTCCTCCCGAGACCCTCGTGGTCGAGGTCACCGAACGGGTGCCGGTGGCCCTCGTCAAGCAGGGCCAGAAGCTCCTCGTCGTCGACGGCGACGGGGTGGTCCTGGGCGAGGCGCGGGACACCTCCCAGTACTCCGTGCCGGTCATCGACGGCTCGGCGATGCCGATGGGCCAGGCCGTGTTCAGGGCGGTGACGGCGGTCCTCGCCGCGCTGCCGGCCGACGTGCTGGCCCAGCTCGCGACGGCGTCGGCGCAGTCCCCCGACTCGGTCCAGCTCAAGCTCGCGGACGGCCGGAGCGTCGTGTGGGGCAACGCTGACGACCGGGAGCTCAAGGCGAAGGTGCTCGCCGCCCTCATGAAGACGAGCCCGCAGAAGGGCCAAGCGCCGGCTCAGGTCTTCGACGTGAGCACCCCGCGCCATCCGGTGACACGATGACGGATCCGATGGCCGGGCGCCCCCGGCACGTGTGGCACAGTGGAATGGGTCAGATGGACCGGCGTCCGCGAGGACGTGGCGCGACACGCCAAGGCGGTCGTTGCACGCCCTCAGGCGGCCCCCTACCGTCTTCCTAAGAGCTACTTGACATAACTATAACCTTCAAGTTGAGGGTTAAGGTTGTGGACTCCGGGCTTCTTGCAGAACCAGCAGGCTTTCGAACAAGGGACACTCAACGTGGCAGCACCGCAGAACTACTTGGCCGTCATCAAGGTCGTCGGCATTGGCGGCGGTGGCGTGAACGCAGTCAACCGCATGATCGAAGTCGGTCTGCGAGGCGTGGAATTCATCGCCATCAACACGGACGCCCAGGCGCTGCTGATGAGTGACGCGGACGTCAAGCTGGACGTCGGCCGCGAGCTCACCCGCGGGCTCGGCGCCGGCGCCAACCCCGAGGTCGGCCGCCAGGCCGCCGAGGACCACGCGGACGAGATCGAGGAGGTCCTCCGCGGGGCTGACATGGTCTTCGTCACGGCGGGCGAGGGCGGCGGCACCGGCACCGGCGGCGCACCCGTCGTGGCCCGGATCGCGCGCAGCCTCGGCGCGCTGACCATCGGCGTCGTCACCCGGCCCTTCACGTTCGAGGGCCGCCGCCGCGCCACGAGCGCCGAGAACGGCATCGAGGCCCTGCGCGACGAGGTCGACACCCTCATCGTCATCCCCAACGACCGCCTGCTCTCCATCAGCGACCGCAACGTCTCCGTCCTCGACGCCTTCCGCTCTGCCGACCAGGTGCTGCTCTCCGGTGTCCAGGGCATCACCGACCTCATCACGACTCCCGGCCTGATCAACCTCGACTTCGCCGACGTGAAGTCGGTCATGCAGGGCGCTGGTTCCGCCCTCATGGGCATCGGCTCGGCCCGCGGCGAGGACCGCGCGGTCAAGGCCGCCGAGCTCGCCATCGCCTCGCCCCTGCTCGAGGCGTCCATCGACGGCGCCCACGGCGTCCTGCTCTCGATCCAGGGCGGCAGCGACCTGGGCCTGTTCGAGATCAACGAGGCCGCCCGCCTCGTCCAGGAGGTCGCCCACCCGGAGGCGAACATCATCTTCGGCGCCGTGATCGACGATGCGCTCGGCGACGAGGCCCGCGTCACGGTCATCGCCGCCGGGTTCGACGACGTCCGCGCGACCTCGCCGTCGCTCGAGGACACCAAGGCGGCCGCTGCGCAGGCCTCTGCCGCTCCGTCCGTCCCGGCGGCGCCCGCGGGCCACGTCGGTGCATCGCAGCCCTCCGTCCCGCCGCGTCCGAGCCAGCCCGCGCCCGCCCACGCCGGCCTGAGCCAGTGGAGCCAGAGCCGTCCGGGGATGCCCACCGACGGCGGGTTCGACGTCGAGCTCCCCGCCGTCGTCGAGCCCGACCTCTCGGGCAACCGCAACGACGATCTCGACGTGCCCGACTTCCTCAAGTGAACCGCGGCGCTGCTGCGGCCGCGCCGGCCGAAGGCCCCTTCTGGTGGCGCCGGGACGTGCGTCCCGGCGTCACCGTCGCGTTCACGCATGCCGGGGCGGGGAACCTCGCCTTCCACGTCGGCGGCGATGACGACGGCGTGCGCCGCCACCGCGACGCCCTCGCCGCCGCAGCGGGGGTCCCGTCCTTCCAGTACATGAGCCAGGTCCACGGGTCCGAGACCGTGTGGGCCGGCGAGGACCCCGCACCCACCGCGGACGCGCTCCTCTCGCGCGGCGAGCCCCTCGCCGTCATGGTGGCCGACTGCGTCCCCGTGGTCCTCGTGGGCGAGTTCGACGACGGGCGCCCCGCCCTCGCGGCCGTCCACGCGGGCCGTCCCGGCCTCGTGGCCGGTGTGGTGCCCGAGGCCGTCGCCCGGCTGCGGGAGGCCGGCGCGCGCGGGCTCGAGGCCTGGCTCGGCCCCAGCATCTGCGGCCGGTGCTACGAGGTCCCCGCGCAGATGCGCGACGAGGTCGAGGCCGCGGTGCCCGGGACGGCGACCGCCACCGGCTGGGGCACCCCCGCCCTCGACCTGCCCGCCGGGGTACGCGACCAGCTCGCCCGGGCCGACGTCGCCGTCCACCGCGAGGCGGAGGCGTGCACGTACGAGCACGAGGAACTCTTCTCCCACCGGCGCGCACCCGGCGTCGGGCGCATCGCCGGCCTCGTCTGGACCCATGCCTGAGCAGGGGGAGCGCCGCGAGGAGCTCGCTGCCCGGCTGGCACGGGTCCGCGGCCGCATCCGTGCCGCCTGTGACGCGGCCGGCCGGACCGAGGAGCCGCGGCTCATCGTCGTCACCAAGTTCCACCCCGCCTCCGACGTGCGGCTCCTTGCCGAGCTCGGGGTGATCGACGTGGGCGAGAACAGGGACCAGGAGGCCGCGGCCAAGGCCGCAGACCTCGCCGACCTCGGCCTGCGCTGGCACTTCATCGGCCAGCTCCAGACCAACAAGGCCAAGAGCGTGGTCCGCTATGCGGACGCCGTCCACTCCGTGGACCGCGCCCAGCTCGTGGCCGCCCTCTCGAAGGCGGTCGTCGCTGCGGGGCGCGAGGACCCGCTCGCCTGCCTCATCCAGGTGAACCTCGACCCGGCGGCCGCGGGACGCGGGGGAGCGGTCCCCGCAGATGTCCCGGAGCTCGCCGCACTCATCGACGACGCGCCGGGGCTCCGCCTCGCCGGCGTCATGGCGGTCGCTCCGCTCGGGGCCGACCCGGCTGAGGCGTTCGCCACACTCGCGGACGTCGCGGGAGGGCTGAGGCAGCGCTACCCGGACGCGACGATGGTCTCTGCGGGCATGAGCCAGGACCTCGAGGCGGCCGTGGCCGCGGGTGCGACACACCTCAGGATTGGCACCGATGTCCTCGGCCCCCGGCCGCCGGTGGGGTAGCTTCGTCACTGTCGGGTCCTTCTGGGCCGAGTGGCCCGGCTTTGGCGTTTGCACCCAGAGCGGCCCGAGGACAGGAGTCGAGCATGGCTGGCGCTCTGCGCAAGACGATGATCTACCTCGGCCTGGCGGACGGCGAAGAGCAGTTCGAGACCGAGGCCCATGACGCACGGACGGAAGAGGAACAGCCAGTGCACACTGAGCGCGAGGACCGCCGCACGGCGTTGGCCACCCGCGAGGCGACTCCGGCCGAGGTCGAGGAGTATCGTGCTCCCGTGACTCCCATCAAGCGCGCCGCGGCCGTGCGCGAAGACGGCGGCCTCCGCCAGATCACCACCGTGCACCCGCGCTCGTACAACGACGCCAAGGTCATCGGCGAGAGCTTCCGCGAGGGCATCCCGGTCATCATGAACGTGACGGACATGGGCGAGGCAGACGCCAAGCGGCTCGTCGACTTCTCCGCCGGCCTCGTGTTCGGACTCCACGGCAGCATCGAGCGCGTCACCAACAAGGTGTTCCTGCTCTCGCCGTCGACCATCGAGGTCCTCGGTGAGGACAAGAAGGTCGCGGACAACCAGGCCTCGTTCTTCAACCAGAGCTGATCCACGCATCGCCATGGGCTTCCTGTTCGCCATCCTGTACCTTGTGCTGGAGCTGTTCTTCATCGCGCTCGTCGCCCGGCTCGTGTTCGACTGGGTGCAGTCGTTCGCCCGGTCCTGGCGGCCGCGCGGGGCGGCGCTCGTCGCGGCCAGCGCCGTGTACACGGTGACGGACCCGCCGATGAAGCTCTCGCGGCGATGGTTCCGGCCCCTGCGGCTCGGGGCGATGAGCCTGGACCTAGCGTTCATCGTCCTCGTCATCGCGGTGGTGATCGCGATGTCGATCGTGGCGGGCCTCGCCTAGGGGCGCCCAGCGCCCTCCCGGCTCGTGCCCGCCGCTGCTGCGCGGTGGCGTGCCGAGCACCCACCAGCAAATTCAAGATACGGTAGTCGTGGTGGCGGATGCTGCCTGACCGATTAGACCAATGAGGTGAGCAGATGGCTCTGACGCCAGAAGACGTTGTCAACAAGCGGTTCCAGCCGACCAAGTTCCGCGAAGGCTACGATCAGGACGAAGTCGACGACTTCCTTGATGAGATCGTCATCGAGCTTCGCCGCCTCAACCAGGAGAACGACGAGCTCCGCAAGAAGGTCGCCGAGCTCTCCGGCAAGCAGGGCGCGGCTCCGCAGGCCGCCGAGAAGCCCGCGCCGGTCGAGGTGCGCGAGGAGCCCAAGCCCGAGCCTGCCAAGGAGGTCGCCCCGGCCCCCGCCGCGCCGGCACCGCAGGCCCCGGCTCCCTCCGGGGACGGCCGCACGGCCGTCGCCGAATCTGCTGCAGGCCTTCTCGCCATGGCGCAGCAGATGCACGACAAGCACGTGCAGGACGGCCTCGACCAGCGGGACAAGATCATCGCCGAGGCCCAGATCGAGGCCAGCAGCCTCGTGAACGACGCCCAGGAGAAGTCCCGCAAGACCCTTGGGGCCCTCGAGCAGCAGCGCTCGGTGCTCGAGCGCAAGGTCGAGCAGCTCCGTGGCTTCGAGCGCGACTACCGCTCCCGGCTCAAGGCCTACATCGAGGGCCAGCTGCGCGACCTCGAGTCGCGCGGCTCAGTCGCCACGGCTGAGATCTCGGACAGCGCCGAGGTCTGATCCACCGCGTGAGCCATCGAGGCCGGCGGCCGCCTTCGGCGGGCGCCGGCTTCGCGCTGCCATCGGAAAGAAGCATGGACACTACTGAAGACGCTCCCGCCGTCCCGCTCCGGCGGCGACGGCGCGCCGTCGTGCTCCTGGCACTCATCGCCGCCCTTGCCTACACGGGCGACCAGCTCACCAAACTCTGGGTGACGAGCACGATGGTCGAGGGCCAGCGCATCCCCGTCCTCCCGCCGCTGCTGCAGTGGTACTACATCCGCAACTCGGGTGCGGCCTTCTCGATCGGCGAGGGCGTCACCTGGCTGTTCACGATCATCATGACCGTGGTCGCCGTCGGGATCATCGTCTACACCCGCAGGGTCCGCTCGCTGTGGTGGGGCACCGCGCTCGGGCTCGTCCTGGGAGGGGCGCTGGGCAACCTCACCGACCGCCTGTTCCGCGAGCCCTCCTTCGGGATGGGCCACGTGGTCGACTTCATCTCGCTGCCGCACTTCGCCATCTTCAACGTGGCGGACTCCGCGGTGGTGTGCGGGGTCATGCTGGTCTGCCTGCTCACGCTCACGGGCCTCTCGCCCGACGGCACGCGCCAGCGCTCCGGCAAGGGCCCCGCAACGGGTGCCGAGGGAACGGCAGCCGGCGAAGGAGCGGAGCCGGACCGTGGCTGAGCTCCTCGTGGTCCCCGAGGAGCTCGCGGGCGGCCGCGCCGATGCCGTGCTCGCCGCGCTCCTTGGCGTCTCGCGGTCCACGGCCGCCTCGCTCCTGGCCGGCGGACACGTCCTCTCGTCCGGCAGGCCCGTGGCCAAGTCGGCGAAGGTGGGCGTGGGCGAGGAACTCCTCGTCGAACGGCCCGAGACCCGGGATCCTCTGGAAGTGGTGGTGGAGAAGGTGGACGGACTCGAGATCCTCATCGACGACGAGGACTTCGTGGTCGTGGACAAGCCGGTGGGCGTCGCCGCGCACCCGTCGCCCGGCTGGGTGGGCCCGACCGTGGTCGGAGGCCTCGCCGGCGCCGGCTACAGGATCTCGACCTCGGGCGCGCCCGAGCGCGCCGGGATCGTGCACCGGCTCGACGTGGGCACCTCAGGGGCCATGGTGGTGGCCAAGACCGAGCTCGCGTACACCGCGCTCAAGCAGGCGTTCAAGGACCGTACCGTGGAGAAGGTGTACCACGCGGTGGTCCAGGGCATCCCCGATCCCCTCGAGGGCACCATCGATGCGCCCATCGGCCGCCACCCGGGGTACGACTGGCGCTTCGCGGTCATCGAGGACGGCCGCCCGTCGGTGACCCACTACGAGGTGATCGAGGCGTTCGGGCGGGCCAGCCTCGTCGAGGTCCACCTCGAGACCGGCCGCACGCACCAGATCCGCGTGCACTTCTCGGCGCTCCACCATCCCTGCGCCGGCGACCTGACCTACGGCGCGGACCCCCGGCTCGCCGCCGACCTCGGCCTCACGCGCCAGTGGCTGCACGCCTACCGGCTTGCGTTCGCGCACCCGAGGACCGGCGAGCGCGTCGAGGCCGTGAGCCCGTATCCCGCGGACCTGCAGTACGCGATCGACGTCCTGCGCGAGGGCCGCGTCTGAGCTGACGCCCGGCGCACGGCGAGGGCCGGGCGCGGGCGCGGAGACCGCCGTCGTGCCTCCGCCGGGGCGCCGCCGGCGGCGCCTAGACTGGACCGGTGACTTCCAGCGGTTCGTTCGTCCACCTCCACAACCACACCGAGTACTCGATGCTCGACGGCGCGGCTCGGCTCGGGGACCTGTTCAGCCACGCCGAGGAGCTCGGCATGAGCGCGCTCGCCACGACGGACCACGGGTTCGTGTTCGGCGCGTTCGACTTCTGGAAGAAGGCCACGGACGCCGGGATCAAGCCGGTCATCGGGGTCGAGGCGTACCTGACTCCCGGCACGGCCCGGCAGGACAAGACCCGTGTGCGGTGGGGCGAGGGCGGCCGCGACGACGTGTCCGGCGCCGGTGCGTACACGCACATGACGATGTGGGCCGAGGACACCCGGGGGATGCACAACCTGTTCCGCATGTCCTCGCTCGCCTCCCTCGAGGGCTACCTCTACAAGCCCCGCATGGACCGCGAGCTCCTGCAGACCTACGGCAAGGGCATCATCGCGACCACCGGGTGCCCGTCCGGCGAGGTCCAGACGAAGCTGCGGCTCGGCCTCTACAAGGAGGCCCGCGAGGCCGCCTCGGAGTTCCGGGACATCTTCGGCGCGGACAACTTCTTCTGCGAGGTCATGGACCATGGCCTCGACATCGAGCGCAACGTCCAGGCGGAGCTGTACCGGCTGGCCAAGGACCTCGGGCTGCCGCTCGTGGCCACCAACGACCTGCACTACACCCACGCCGAGGACGCCTCGAGCCACGCCGCACTCCTGTGCGTCCAGTCGGGCTCGACCCTCGCGGACCCCAAGCGCTTCAAGTTCGACGCGGACGAGTTCTACCTCAAGTCCCCGGACGAGATGCGCGCGATCTTCGGCGACCACCCCGAGGCCTGCGACAACACGCTGCTCATCGCCGAGCGGTGCAACGTCGAGTTCAACACCAAGGCCAGCTACATGCCCCGCTTCCCCTGCCCCGAGGGGGAGAACGAGGAGTCCTGGTTCGTCAAGGAGGTCGAGCGCGGCCTCCACTACCGCTTCCCCCAGGGCATCCCGGACGCGGTGCGCAAGCAGGCCGAGTACGAGATCGGCATCATCACCCAGATGGGCTTCCCGGGCTACTTCCTCGTCGTCGCGGACTTCATCAACTGGGCCAAGGACAACGGCATCCGCGTCGGCCCGGGCCGCGGCTCGGGTGCGGGCTCGATGGCCGCCTACGCGATGCGCATCACCGACCTCAACCCGCTGGACCACGGTCTGATCTTCGAGCGCTTCCTCAACCCGGACCGCGTCTCGATGCCCGACTTCGACGTCGACTTCGACGACCGCCGCCGCTCGGAGGTCATCAAGTACGTCACCGAGAAGTACGGAGACGACCGCGTTGCGATGATCGTCACGTACGGGACGATCAAGGCGAAGCAGGCCCTCAAGGACTCCTCCCGCGTGCTCGGGTACCCGTTCTCCGTGGGGGAGCGGCTCACCAAGGCCATGCCGCCGGACGTCATGGGCAAGGGCATGCCGCTCGCAGACATCCACAACCCCGAGGCCAAGCGCTACGGCGAGGCCGAGGAGATGCGCGAGCTGCTGCGCACCGACGCGGACGCGCAGCGCGTCTTCGAGACGGCCACGGGCCTCGAGGGGCTGAAGCGCCAGTGGGGCGTCCATGCCGCCGGCGTCATCATGTCCTCGCACCCGCTGATCGACATCGTGCCGATCATGCGCCGCGAGCAGGACGGCCAGGTCATCACCCAGTTCGACTACCCGACCTGCGAGGGCCTGGGCCTGATCAAGATGGACTTCCTCGGCCTGAGGAACCTGACGATCATCACGGACGCCCTGGACAACATCAAGCTCAACCAGGGCATCGACCTCGACCTCGAACGGCTCGAGCTCGACGACGCCGCCTCCTACGAGCTCCTCGCCCGCGGCGACACGCTCGGGGTGTTCCAGCTCGACGGCGGCCCCATGCGCTCGCTCCTGAAGCTCATGCGCCCGGACAACTTCGAGGACATCTCCGCCGTCCTCGCGCTCTACCGGCCCGGCCCCATGGGCGCCAACGCCCACACCAACTACGCGCTGCGCAAGAACGGGCTACAGGAGATCACCCCGATCCATCCCGAGCTCGAGGAGCCACTGCGGGAGATCCTGGACACGACCTTCGGCCTGATCGTCTATCAGGAGCAGGTCATGGCGATCGCGCAGAAGGTAGCCGGCTACTCGCTCGGACAGGCGGACATCCTCCGCCGCGCCATGGGCAAGAAGAAGAAGTCCGAGCTGGACAAGCAGTTCGCGGGATTCTCAGGGGGCATGCGGGAGCGCGGCTACTCCGACGCCGCGGTCAAGGCCCTCTGGGACATCCTCCTGCCGTTCTCCGACTATGCGTTCAACAAGGCCCACTCGGCCGCGTACGGAGTCGTCTCCTACTGGACGGCGTACCTCAAGGCGCACTACCCGGCGGAGTACATGGCGGCGCTGCTGACGAGCGTCGGCGACGACAAGGACAAGTGCGCCATGTACCTGAACGAGTGCCGCCACATGGGCATCACCGTGCTGCCGCCCGATGTGAACGAGTCCGCCCTGAACTTCACCCCGGTGGGCAAGGACATCCGCTTCGGCATGGGCGCCATCCGCAACGTCGGCGCGAACGTGGTCCACTCGATGGTCGCCGCGCGGGAGGAGAAGGGCGCCTTCACGGGGTTCTCGGACTTCCTCACCAAGGTCCCCGCCGTGGTGTGCAACAAGCGCACCATCGAATCCCTCGTCAAGGCCGGCGCGTTCGACTCGCTCGGCCACCCCCGCCGCTCCCTCGCGATGATCCACGAGGAGGCGGTGGACGCCGTCATCACCCTCAAGCGCAACGAGGCGAACAACCAGTTCGACCTCTTCAGCGCCTTCGGCGACGCCGAGGGCGGGGCTGCGGCGGGCCTCGCCGTCGAGATCCCCGACCTGCCGGAGTGGGAGAAGAAGGACAAGCTCGCCTTCGAGCGCGACATGCTCGGCCTCTACGTCTCCGACCACCCGCTCCAGGGGCTCGAGGGCGTGCTCGCGCAGCACGCCGAGACCGGCATCAGCGCGCTCATCGCGGACGAGGGCCCGGCGGACGGGTCGATCGTGACGATCGCGGGCATGATCACCTCCCTGTCCCGCCGCATCGCCAAGGCCAGCGGCAACGCCTACGCCCGCGCCGAGGTCGAGGACCTCGGGGCGTCGATCGAGGTCATGTTCTTCGGACAGGTCTACGGGCCGATCTCCGCGATCCTCGCCGAGGACCTCATCGTCGTGGTCAAGGGCAGGCTGCAGCGGCGGGACGACGGCAACGTGACGCTCAACGCCATGGAGCTCACCGTCCCGGACCTCTCGGACGCCGCCGGCGGCCCCGTGGTCATCAGCATGCCCACCCACAAGGCGACCGAACGGGTGGTGACGCAGCTCGGGGACGTCCTCAAGACGCATCCGGGCCACAACGAGGTCCAGCTCAGGCTCCAGGGGACGCGGAGCATCGAGGTGATGCGCCTCGGCGTGCACCTGCGGGTGAACCCGAACCCCGCGCTGTTCGGAGACCTCAAGGTCCTCCTCGGCCCGGCGTGCCTCGATGCCTGAGGCACCCCGGATGCCCGAAGCCCCCCAGACGCCGGAAGGCCCCCAGGCACCGGAAGGCCCCCAGACGCCCGAGGCGCCCGGGAGCCCCGGGGCGGCGGCGGAGGACGCGCAGCGCTCCGAGCGCCGGGAGCGGATGTCGCTCGTGCGCTGGTGCCTGTACCCGCTGCTCGGCGGCCTGGTGCTGGGCACCGTCTGGGTCGTCGCGGCGCCCGGCGGGCTCTTCTACGGCGCCGGGACGGACTACGAGACCTGGGACGAGCGGGACCTCCTGTTCGGCGCGCTGGGGCTCGCCGCGGGACTGGCGGTGACGGTGGCCCTCGCGGTGGGACGCCGCCGGAGCGGCCTGCCGAATCGGGGCCTGGCCGCCCTCGCGGGGAGCACGCTCGGCACGCTCGCCGCCTTGGGGACCGGCGTGGGCCTCGGACACGTGCTCGGGGCCCGCGGAGTCAGCCCCTCGGTCGCGGAGTCGGCCTTCGGGCTGCAGGCCCTCAGCGCGCTCGCGGTCTGGCCAGCCGTCGTCGCCCTCGCCGTGCTCGCCTTCACCACGCTGTGGTGGATCCCGCCCAGCGAGTGACCGGCACGCGGGGCGCAGGGGCGCCCCCGGTAGACTAGGGCGGTGACTTCCGCCGCCCCCACCCCCGCCTCGCCCGCCTTCCGCACCATCGACCTGCGGGGACACGCCCTCGGTCCCGCGGAGCTCCGGGCCGCGGTGCCGCGCCTCACGGCGGGAGACGGCACCGGCGTGGAGCAGGCGGTGCGCGGCATCATCGCCGACGTGCGGGCCCGCGGGTTCGCGGCGCTCTCCGAGCTCGCGGCGAAGTTCGACGGGGTCGAGCAGCGCCACCCGCGGGTGCCCGCCGAGGCCATCTCCGCCGCGCTCGACACGCTCGATCCCGCCGTCCGCGCCGCCCTCGAGGAGTCGATCGCGCGCGCCAGGGCGTTCGCGGCCGCGCAGGTCCCCGCCGACGTCACCGTGCACCCGGCCGACGGCGCCTCGGTCACCCAGCGGTGGGTGCCCGTGCGCCGCGTGGGCCTCTACGTCCCCGGCGGCCTCGCCGTCTACCCCTCGAGCGTGGTCATGAACGTGGTGCCGGCCCAGGCGGCCGGCGTCGGCTCGATCGCGCTCGCCTCCCCGCCGCAGAAGGAGAACGGGGGCCTGCCCCACCCCACGATCCTCGCCGCCGCGGCCCTCCTCGGCATCGACGAGGTCTACGCGATCGGCGGGGCGCAGGCCATCGTCTCCTTCGCCTACGGCATCCCCGCGGGGACGGAAGGCGAGCACGACGGCCGCGGCGCGCTTCCCGCGATCGAGCCGGCCGACGTCGTCACCGGCCCCGGGAACATCTTCGTCGCCACGGCGAAGCGGCTGGTCAAGGGCGTGGTGGGGATCGACGCCGAGGCCGGCCCCACCGAGATCGCGGTCCTCGCCGACGCCGGCGCGCGCCCGGAGCTCGTGGCCGCGGACCTCATCAGCCAGGCGGAACACGATCCCCGCGCGGGCAGCGTCCTCGTCACGGACTCCCCACAGCTCGCGGAGCGCGTCCGCGAGCAGCTCGCGGTCCTCGCCGAGCGCACCAAGCACCGCGACCGCGTCGTCGAGGCGCTCTCCGGTGAGCAGTCCGGCGTCGTGCTCGTCGACGACCTTGCGGCCGGCATCGCTGTGTGCGACGCGTACGCCGCCGAGCACCTCGAGATCATGACGGCGGACGCGCCCGCCGTCGCCGCCCGGATCCGCAATGCCGGGGCGGTGTTCGTGGGCGACTACAGCCCGGTGAGCCTGGGCGACTACTGCGCCGGCTCCAACCATGTCCTTCCGACGTCCGGCACCGCCGCCTTCTCCTCCGGCCTGAACGTCACGACGTTCCTGCGGGCCATCCAGGTGGTGGACTACTCCGAGGCGGCCCTCAGGGGCGTCTCGGCGCACATCCGCAGCCTCTCCGACGCCGAGGACCTCCCCGCCCACGGGGACGCCGTCGATGCGAGGTTCGCCGGCGCCTGAGCCCCTACACGTAGTGTCCCGGACACTACATGTTGTGGTCTTCCCTTGTGGCGCGGGGCCCGCGGTCAGTAGGATGGACTGCGTGTACTGCCCGTTCTGCCGCAACCCCGATTCCCGCGTCGTCGACAGCCGTCTCCAGGACGACGGCTCGGCCATCCGGCGCCGCCGGCAGTGCCCCGAGTGCGGCCGGCGGTTCACCACGCTCGAGACCACGAGCCTGACCGTCCTCAAGCGCTCCGGCGCCGGCGAGCCGTTCAGCCGCTCCAAGGTCATCAACGGCGTCCGCAAGGCGTGCCAGGGCCGCCCCGTGACGGACGACGACCTCGCCCTCCTCGCCCAGGAGGTCGAGGAGACGATCCGCGCGGCGGGCTCCGCCGAGATCCGGGCGCACGAGATCGGCCTGGCGATCCTCGGCCCGCTCAAGCGGCTCGACCAGGTCGCCTACCTGCGCTTCGCGAGCGTCTACCAGGACTTCGAGTCGCTCGCCGACTTCGAGGCCGCGATCAGCGTCCTCCGCTCCGAGCGGGAGGGCACGCCGGAGTCGGCCGCGAGCTGACGGCCGGCCGCCCGGCGGCGACCACGGCGAGGGGCCCCGGACACGCTGTCCGGGGCCCCTCGCCGTCGTCCGCCGAAGCGGGACCTGCCTACTTCGCGAGCTTGTGGTGGATCGCCACCTGGAGTGCCGCGCCCACAATGCCGGCCTCGTTCTTGAGCTTGGCGGGGATGATCGGCGTGCGCAGCTTCAGCAGCGGCAGGTACTCGTCCGCGCGCTTGGAGATGCCGCCGCCCACGATGAACAGCTCGGGCGAGAAGAGGAACTCGACGTGCTCGAAGTAGCGCTGGAGCCGCACGGAGTAGTCCTCCCAGCTGAGCCCGTCCCGCTCGCGCGCGACGGCCGAGGCCCTCGTCTCCGCGTCGTGGCCGTCGATCTCGAGGTGGCCGAGCTCCGCGTTGGGGACGAGGCGCCCGTCGAACACGAACGCGGACCCGATGCCCGTGCCGAGGGTGATGACGAGCACCGTCCCGTCCACGCCCTTGCCCGCGCCGAAGCGCACCTCAGCGAGCCCTGCGGCGTCCGCGTCGTTGACGACCTCGACGGGCCGGCCGAGCTTGTCGGTGAAGGCCTTGTCCACCTCGAAGTCGATCCACGACTTGTCCACGTTCGCGGCGGAGCGGGCCACGCCGTGCTGGATGATCGCGGGGAAGGCGACTCCCACCGGGCTGTCGGCGTCGGGCGCGCCCTCCCGGGCGCCGAGCTCGTCGACCATCTGCGCGACGACCGCGGCGATGGCCTCCGGCGTGGAGGGCTGCGGGGTGTCGACGCGGATGCGGTCCCCGACGAGCTTGCCCTTGGCCAGGTCGACGATGCCCCCCTTGATCCCCGTGCCGCCGATGTCGATACCGATCGCGGTTGCCCGGGACTTCTTCTTCTTCTCGCTCTTTGCCATGCGCGGCCTGCCTCTCGCGGGTCGTGTGGGGGAGGGGTGGTTCAGGGAACCGTGAGGACCTCGGCGCCGGAATCGGTGACGACGAGGGTGTGCTCGAACTGGGCGGTGCGCTTCCGGTCGCGGGTGACGACGGTCCAGTCGTCCTCCCACATGTCCCACTCGATGCCGCCGAGCGTCAGCATCGGCTCGATCGTGAACACCATCCCCGGCTCCATGATGGTGCCGTAGGCGGGGGCGGCGTCGTAGTGCGGGATGATGAGCCCGGAGTGGAAGGCCTCGCCCACGCCGTGGCCGGTGAAGTCCCGGACCACTCCGTAGCCGAAGCGCTTCGCATAGGCGCTGATGGCCCTGCCGATCACGTTGATCTCGCGGCCGGGGGCGACGGCCTTGATGCCTCGGCGGAGGGACTCCTGCGTCCGCTCCACGAGCAGCCTCGACTCCTGGTCCACGTCCCCGACGAGGAACGTGAAGTTCGTGTCCCCGTGGACGCCGTCCTTGAAGGCGGTGATGTCAATGTTGATGATGTCCCCGTCGACCAGGACGGTCGAATCCGGGATCCCGTGGCAGATGACCTCGTTGACCGAGGTGCACAGCGACTTGGGGAAGCCCCGGTAGCCGAGCGTCGACGGGTAGGCGCCGTGGTCGATGAGGAACTCGTGGCCCACCCGGTCGAGCTCGTCCGTCGTCACCCCGGGGCGGATGTGCGTGCCGACCTCCACGATGGCCTGCGCGGCGATCCGTCCTGCGGCCCGGACCTTCTCGATCTGCTCGGCCGTGAGCACGTTCGAGCCGGTGTACTTCTCGGGTGCCTCCTTCCACGCGTACTCCGGCCGCGGGATCGAGGCCGGGACGGGCCGGACCGGGCTCAGCGTGCCGCGCACAAGCGTGCCCAGAGGTGCCGCGGAAGGGGTAGAAGGCATAGGGTGAGTGTACTAGTCGAGCGCATCGTGGGGCTTCATCGACGGAGGCCCGGGAAGGGCCGGGAAATGGTCGAGTACTGGTACAACGTCCGCACGCACGAGGTCGAGGAAGACGCCCAGAGCGACTGGACGCAGCTGATCGGGCCCTACAAGACGCGCGCGGAGGCGGAGAAGGCCCTCGAGAAGGTCAAGGAGCGCAATCGCGCGTGGGATCCCTCGGACGCCGACGGCGACGGCTGGAGCGACAGGGACTGAGCGTCAGAAGGAGTGCTCGGGGCCCGGGAAGGACCCCGAACGCACGTCCTCGCGGTACGCGCGTGCCGCCTCCAGCAGGGTGCCCCGCAGGTCCGCGTACTGCTTGACGAACTTGGCGATGCGGGTGCCTGGGCCGCCGCGGAGACCGGCCATGTCCTGCCACACGAGGACCTGCCCCGTCGTGGCGCTGCCGGCTCCGATCCCGATGGTCGGGACGGTGACGGCGGCGTCGACCGCGGCCGCGGCGTCCGCCGGCACCATCTCCATGAGCACGCAGAAGGCCCCGGCCGCCTCGAGTGCCCGGGCGTCCTCGATGAGGCGGGCGGCGGCGTCGCCCCTGCCCTGGACCCGGTAGCCGCCGAGCGCGTGCTCGCTCTGGGGCGTGAAGCCGATGTGCGCCATGACCGGGATCCCCGCCTGGACCATGGCCCGCACCGTGTCCGCGTAGTAGGCGCCGCCCTCGAGCTTCACCGCATGCGCGAGCCCCTCCTTGAGGAAGCGGACCCCCGTCGCGACCGCCTGGGCGGGGGAGGCCTCGTAGCTCCCGAAGGGGACGTCGGCGACGACGAGGGCGTGCGGGGCGGAGACGGCGACGGCGCGCGCGAGCGGGATCAGCTCGTCCACGGTGACCGGCAGGGACGTCTCGTAGCCGTAGACGTTGTTCGCCGCGGAGTCGCCCACGAGCAGGACCTCGATGCCGGCCTCATCGAAGATGCGGGCCGTGTACTGGTCGTAGGCCGTGAGCATCGCGAAGCGCTCGCCGCGCTCCTTGGCCTGCGCCAGATGGTGGATGCGCGTCCGTCCCGTCCGGGGCGCTGGGGCCGACCCGCTCCCGTAGGGCGCCGGCAGCTCGTCGTGACGCGGTGCGTCGGAACTCATGGGGGCCATAGGCATGAGACTAGTCGATGCTTCAGTAGAGTGGAGGAAGCGTTGCAGGGCCCAACCGGTAAGGATGCGAAGATCCCATGAACCGTCAGCAGGAGTTCGTCCTCCGGACCATCGAGGAGCGCGACGTCCGATTCGTCCGCCTCTGGTTCACCGACGTCGTCGGGTCACTCAAGTCGGTGGCCCTCGCGCCCGCCGAGGTCGAAGGCGCCTTCGAGGAGGGCCTGGGCTTCGACGGCTCCTCGATCGAGGGGCTCGCGCGGGTCTCCGAGTCGGACATGCTGCTCCAGCCGGACCCGTCGACGTTCCAGATCCTCCCGTGGCGCGGCGAGACCGAGCCGACGTCGCGCATGTTCTGCGACATCCTCACCCCCGACGGCGAGCCGTCGCCGGCGGATCCCCGCAACGTGCTCAAGCGGACGCTCGCGCGGGCCGCCGAGATGGGCTTCACCTGCTACACCCACCCCGAGATCGAGTTCTACCTGCTCGAGTCCGACCGGCTCGGCCCGGACGGCGCCCCCATTCCCGTGGACCAGGGCGGCTACTTCGACCACGTGCCCGGTGGCGTGGCCCAGGACTTCCGCCGCACCGTGGTGAACATGCTCGAATCGGTGGGGATCTCGGTCGAGTTCTCGCACCACGAGAACGGCCCGGGGCAGAACGAGATCGACCTGCGGTACGCGGACGCGCTCCAGACCGCGGACAACATCATGACGTTCCGCACGGTCGTGAAGGAGGTCGCGCTCCAGCAGAACAGCTACGCGACCTTCATGCCCAAGCCGTTCTCGGCACACCCCGGCTCGGGCATGCACACGCACTTCTCGCTCTTCGAGGGCGACAGCAACGCGTTCCACGAGCCGGGCGCCGAATTCCAGCTCTCCAAGACGGCCCGCCACTTCATCGCGGGCATCCTGCGGCATGCGAGCGAGTTCACCGCGGTGACGAACCAGTTCGTGAACTCCTACAAGCGGCTCTGGGCGGGGGAGAGGCACCCAGCTACCTCAGCTGGGGGCACAACAACCGCTCGGCCCTCGTGCGGGTGCCGCTGTACAAGCCGGGGAAGGCCCAGAGCGGCCGCATCGAGTACCGCGGCATCGACTCGGCCACGAACCCCTACCTCTCCTACGCCGTGCTGCTCGGCGCGGGCCTCAAGGGCATCGAGGAGGAGTACGAGCTCCCGCCCGCCGCCGAGGACGACATCTCGGCCCTGACGACGGCCGAGCGCCGCGCGCTGGGCCACTCGCCCCTGCCGGCGAGCCTCCACGACGCCGTCAATGCGATGGAGGACTCCGAGCTCATGGCCGAGATCCTCGGAGAACAGGTCTTCGAGTACTTCCTGCGCAACAAGAGGCAGGACTGGAACGAGTACCGCCTCGAGGTGACCCCCTACGAGCTGCACCGCAACCTCGGCATCCTCTAGGCGCGCACCGTGGCCCCGTCCCTGACGCGCCGCCTCATCGCGCTGGGGTCCGCCGACCCCGAGCGCGCCGAGCGCTTCCTCGCGGCCCGCGAGCTGGAGGGGATCGACCCCGGCGCGGTGCTCGAGGGGCTGGCGCTGGCCGCGGACCCGGATGCCGCGCTCGTGGCCCTCGTCCGCCTGATCGAGCGCCGCCCGGAGGTGCGCCGCCTCGTGGAGGACGGTCCGGTCCGCAGCGAGCCCCTCTTCCGCCTGCTCGGCGCCTCTGAGGCGCTCGGGGAATTCCTCATCCGGCACCCCGAGCACCTCGATGTGCTCGAGCGGCCGCTCTCGGCGGAGCCCTCCGGGGCCGATCCCGGTGAACTCCGCGCGGCCATGCTGGCCTCCGTGGGCGCGGACCCGCGCTCCGGCCGCCCCGTCGCCGGGACCACCGGGCCGGAGGCCTATGCGGCCCTGCGGATCGCCTACCGGCGCCATCTGTGCGAGCTGGCCCTGCGGGACCTCGGCGCGGCGTCCCCGACCGACTTCATGCCCACAGCCGCCGCCGAGCTCTCCGACCTGGCCGGTGCCGCGCTCGAGGCGGGCCTGGCGGTGGCCCGGGCCGAGGCCGAGGCGAGCTTCGGCCGCGAGGACGTCGCCGCCGTCGCCCTCGCGGTGATCGGGATGGGCAAGTGCGGGGCGCGCGAGCTCAACTACATCTCCGACGTCGACGTCATCTACGTCATCGAGGCCGACGGCGCCGGCGGGGACGGGGGCCCCGACGGCGCCCGGGCCGCCAGGATCGGCACCGCGCTGGCCACCGGCATGGTCAAGGCCGTCTGGTCCTCAGGCCGCGAGCCGGCACTGTGGCAGGTGGACGCGAACCTCAGGCCCGAGGGCCGCGACGGGCCGCTCGTGCGGACGCTCGACTCGCACCTCGCCTACTACGCCCGATGGGCGGAGAGCTGGGAGTTCCAGGCCCTCCTCAAGGCACGCCGCATCGCGGGGGACGCCGGCCTCGGCGCCCGCTACGAGGCCGCCGTGGCCCCGCTCGTGTGGTCCTCCGCCGAACGCGACGGATTCGTCGAGTCCGTCCAGGCAATGCGCCGGCGCGTGACGGAGAACATCCCGCCGTCCGAGGCGGACCGGCAGATCAAGCTCGGCGCGGGCGGCCTGCGCGACGTCGAGTTCACGGTCCAGCTGCTCCAGCTCGTGCACGGGCGCACGGACGAGTCGCTCCGCGTCCGCGACACCACCTCGGCCATCGCGGCGCTCGCCGCGGGCGGCTACATCGGGCGCAGCGCGGCGACCGAGTTCGACTCCTCCTACCGCTACCTGCGCCTGCTCGAGCACCGCCTCCAGCTGGCCAAGCTGCGCCGCACGCACCTCATGCCCGTGTCCGAGGACGCCCTGCGCGCGCTCGCCCGCTCCACCCAGGGCGTGCTCGACCTCGGCCGCGCCTCCCCGGAGCAGCTCCTGGAGACGTGGCACCGCACCAAGCGCAGCGTCCGCGAGCTCCACGAGCGGATCTTCTACCGCCCCCTGCTGAACACCGTGGCCCACATGAGCGCGGAGGAGGCACGCCTGACGCCGGAGGCGGCCCAGGCGCGCCTGGCAGCCCTGGGCTACCGCGACCCGCAGGGCGCCATGCGGCACATCGAGGCGCTCACGGCAGGCGTGAGCCGCCGGGCCGCCCTGCAGCGGCAGCTGCTCCCCGTCCTGCTCGGCTGGATCGCCGAGGGCGTCGACCCCGACGGCGGCCTGCTCGCCTTCCGCCGCGTCAGCGAGGCGCTGGGCACCACCCACTGGTACCTGGGCCTCCTGCGCGACTCGGCGGCCGCCGCGGAGCGGCTCTCCCACGTCCTGGCCGACTCCCGGCTCATCGCCGACCTGCTCGAGGTCTCGCCCGAGTCCGTCAAGTGGCTCGGCGACGATTCCGACCTCGAACCGCTTCCCCTCGAGGCGCAGTGGCAGGAGATCCAGTCCAAGATCTCCCGGCACGCCGAACCGGCCGCCGCCATGCGGCTCGTGCGGCTCATCCGGCGCCGCGAGATCCTGCGCGTGGCCCTCGCGGACCGCGCCGGGATCCTCGACACCGAGGCGGTGGGCCACGCCCTCTCCGACGCGGACCAGGCGGCGGTGCTCGGCGCGCTGCGGGTCGCCGAGGGGGCGGCGGAGGCGGCCGACGGCGGGCTGCTCACCCGGGTGCTCGTCGTCGCCATGGGGCGCCAGGGCGGCCGCGAGATCGGCTACGGCTCCGACGCGGACGTCATGTACGTCCACCGGCCCGTCCCCGGCGCGGACCCCGACGCCGCGCAGCGCCAGGCGCTCGCCATCGTCGGAAGCGTCTCGGCCCTGCTGACCCAGCCGCTCAAGCCGCCGGTCCTCGCCGAGCGCATGCTCGCCCTGGACGCCGACCTCAGGCCCGAGGGGAAGAACGGCCCCCTCGTGCGCTCGCTCGACTCGTTCGCCGAGTACTACCGCCGCTGGGCCCTCGTCTGGGAGGCGCAGGCCCTCTTGCGGGCCCGCCCGCTCGCGGGCGATGACGCCCTGGCCGCCGACTTCATGGAGCTCGCCGACTCGGTGCGCTACCCCGAGCAGCTCTCGGCCGCCGATGTCCGCGAGATCAGGCGCATCAAGGCACGGGTCGAGGCGGAGAGGCTTCCCCGCGGCGCCGACCCGTCCCGGCACGTCAAGCTGGGGCGCGGGGGCCTCAGCGACGTCGAGTGGCTCGTGCAGCTGCTCCAGCTCCAGCACGCGCGCCGCCACCCGCAGCTGCGCACCACGGGCACGATGGAGGCGCTCACGGCTGCCTCGGACCTCGGCCTGATCCCGCCGGGGGAGGCCGAGCTCCTCGCGGAGGCCTGGCGGCTGGCCAGCCGGGTCCGCAGCGCGAACGTCGCCTGGAGCGGGCGTGCCTCGGATCTGCTGCCGACGTCGCGCCGGGACCTCGAGGCGGTGGCCCGATGGTGCGGGTACCCTCCCGGGCAGGCCACCGCGCTCGAGCAGCACTACCTCAACGTCACGCGCCGGGCCCGGCAGGTCTTCGAGCGGCGGTTCTACGCCCCCGAACACTGACCGCGGCCCGCGCGTGCCGGGCACCGAGGAAAGGAAGAGATGATGCACACTCTCGTCGACATCGCCGCCGCCGCAGCCGAGGAGCTCGAACGGGCCCGCACGAGCCCGCACGGGCGCAGCGCCCGCGCCCTGCTCCATGACGGGGCACTGCGGCACACCCTCCTGGCCATCCTGGACGGGCAGGTCCTCGGTGACCACGCCAAGCCCGCGGCGGCCACGCTCCACGTCCTCTCCGGCACCTTCGTGGTGCACTCCGGAGAGGCCGAACTGCGCCTCGGCCCAGGCCAGCTCGCCGTCCTGCCCGGCCCTCGGCACGACGTGACCGCGGAGGGCGACGCCGCCGGCATCCTCACCACCGTCGCGGGCTGACGCCCCGGAGGTCGGACCGGCGTCTGAGCCGGCGGCGGAACGGACGACGGCGCCCCCCGCCTGCCGCTGGCTACCAGCGGGAGGCGAGGGGCGCCGTCGTGCGCGGGAAGGCCCGCGAAGGGGCGATCAGACGCCGTAGTAGAGCTCGAACTCGTAGGGGTTCGGGCGCAGCGACAGCGGGGCGATCTCCTTCTCGCGCTTGTACGCGATCCAGGTGTCGATGAGGTCCTGGGTGAAGACCCCGCCTGCCTGGAGGAACTCGTTGTCCGCCTCGAGGGCCTCGAGGGCCTCCTCGAGCGAGCCCGGCGCCTTGGGGATGTCGCGGGCCTCCTCGACGGGGAGCTCGTAGAGGTCCTTGTCGATCGGGGCGGGCGGCTCGATCCGGTTGCGGATGCCGTCGATGCCCGCCATGAGCTGGGCCGCGAACGCGAGGTACGGGTTGGAGGAGGGATCCGGGGCGCGGAACTCGATGCGCTTGGCCTTCGGGTTCGAGCCCGTGATCGGGATGCGGATCCCGGCGGAGCGGTTGCCCTGCGAGTACACCATGTTGACCGGGGCCTCGAAGCCCTTCACGAGGCGCTTGTAGGAGTTCACGGTGGGGTTCGTGAAGGCCAGGACCGCGGAGGCGTGCTTGAGCAGGCCGCCGATGTACCAGCGGGCAAGGTCGGAGAGGTTGGCGTAGCCCTTCTCGTCGTAGAAGAGCGGCTCGCCGCCGTTCCACAGCGACTGGTGGCAGTGCATGCCCGAGCCGTTGTCGCCGAAGATCGGCTTCGGCATGAACGTGACCGACTTGCCCCACTCGAGCGCCGTGTTCTTGATGATGTACTTGAACTTCTGCAGGTCGTCGGCCGCGCGGACGAGGGTGTTGAAGCGGTAGTTGATCTCCGCCTGGCCTGCGGCGCCGACCTCGTGGTGCGAGCGCTCGACCTCGAGGCCGGCCGCGTCGAGGGCGAGGCACATGGCGTCGCGCAGGTCGGCCTGGTGGTCCACCGGCGCAACGGGGAAGTAGCCGCCCTTGAACGGGGTCTTGTTGCCGAGGTTGCCGCCCTCTTCCTCGCGGCCGTTGTTCCACGGCGCCTCGATCGAGTCGACCTTGTAGAAGGAGCCCTGCGGCGAGGACTCGAACTGGACGTTGTCGAAGACGTAGAACTCGGCCTCGGGCGCGAAGAACGCGGTGTCCGCGATGCCCGTCGAGGCGAGGTAGGCCTCGGCGCGCTCGGCCACGCCGCGCGGGTCGCGGTGGTAGGGCTCGCCGGTGCGGGGGTTGACGATCGAGAAGCTCAGGGCCAGGGTCTTCTCGACGCGGAACGGGTCCACGAAGGCGGTGGTCACGTCGGGGATGAGCTGCATGTCCGATTCGGCGATGCCCTGGAAGCCGCGGATCGAGGAGCCGTCGAAGAGCTGGCCGTTCTCGAAGAAGTCGGCGTCGACCGTCTTGGCCGGGATGTTGAAGTGCTGCTGGACGCCGGGCAGGTCGGTGAAGCGGATATCGACGAACTTGACGTCTTCGTCCTTGATGAATGCGAGGACTTCGTCCGCAGACTTGAACATCTGTACTCCTTTGGCAGGGTGGGGGCAGTCGGGCCGGCGCGGTCGGGGCACGCAGTCACTGCGCGTCCGCCGTGCGCCTCGTACGCAACTGGCACCCACAGTACGAACGGGGGATTTCCCGTCCGTGTCGGTATTGTTTCGGCGAGGTTACAGGGCCTTGTCCCGTGTAAACGCTAGCCGCAGCGGCGGCGCCGGGCCAGACCCCGCGCCGACGGGCCCCGGGCGGGGCACCCGTGCACCAGCCTAGAATGGACGGGTGATCGACCGCAGAGACCTCGGATCCTGGATCAGCGGGCCCCAGCTCGCCGAGGGCGACTTCCCCGGACGCCGCCTCGGAATGCCCCGCACCGGGCCGGGCTCGGTGGGACGTACCGGCCGGCGGGTGCTCGGACTGTGCATCGACTGGGCCGCCTCGTACGCCATTGCGGCCGCGTTCCTGGGCGGAAGCCAGCTCACCATCCTCGCCGTCTTCGCCGTGGAGCAGGTGCTCCTCGTCGGCCTGGTGGGCCACGGGCTCGGCCACCGCCTGGCCGGCCTGACGGTCCGCCGGCTCGATGGGGGCCCGGTCGGCGTCCCGCGCGCGGCCCTGCGCACCCTCCTGCTGTGCCTGGTGATCCCGGCCGTGGTCTTCGACCCCGACCAGCGCGGCGTGCATGACAAGGCGGCAGGGACCGTCGTCGTCCGCCTCTGACCCGCCCCGCCGGCGCAAGCCCGAACGGGTGCGACCGGCGCGGACAGCGCGAAGGCCCCGGCAGTGCTGCCGGGGCCTTCGCCGTGCTGCGGTGCGGCTCAGCGGCCGCGCATCGCGCGCCGGTCAGGGCGCATACGGGTGGGATCGATCCCCTTGGGGATGGGCAGGCGCGCGCCGAGCGAGGCGATGCGCTTGCTCACGGCAGCCACTTCGGTCTTGGTCAGCTGCGGCTTGAGCTTGTTCATCTTCCCGGCCACGTTGCGCAGCGGAGTCTGGCCCTCCTCGCGCCCGGTCTCGATGACGTGCACCGGCACGTTCGGGAGGATGCGGGCCAGGCGCTTGCGCTCGCCGTCGACGAGCACGCGGACGCGCGCACTCGGCCCCTCGGAGACGAGGACCACGCCCGGGCGACCGATGGCGCGGAACACCACGTCCTGGGTGCGGGGGTTCACGGCGACGGGCTGCTCCTCGACGATCCAGCCGCGGCGGAGGGAGTTCAGCGCCGCGCCCGCGGCACCGGGCTGGCCCTCGATCTGGGCGTAGGCGGCGCGCTCGGCCCGGCGGCTGAGGATGAACACGGCGCCGAGGACGCCGAGGAGGATGCCGATGATGAGACCGGTGATCCAGTTGTCGAGCAGGAACCCGATGAGCAGGCCCACGGCCGTCACCCCGAGGAACACGAGCAGCATGAGCCACACGGCGTTCGGGTCGGCCTTCCGTGTCATCTGGAAGACCTGGAGGAACTGCTGGAAGCCATTGGGCTTCTTCGCCTTCTTCGGAGATCCTCCCTGAGGGGACTTGTCCGAGGGCGTGCTGGAGGTGTCGGTGCGCTTCGCCATAGTGCCTCAATTCTAAGTCACGGCACGCCGGGATGACCGCGCGCGGTTCGCCCACCGGACTTCGGGCGTGGGGACGCCGCGGGGCGCCCACTGCAGTGAGTGGACGCCCCGGGCGCTGCGGCGATCAGCCCTGCCGGGCTGCGAGGAGGGTGGCGGCCTCCTGCCGGGTGGTGCCGGAGGACTCGATGTGGGCCAGGGCGGGAGGGATCTCACGCCCCTTCTTGCGCATGGCGGTGGCCCAGAGGCGGCCGGCGCGGTAGGAGGAGCGCACGAGGGGCCCGCTCATGACGCCGAGGAAGCCGATCTCCTCGGCCTCCTGGGACAGCTCGACGAACTCCTCGGGCTTGACCCAGCGCTCCACGGGGTGGTGGCGCTCGGAGGGGCGCAGGTACTGGGTGATGGTGATCAGGTCGCAGCCGGCCTGGTGCAGGTCGGCCAGGGCCTGGGAGATCTCCTGGCGGGTCTCGCCCATGCCCAGGATCAGGTTGGACTTGGTGACCATGCCGTGGTCGCGGCCCTGGGTGAGCACGTCCAGGGAGCGCTCGTAGCGGAAAGCGGGCCGGATGGCCTTGAACAGGCGCGGGACGGTCTCGACGTTGTGCGCGAAGACCTCCGGGGCGGCCTCGCAGATCGCGCCGATGTGCTCGGGCTTGCCGGAGAAGTCCGGGATGAGGATCTCCACCCCGGTGCCGGGGTTGAGCTCGTGGACCTTGCGGATGGTCTCGGCGTAGAGCCAGGTGCCCTCGTCCTCGAGGTCGTCGCGGGCCACGCCGGTCACGGTCGCGTAGCGCAGGCCCATGGACTGGACCGAGCGGGCGACCTTGGTCGGCTCGAAGCGGTCCAGCGGGGAGGGCCTGCCGGTGTCGATCTGGCAGAAGTCGCAGCGGCGGGTGCACTCGGAGCCGCCGATGAGGAAGGTGGCCTCCTTGTCCTCCCAGCACTCGAAGATGTTCGGGCAGCCGGCCTCCTCGCACACGGTGTGGAGGCCCTCCTTCTTCACCTGCTTCTTCAGCTGGACGAACTCCGGGCCCATCTGGACCTTGGCCTTGATCCAGTCCGGCTTGCGCTCGACCGGCACGGCCGCGTTGCGCTGCTCGATCCGCAGCATCCGCCGGCCCTCGGGGGCGATCGTCATGCCAGGACTCCTTCCGTGGTCGCGGCATCGAGGGCGACGAACTCGCCGGCGCGGCGGGAGAGCTCCTCGGTGATCCGGTCGACGATGTCCAGCGGGCCGACCTCGCGGCCGCACTCGGCCGAGATGGTGGTGGTGCCCGCGTCCGTGATGCCGCACGCGATGATCTGGGCGTACGGGTCGAGGCTGTTGCTGCAGTTGATCGCGAAACCGTGGCCCGTGACGCCGTCGTGCACACTGATGCCGATGGCGGCGATCTTGCGGTCGCCGCCGCGCTCGTCCGCACGCACCCACACGCCCGAGCGGCCGTCCACGTGCTCGGCCTTGATGCCGTATTCCGAGATGACGGTGATCATCACGTCCTCGAGCAGTTCCACGTAGGCGCGGATGCCGCGAGGCTCCGCGAGCCTCACGATGGGGTAGCCCACGAGCTGGCCGGGGCCGTGCCACGTGAGCTTCCCGCCGCGGTCGACCGGCACGACGGGGGTGCCGTCGAGCGGCCGCTCATGGTCCTCGGTGCGCTTCCCGGCCGTGTAGACCGGGGCGTGCTCGAGGAGGAGGACGGTGCTGGGGGCGGTACCCGCCGCCACGTCCTCGTGGAGCTTGCGCTGGGCGGCCAGGCCGTCGGTGTAGTCGACGTAGTCCGGCGCGAACCCCAGCCGGGTGAACGCAAGAGTCATGGAGACCAGCTTAGCCCTCGGGGGCGCCCCGGCGCCGGGCACTGTGACGAGGCTCGCACCGGCCTGTGGATAACTTCTGAGGCGCTCGTCCGATCTGCGGTAGACATGAGGCCATGGACGCACCCAGCCCCTCCGGGGCGGACCTCCCGTCCGCCGCCGACGCAGCGACGGCACCGTCCGCCGCCGAGCAGCCGCCGGCCCTGCCCGGCTACGAGGCCGTGCGGGCGATCGGCCGCGGCGCCTCCGGCACCGTCTGGCTCGTCCGCGAGGCCGGCACCGGGCGCCTGTTCGCGGCGAAGCTCGTCATCCCCTCAGTGGCCCTGCGCGCCGACGAGGTCCTCGCGCGGGCGCAGAGGGAGGCGCGGATCTCCCGGGCGCGGCCCCACGACCACGTCCTCGGCATCCACCGGGCCCTCGCCGCCGGCGGGGCGGAGGGCGGCGCGGTCGCGCTGCTGAGCGAGTACGCCGCCGGCGGCTCCCTGGGCCACCTCGTGCGCGTGCGGGGGCGCCTGCCGGTGGGGGAGTGCATCACCGTCGTCGTCCCCGTGGCCCGGGCGCTGGCCGCGCTCCATGCGGACGGTACCGCGCACAGCGACGTCTCGCCCGGGAACGTCCTCTTCACGGCCGAGGGCAGGCCGATGCTGGCGGACTTCGGGCTCAGCCGGATGGTCGGCGACGCGGGCGCCGGCCCGGGCGGCACGGCTGGCTTCGCTGCCCCGTCCGTGGCCCGGACTGAGGCAGACGGCGTCGGGGCGGAGGACGGACCCGGGGCGGCCTCGGTCCCGTTCGCCGCCGCGGCGGACGTCTTCGCCCTCGGGGCCCTCGCCTGGTACACCCTCACGGGCGAGCCGCCGGTCCCGACGGATCAGCGCCCGCCCCTGTCCCTGATCGTCGGCGACGTCCCGGCCGAGCTCGCGGCCGCGATCGAGGCCGCGCTGCGCGACGACCCGCGGCAGCGCCCCTCGGCCGAGGAACTCGCCCGCTCGGTGATGCGCAGCGCCCGGGCAGCGCCGGTCGACCTTGCTCCCGCCGTCGACTCCGCGGTGCTCCCCGAACTGCTCACCCGGCGCCAGGAGCCGCCGGCCCGGCGCCCGGTCCTGGGCCTCACTTCCCGCCGCCCTCCGCGGCCGCGGTCCTGGCGCTCCCGCGGATCCCACGCCGCGCCTGCCCGCAGCCGGCCCGGGCGGCCGCCCCGCGTGCCCCGGAGTCTGCCCGCGGGGTGGCGCCCTCGCGGGGCCACTGCACGGTGGGCTGCCGCCGGGCTTGTCGTCGCGGCCCTCGCCGCGGCCTGGTGGAGCGTCCCCCAGACATCGCAGACTCCGGGCCCGCCGATGGCCGACGCGGGCGGGGCTGCCGCGGAGGAGGGATGGGACTCCCTGCCCGAGCAGCTGCGGCGCGGCGCGGCCGCCGCCGACCCGGTGCAGGCCGTCCAGGCCCTCTCGGACATCCGGGCGCGGGCCATCGCCGGCCGCGACCGCGGCATGCTCTCCGCCGTCAACGCCGCCGGCTCCGAGGCGGCCGCAGCAGACCGGGACCTCCTCGACCGGCTCCTCGCCGACGGCCAGCGGCTCGAGGGCTTCAGCGCACGCGTCCTCGAAGCGTCGCTCGATCCCGGCGGCGGGGACCCGGCCGCAGGCTCCCGCACCGCCGTCGTGCGGGTCCGCGTGGTCACCACCGGGTACACCGTCAAGGACCGGGCCGGGGCGACGGTGGGGGAGCGGCCCACCGGGCGGGACGAAGAGCTGAAGGTGCTCGTGCAGCGGGAGGGCCAGCAGTGGAAGGTCGCGCGCATCGGCCCTGACTGATGCGGCGTGCGTCACACTCCCCGGCACCGGTGTGGCCGGCCCGGAAGGGGCCGCGGCCGGTGAATATGATCGGAGGATGACTGGCTCCAGCTACTTCCGCTATCCCCACGTGCACGGGGACCTCGTGGCGTTCGTCGCCGAGGACGACGTCTGGCTCGCCCCCGTCGCCGGAGGACGCGCCTGGCGTCTCTCCTCGCTCGGGCTGCCCGCACGCAACCCCCGCTTCGCCCCCGATGGGAGCAAGGTCGTGTGGACGGTCGTGCAGGGCAGCGCCCCCGAGGTCGTCTCGGCCGAGGTCGACGGCGGCGGCTTCCGGCAGCTGAGCTGGTTCGGCCACGCCACCACCAGGGTCAGGGGCTTCGAGCCCGGCGGCCGGGTCATCGTCACGAGCGCCCACAACCAGCCCGATTCGCGCCACACCCACGCCTACACGATGCCGCTCGACGGCGGCTGGCTCGAGGAGCTCCCCTACGGGCCCGTCGACTCGGTCGCGTTCGGCCCGCGGGTCGGCGACGACCGTCCCGTCGTCGTCGGGAGCGTCCTGACACGCGAGCCCGCCCACTGGAAGCGGTACCGCGGCGGGGCGGCCGGAAAGCTCTGGATCGATCCCGACGGCGGCGGGGAGTTCCGCCGCCTCCTCGCCGACCTCGACGGCAACCTCGCGGATCCGCTGTGGGTGGGGGAGCGCATCGCGTTCGTCTCCGACCACGAGGGCGTGGGCAACCTGTACTCGGTCGACCGGGCGGGCGCCGACCTGCGCCGGCACACCGACTCCGACCGCTTCTACGTCCGCCACGCGAGCACCGACGGACGCAGGATCGTCTTCGACAGCGCCGGCGAGCTGTGGATCCTCGACTCGCTCGACGCCGAGCCGCGACGGCTGGAGATCGCCCTCGCCTCGGCCTCGACCTCCCGCCGGAGCCGCCCGCTCGCCGTCGGGCGCCACCTCGGCGAGGTCGTGCCGGCCCCCGACGGGCGCGCCAGCGTCGTCGAGTCCCACGGCACGGTCCACTGGCTCACGCACCGCGACGGCCCCTCGCACGTCGTCGAGGCCACCCCAGGGGTGCGCGCTCGGCTCGCCCGCCCGCTGGGATCCGGCGCCGTCGTGTTCGTCGCTGACCACGAGGGCGAGGAGGGGCTGTTCGTCCGGCGCCTCGGAGGACTGGGCACGGCGGCAGCACCCGCCGAGGGCGGCGCCGCGCTCGTCGAGGACGCCGGCAGCGCCGGCGAGGGCGCCGACGCCCAGGCCTCCTCCGACGGCCTGCCGCGGCCGGTCTCCGCGCTCGCGGGGACGCCGACGGCCGCACCGGCCTCCGGCGCTCCCGCAGGTCCCCGGGCGCCGCGCTCCTACGCCGTCCCGGCCCAGCGCACGGCCTCGGCCGCGGCGGAGGACGGCGACACCCTGCCGCGCCTGGCCCGCATCCCCCTGCCCTCCGCGCACCGGCCGGTCGAAGTGGTGCCCAGCCCCGACGCGAAGTTCATCGCGGTCGGCACGGCGTTCGGCGATGTCCACCTCGTCGATGTCGCCCACGGCACAGCCACGACGCTCAGCAGCGTGGGGGAGGGCACGGTCGAGCAGCTGGCCTGGAGCCCCGACTCCCGGTGGCTCGCCTGGATCGAGCCCGTCACCGCGTTCGGATCGCGGTCCAAGGTCCGCCTCGCCGAGCGTGCGACCGGCCGCGTGGCCGACGTCACCGACGGCCGCTTCCAGGACGCGTCGCCGGCGTTCACGCCGGACGGGAAGTACCTCGCGTTCCTCTCCGGACGCAGCTTCGACCCGGTCTACGACGGCCACTCGTTCGACCTGTCGTTCCCGAGCCCGATCAAGCCGTACATCGTCCCCCTGTCGGCGGCCACGGCGAGCCCGTTCGGTCCCCGCGTGGCGGACTTCGCGGACAGCGCCCGCGCCGGTGCGGACGACGGCGCCGCCCCGCCGTCGTCCGAGGGTTCGCCCTCGGCGCCCGCCGAGGTCCGCGTCGACCTCGACGGCATCCGCCACCGCGTCACCGCGCTCCCGGTGCGGCAGGGCAACTACTCGCACCTCGCGGCGGCGAAGGACTCCCTGCTGTGGCTCTCCCGCGACCTCACGGGCGCCACCGGCGAGGGCAGGGCCAAGCCCGAGGACAAGGACGCTCCGCCGACGCTGCAGCGCTTCGACCTCCTCACCGGGAACGAGAGCACGCTCGTGGGGGCGCTGGAGTCGTACCGGCTCAGCGGCGACGGCACGAGGATCGTGTACGTGCGGGACCGGACCGTCCACAGCGTGCCGAGCGACAAGCCGGCCGAGGACGGCCACGCCGAGCACGTCACCGTGGACCTCGAGCGCATCCGGGTGCGGCTCGAGCCCGGTGCTGTCTGGTCCCAGGCGTTCGAGGAGGCCTGGCGGCTCCAGCGCGACTTCTTCTGGACCCCGGACATGGCCGGAGCGGACTGGGACGAGGTCCGGGACCGCTACCGCCCGATCGTGGACAGGCTCGGCTCGCACGACGACCTCGTCGACCTCATCTGGGAGCTCCACGGCGAGCTCGGCACCTCGCACGCGTACGTCACGCCCCCGGCGGTCAGCGAGCAGGGGCCGGGGGACAGGGGCGGCTCGGGGCGGAGTTCGACTTCGACGGCGGCTGGGTGGTCCGCCGCGTCCTCGCCAACGAGTCCTCCGACCCGCTCGCCGCCTCCCCCCTCGCCGCGCCCGGCGCGGGCGTCCGCCCCGGCGACCGCCTGCTCGAGGTCGACGGCGTCCGGCTCGGACCCGACTTCGGGCCGGCGACCGCGCTGGCCGGCGCGGCCGGCAAGGTCGTCGAGCTGACGATGCTCAACGGTGCGGCCCACGGCGACGCCTCGGGCCGCACCCGGCGGATCGCCGTCGTGCCCCTCCGCGACGAGGAGCGGCTGCGGTACCAGGACTGGGTCCAGGCGAACCGGCGGCTCGTCCGCGAGGCCTCCGAGGGCCGCTTCGGGTACCTCCACGTGCCGGACATGGGGGCGCGCGGCTGGGCGCAGCTGCACCGCGACCTCGACACCGAGACGGGGCTGGACGCCCTCGTGGTCGACGTGCGCCGCAACCGCGGCGGCCACACCTCCCAGCTCGTGGCCGAGCTGATCGGCCGGCGCGTGACCGGCTGGAGCGTCCCGCGCGGGGAGCAGCCCCGGACGTACCCGCGGCACGCGCCGCGGGGCCCGGTGGTGATCCTCGCGGACGAGTTCGCCGGCTCAGACGGCGACATCATCACGGCCGTGGGCAAGCTGCGCGGCATCGGTCCCGTGGTCGGGACGAGGACCTGGGGCGGGGTGATCGGCATCGACAACCGGTTCAAGCTCGCCGACGGGACGGCCGTGACCCAGCCGCGCTACGCGACCTGGTTCGAGGGCGGCATCGGATGGGGCGTCGAGAACTTCGGCGTCGAGCCGGACATCGAGGTCGCCTACCCGCCGCACGCGTACGCGGCCGGGATCGACCCCCAGCTCGAACACGGCATCGGCGTGCTCAAGGAGATGCTGGTCGAGATCCCCACCCAGCGGCCCCCGGCCCGGGAAGGCTACCGCTCGGTGCGCCCCGCGCCGCTGCCCCTGCGCCCGCAGGACCGCGAGGCGGCGTCGGTGCCGGCCTACCAGGGCTGAGCCGCCCGGATCCGGCGCGGACGCAGGAAGGGCCCCTCCCCGTGCGGGGAGGGGCCCTTTTGCAGTCCGGGGCGCGGGGCACTCCGCGTCCAGGACCAGGGTGGATCAGGACTCGAGGGTGGCCTTGAGGGTGATGGTGATCCCCGAGAGCGCCTGGCTCACGGGGCAGCCGACCTTGGCCTTCTCCGCGATCTGCTGGAACTGGTCCTCGGAGATCCCCGGGATCTTGGCGGTCACGGTGAGCTCGCTGCCCGTGACGCCCTTGCCGGGCTCGAAGCCGACCGCGGAGGAAGTCTCGATGCGCTCGGCCTTGAAGCCCGCGTCGTCGAGCTCGTTGCTGAAGGCCATGGAGTAGCAGGCCGAGTGCGCTGCCGCGAGGAGCTCCTCCGGGCTGGTCTTGCCGTTCGCGTCCTCGCTGCGGGCCTTCCACGTCACGTCGTACGTGCCGAGGCCCGAGGTGTCGAGGGTGGTCTGCCCCTTGCCCTCGAAGAGGTTGCCCTCCCAGACGGTGTGTGCGGTGCGGATCGTAGGCATGTGTGCTCCTTGCCATGGTCGGTGTGCCGCGGCGCAGCCGGTCGAGTGCGCCGTCCTCGCCCATCCTAGGCACAAGAGGGCCCCGCCTCCCGGGATGTGACCGGGGTGCGGGGCCGAGTGGAGCAGTGGAGGCTACTGCCAGATCGTGGCGATGGCGATGTTGAGCAGTGCGAGGCCGCCGACGCCGTGGGCGAGTCCCGGGGAGACCTTCTCGCCGGCCTTGCGGCGGCGGTTGCCCACGAAGGCCAGGGCGCCGACGACGACGGCGATGACGAACTTCACCGTCAGCTTGATGTACAGGTTCGTGTCGAGCGGCTGGACGCCGCTGTCGGCCTGCTTGGACAGGACCGTGATGAGCCCGACCAGGATGATGCCGGTGGCGAGCTGGGTCATTGCGCCGTCGAACTGCCGCGGGCCGACCGTGGGGTTCTTCATGTTGGCGATCCACGGGCCAACGATCATGGCTGCACCGACGACGTGCAGGAAGACGACAATGCTCAGGACGACAGTCATGGACTGAGTCTAGTGGCGCGCCCGGTGCCGCCTGCGCAGGATGATGCCCCGCTCGCGTCCCAAGTGGGTAACGAAACGCGGACGGCGCCCGTCCCCGGAAACGGGAGCGGGCGCCGTCGTGCGCTCTGCCTCAGAGGCGTCTCAGAGGCCGAGGTCGGCCTCGAACGAACCCTCCTCGAGCCGCGCGCGCAGCGTCTGGAGGAAGCGGCCCGCGTCCGCCCCGTCGACGAGGCGGTGGTCGTAGGTGAGCGAGAGGTACATCATCGAGCGGATCGAGATGACGTCGTCGCCCTCGGCGTTCTGGGACACCCACGGACGCTTGACGATCGCGCCCGTGCCGAGGATCGCGACCTGCGGCTGGTTGATGATCGGCGTATCGAACAGGGCACCGACGGAGCCGATGTTGGTGATGCTGAACGTACCGCCCGAGAGCTCGTCGGGGCCGATCTTGTTGTTGCGCGTGCGCGCAGCGACGTCGGCGATGCGCCCGGCCAGGCCCGCGAGGTTGAGGTCACCGGCGTTGTTGATCACCGGGACGAGGAGGCCCTTGTCCGTGTCCACCGCGATCGCGAGGTGCTCCGCGTTGTGGTACGTGATCTGCTGGGTCTCCTCGTTGTACTCCGCGTTGAGCTTGGGGTGCTGCTTGAGCGCCTCGGCCACGGCCTTCGCGATGAACGGGAGGAAGGTCAGCTTGACGCCGTTCTGGGCCTGGAACTGGGCCTTGGCGCGGTCGCGGAGCTTGGCGATCTTCGTCATGTCGACCTCGTGCACCTGCGTGAGCTGGGTCGAGGTGTCCAGGGACTCGCGCATGCGGCGGGCGATGACCTGGCGGATCCGCGGGGCCTTCTCCGTGGTCCCGCGCAGCGAGGACGCGGCACCGTTGGCTGCTGCGCCGCCGGCGGCCGGGGCCGCGGGGGCGCTCGGGGCCGCCGCGGGGGCGGGGGCAGCAGCGGCGTTCTTCGCCTCGACCGCGGCGAGGACGTCCTGCTTCCGGATGCGTCCGCCGACGCCCGTGCCGGTCAGGGAGGTCACGTCGATCCCGTGCTGGTTCGCGAGCTTGCGCACGAGCGGGGTCACGTAGCCCGACTCGCCGCCCTGGGCAGGGGCTGCGGGAGCGGCGGGGGCAGGAGCCGCTGCCGGAGCGGCGGCGGGAGCCGGTGCCGCGGCAGGAGCGGGTGCAGGCGCCGCGGCAGGAGCGGGTGCAGGCGCCGCGGGCGCCGCGGCTGCGGGAGCCTCGGCCGCCGGAGCAGCCGCGGGCTCGGGGGCTGCCTGCGGAGCGGGCGCGGCCTGGGCCGGGGCGCCGGAGCCGATGACCGCGAGCACGGCACCGACCTCGGCCGTCTCGTCCTCGGAGACGCGGATCTCGAGCAGGGTGCCGGCGACGGGGGATGGAACCTCGGTGTCGACCTTGTCGGTGGAGACCTCGAGCAGCGGCTCGTCGACCTCCACGGTCTCGCCGACGGCCTTGAGCCAGCGGGTCACCGTGCCTTCGGTGACGCTCTCGCCGAGGGCGGGGAGGGTCACCTCGTGCCCCTCGGCCGGTGCACCGCCGGACGCGGCAGCGGGCTCCGGGGCGGCGGCAGGCTCGGGCTCGGGGGCGGAGGCCTGCTCGGGCTCGGCGGCGGGTGCCGGAGCCTGCTCGGCCTCCTGGGCGGCGGGCGCACCGGAGTCGTCCGGCGAGGACGCGCCGTCGCCGATCACCGCCAGCGGGGAGCCGACCTCGGCGGTCTCGTCCTCGGCGACGAGGATCTGCTCGAGGATGCCAGCGACCGGCGAAGGGATCTCGGTGTCGACCTTGTCGGTGGACACCTCGACGAGGGGCTCGTCGATCTCGACGCGGTCGCCGACCTGCTTCAGCCAGCGGGTGACGGTGCCTTCGGTGACGCTCTCACCGAGGGCGGGAAGGTTGACGGATTCAGACATGGGTCCCCGTGCTCCTAAATTCTTCTGCGTGCGAATGGTGTCGGGGTCGGCTCAGCCGTGCAGCGGCTTGCCGGCCAGAGCCAGGTGGGCCTCGCCGAGCGCCTCGTTCTGCGTCGGGTGGGCGTGGATGAACTGGGCCACGTCCTCCGGGTAGGCCTCCCAGTTGACGATGAGCTGGGCCTCGCCGATCTGCTCGCCCATGCGGGCGCCGATCATGTGGACGCCGACGATCGGGCCTTCCTTCTGGCGGACGACCTTGATGATGCCGGACGTGCCCAGGATCGAGCTCTTGCCGTTGCCCGCGAGGTTGTACTCCTGGGTCTGGACCTGGTCCTCGCCGAACTTCTCCTTGGCGGCCTTCTCCGTGTAGCCGACGGTGGCGATCTCGGGGTCGCAGTAGGTGACCTTAGGGATGTTGACGTCCTCGACGACGACGGGGTTGAGGCCGGCGATCTCCTCGGCCACGAAGATGCCCTGCTGGAAGCCGCGGTGCGCGAGCTGGACGCCCGGGACGATGTCGCCGACCGCGTAGACGTTCCCGACACCGGTGTGCAGGCGCTCGTTGGTGATGACGAAGCCGCGGTCGATTGTGATGCCGGCCTCTTCGAAGCCCAGGTTCGCGGTTACGGGGCCCCGGCCCACCGCGACGAGGAGCAGGTCCGCCTCGAACGTCTTCCCGTCCACGAGCGTGACCTTGACGCCGTTCTCGTCCTGCTCGACGCCCTGGAAGAACGTGCCGGTGCTGAACTTGATGCCGCGCTTCTTGAAGGCACGCTCGAGCTGCTTGACGATTGCGGCGTCCTCGTTCGGGACGAGCGAGGGCAGGCCCTCCACGATCGTGACGTCGACGCCGAAGGACTTCCAGACCGAGGCGAACTCGACGCCGATGACGCCGCCGCCGAGGACGATCACGCTGTTGGGCACGTAGTCGAGCTCGAGCGCCTGGTCGGACGTGATGACCCGGCCGCCGATCTCGAGGCCCGGGAGGCTGCGGGAGTAGGAGCCCGTCGCGAGGATGATGTTCTTGCCCGTGTAGTCGGTGCCCGCCACGGTCACGGTGCTCGGGCCGGTCAGGCGGCCCTCGCCCTCGATGACGGTGATGCCCTTGGACTTGATGAGGCCCGTGAGGCCCTTGAACTTGCCGGCGATGATGCCGCCCTTGTAGGCGTTCACGGCGTTCATGTCGATGCTGTCCAGCGTCACGTTCACGCCGTACTTGGAGGCGTCGCGGGCGTGGTCGGCCAGCTCGGCCGAGTGCAGGAGGGCCTTGGTCGGGATGCAGCCGTTGTGCAGGCACGTGCCGCCCAGCTTGCCCTTCTCGACGAGTCCGACCGAGAAGCCGAGCTCCGAGGCCCGGAGCGCCGCGGCGTAGCCGCCACTTCCGCCGCCGAGGATCAAGATGTCGAATTCGTGCGCAGTTGCCGCTTCGGCCACGTGGACGCTCCCTCGCCTTGTGGACGGCGTGTTCCGCCGTCGAATGTGACAGTTGCCTGCGGCGGTCCGCGCAGGCCCGGTATCAGGGAAACCCTATATCCCCGACCGACTATGCTCCACCTTCGCGGAACGTTTGTCCCGGCCTTGTGTCAAGAGTCACGGGAACTCTAGCACTTTCGCAGCATGGACTTTCAATTCCACTTCATGAAATTTCGAGGGATGCGATGCGGCCGCCCGGAAGCCGCGCCCGGCTCCGGGCGGCCGCATCCTCACGGACGGCCGGCCGACTCGAGGTACCCCACGAGCGTGCGGACCGTGGATCCGGTGCCCTGCTTCGGGGTGTGCCCGTAGGGCGAGCCGGTGTTGAAGGCCGGCCCCGCGATGTCGAGGTGTGCCCACGGCACGGAGCTGCCGTCCGGGCGCTTGCCCACGAACTCCTTCAGGAAGATGGCGGCCGTCAGCATCCCGCCGGGCCGCTCGCCGACATTGGCGATGTCCGCCGTCGCGGAGTCCAGACCCGCCCGCAGCTCCTCGGGCAGCGGCATGGGCCACGCGGCCTCACCCGCCGCTGCGGCGGCGTCGAGCAGCGGCCGGGTCACCTCGTCGTCGCCCATCACGCCGGCGGTGCGCGTGCCGAGCGCCACGAGCGCCGCCCCGGTGAGCGTGGCGACGTCGATGACGGCGTCGGGGTTCTCCTCGCACGCTGCGACGAGGCCGTCGGCCATGACGAGCCGGCCCTCGGCGTCGGTGTTGAGCACCTCGACGGTGGTACCCCCGCGGATCGTGATGACGTCGGAGGGCCGCTGCGCGCTGCCCGAGGGCATGTTCTCCGCCACACACAGCCACGCGGTCACCTTCACGGGCAGGCCCAGGCGCGCCGCCGCGAGGGTCGCGTTCAGGACCGTGGCGGCCCCGGCCATGTCGCTCTTCATCTGGTCCATGTTGGCCGCGGGCTTGATCGAGATCCCGCCCGAGTCGAAGGTGATGCCCTTGCCGACGAGGTGGACGGCGCGCGCTCCGGAGGGGCGGGAGGGCACGTACTCGACCTTGACGAGGCGCGGCGGCCGGGCCGACCCCTGTCCGACGGCGAGGATGCCGCCGAACCCGTCCTTCGCGAGCCGCTTCTCATCGAAGACGGTGACCTTGACGGGCAGGCCCTTCGCGAGGTCCTTGGCCGCCTCCGCGAAGGCCTCGGGGTAGAGCTGGCTCGGGGGCATGTTGACGAGCGTGCGCGTGGCGTTGACGGAGGCCCCGAGCACCGCCGCGCGCGCCAGTGCGGCGTCCGCCTCTGCGGTCCCGGCAAGGGGGCTGTAGACGATCGCGGTGCGCACGTTGTCCTTGCCGGCGGCGGCAGGGGCCGACTTGTGCTCCGTGTAGGAGTAGGCACCGAGGGCAGCGCCCTCGGCGACGGCGGCGAGGTCGGCAGCGGTCGCCGCCGGCAGGGCCAGGACCACGGTCCCGTTGCCGGCGAGCTGGCGCACCGCCGAGCCGGCGGCCCGCCGCAGCTGCTCGGCGCTCGGGGCAGCCCCCGGCGCGACCTTGCCCACCCCGGCCAGGGCGAGCACGTGCGCACCGAGCTCCGGCAGCCCGGGGAGCCGGTGGAGCTGGTCCGCGGCGCCCGTGACGCCGAGGGCGGCAAGGGTGGAGGACACCGCCTCGGCGTTGCGCGCGCTCAGGGGGTTGTCGAGGAGGACCGGCCCGTCCGCGCCCTGCGCGACTCCCACCACCAGGACGTCGCTGGGGGTCTTGCGCAGGTCCTTGGACACGGCCCGGAGGGCGACTTCGCTGTTGCTGAACACTGTGGCTGCCTCGATTCTGCACGGCTCACGCTGCCGCGTGTCTGCGCCGGCGGGTGTGGTGCGGTTGCTTCACGTGCTCCCGATCGTAGTAGCGCGGCACCGTCCGGCCGATGCGGCACGGCGCAGGGGTCCACCCCGGCCCACGCCGAGGTGGAATGATGGAACGCCCCCGAGTGTTGGACCGATGAATGCCTAGGAAGGACTGCCACCGTGATCGACCCCGCGACTGGGCCCCTGCAGGACCCCGCAGGCCTGTACACCGCTGCCCTCGAGCTCAGCGGTGACGAGGGCATCCGGGGCCTGCCGCTCATCATGGGCTTCACCGGCTTCGCGGACGCGGGGCACGCCGTGCGCCAGATCATCGACGAGCTCATCAGCGTCCAGGGGGCCGGGGCGCTCGCGGCCTTCGACGTCGACCAGCTGCTCGACTACCGCTCGCGCCGCCCCCGCATCCGCTTCGTCGAGGACCACCTTGAGGACTACGACGCCCCGGCGCTCGCGCTCTACCGGCTCCAGGACGGCCTCGGGCGCCCCTACCTCCTCCTTGCCGGTCCCGAGCCGGACCTGCAGTGGGAGCGGTTCGCGCGCGCCGTCGTCGGCCTCGTCGAGCAGCTCGAGGTGTGCCAGACCCTCTGGGTCCACGCCATCCCGATGCCGGTGCCGCACACCCGTCCGCTCGGGGTGACGGTGCACGGCAACCGGCCGGAGCTCGTCGAGGGCATCTCGCGCTGGAAGCCGGTCGTCGAGTTCCCGGGGGCAGTCGGACACCTCGTGGAGATCCGGCTCATCGAGGCGGGGCACGATGTCACCGGGTTCGTCGTCCATGTGCCGCACTACCTCGCCGAGGCCGAGTACCCGGCCGCCGCCGTGACCGGCCTCGAGCACCTCGGCGCCGCTGCCTCGCTCATGCTCCCGAGCGACCGCCTCCGCGAGGCGTCACGGGAGGTCGAGCGGCAGGTGGCCGAACAGGTCGCGGCGTCCGCGGAGATCCGCGAGCTGGTGGCCGGGCTCGAGGAGCGCTTCGACGACCACACGGCCGACGTCCCGCGCCGTTCCCTCCTCGCGGGCCCTGCCGACGAACTGCCCACCGCCGAGGACCTCGGCGCCGCGGTCGAGGCCTACCTCGCCGCCCACGGCGAGGAGGACGCCGACGGCGGCGGCGCCTCCCGCGGTGATGGGGAAACGGACGACGGCGCGGAGCCGCCTGCCGCCGATGGGCCGCCGCAGACGCCGGATGACGCGCCGCGCGCGGAGGGGGAGGAGCCCCCGCACTAGGATCATGGGGTGAACAGCTGGCGCGCCTACGTGGTCTGGGGAATCGGAGTCTTCGGCTACCTGGTGGCGGTGCTCCAGCGCACCTCGTTCGGCGTCGTCGGCCTCGAGGCCGCAGAACGCTTCCACGTGGGCGGCGCGGTGCTCTCGGCCTTCACGGTGCTCCAGCTCGTGGTCTACGCCTCGCTCCAGATCCCCGTCGGGCTGCTCGTGGACCGCTTCGGCAGCCGCATCATGGTCTCGGCCGGGGCGGTCTTCATGGCGCTGGGCCAGCTGCAGATCGCCGTCGCCGAGACGACGGTCACAGGGATCATCGGCCGCATGCTCGTGGGCATGGGCGACGCCATGACCTTCGTCTCCGTGCTAAGACTCGTGCCGCTGTGGTTCGATGGGCGCCGCGCCCCGCTCATGAGCCAGCTCACGGGCGTGATCGGCCAGCTCGGCCAGCTCGTGAGCGTCATCCCGTTCCTCGCGCTCCTGCACGCCGCCGGCTGGTCCCAGGCCTTCATGACCCTGGCCGCGCTGTCCCTCGTGGTGATCGTGCTGGTACTCGCGCTCCTGCGCAACGCGCCTGCCGGCGCGCCGGCGGCGCAGAGCGAGAGCCCGGAGGGCACGCGCGCCCTGCTCGCCGCCGCGTGGCGCCAGCCGGGGACCCGCCTCGGGATGTGGAGCCACTTCACCGTCCAGTTCAGCGGGAACGTCTTCGCCCTCATGTGGGGCTTCCCGTTCATGGTCGCCGGCCAGGGATTCGACTCCACCGTCGCCGCCGGGCTCATGTCCTTCTTCGTGGCCGTGGCGATCCTCGCCGGGCCGCCCATGGGCCGGTTCGTCGCGCGGCACCCGCTGCGGAGGTCCACGCTCGTGCTCGGCATCTCCACGCTGACGGCGCTGGCGTGGACGGCGGTGCTCGTGGTTCCGGGCCGCGCGCCGCTGTGGCTCATGGCCGTCCTCGTCGCAGTCCTGGCCCTCGGCGGCCCCGCCTCGATGATCGGATTCGACTTCGCCAGGACGTTCAATCCGTCGCACCGGCTCGGCACGGCGACCGGGATCGTGAACATCGGCGGCTTCGTCGCGGCGCTGCTGACGATGTTCCTCGTGGGCTACCTGCTCGACCTCCAGCACGCTCTGGGCCTGTCGCCGCAGGGGGTGT
The DNA here is from genome assembly GCF_001577305.1 of Sinomonas atrocyanea. NCBI lineage: Bacteria > Bacillati > Actinomycetota > Actinomycetes > Micrococcales > Micrococcaceae > Sinomonas > Sinomonas atrocyanea. The sequence continues at coordinate 1,988,924 of NZ_CP014518.1, forward strand.
ACAGCCTCGACGCGTTCCGCGTCGCCCTGGCGGTCCAGCTCCTCGTGCTCGGAGCAGGCGCCTTTGCCCTGGTCCGGGTCCGCCGCAAGGTGCGTCGGGCGCTCGCCGCCCAGAACGTGCGCGTCCCGCTCCTGAGGGAGCTCTGGGCGGACTACAGGGCGCGCAGACGCCGCTGACTCCTCCTCCCCAGCGGCGCAGCCGGGCATTTCGTCCACATAGCGCACATCGGGGGTGCCCCCACCGGGCGGCGTCTGAAGAGACTGGCTGCATGGACGACATCCAGCACCCCGTTGGGCAGCCCGCGCGCCGCGACACCGAAGGCATCCGGGATGCCACCGGCGCGCCGGCGGATCCCATCACCATCCGTTCCGCCGAGGACATCCTCTCGTACGTCCCGCATGCGCTGGGCGAGTGGCCCGAGGAGAGCCTCGTCGCGGTGGGCCTCGGAGACGGCCGCCTCGGGCCCACCCTGCGCATCGACCTCCCGGCGCGGCCGAAGGGCGCGCCAGTCCGCCCTGCCGCGCTGCGCCGCTTCTCGGACACGGTGGCGGACTACCTCACGCACGATGCCCTGGTCGGCGCCGTCCTTGCCCTCTACACGCGGTCGGCGTGGACCGTTCCCCAGTCGCCCCCGCACCGCGAGGTCATGGATGCTGTGGCTGCGCGACTGGCCGAGGCCGGCGTCCCGGTGCTCGAGGCCTGGGTCGTGGGGCCCGAGCGCTGGCGCACAGTGACCTGCGCCGACACCGCCTGCTGCCCGTGGCCCGGGGAAAGCGTCGAGGCCCTCAGGACCGGCAGGATCGGGGCGGAGATGGTCTACCGCGGCAGCTCCTACGGGGCCGGGCTTCCCGAGGCCGCGCGCCCCGAGCCGCCCCCGGCAGCGGTGGCCGCTGCGCTGGAGGCCTACGTCGAGGACCCCGGCCGGTGGTGGGATCCTCTCGTGTTCACGGCGGCACTCGCGGCCTGGGACGAGGTCCTGTCCGAACCCCGCGTCCCGGACCCGGCGCGGGTCCGGCTCCTCGCGGCCACGCTCATGCGGCCCGCCCTCAGGGATGCCGTCCTTGTCGCCTCCGCGGCGGACGCTGGCACTGCCTGGCGGGGAACCGCCGCCACCCAGGGGCTCAGGGCGGAGCAGATACAGGCGGTACCGCCAGCGCTGCCCGGCGGCGTCCCGGCCGCCGAGGCCGCGGCGGCGCTGGACTCCTGGTCCGAGGGCCCTCGTGCGGGGGAGCGCGGGTCCGTGCCCTCCGCCGGGCCCGACGCAGAGGCGGTCCGGGGCGCCAGTGCGCTGCCGGGCTCGTCCCGCGAGTTCGGGCTGATCCTCATGGGCTGCACGTCAGCGGCGCCCGCCTGGGACCGGATCGCCCGGCTGGAGCGCGTCGCACTCGGAGTGGCCCAGATGGAGGAGCCCGAGCTGCGTGCCCCCGCACTCGCCGTCCTCGCCTGGGTGCAGTGGGCGAGGGGCCGCGGCGGTCGGTGCCTCGCGTTCCTCGAGCGGGCGCTGTCCACCGATCCTGGCTACCGCCTGGCACTCCTGCTGCGCGGCCTGGTCGAGCAGGGCGAACTCGCCGGCTGGGCGCGCAGCCGTGATACCGCCTGGCACCGCGAGGCTGCCTAGACCGCTCCGCCGCAGCCGGCGTGCCTGCGGCGGGTGCCGTGCGGCCCGGACGCCTGTGACCTTCGGCCGTGTCGGCGATGCATCCTCTTCGTGAGAGAATGGACGGCAGACCCGGTTGGGTCCGAGCTCCGTAGTATTGTTTTCATCTCGCCGATGTGGGAACGAATCCAGTGGCGGAAGGGTTGTAATCATAAGACCCTTCGGATCGGAGCGGCAGCCTCGGCTGTTCTTCGGACTTGACAGGGTCATAGTGGTGTTGCCCTCCAGGCAATCACTGGCACTGCGGCAGGAAGGTAATCGTGACGCCCCCCACGGAGAATGAGACCGTCGAGACGGCCATCGCGGAGAACGGCTCGGCCAAGAGCGCGCCCGCGCGCCCGGCCAAGCGGTCTTCGGCCAAGGCCGCCGCGTCCAAGGCGAAGGCACCCGCCCGGAAGACGGCGGCTGCGCCTGCAGCCAAGGGCAAGGCCAGCGCGAAGGCCGCCGACGCGCAGGCCACCGAAGCCGTCGCCGAGGACGAGGCTGTCGAGGAAGACCTCGATTCGGCCGCGCCCGACGAAGGCGAGATCGTCGCCGAGAGCGAGGCCGCCGAGGCCGAGGAGAAGACGACGGGCACCGCCATCGTCATCTCGGACGCCGACGAGGACGACGCTCCGGTCCAGCAGGTCACGAGTGCCGGCGCCACTGCCGACCCCGTGAAGGACTACCTCAAGCAGATCGGCAAGGTCGCGCTCCTCAACGCCGAGCAGGAGGTCGACCTGGCCCTGCGCATCGAGGCGGGCCTCTTCGCCAAGCACAAGCTGGCGGAGGAGGGCTCGGACTACGACGCCCAGTACCGCCACGACCTCGAGCGCATCGTGCACGACGGCGAGCGCGCCAAGAACCACCTGCTCGAGGCCAACCTCCGCCTCGTCGTCTCCCTCGCCAAGCGCTACACCGGCCGCGGCATGCTCTTCCTCGACCTGATCCAGGAAGGCAACCTCGGCCTCATCCGCGCCGTCGAGAAGTTCGACTACACCAAGGGCTTCAAGTTCTCGACCTATGCGACGTGGTGGATCCGCCAGGCCATCACCCGCGCCATGGCCGACCAGGCCCGCACGATCCGTATCCCGGTGCACATGGTCGAGGTCATCAACAAGCTCGCCCGTGTCCAGCGCCAGATGCTCCAGGACCTCGGACGGGAGCCCACTCCGGAAGAGCTCGCGAAGGAGCTCGACATGACCCCCGAGAAGGTCGTCGAGGTCCAGAAGTACGGCCGCGAGCCCATCTCGCTGCACACGCCTCTGGGCGAGGATGGCGACTCGGAGTTCGGCGACCTCATCGAGGACTCGGAGGCGGTGGTCCCCGCGGACGCCGTGAGCTTCACGCTCCTGCAGGAGCAGCTGCACTCCGTCCTCGACACGCTCTCCGAGCGGGAGGCCGGCGTCGTCGCGATGCGCTTCGGCCTGACCGATGGCCAGCCCAAGACCCTCGACGAGATCGGCAAGGTCTATGGCGTGACGCGCGAGCGCATCCGGCAGATCGAGTCGAAGACCATGTCGAAGCTGCGCCACCCGTCCCGCTCGCAGGTACTGCGCGACTACCTCGACTGACGCGACGTGGGCGGTCCCGGGGAACCGGGGCCGCCCACCGGCCTACGACGTGAGAGGGCCCGGACACCGATCGGTGTCCGGGCCCTCTCACGGTCTACCGGCCTTCGCCGTCCCGTCGCGGGGGACGGCTCAGTCTTCGGCCAGCGCCGCCTTGTCCGTCAGGCGGTTCGTCTCGTCGTGCCACACCGAGGCCAGCGGGCGAAGCGTCGGCTCCACGGCGCGCGCGTGGTGGGCGCAGAAGAGCAGTTCGCCGCCTGAGGTCTCGAGGACCACTCGCACATAGGCCTGGGCGCCGCAGCGGTCGCAGCGGTCGATGGCAGTCATGGTGGGATCCGCAAGTGCTGCAGTCATCTCAGCCTCCTTAGCATTCACCGGGTGGTCTTACGCGGTCACTACATCTAACACCCCGCCTGCGCCGGATGATGCCAAGAATGCGCAACTTTCGCTCGGGGCGTATTGCGGTTCGGCAACGCAGGGGCGGCTCCGGATACCCGTTAGACCACGCGCGGAGCGTCCCGGCGGCCCCATGGCGGCGCGGCCGCTAAGGTTGTCCTGTGCCGTGCCCTCCGGCGCGGCACCCCGGCGCCGTCCGGCACCATCCCCTGCGGCCCTACCGCCTTCCAGCACCACCGAAGGAGTCCCGCGCGCGTGACACCGAGTTCTGAATACACCGCCCGGCACCTGTCCGTCCTCGAGGGACTCGAGGCCGTGCGCAAGCGCCCGGGCATGTACATCGGCTCCACCGACTCCCGCGGCCTCATGCACTGCCTCTGGGAGATCATCGACAACTCGGTCGACGAGGCACTCGCCGGATTCGGACACGAGATCGCGGTCATCCTGCACGCGGACGGCTCGGTCGAGGTGCACGACGACGGCCGCGGCATCCCCGTGGACGTGGAGCCCAAGACGGGACTCTCCGGGGTCGAGGTCGTGTTCACCAAGCTGCACGCCGGCGGCAAGTTCGGCGGCGGCTCCTACACTGCCTCGGGCGGCCTGCACGGCGTGGGCGCCTCGGTGGTGAACGCCCTCTCGTCCCGCCTCGACGTCCAGGTGGACCGCGGCAGCAAGACGTACCAGATGTCCTTCCGGCGCGGCGAGCCCGGGCGCTTCCGCGACAGCGGGAAGCCGGGCCCGTCCGCACCCTTCGAGCCGTTCGTCGACGACTCGGTGCTCGACGTCGTGGGCAAGGCCAAGCGCGGCGTCACCGGCACCCGGATCCGCTACTGGGCCGACGCCCAGATCTTCACGCCTGATGCCCGGTTCTCCTATGACGAGCTGGCCAACCGCGCGCGGCAGACATCCTTCCTCGTCCCGGGGCTGCGGATCACTGTCCGCGACGAGCGCCGGCTTGCGGGGACTCCCGGGGCCGACGGCCCGCACGAGGAGGTCTTCCACCACGACGGGGGAATCTCCGAGTTCGTCGACTACCTCGCGATCGACGCCCCGGTCACGGACGTCTGGCGCCTCCACGGTGCGGGCAGCTTCTCCGAGACCGTTCCCGTCCTCGACGAGCACGGCCACTCCCGGATCGCCGAGGTCGAGCGCTCGTGCGAGGTCGATGTGGCCCTGCGCTGGGGAGTCGGCTACGAGACGACGCTGCGCACCTTCGTCAACATCATCGCCACCCCCAAGGGCGGAACGCACCAGGCCGGATTCGAGGCGGCGCTCCTGAAGGTGCTCCGCAAAGCCGTCGAGGCGAACGCGCGCAAGCTCAAGGCCGGCAACGACAAGCTCGAGAAGGACGACGTCCTCGCAGGAATGACGGCCGTCCTCACGGTCCGTCTCGCCGAGCCCCAGTTCGAAGGCCAGACCAAGGAGATCCTCGGCACCCCCGCGGTGCGCCAGATCGTGGCCAAGGTCGTCGAGAAGGAGCTCGGCGCCAAGCTCTCCTCCACGGCGCGGGGCGACAAGAACCAGAGCTCGGTGCTCCTGGAGAAGGTCGTCAACGAGATGAAGTCGCGCATCACCGCGCGCGTCCACAAGGAGACCCAGCGGCGCAAGACGGCGCTCGAGTCCTCGACCCTGCCGGCGAAGCTGATCGACTGCCGGACGGATGACACCGCCCGGTCAGAGCTCTTCATCGTCGAGGGCGACTCCGCGCTCGGCACGGCCAGGCATGCACGCTCCTCGGAGTTCCAGGCGCTGCTGCCGATCCGTGGCAAGATCCTCAACGTCCAGAAGGCCTCGGTGGGGGACATGCTCTCGAACGCCGAGTGTGCCGCCCTCATCCAGGTCATGGGCGCGGGCTCGGGCCGGAGCTTCGACATCGCCGCCGCCCGCTACGGCAGGGTGATCCTCATGACGGATGCCGACGTCGACGGCGCCCACATCCGCACGCTGCTGCTGACCCTGTTCTTCCGGTATATGCGGCCCATGGTCGAGGCGGGCCGCGTCTTCGCCGCGGTGCCCCCGCTGCACCGCGTCGAGGTGGTGAACCCGGGGTCGAAGGCCAACGAAATGGTCTACACCTACTCCGACGCCGAGCTGCACCGCGTCCTGGCCCGGCTGAACGCGGAGGGCCGCAAGTACAAGGAACCGCCGCAGCGCTACAAGGGGCTCGGGGAGATGGACGCAGACCAGCTCGCAGAGACCACCATGGATCCCCGCCACCGCAGCCTGCGCCGGGTCACGATCGAGAGCGCCCAGCGGGCCGAGGAGATCTTCGAACTGCTCATGGGCTCCGACGTCGCCCCCCGCAAGGACTTCATCGTCGCCGGGAGCGCCCAGCTCGACCGCGAGCAGATCGACGCCTGAGCAGGCCTACGCCTAGAACAGGCCGGGCACGATCAGCAGGACCGTCGGGACCGCGATCAGCAGCAGGCTCGCTGCGAGCACCAGAGCAGTGGCGCCCCGGCCCAGCGGCGGCCGCGGGGTGAGGAGGCGGCTGAGCCGCCCGGCGATGTCCACCCCGTCCGCGTCGAACGCGCCCGCCGCCGACGGCGCCGGCACCGAGCCGGGGCCAGCGGCGGCCGCTGCGCCTGCGGGCTCGCCGCCGACGGCCACGAGGGCGATCGCCCGGACCAGCACGTCGTCGCGGGCGGTGCGCCGCGCGACGTCGTCCGCGAGCATCTCCACGAGCGAGTTGACCGCCTGCCGGGCGAGTCTGGTGGTCGGCAGCCAGGGGAGCGCTGAGCGCCACGCCTCGAACGCCCACAGAAGGAGGTGGTGGCGCTGCGTGAGGTGCGCCCTCTCGTGGCTCACGACGGCGTCGAGCTCCTCGGGCGCGAGCGTCTCCATGAGCCCGTCCGAGAGCACGGTGACGGAGCGCGACCCGCCGGGGAGGCAGTAGGCGACCGGGGCCGGGTGGCTGATGACCCAGGTGCGCTCGAGGGCGCCGGACGGGGAGCTCAGGAGTGCCAGGAGCTCGCGGTGCCGGCGCCGCTGGCTCGCGATGCGGGCGTAGGTGAGGAGCAGGGTGAAGACGAGGTGCACGCTCAACAGCGCGGCGGCGCTGAGGGCGAACAGGTGCCAGAAGTGCAGCTCATTGGGCGCCTCATTGCCCAGCACGACCTTCACGGCCCGGCGCACCGCGGCCACGAGGCTGTCGCCGAGCGGGGAGAGGCCGTAGACGAGCATGGCGCCGATCATCGACAGGCCGCCGGCGAGGGCGATCGACTGCCACAGCACCATCGCGGCGAAGGGGGAGCGCGCGGGCCACTGGGCACGCGAGAGCGCCACCGGCACCGGCCACGCGAGCAGCAGTGCCAGCAGCGCCAGGAGGTAAGCGGTCACGAGCACGCGCGCGCCCCGGCGGCGTGGATCAGCCGCTGGCCAGGAGCTTGCGCAGCGTGGCGGCCTCGGCTTCCGTCACCGAGCCGATGAACCGCGCGAGCACGGCTTCGCGGTCCGTCGCGGTCCCGAGGGCCTCGTGCATCAGCCGGGCGGTGTGGTCCTCGCGGGTCGAGACCGCACGGTAGCGGTGCGGGCGCGTGCCGCGCTCGCGCTCGACCAGCCCCTTCTTCTCCAGCCGGGACAGCACCGTCAGGACGGTGGTGACGGCAAGGTCCTTGCCCTGCCCCTCGCTCAGGGCCAGGCGGTCCCGCAGGTCATTGGCGGTGGACGCCTCAGGGGCCGACCACAGAAGGTCCATCACCGAGCGCTCGAGCTCACCCAGGCTAGCCATCGTCTTCAAGTCCTCACATGCATCAGGCACGCCAACCCCTGGCGTGCTGCAACCATTCTACGCACGGTAGAACCCATCTGGTGAGATGCTGCGCACCCGCGTTCGCTCACAGCGGCATGGCGGCCCGCGGTCGCCAGGCCCGGGACGTCTGTTCTACACTCGGTAGAAGTCGAGTTTCTACAAAACGTAGAAATCGGGACGAGCAACCGGGAGCATGCGTGGACGCCTTGGAGATAGCGCGCTGGCAGTTCGGAATCACCACGGTCTACCACTTCATGATGGTGCCGCTGACGATCGGGCTCGGCCTGGTCGTCGCCGTCCTGCAGACCGTCTGGTACCGCACCGGCAAGGACGAGTTCCTGCGGATGACCAAGTTCTGGGGCAAGCTCTTCCTGATCAACTTCATCATGGGCGTGGCCACGGGCATCGTCCAGGAGTTCCAGTTCGGCATGGCGTGGAGCGAGTACAGCCGGTTCGTCGGCGACGTGTTCGGCGCGCCGCTGGCCATGGAGGCGCTGCTGGCATTCTTCGTCGAGTCGACCTTCCTCGGGCTGTGGATCTTCGGCTGGAAGCAGCTGCGACGCGGCCTGCACCTCGCGGCCCTCTGGTGCGCGGTCATCGGCTCCGCCGTCTCGGCCTACTTCATCATCGTCGCCAACAGCTGGATGCAGCACCCCGTCGGCGTGAAGATGGTCAACGGGCACCCCGTCATGACGGACGCGTGGGCCGTCTTCACCAACAACACGGCCCTCGTCGCGGTGCCGCACACCCTCATGGGCGCCCTCGGCGTTGCCGGGGCGTTCCTCCTCGGCATCTCCTGGTACCACCTCTGGCAGCGGCGCCACGACGGCATCGACACCGTCGAGGCCGTGCCGGGCACGGGGCGCAGGCGCCGCGAGCGCGTGGTGGTCGGCGAGGCGCCCGGCGTCCCTGGCCGCGACCGCACCGACCACGCCGTGTGGCTCAAGTCCCTGCGGATCGGCGCTGTGGTCGCCATGATCTCCTTCGCGGGCACCGCGGTCACCGGCGACCTCCAGGGCAAGCTCATGTTCGAGCAGCAGCCGATGAAGATGGCGGCGGCCGAGGCTGCCTGCCACGATGGCACCGGCTTCTCCGTCCTGTCCGTGGGCAACCTCGGCTCGCGAGACTGCAGCGACGTGGCCGCCGTCATCGAGGTGCCCGGCCTCCTCTCCTTCCTGGCCAAGGGCGACTTCACCACCGAGGTCAAGGGCGTCAACACCCTCATCCCGGAGTACGAGAAGGCCTACGGGACCAACCTGCCGGACAACCCCCTCTACGGCGACCGCGCCGGCGAGGCCATCCAGTACGTCCCCGTCATGGAGGTGACCTACTGGGGCTTCCGCGCCATGATCGGCTTCGGCGCCCTCGCGGCCCTCGCCGCCCTCGCGGCGCTCATCGCCACCCGCAAGGGCACCGTGCCGCAGGCGCGCTGGCTCATGCGCCTCGCCGTCGTCGGCATCCTCGCCCCGTTCGGGGCCAATGCGGCGGGCTGGATCTTCACGGAGATGGGCCGCCAACCGTTCGTCGTCGCCCCGAACCCCTCGATGGCAGGCAGCGTCGACCAGGTCTTCATGTTCACCGCCGCTGCCGTCTCGCCCGGGGTGAGCGCCGGCGAGATCCTGACCTCCCTCATCGTCCTGACCCTGCTCTACGCCGCGCTCATGGTCGTCGAGGTCCGGCTCCTGTGGACCTACACCCGCGGCGGGGTCGCCGCCGCCATGCCCGAGCTCGCCCACGCGGCACCCGCCGAGCCGCCGGCGGACGACGACAGCGGGCCGTCGGGCGGCGCCGCCAAGCCCGCGGACGACGTCCTGGCCTTCGCCTACTAGGAGCATCAGCATGGATACCCTCCCCACCGTCTGGTTCTGCGCGGTCGCCGTCCTCTGGGTCGGCTACCTCTTCCTCGAGGGCTTCGACCTCGGTGTCGGCATGCACATGAAGCTCTTCGCCCGAGGCGAGGGCGAGCGGCGCGTGCTGCTGAACACGATCGGCCCGGTCTGGGACGGCAACGAGGTGTGGCTGCTCACCGCCGGCGGCGCGACCTTCGCCGCCTTCCCCCGCTGGTACGCCTCCCTCTTCTCCGCCCTCTACCTCCCGCTCACCCTCGCCCTCGTCGCGCTCATCTTCCGCGCCGTCTCCATCGAGTACCGCGGGAAGGTCCACTCGGACCGCTGGCGCGCCGCCTGGGACTGGGCGCTGTCCCTCGGCTCCGCCGTCGCGGCCTTCTGCGTCGGGGCGATGCTCGCCCTGACCACGACCGGCCTGCCGCTGGACGCCAACGGCGACCGGGTCGGGGGGCCGTTCGCCTGGCTGACCTGGTACGCCGTCCTCGGCGGCGTGGCCGTGGTGGCGTTCTCCCTCGTGCACGGCCTGGCCTTCATCGCCCTCAAGACCGACGGCGGCATCCGCGCCCGCGCGCACCGCGCCTTCGTCCGCTGGCTCCCGCTCGCGATCCTGCCGCTCGTCGCGTGGGTGATCGCGGTCCAGCTCTGCACCGGGGCGTGGTGGAGCTGGCTCCTCGCCGTCGTCGCGGCAGTCGCCGCCCTCACGGCGTGGATGCTCGCCCGCCGCGGCTCCGAGGGCCGGGCCTTCATCGGCCTCGCCCTGACCCTGGCCGCGGGCGCCGCCGCCATCTTCTCCGCCGTCTATCCCGTGGTGCTGCCCTCGACGCTCGATCCGGCCAACAGCCTCACGGTGACCAGCGCGTCGTCGTCCGACTACACCCTCGGGCTCATGACCGTCGTCGCCCTGATCGGGCTCCCGCTCGTCCTCGCCTACCAGACCTGGACCTACTGGGTCTTCCGCCGCCGCCTCAGCGTGGACAGCATCCCCACCGCACACTCCGTGGTGCCGGCGACCTTGGTGCGCCTGGTCACCGGCAAGCAGGCCTAGCAGGAAGGAGCACCAGCATGAAGCCGGACATCCCCCTGGGGCCCACCAGCCGACGCGCCCTCGTCCTCCTCGGCGTGCTCGCGGCGGCGAAGGCCGTGGGCCTGGCCCTCGTCGCCCAGGGGGTCGCCTCCGGCCTCGCGGCCCTCGCCGCCGGCGCGGTGCGGCCCGGCGTGCTCTCGGCGGCCACCCTCGTCGCGGCGGCAGGCGTGCTCCTGCGCGCTGCTGCGGAGTGGGGCACGTCGACGGTGGGGCGCTGGGCCGCCGTCGGGGTCAAGGAGGAACTGCGCTCCCAGCTGCTCGAGGCCGCCCTGGAGGGCGGCGCGGCCCCCGCCTCCGCGGCGGGACCCGTGGACGACGGCGCAGCCCGGGTCGCGTCCTCGCCCGCCGCCACCGCCGTGCTCGCCGGCCGGGGGCTCGACGGCCTCGACGCGCTGTACACGCAGTACCTGCCCGCCCTGGTCCAGACCGCTGTCCTTCCCCTCCTCGTCGGCGCCCGCATCCTCGGCGCCGACTGGGTCAGTGCCCTCATCCTCGTGCTCACGCTCCCGCTGGTGCCCGTGTTCATGATCCTGATCGGGCGCCACACGCTCGAGGCAGTCGCCGAGGCGCAGCAGTCGCTCCTGCGGCTCGGCTCCCACCTCGTCGAGCTCGCCCAGGGCCTCCCCGTGCTCGTCGGGCTCGGGCGCGCGGCCGAGCAGCGCAGGGCCCTCGGCGAGCTCTCCCGGGCCTACAAGGGCCGGACGATGGCCACGCTCCGGGTCGCCTTCCTCTCGGCCCTCGCCCTCGAGCTCATCTCGACCATCTCGGTGGCGGTCGTCGCCGTGTTCATCGGCATCCGCCTCGTGCACGGCGACATGACCCTCGAGGCCGGCCTGCTCGCCCTCATCCTCGCCCCGGAATGCTTCCAGCCCCTCCGCGACCTCGGGACAGCGCACCATGCGAGCGAGGACGGCGCCGAGGCCCTGCGCCGCACGCGCGCCCGCATCGGCGCCCCCCGGGGCACTGTGCTCCTGGCCGCGGGCCACGGCAGGGTGCAGGACGCCGAGCGGCCCCCGGCCGGGCAGGCGGCACCGGCGGGGCTCCGCGTCGCGGGGCTCACGGTCTGGTACGACGGGGCCGCCGAGCCTGCCGTGGGACCACTGGACTTCACGGCGCCGGCCGGGCGGGTGACCGTGCTTGCCGGGCCCAGCGGCTCGGGCAAGACGACGGTCCTCGCCGCTCTCGCAGGCCTCGTCCGGGACGGCGTCGGCGCATCGGTGCGCGGCTCGGTCGACGGGCCCGACCCGCGCCGGATCGCCTGGGTCCCGCAGCATCCCCAGTTCAGTGAGCGCACCGTGGCCGCGGAGCTCGCGCTCTATGCCGGGGCAGCGGGGGAAGGCGCCGTGCCGGGGGAGCCCGGCGCGCTCGTCCGGGAGCTCCTCGACCAGCTCGGGCTCGGGGGGCTGGAAGCCGCCGACCCGGCCGAGCTGAGTCCTGGGCAGCAGCGTCGCGTCGCCGTCGCCCGCGGGCTCGCCCGCGTCGCCGACGGCGCCGGCCTGCTGCTGCTCGATGAGCCGACGGCGCACCTCGACGACGCCTCCGCGGCCCTCGTGGAGCGCGCCATCGCCGCGCTCGCCGGCCGGGTCACGGTCCTGCTCGTCTCGCACGAGCCGCGCACGGCGGCCCTCGCGGACCGCACCGTCGAGCTCGCCCCGTCGTCCTCTGCGGCCTCGGCGCGCTTCCGCGCGGACGTGCCGGACGCCCCCGCCGCCGACCGCGGCGTGCCGGCCCCCGCCGCCGTCCGGCGTGGGGCGTGGCTGCGCACCCTGGCCTCGCTCCTCGGTCCGGATGCCGGCACCTATGCCCGGGCGGCGCTGGCCGGACTGGGCGCGGCCGCGGCCGCCGTCGCCCTCTCCACCCTGTCCGGGTGGCTGATCGTGCGGGCGAGCGAGCAGCCCCCCATCCTCTACCTGCTCACCGCGATCACCGGGGTGCGGTTCTTCGGGATCGCCCGGGCCGTGCTGCGCTACCGCGAGCGCCTCGTGCTGCACTCGGCCGTGCTGTCGACCCTCACCGAGCTGCGCGAGCGGCTCTGGGCCCTCCTGTCCGTGCGCGGCCTCTCGGCGCGCCGGCTACTCGTGCCCGGAGCTGCCCTCGAGGCGCTCGTCGGGGACGCCGAGGCGGTGCGCGACCAGCTGCCGCGGGTGCTGGCGCCGATCACCACGGCGGTCCTGGTCGCGGCCGGCGCCCTCGTGGCGGTGCAGATCCTCCTGCCCGCCCAGACGCCCGTCCTGGCCGCGGCCGTCGTCGTCGCACTCGTGGCGGCCCCCGCCGTCGCGCGGGCGGCCGACCGGCGTGCCGCCGCCCGGAGCCAGGCAGGCCGTGCCTCCCTGCTCGCGCGGATGGGACAGGCGCTGGCCGCCGGCCCGGACCTGCGGGCGAACGGCCGCGCGGGGGCAGTGCTCCGGTCGATCCGTTCGGCGGATGCCGCGCTCACGCGCCTGGAGCGGCGCGGTGCCGCGGCGGAGGGGCTCGCGCACGCGATCGTCGTGGCGGCGACAGGGGCCGCCGCCGCCCTGACCCTGGGCGCCGCGCAGGCGGCGGGCGCCCCGGCGGCGACGGCCGCGGCCGTCCTCCTGCTCCAGCTCGCCCTCGCCGAGCCGCTCGCCGCGGCCAGCACCGCCGTCCAGCAGCTTCCCGCCCTCCGTTCGGCGCTCGTCCGCGTCGCTGCCGAGGAGCAGGCCGTGCGGGACGCCGCCGAGGAGCGGGACGACCTCCAGGACGCCCCAGGACGGGGCCCGGGCATCACCCTCCGCGGCGTCACCGTCGGCTGGACCGGAGGCCCCGACGTCCTCGCGGGACTGGACCTCGCGGCGCGGCCGGGGGACTGGATCGTGGTGGCGGGCCCCTCGGGGAGCGGCAAGTCGACGCTGCTCGCGCTGCTCACCGGGTTCCTCGCCCCGCGGGTGGGCTCGGCCGCCGTCGCCGGGCCTGTCGCGTGGTGCCCGCAGGAGTCCCACCTGTTCGACTCGACCGTGCGCGGGAACCTCGCCGTCGCCCGCGACCGGGACCACGCGCCGTCGGACGCCGAGCTCGAAGCGGTCCTCGCCCGGGTGGGGCTCCTCGAGCACGTGCGCTCGCTGCCCGGCGGCCTCGACGCGCGCATTGGCAGTCGCGGCGCCTTCCTCTCCGGGGGGCAGCGGCAGCGACTCGCGGTCGCGCGGACCCTCCTCGCCGGCGCGGAGGTGGTGCTCCTCGACGAGCCGACCGCGCACCTGGACCCGGAATCGGGGCTCGCCCTCGTGGCGGCGCTGCACGGCGCGCTCGCGGACAGGACCGTCGTCATGGTCACCCACCACGCCACCGAGCTGATGCCCGGGGACACCCTCGTGCGGCTCGGCGCCCGGGAGCGCGTTCTGCACCACGCCGCGCGGGCGGCTGCGCCGGTCGGCTGACTCAGCGCGCCGCCGGGCCCTCTGCGGCCGGGGCGCCGGCACGGGCTGCGAGGACCTGCTCGCGCAGGATGTCTGCGTGGCCGCAGTGCTGTGCGAGCTCGCGCAGCATGTGGAGGTACACCCAGCGCAGGGGGAGCGGCCCACGGCGGTTGCCGGACACGACGTCGTCGAGTCCGAGCGGTGCCGTGGCCCGCCGCGCCTCCTGGCATGCCGCGAGGTAGTCTGCGCGCACGGTGCCGATGGTGTCCGACGGGGCCAGGACGAACGATTCGTCCGGGGTGGCGGGGATGCCGATCTCGGCGCGGGTGCGGCCGGTCACAGCCTCGTCGAACCAGACGCGCTCGATGAACGTCCCGTGCTTCACGAGGCCGAGGAGCGTGGTGCGCGAGGGGACGAGGGACGCGCGTGCCTCGGCCTCGGTCAGCCCGTCGAGGCTCGCCGCCAGGCCGGCGCGGTGCTCGTCGAGGAAGGCCTCGAACTGTGACTTCAGCGGGGCGGTGAACAGGGCCGGGTCCATCGTCTCCACGCCGTCAGCCCGCCACGTCGTGGAGGTGGTGCTCGACGTCGTGCAGGAAGTACCGGGCCAGGGTCACCACCGTGAAGGCACTGCCGTTGCTGCGCAGGCCCCGCCGGCTGAAGGCGTCCTCGGGGACTGCCGCGAAGGCGTCGCGGGCGCGGGCGCCATGGTCCGCGAGCTGGGCCCGCACCGCCTCGGGGTCCGCCTGCGCGTAGTCCTTCTCGAGGGCGGTGGCGTCCTGGTCCCAGTCGTCGAAGCGTGCGTCGTCTTCCGCGAGCATGAGGCCGAGCCGGATGCTGAACAGTTCGAACACGTCCCGCACGTGGCAGGCGTACTCGAGCGGCGACCACGTCGACTCGTCGGGGCGCTCGCGCACGCCGTCGCGGCGGAGGACGGCGTCCCAGCGCGGCAGCGCCGCGTCGACACGCGCCGCGACCTCGTGCGGCGTGAGGGAGTCCGCGTCGAAGCCGCACTCGGGGCACGGCCGTTCGAGGACCCAGGTCCAGTCCTTCAGGTCAGGGGTGATCGCCATGGGCGCAGTCTAGCGGCGCGCGACGACGCCTCGCCTGTACCCGGAACCGCGGAAGGGCGACGAGATGCGTACCCGGAACCGCGGAACCGCGGAACGGCGACGAGATGCGTACCCGGAACCGGTGGTGGGGGAGGAGGGGCGGGGCGCAGCTAGGCGAAGCTGGGGCCGACCTCGTCCACCGCCTGCGCGAGCGTGACCCCCGAGCCGTCCCGGCGGCCGAACTCCGAGGGCAGCGATCGGGCCACCCCGGCCGAGGACGAGGCGCGCGCCGGGCCGCGGCCGACCCAGGCGAGCATGAGCCGGTCCTCGCCCCTGAGGAAGCGGTGCGCGCGCACCCCGGCCGTCGCCCGGCCCTTGGCCGGGTACTCGGCGAACGGGGTCACCTTGGCGCTGCCGGCGGAGGTGCCCGGCAGCGCGTCGGAGCCGGCGGCGATCGTCACGACCACGGCCTTCTCCTCGGCGTCCGCGGCGCCGACCACGCCGAAGAACACCGCGGCGTCGCCCGCGCCGAGCTTGATCCCGGCCATGCCTCCCGCGGTGCGCCCCTGCGGCCGCACGGCGGACGCCTCGTAGCGCAGCAGCTGCGCCTGGGCGGTCACGAAGACGAGCACATCGCCGTCCGCCGCCGGGGCCGCCCCGATGACCGTGTCGCCGGGCTTGAGCGCGATGGCGTCCCAGTCCTCGCGGTTGAGCGGGTAGTCGGGGGAGACCCGCTTGACCACGCCCTGGGCGGTGCCCATCGCGACGACGGTGTCCAGCGGCACGAGGGCCACGAGCGCCTCGCCCTTGGCCAGCGTGAGGAAGTCCTTCGCGGCGACGCCGCCGGCCATGGTGGGCCGTCCGGATGCGGGCGCGAGCTGGGGCAGGTCCACCACCTGCAGGCGCAGCATCCGCCCGGCCGAGGTCAGGGCGCCGACCTCGCCGCGCGCCGTCGTGCGCACCACGGAGCGGAAGACGTCGTGGCGCGCCCGCGGGCCCGCCTCGGTGAGCGGCTCGGCGTGCGCCGTGCGGGCCACGAGGCCGGTCGCCGAGAGGATGGCCCAGCACGGCTCGTCCGCGATCTCGAGCTGCAGGGGGGCGGCCTTGCCCTTGGCGGCGCCGGCCGCCCCGGCTGCAGCGGCGGAGGCCTTGCTGCCGAGGGCCGGCGCGTCGTCGTGCTCGAGGAGCACAGTGCGGCGCGGCGTGCCGTACTTCTCGGCCACGTCGCCGAGCTCACGCGAGACGAGCTGGCGCAGGAGCGAGTCCGAACCGAGGATGGCCTCGAGCTCGGCGATCTCGCGGCGCAGCTCGTCCTGCTCCTTCTCGAGCTCGATCCTGGAGTACTTGGTGAGCTGCCGCAGGCGCAGCTCGAGGATGTAGTTGGCCTGGATCTCGGTGAGGTCGTAGATCGACATGAGCCGCTCGCGGGCCGCGGCGGCCTCGTCCGAGGTCCGGATGATCTGGATGACCTCGTCGATGTCCATGATCGCGACCAGGAGGCCTTCGACGAGGTGCAGCCGGTCCTTGCGCTTGCCGAGGCGGAACGCGGTGCGGCGGCGGACCACGTCGATCCGGTGGCCCACGTACACGCGCAGGAGCTCTAGCAGGCCGAGGGTCTGCGGCTGCCCGTCCACGAGGGTGACGTTGTTGATGCCGAAGGAGTCCTCGAGCGGGGTGTAGCGGTAGAGCTGGGCCAGGACGGCCTGGGGATTGAAGCCGTTCTTGATCTCGATCACGAGCCGGAGCCCGTGCTGGCGGTCCGTGAGGTCGGTGACGTCGGAGATCCCCGCGAGCTTCTTCGCGTTGACGGCGTCCTTGATCTTCTCGATGACCTTCTCGGGGCCCACCATGTAGGGCAGCTCGGTGACCACGATGCCGGTGCGCCGCGCCGAGATCTGCTCGACCGAGACCTTCGCGCGGGTCTTGAACGAGCCGCGGCCCGTGCGGTAGGCGTCGCGGATCCCGTCGAGGCCCACGATCCGGCCGCCGGAGGGCAGGTCC
Organism: Sinomonas atrocyanea; assembly: GCF_001577305.1. Lineage (NCBI taxonomy): Bacteria > Bacillati > Actinomycetota > Actinomycetes > Micrococcales > Micrococcaceae > Sinomonas > Sinomonas atrocyanea. The sequence goes on from NZ_CP014518.1 coordinate 2,005,633, forward strand.
GGGCCCGGCACGAGCTCCATGACCTCCTCGAGCGTGGCCTCGGGGTTGGCGATGACGAGCTGTGCCGCCGCGATGACCTCCACGAGGTTGTGCGGGGCCATGTTCGTGGCCATGCCCACCGCGATGCCGGTGGTGCCGTTGACCAGCAGGTTGGGGAACGCGGCCGGGAGGACCTCGGGCTGGGTGAGCTGGCCGTCGTAGTTGGGGATGAAGTCGACGACGTCCTCGTCCAGGTCGCCGGTGAGCGCCAGGGAGGCGGCGGCCATCCGGGCCTCCGTGTAGCGGGCGGCGGCCGGGCCGTCGTCGAGCGAGCCGAAGTTGCCGTGCCCGTCGATGAGCGGAAGGCGCAGCGCGAACCCCTGGGCCATGCGCACCATCGCGTCGTAGATGGCCGCGTCGCCGTGCGGGTGCAGCTTGCCCATGACCTCGCCCACCACGCGGGCGCTCTTGACGTGGGCGCGGTCCGGCCGCAGGCCCATGTCGCTCATCATGTAGAGGATGCGGCGCTGGACGGGCTTGAGGCCGTCGCGGGCGTCCGGGAGCGCGCGCGAGTAGATGACCGAGTAGGCGTACTCGAGGAAGGAGGTCTCCATCTCCTCGGACACGTCGATGTCGGTGATGTTCTCCGCGAAGTCGTCGGTGCCCGGGAGGGTGTCCGCCCCCGAGGAGGAGCGCGGGTTCTGTCGACGTGCCAAGAGAGCGTGGGTCCTTCGTGTGGTGGTGCGGGGGCTGATCTAGGCTAACCCTATGGCGGAATCGGCTTCGGACGGCGCATCCTCGACCCGCACATCGACCACGGGCGCGTCCTACCCGCACCACTGGGAGGCCGACGTCGTCCTGCGCGACGGCGGCACGGCGCACCTTCGCCCCATCCGCCCGGAGGACGCGCAGGCCCTCCAGGACTTCCACACGCACCAGTCCGAGGGGTCCATCTACCTCAGGTTCTTCAGCTACAAGGCGCGCCTGACCCCCGGCGAGCTCAAGCGCTTCACCGAGGTCGACTACCACGACCGCGTCGCGCTGGTCATCACCATGGGGGACGAGATCATCGGCGTGGGCCGCTACGACCGCCTCGCCGACCCCGCGGAGGCCGAAGTGGCCTTCAACATCTCCGACCGGCACCAGGGCCGCGGCATCGGCTCGATCCTGCTCGAGCACCTCGCCGCCGCGGCCCGCGAGAACCACATCCGCCGGTTCACCGCCGAGGTGCTGCCCGAGAACCGCAAGATGCTCACCGTCTTCGCCGAGGCCGGCTACGCCGTCGCCCGGCATTTCGACGACGGCGTCGTCTCCGTCGCCTTCGAGATCGACCCGACCGAGAAGTCGCGGGCCGTCATGGAGTCGCGCGAGCACCGCGCCGAGGCGCGCAGCATCATGGGGCTCCTCGCCCCCTCCTCGGTGGCCGTCATCGGGGCCAGCCGCACGTGGGGGACCCTCGGCTACCAGCTGCTCGAGCACATCGTCGAAGGCGGCTTCGGGGGCACGGTCTATGCCGTGAACCCCGAGGCGCTCGAGCTCGGGGGCATGATGGCCTACGGGCGGATCGGGGAGGTCCCCGAACCGGTCGACCTCGCCGTCGTGGCGGTGCCGTACGCCGAGGTCCAGGGCGTGGTGGCCGACTGTGCGGCGGCCGGGGTCAAGGGCGTGGTGATCGCCTCCGGCGGCTTCGCCGAGCGGGGCGAGGAGGGCCTGGCGCTCCAGCGGCAGATCGTCCGCCACGCCCGCGCGCACGGCATGCGCGTGGTCGGGCCCGAGTCCCTCGGCATCGCCAACACGGACCCGGACATCCGGCTCAACGCCTCCCTGGCCCCGGGGCTGCCCCGACAGGGGAGCCTGGGCCTGTTCAGCCAGTCCGCCTCGATCGGGGTGGCGCTCTACGCCGCGGCCGAGCGCCGCTACCTCGGCTTCTCCTCCGTCCTCTCGGCGGGCAACCGCGCCGACGTCTCCGGCAATGACCTCATGCAGTACTGGGAGGACGACGTCGCCACGAGCGCCGTGGGCCTGTACTTCGAATCGTTCGGCAACCCGCGCAAGTTCTCCCGGATCGCCCGCCGCCTCGCCCGCAGCAAGCCGGTCATCGTCGCCAAGAGCGAGGTCACCGGGCTGCGGCTCCCGCCGGGCCATTCGGTCCGCACCACCCAGGCCCCTCAGGGCGCGCTCGACGCGGTGCTGCGCCAGTCCGGCGTCATCCGCGTCGGGACGGTCGAGCAGCTCGTCGACGTGGCCCAGATCGCCGTCGGGACGCTCCCCGCCGGCCCGAGGATCGCCGTCCTGAGCAACTCCCTCGCCCTGGCCCGCGTCGTGGCGGACAGCGCGGAGGGGGAGGGGCTGACCGTGGCCGCAGCGGAGGGTGACCTCGACCTCGCGCAGGGGCAGTCCCTGGCGCTCCCCGAGCTGGCCCGGCGGCTGCGCGAGGCCGCAGCGCGCGGCGACGTGGACGCCGTCGTCGTCGCCCTCCTGCCGTCCGCGGGAGTCCGGGTGCCCGCGCTCGCCCGGACGCTCGCCGAGACCGCGGAACCGCTCGGCAAGGCCGTCATCGCGGCGTTCCCGGGGGTGCTGGACCGGCAGACGGACACGGAAGGCCTGCTTCCCGCCCCGCGGGCCGGAGAGCGGGCGGAGGAATGGCCGGCGGCCGTCCCGTGCTACACGAGCGCGGGCGACGCGGTGGCGGCGCTCGCCGCCGTCGCCCGGTACAGCGAGTGGCTCGCCCGGGACCAGGGCGCCCTGTTCGAGGCCGAGGTGGACGACGGCGCAGCGGCGGCGCTGATCGGCGCCCGGCTCGCCGGGGTGCAGGGCACCGAGCTCGTGCAGCTCGCGGGGGAGGACACCGCGCGGCTGCTCGGCTGCTACGGCATCCCGGTCCTGGCCTCCCGCGCCGCTGCCACGGCGGACGAAGCCGTCGCGGCAGCGGATGCGCTCGGCTGGCCCGTGGCCATCAAGTCCGCGGCGGACAACCTCCGCTCCCGGCTCGACCTCGGCGCCGTCCGCCTGGACATCCGGGACGCGGCCGACCTGCGCGCCGAATTCGAGCAGATGGGGCGCGCCCTCGCCCCCTACGGCGGCGGCCACGTCGAGGTGCAGCGCATGGCCCCGCTCGGGCAGGCCTGCGTCATCAGGGCGATCGAGGACCCCCTCCTCGGCCCGGTCCTTTCCTTCGGCCTCGCGGGCGACGCCGTCTCCCTCCTCGACGACTGGGCGCACCGGATCACCCCGCTCACCACGGGCGACGTGCACGACATCGTCCGCTCGCCGCGCACCTCGGTGAAGCTGTTCGGGCACGAGGGCCTGCCCGCCCTGGACGTGCCCGCTCTCGAGGACCTCATCGGGCGCGTCTCGCTGCTCAAGGACCGTCACCCGGAAGTGTCGCTGCTCGAGCTCAAGCCCGTGGTCGTGAGCTCCACGGGCCTGACCGTGCTGTCCGCGCAGGTCTGGATCGGCAACGCGGCCCAGCGCATGGACAGCGCCCGCCGGGCCCTCATCGCCCAGTGAACGCCGCCGTCCGGTTTTGGGGCGCCGGGCGCGGGTCTGGGAGAATGGCGCCCATGAGCCACAACGCGTCCGGGGCACCTTCAGGCGAGCACCGGGTCCCAGGCCCAGGCGAACCCCTGACCGCGGCCCTCGAGCGGACGGGCTTCTACCCGCTGCTGGTCGGCGACGTGGTGGCCGACGCCCTCGACGGCCGGACGGCGATCGCACACCTGACGCACCTCGAGACCCACTTCGAGCGGGCCGAGGTCCGCCGGCACGTGACCGTGCTCGTCCTGACCGAGGACATGCTGGTCATCACCCACGTGGACGAGTCCCCCCTCGACGACAGCGGGAGCCAGATGGGGGCGCAGGTGTCCACCGAGTCCGTCCCGGTCGACCAGATCGCCACGGTGGTGCTCTCCTACGTCTACGCCCAGCCGGCGGACTACGCCCCTGGCGACCCAGTCCGGGAGGTCACCCTCGCCATCTCGTGGAGCGGCGGCCAGAGGCTCGACCTCATGCCCGCCGGGTGCGGCGACCCGCAGTGCGATGCGGACCACGGCTATACGGGGACGGTGGCGCAGGAGGACATCGTGCTCAGGATCAGCGCCGACGCCGACGGCCCCCGTGCCGTCGACGCCGCCAAGCAGTTCGCGCGGCTCCTGCGCGCGGTGAACACCGGTTCGCGGCCGTTCCAGGCAGTGCAGCGTCCTCGGCTCTCAGCCTTCTCGCCGCGGACGTTCCGCGGCCACGGCAGCCGCTAGATGACGGCCGTTCCCGGCGCCGCCACCGGTGCCCCGCCCCTTCCGCCCCCACCCGCCTTCGGTTCGCGCTCGGTGGCCGATGTGCTGCCCTCCTGCGCGGCGGCCCTCGGGGCCGAGGGGTTCGAGAACACGCTCGGGCTCCCCGAGTCGGTGCGCATCTGCCTCGTCATGGTCGACGGCCTCGGCCGGACGCTGCTGTCCAAGCGCACCGCCCACACGCCCTTCCTCCGCGAGAAGCTCGCCGAGGGCCAGGGCGCCGTCCCCGGAACGCTCGACGCCGCGTTCCCCAGCACGACCGCCGCCTCGCTCGCGAGCCTGGGCACCGGTGTGCCGCCCGGCCAGCACGGCATGGTCGGCTACGACGTCTACGCCCCCCATCTGGACAGGGTGGTCAACCAGCTCAACGGCTGGGACCCCGACGTCGACCCCCAGCGGTGGCAGCCGTGCCCCACGGTCTTCGAGCGCATCCATCCGGCGATCCCCGTCGCCACGGTGAGCCTTCCCCAGTTCGAGGGCTCCGCGATGACGCGGGCCGCGCTGCGGGGCGGCGACTTCATCGGCGCCGTGAGCCTGCACGCCCGCACCACCGCGGCCGCCGAGGCCATGGCCGCGCACCCGCGCATGCTCGCCTACTTCTACCTCAATGAGCTCGACAAGGCCGGCCACCAGTTCGGCTGCGCCTCCGCCGAGTGGGAGGAGGCGCTCGAGGAGGTCGATGCGTGCCTCCGCCGCCTCGACGGCCAGCTGCCCCCGGGCACGCTCGTCCTCGTGCTCGGGGACCACGGCATGGTCGACGTGGCGCCCGCCCGCCGCATCGACATCTCCGCCGATCCGCAGCTGACGGAGGGCGTGCGGCACACCGCGGGCGAGCCGCGCATGGTGCACCTCCACGTGGAGGGCGCCGACGGGGCTCACGCACCCGACCCCGCCGCGGTGGCGGCCGTCGCCGCGCGGTGGCGCGAGCGCTTCGGGAACCAGGCCTGGATCCTCACCCGCGCCGAGGCGATCGGGCACGGCCTGTTCGGCCCGGTGGTCTCCGAGGCGGTGCACCCCAGGATCGGCGACCTCATCGTGGCAGTCCACGGTGACCTGGCCCTCTACGACGGCCGCCGGGCACGGCCGCAGGCGTTCGAGATGGTCGGCCAGCACGGGTCGTGGACCAAGGCCGAGCGCCAGGTCCCGCTCGTGGCCTTCACAGCGCGCGGACGCGTTCGCGGGAAGCGGCAGCGGCGTGGCTGAGCTCGTCTTCTTCACCGGCACCATGGACAGCGGCAAGTCCACGCTCGCGCTGCAGATGGACTACAACCACCGCGCAGGCGGCCGCAAGGGGCTCCTCTTCACGAGCCACGACAGGTCGGGGCGCGCGGTCATCACGAGCCGTCTCGGCCTGAACACCCCGGCGATCGAGGTGACGCCGGAGTCGAGCTTCTGGAACGAGGTCGTCGCCCGGCGCACCCGCGCCGAGGAGGTCGACTACCTCATCTGCGACGAGGCGCAGTTCTACCGGCACGAGCAGGTGGACGAGCTCGCCCGCGTGGTCGACGAGCTCGACGTGGACGTGTACGCGTTCGGGATCGGCACCGACTTCCGGGCGCGCCTGTTCGAGGGGTCCCGCCGCCTCGTGGAACTCGCCGACCGGATCGAGACGCTCCAGGTCCCCACGCTGTGCTGGTGCGGGCGGCGCGCCACGCACAACGCCCGCACGGTGGGCGGAGCGATGGTCCTGACGGGCGAGCAGGTGGTGGTGGCGGACGTCGCCGGCCGTGGCTCCGCCGAGGACGCGGGCCCCTGGCCCGAGGTGGAGTACGAGACCCTCTGCAGACGCCACTACATGGCCGGGAAGACCGCCGCCTCCGTGCCGGTGATGGGGGAGGGGGAGCAGCTGCTCCCGTTCGGCGACTAGGAGCCACGGCCGCGCGACCGGGGCACTGCACCCCGGGCGCCCAGAGCGGGCGCCCGGGGCCGGGTCAGTCGCCCTTGGTGCCGAAGACGATCTCGTCCCAGCTGGGGACCGAAGAGCGCTTGGGGCGGGAGGACCTCCGCGTGGGTTCGCCCTGGGCCGCCGGCTCCGGACGCGGCGGCTCCCGGTCCGCGGGCGTGCCCGGCCCGACGGCGCGCTCCGGCTCCCGCGGGCGCTCCGGCATCTCCGGCCGTTCCGGGGATTCCTCCCCGTGCGGCGCCTCTCCCTCCACGGACTCCCGCGGCCCCTGCACGGGGGCCTGCACGGGGGTGGCGGGCCCTGCGCCGCGGCCGTCGACGCCGCGGTGCGTCCGGTCGCCGTCGTCAGAGGAGCCGTCTGCGGACGGCCGGGCCGACGGCACGACCGTCATCTCGGTCGTGGCAGTGCTCACGCCGGGCCCGAGGTCGAGCCGCGAATCGGCGTCCTGGGCGGTGCGGACGTTGAGGCGGGAGAGCAGCGAGGTGATGCCGCCCCGCGGCGCCGGCCGCCCGTCGTCGTCCGCGGTGTCCTCGTCCTGGTCCATGGGCGGCGCGCCGTGGCGCTCCGGGTCGCGGTCCCGGTGGCCGCGCGCCCGGGGAGCGTCCCACGCACCGCGCTCCCACTCGCCGGCCCGACGGTGCTCGACGGGATCAGCTTCCGGATCGGCCTCATCGGCCTCCGGGGACCGCGGATGGGCCGCCGGGATGCCGTGGGTGAGGAGCAGCGCGAGGGCATCGTCGCCGTCCTCGTCGACGCCGAGCCGCTGGCCTCGGCGCGCGCGCAGCATGTCCAGCAGCTCGCCCTCGCGGTCCAGCTCGCCGCCGTGGTGCTCCTCGGGGGCCTCGACATCGAAGGGGCGGTCCGAGACGGCCGCGAGCCGGCGGCGGGGAGCCGGCCCGTCGAGCGGCTCGAGCTCGCTGAGCTGCTGTGCCCACCGGTTCGCGTTGGCCACCGTGCGGTGCCCGGGGTGGAAGGTCCACATCGCGGGGGGCTCCTCGCCGATGGACGACGGCGCGCCCTCCGGAAGGGCGAAGCGTGCGACGACGGTCCACTGTCCGTCGGGCCGGCGCCACGAGTCCCACTCGACGGCCCCTGCGGCGACACCGTGGAGCGAGAGCCGGTACGCGGCCATCTCGCCGAGCGTCACAGGCCGGTCCGCCGCCGGGCCGCGCAGCGCCTCCTGGGCGGGCAGCCGCCCGGGAACCTCCACGGCCTGTGCGCGGCGCGCCATGTGCTCGCGCTCGGCCAGGACGGGTCCCTCGAAGCGCTGCACCCTGGCGAGCGGGACGCCCGAGGACGCGGCGACCTCCTCCGCGGTGGCGCCCGCGCGGATTTCCGCCTGGATCTGGCGCGGAGTCATGCCTGCGCCGTCCGAGCCGGATGGCGCAGGGCGCTGGGGAGCCGGCCGCGACACCGCGCGGCGCAGGGCCTCGTCCAGCGGCAGCCGGAACACGTCCCCGTTCGCGGCGCTCACGATGAGGTGTGCACCGTCCTCGTGGACCCCGACGAGGCGCAGCTCTTCCGCCTGATCGTGCGCTCGCTCCCGCATGGACGCCCTCCAGCTTGCTCTAGGTCTGAGTAGAACTGTGCCATCCGCGGGCGCCGAAGGCCCGCAGGCCGTCGGTGTGCCGCGAAAATGGCGGCCCGGACGGGCCACGCGGCGGGACCGCCGCGGAGCCGGCGGGCGTCGCGTGTCGGGAATGTTCCGGGGCGAAGTGGCGTTTTGCCTGCTCATCGGGAACAATCTCCCCGTCACTGGGCACAAAATGGGGGCCGAGTGCGTTGGACTGGACTACGTGGGATGCCACGTGACATGGCTAGCTACCGGAGCGTGAACGAAGAACTATGGCGACCGATTACGATGCGCCGCGCAAGAACGAGGAAGAGCTCAACGAGGATTCGATCGAGGAGCTGAAGTCCCGCCGTACCGACAAGCAGTCTGCCGCGGTGGACGAGGACGAGGCGGAGGCCGCGGACAGCTACGAGCTCCCCGGTGCGGACCTCTCCGGCGAGGAACTCCTGGTCCGGGTGCTGCCCGCGCAGGCCGACGAATTCACGTGCGCCTCGTGCTTCCTCGTCCGTCACCGCTCCCAGATCGCCCGGGAGAAGAACGGCCTGCTCTACTGCAAGGAGTGCGAGGGCTGAGCGCTCTGGCTCCAGGCAGCCCACGCGAGAGGCGGCCCCGGCGCGTGCAGCGCCGGGGCCGCCGTCGTCTCAGCGGCGGGGAGCCTCGCCGAGGGCGGCGACAAGACGGTCCGGGTGGCGGCTCGAGACGAGCCAGTACGGTGTGCGGTCCTCGGGATCCGTGAGTTCGACGCGGACCACCGGACGGATCCACCCCCGGATGCACAGGTAGGCCAGCCCGTTCAGGCGCGGGCCGCGCTCGGCGGTGGCCTCGTCCCCGTCGAACGCCTCGACGGTCCCCGTGAAGGTCCGCGGGAGTGTGGCGCGGCCGGCCCGGAACGAAGACCTCGTCACCACGATGGCGGGCGTGGACGCCACGAGGATCGCCACGAGGATGACGAGCAGGACGGCGGCACCGGTGTAGCCGGCAGCCATGCTGATGGGCGCGAACACGAGGATCCCCGCACCGGAGACGCCCAGGACGACGATCCACACCCACCAGGCCGGCCAGAGCTTCTCGGAATAGACGATGGGGTCGGCGGTGCTCGCCCCGGAGGCGGGCGTCGTGGCGTCAGGCATAGGCCAAGCTTTCCACCCCGGCGCCCGCGAGGACAAAAGCTGGGAGCCCCGGGGGCACAGGGCGCCGCCGCCGGCCCGCTAGAGTTGACGGGTGAGCGCGCAGCAGACAGCCCCCGACCACGCGGCCCCGGACCAGTCCCCGGCGTGGGCGCCGACCCTCGACGTCCAGCTCAAGATGCTCGACGACGGCCTCGAGCCGCCCGCGTACGCCCATCCCGGCGACGCGGGCGCAGACCTGCGGGCCCGCGTGGACGTGACGCTCCGCCCGGGTGAGCGCGCGCTCGTGCCGACCGGCGTGAGCATCGCGCTCCCGTTCGGCTACGTTGCCCTCATCCATCCCCGGTCGGGCCTCGCGACCAAGCACGGGCTCACGGTCGTCAACGCGCCCGGCACGGTTGATGCCGGCTACCGCGGCGAGATCGCGGTGACCCTCCTCAACACGGACCGGTCCGAACCGATCGCCCTCCGCCGCGGCGATAGAATCGCTCAGATGGTGATCCAGCGCGTGGAACATGCGCGCTTCGTGCCCGTCGAGGACCTGTCCGACTCCGTGCGCGGCTCGGGGGGGTTCGGCTCGACGGGCGGATTCACCGCCCCCTAGCGCCCCGCCCGACCGGGCGTTCGGCGGAAGCGGGCTGCCGGAACCGCCGGCAAGACAAAGGAGTGTGTGTGGCACTGTTCGGACGCGGCAAGAACGCCAAGCTGACGTCCGAGGACCCCTCGGTCCTCGGACAGTCGACCCGGAAGCGTCCCGAGCCGGACAAGAGCGGCTACGGGCGCGCCCAGAAGGGCCCGTTCGATGCGAGCGAGGCCAGCACCGATACCGGCTACGTGGACCTGGGCTCGATCCTCGTCCGCCCCACCGAGGGCCTCCAGCTGCGCCTCGAGCTCGAGGAGGCCACGCAGCGCGTCGTGGCCGTGACGATGGACCTTGCCGGCTCGAGCCTCCAGCTCCAGGCGTTCGCCGCCCCCCGCTCCGAGGGGCTGTGGGGCGAGATCCGGGCCCAGATCGCCCAGTCCGTGGCGAGCCAGGGCGGCACCGTGGAGGAGACCGAAGGCAGCTTCGGTCCGGAGCTGCTCGCGCGCCTTCCTGCCGACGCGACGGGGGAGCGCCGCAGCTACCGCGCGGCCCGCTTCATGGGCGTCGACGGTCCGCGCTGGTTCCTGCGCGGCGTGATCGGCGGCCAGGCCGCGGAGAGCCGCGAGGCCTCCGCCGCGCTCGAGGACCTCTTCCGCCACGTGGTCGTGGACCGCGGCGAGTCCCCGCTCCCGCCCCGCGAGCTGCTCCCGCTGCGCATCCCCGTCGAGGCCGCGCCGCACGAGAACGGCCATGCGCAGCACGCGCCGCACGCGCCCGAACGCGGACCGGAGACCACGCATCTTGGCTGACGCCACGGCGCCCGTCCGGCTCGAGGGCTTCGGCGGGCTCCCCGAACGTGGCCTCGTCTCCGGCGAGGGCCTCGTGCGGTCGCTCACCTTCGTGCCCGTCGACGAGGCGCCGCGGCTCACCGCGGTGATCGAGGACGAGCGCGAACGCCCCGGGAGCGGGCCCGCCCTGTGCCTCGTCTGGCTCGGACGCCGGCGGATCAGCGGCGTCAATGCCGGGACCCGGCTGCGGTTCTCGGGCATGCTGGCGCACTTCCATGGCGTCCCCACCATCTACAACCCGCGCTACGAGATCCTGGCCCAGGAGGACTGACGTGAGCTCCGCCCCCGGACCCGCCGACCCCCGCGACGACGAGGGCGCCGGCCCGCGCCCCGGCCGCGTGCCCACGGGCGCCGACCTCGCCGGCGCCTACGCCGCACGGGCCGGACTCCACCGCCACGACGACGGCCGGATCGACGTGCTCCGCAGCGCCGGCGGCGTCCGCGGCCTCCTCGAGAGCGTCCTGCCGGGTCTGGTCTTCCTCGTCTGCTTCACGCTCGTGCAGGACCTCGTGCTCTCCGCCGTGCTCTCCCTCGCGGTGGCGGCAGTGTTCGTCGTGGTGCGCCTCGTGGGGCGCACGCCTCCCACCCAGGCCTTCGCGGGGATCATCGGCGTGGCCGTCTCGGCCGCGCTGGCCGTGTTCTCCGGCCGCGCCGAGAACTTCTACCTCTCCGGCTTCCTCACGAACGCGGGCTACATCGTGGCGCTCGTCGCCTCGATCCTCGTCAAGTGGCCGCTCATGGGCGTCATCTTCGGCTTCCTCCGCAACGAGGGCGTCCACTGGCGCAACGATGCCGTCAGGGCGCGGCAGTACCGGCTCGGCACGTGGGTCATGGTCGCGGTGCTCGGGCTGCGCCTGCTCGTCCAGGTTCCCCTCTACCTCATGGGCGACGCCGGCCTCGTCGCCCTGGGGGCCACGCGCCTCATCATGGGTGTGCCGCTGTACGCGCTCGGACTGTGGGTCGCTTGGCTCATCACCCGCCCCGTGGCCGGCGAACCGCCCGCGGGCAACGAGGTGCGGGACACAAGCCCCTAGGTCGGGCCCGCGCACCGGCGTAGCGTCGGAGCGTGGAGAACAAGGCACTGCGCATCGTCTTCCCGGTCTTCCTGGGAGTGCTGCTGGCACTGTTGATCGGGTTCGGCCTCCAGGCCGTCTACCCGCAGCCGGAGTCGCCGTCGCCCGGCTACGAGGCCCCGTATGAGGCCTATCTCGCCTCGCTCCAGGCCTATGAGCGCATCGCGGCGGCCGTGCTGTCCGGGCTCGCGGTGGTCCTGCTCGCGGCCGGCTCGCTCCTCCCGGCGCGCGCCGCGGCGCTGGCTGAAGGCCTCCTGCTGGGCGGGGTGTTCACGCTCATCTACGCGGCGGCGCGAGGCTCCGGGGCGGGGCCGGGCCTGCCTGCTGCACCCGCCGTCGGGGCTGTGGGTGTCGGCCTCGTCCTCGCCCTCGCCGCGCTCTTCCTGCGCCAGTCCGGCCGGCTGCCGCGCCTCCGGGAGCGCCGCGCGGAGGCCGCGGACGAGACCGCCCTTGCCGTCGTCTTCCCGCTCGCCGCGGCCCCTCTCGCGGCGACCGTCGTCTCGCTCGGCCTCCAGGCCTTCTACCCGCCTCCGGTGCTGTCCGGCTACAGCGGCCCGGGCTACCCGGGCGTCCTCGCCGTCTACGAGAGGAACGCCGGGCTCATCGGCACGGCCGCGGCAGCGGTCCTGATCCTCGTCGGCTTCGCGCTGCTGCGCCGGGCGTCCATCCCGGCCGACGCCCTGCTCCTCGGCGGCGTCGTCACCCTCGTCGTCGCCTCGGCCGGGGCGATCAGCCCGAAGACCACGCTGGTCTCCCTCGGTGTCGGCGTCCTCGGGCTCCTCGGTGCGCTCGCGACGGGACACCTGCGGCTCGGCGCCCCGCTGCGGCGCGGGACCGGCGCCGCGGCGACGGGTTCACGGGTGGGCTCGAGGGTGTTCTCGGTGCTGCATCCCGTCGCCGTCGGAGCGCTCAGCGTGGTGGTCTTCTTCGTGGGCGTCTTCGCGTTCTACCCCCCGCCCGAGGACGCCGAGCCGTCTTCGGAGTGGCTCCGGACGGTGAGCCTGAGCGCCACGGTCGTCGCGGTGGTGTTCCTTCTGGCGAGCCTCGTGCTCGAGCGCCGCGCGGCGGCGGTCGGCAACGCGCTCGTGGTCGGCGGACTCCTCACCCTCGTCGCCGGGGTGGCTCCGGCCGCGGTCGCGGGGGAGCAGGGGGTCGTGTTCGTCGCGCTCGCGGTGGCGGTCGCCGTCGTCCTCTTCGTCGGATACCGGCGCTTCGTCCGCGGCGTCCCCAGGGCACCGCGGGACACCCGGCCTCCCGGGACTCCTCCGGCGGTCCCGCCGGTGCCGCCCGCGCCCGCCGGGTAAGCCGGGCAAGCCCGGCGCGGGGCGGCAGACGGCAGGGGAGTTCCGCCGAGGGAGGCGGACGGACTCAGCCGTCGAACGCGTCGTCCTCGTCCTCGCCGGCCTCTGCCGGGCGCGCCTGGCCCTCGCCGCCCGACTCCGTCTGGGGAGCGAGGAGGCGGCGCAGCTCGTCCTCGGCGGCGATCGTCGAGATGAAGAACAGCTCGTCGCGGTGGTCGACCACGTCGTCGCGGCTCGGCGCCACCGGCTTCTGGTCGCGCAGGATCGCCACGAGCGTGCAGTCCTCCGGCCAGTCGATCTGCCCCACCGTCTTGCCCACCACGTGGGAGTCGGCGGGCACCGTGAACTCCACGAGGGAGGAGACGCCAGTCTGGAGCGTCAGGAGGCGCACGACGTCGCCGATCTCCACGGCCTCCTCGACCAGCGCCGTCATGAGGCGCGGCGTGTTGACTGCGACGTCGACGCCCCAGGAGCCGTCGAACATCCAGTCGTTCTTCGGGTTGTTGACCCGGCCGACGGTGCGGCCCACGCCGAACTCCGTCTTCGCCAGCAGGGAGACCACGAGGTTGACCTTGTCGTCGCCCGTGGCGGAGACGACCACGTCGGCCTCGTCGACGCGGGCCTCCTTGAGTGTCGAGAGCTCGCACGCGTCGCCGATGAGCCACTTCGCCCCGCGCAGGCCGCTGCGGCCAATCACCTCGGGCTTGGGGTCGACGAGGAGGACCTCGTGGCGGTGCGCCAGCAGTTCGCGGGCGATCGAGCTGCCCACGCTGCCGGCCCCGGCGATGATGACCTTCACTCGGACTCCTTCGCGGGCGGAGCGGACAGGATGCGGGAGACCTCGGCGGCGTCGGAGATGTCCATCATGGCGTGCACGGTGTCGCCCTCCTGGTACGCCGTGTTCGGCGTGGGCAGGACGCCCTCGCCGAAACGGGTGATGTAGGCCACCCGGACTCCCGCGGCGCGCTCGATCGCGCCCAGCGGGTGCCCGAGCCACGCGGGATCCAGCGTGACCTCGGAGAGCACGAGCCGGCCCGAGGGCTCCCGGAAGTCGCCGGCGACGCCCGATTCGGGCAGGATCCGGCGCAGCACCTGGTCCGCGCTCCAGCGCACGGCGGCAACGGTCGGGATGCCCAGACGCTGGTAGATCTCGGCGCGGCCGGGGTCGTAGATGCGCGCGACGACGTGCTGGACATGGAACGTCTCCCTCGCCACGCGGGTGGCGAGGATGTTCGAGTTGTCCCCGCTCGAGACGGCGGCGAAGGCGTAGGCCTCCTCGATCCCGGCCTGCTTCATCGTGTCCCGGTCGAAGCCGATGCCCGTGACCTTGCGTCCGGAGAACGTCCGGCGCAGGCGTCGGAAGGCGCGGTCGTCCTGGTCGATGATCGCGACCGAGTGGCCGGAGTCCTCGAGGGTGTGGGCCAGTGTCACGCCGACACGGCCGCACCCCATGATCACGTAGTGCGCCATGGCCCCCAATCTACCGCGCGATGACACCGCCCGCGGTTGTCGCATAACGTGTCAGGGTGCTGACGATTCTCAATGCGGTCAAGCGCGTGATTGTGGGCCGCGCTCTGCGCAACGATCGGCTCACGCACACGCTGCTGCCCAAGCGCATCGCGCTTCCGATCTTCGCCTCGGATGCGCTCTCGTCCGTCGCCTACGCGCCCGACGAGATCCTTCTGACCCTTGCCCTCGCCGGTGTCTCGGCGGTGTCCCTCTCGCCCTGGGTGGGACTCGCCGTCATGCTCGTGCTCGTCACGGTGGTGGCGTCGTACCGGCAGAACGTCCATGCGTACCCTTCGGGCGGCGGCGACTACGAGATCGCCACCGAGAACCTCGGCCGCTTCGCAGGGCTCACCGTCGCCAGCGCCCTCCTCGTCGACTACGTCCTCACCGTCGCCGTGTCGATCTCCTCCGCCGCGTCCTACCTGACCACCGCCGTGCCCTCGCTGCACGGGACGCAGGCCGTCATCGCGGTCGCCTCCGTGGTGGTGCTCGCCCTCGTGAACCTGAGGGGCATCCGCGAGGCCGGGACCGTGTTCGCGGTGCCGACCTACCTCTTCATGCTCTCGATCCTCGGCATGACTGCCGTGGGCCTCGTGCAGTGGTTCACCGGCACGCTCCGCCCCGCGCAGAGCGCCGCCTTCACCATCGTCGCGTCCCCGGAGTTCGACCAGGGACTCGTGGGGATCGCGGGCGGCTTCCTGCTCCTGAGGGCCTTCTCCTCTGGCGCCGCCGCCCTCACCGGCGTCGAGGCGATCAGCAACGGCGTGCCGAATTTCCGGGCGCCCAAGAGCAAGAACGCCGCCACCACGCTCCTGCTGCTCGGCGCCGTGGCCGC
Organism: Sinomonas atrocyanea; assembly: GCF_001577305.1. Classification (NCBI taxonomy): domain Bacteria; kingdom Bacillati; phylum Actinomycetota; class Actinomycetes; order Micrococcales; family Micrococcaceae; genus Sinomonas; species Sinomonas atrocyanea. The sequence continues at coordinate 2,020,653 of NZ_CP014518.1, forward strand.
GTCGATGCTCGCCGGGATCATCTTCCTCGCCAACGCGACCCGCGTGCACCTCGTCCAGGACCCTGCGAGCGAGCTGCTCCTCAACGGCAAGCCGCTCTCCGGCGACTACATCCAGACCCCGGTCATCGGCCAGATCGCCGATTCCGTGTTCGGCGGCGGGAGCATCCCCTTCTACATCGTGGTGGCGGCCACCGGCGTCATCCTCGTCTTCGCCTCCAACACCGCCTTCAACGGCTTCCCCGTGCTCGGCTCGATCCTGGCCCAGGACGGCTACCTGCCCCGCCAGCTGCGCACCCGCGGCGACCGGCTCGCCTTCAGCAACGGAGTCCTCGCCCTCGCCGCCGGCGCGATCGTCCTCATCATCGCGTTCGACGCCGACGTGACCCGCCTCATCCAGCTGTACATCGTCGGCGTCTTCGTCTCGTTCACCCTGAGCCAGCTGGGCATGATCCGCCACTGGACGCGCGAGCTCAAGCGGGTCAAGGACCGCAGCGTGCGGGTGCGCATGCAGCGCTCGCGGATCATCAACGGCATCGGGTTCGCGATGACGGGCACCGTGCTCGTCATCGTCCTCATCACCAAGTTCGAGCACGGCGCCTGGATCGCGCTCCTGGCCATGTTCGTGATCTTCCTCGTCATGTGGAGCATCCACGCCCACTACACCAACGTCGCACGCGAGCTCGCGGTGGGCGACGACCCCTCGGCCCGCGCGCTGCCCAGCAGGGTCCACGCCGTCCTGCTCGTCTCCCACGTCCGCAAGCCTGTGCTGAGGGCGCTCGCCTACGCCCGCGCCTCGAGGCCGTCGAGGCTCGACGCCGTCACCGTGGACATCAGCCCCGAGGAGACGGCCCAGACCGTCGCGGACTGGGAGAAGCTCGGGATCCCCGTTCCCCTCACCGTGCTCGCAAGTCCCTACCGGGAGACGATCACCCCGCTCATGGACTACATCCGGGGCATGCGCCGGGACTCCCCGCGCGACTTGATCGTCGTCTACATCCCCGAGTACGTGGTGGGCAAGTGGTGGGAGCAGCTCGTGCACAACCAGACCGCCCTGCGGATCAAGACCCGGCTCCACTTCGAGCCAGGGGTCATGGTGGCCTCGGTGCCGTGGCAGCTGAAGTCGAGCGAGGAAGCCAGGAGGCTGCAGGAGCTGTGAGCATGTCCCCCGGAACCGAGCAGGAGAACGCCCCCGGCCGCACCCTCGAGCTGCGGCTCGGGCCCGTGGCCCACGGCGGCCACATGGTCGCCCGACACGAGGGCCGGGTCGTCTTCGTCCGCCACGGCCTCCCCGGCGAGCTCGTGCGGGCCGAGCTCACCGACGCCGCACCCGAGGCGACGTTCTGGCGCGCCGATGTCGTCGACGTCCTCGAACCCTCGACCCACCGGCGCGACCACGTGTGGGACCTCGCTGACTCCCTGAAGGCGCACCGCGCCGGCCGGCCGCCGGTCGGCGGGGCCGAGTTCGGCCACATCGCCCTGGACGAGCAGCGGCGGCTTAAGGCCGCAGTGGTCAGCGAGCAGCTCGAGCGCCTCGCCGGCCTCGAGCTGGACGTCGAGGTCGAGCCCGTCGCCCTCCGCGAGGACTCGGGCGACGACGCCGGCGGCCTCGCGTGGCGAACGCGCTGCAGCTTCTCGGTCACAGCCGAGGGCCGGCTCGCGATGCACGCCCACCGCTCCGAGACCCTCATCCCGGTCGGCCCGATGCCGCTCGCCACCGAGGAGATCAACCGGCTGCGCCTGTGGGAGCTGGACCTGGACGGCGTCGAGCGCCTCGAGGTCGCAGCCCCCGCCTGCGGCTCGGCGCCGCTGGTCGTGTTCACCCTTGCCGACGGGGTTGCCCCCTCGCGGCTCACGGATGTCCTCGCCCGGCTCTCGCCCGAGGTCTCGGCCAGCGCGGTCGGCCCCGACGCCGGCAGGGCCCCCCTCACCGTGCGGGGCCGGGGGTCCGTCTCCGAGCGGGTCCTCGGCCGCCACTACACGGTGACGGGGGAGGGCTTCTGGCAGATCCACCGGCGCGCGCCGGAGACCCTCGTGGCCGCGGCGCTCGAGGCGCTCGACGGCGCGCTCGCCCCGGGCGGGCAGGTCGCCGACCTCTATGCCGGGGCGGGCCTCTTCACCGCGCCCCTCGCCGACGCCGTCGGGCCCGCGGGCCACGTCCTCTCGGTCGAGGGCGCCCCCGGCACGAGCCGCGACGCGAGGCGGACCTTCAAGCGCCGGCCCGAGGTCGCGGTCGTGCAGGGACGGGTCGAGCGGGTGCTGCGCCGGCACGGCGGCGCGGGGGCGTTCGACGCCGTCGTGCTCGACCCGCCCCGGGCCGGCGCGGGGCGGGAGACGGTGCACCAGCTCGTCGAAGCGGCGCCCCGGGCCATCGCGTACGTGGCCTGCGACCCTGCCTCGTTCGCCCGCGACCTCGGCTGGTTCCGGAAGGCGGGATGGCAGCTCGAGGGCCTGCGCGCGTTCGACCTGTACCCGATGACGCACCACGTCGAGACCGTCGCCCGGCTCACGCCGCCGCGAGCGTAGGCGGCCGTCTCGCTGTGCGGGGACCGTCGCCCGGCGGCGCCGTGCGAACTAGGATGGGCGGAGATGGCCCCGACGCGCGGAGCCCCGCGGTTAGGCATGCCTAACTAGCACCGCCCGCGAGGCCGGGACAAAGATGGCAGTGTTGCGAGAGGAGTCCTGCATTGAGCACTGTGGACAGCTTCGGAGCCAAAGGCGTCCTGAACGTCGGCGGAACCGAGTACGAAATTTTCCGGCTGAATTCTGTGGAAGGCGCCGAAAGCCTCCCGTTCAGCCTCAAGGTCCTCCTGGAGAACCTGCTCCGCACCGAGGACGGTGCGAACATCACGGCGGACCACATCCGCGCCCTGGCCGGCTGGGACGAGAACGCCCAGCCGAGCACCGAGATCCAGTTCACCCCCGCCCGCGTCATCATGCAGGACTTCACGGGCGTGCCCTGCGTCGTCGACCTCGCCACGATGCGCGAGGCCGTCAAGGAGCTCGGCGGTGACCCCACGCGCGTCAACCCGCTGGCCCCGGCCGAGCTCGTGATCGACCACTCGGTCCAGATCGACGTGTTCGGCAACGCCGGCGCGATCGAGCGCAACATGGAGATCGAGTACCAGCGCAACGGCGAGCGGTACCAGTTCCTGCGGTGGGGCCAGAGTGCGTTCGAGGACTTCAAGGTCGTCCCCCCGGGCATGGGCATCGTGCACCAGGTCAACATCGAGTACCTGGCCCGCACCGTCATGACCCGTGAGGTTGAGGGCACGCTGCGCGCCTACCCCGACACCCTCGTCGGCACCGACTCCCACACCACCATGGTCAACGGCCTCGGTGTGCTCGGCTGGGGCGTCGGCGGCATCGAGGCCGAGGCCGCGATGCTCGGCCAGCCGGTCTCCATGCTCATCCCGCGCGTGGTCGGCTTCAGGCTCTCCGGCGAGATCCCCGCCGGGGCGACCGCGACCGACGTCGTGCTCACGATCACCGAGATGCTGCGCAAGCACGGCGTGGTCGGCAAGTTCGTCGAGTTCTACGGCGAGGGCGTCGCGGCGGTGCCGCTCGCCAACCGCGCGACCATCGGCAACATGAGCCCCGAGTTCGGCTCGACGGCGGCGATCTTCCCGATCGACGACGTCACCCTGGACTACCTCCGCCTCACCGGCCGCTCCGAGGAGAACGTGGCCCTCGTCGAGGCCTACGCCAAGGAGCAGGGCCTCTGGCACGACGCCTCCCGCGAGCCGCGCTTCTCCGAGTACCTCGAGCTCGACCTCTCGACGGTGGTTCCCTCGATCGCCGGCCCGAAGCGTCCCCAGGACCGCATCGTCCTCACGGAGGCGAAGGACGAGTTCCGCAACGACCTGCTGAACTACGTTGCGCACGAGGCGGACGCGGGTTCGCTCGACGAGTCGCTCGAGGAGAGCTTCCCGGCGTCGGACGCGCCGTCCTTCACGACGGGCGCTTCCCACGTGACGGACTCGGACCGCGTGCCCCCGGTGTACTCCGCGGCGCACGGTGCTGCCGGCCGGACGTCCAACCCGGTCTCCGTGTCGATGGAGGACGGACGCAAGTTCGATCTGGACCACGGCGCCGTCACGATCGCCTCGATCACCTCGTGCACCAACACCTCCAACCCGTCCGTCATGCTGGCCGCGGCCGTCCTGGCGCGCAACGCGGTCGAGAAGGGCCTGGTGTCCAAGCCGTGGGTGAAGACCTCGGTGGCGCCGGGCTCGAAGGTGGTCACTGACTACTACGAGAAGTCGGGTCTCGTGCCGTACCTGGAGAAGCTCGGCTTCTACACGGGCGGCTACGGCTGCACCACGTGCATCGGAAACTCGGGACCGCTCGAGGCCGAGATCTCCGAGGCGATCCAGTCCAACGACCTTGCCGTGACCGCGGTGCTCTCGGGCAACCGCAACTTCGAGGGCCGGATCAACCCGGACGTGAAGATGAACTACCTGGCCTCGCCGCCGCTCGTCATCGCCTACGCCCTGGCCGGGAGCATGGACTTCGACTTCGAGTCCGATCCCCTCGGCAAGGACCAGGACGGCAACGACGTCTTCCTCAAGGACATCTGGCCGAACCCCAACGAGGTCCAGCAGGTCATGGACGCCTCGATCGACCAGGACATGTTCACGAAGTCCTACGCGACGATCTTCGACGGCGACGAGCGCTGGCAGTCCCTGCCCACGCCCACCGGCGACACCTTCGAGTGGGCGGAGGACTCCACCTACGTCCGCAAGCCCCCGTACTTCGAGGGCATGAAGGCGCAGCCGGAGCCGGTCGCGGACATCGACGGCGCCCGGGTGCTGCTCAAGCTCGGCGACTCGGTCACGACCGACCACATCTCCCCGGCCGGCTCCTTCAAGTCGGACACCCCGGCGGGCCAGTACCTCCTCGCCCACGGCGTGGAGCGCAAGGACTTCAACTCCTACGGCTCCCGGCGTGGCAACCACGAGGTCATGATCCGCGGCACCTTCGCGAACATCCGCATCAAGAACCAGCTCCTCGACGGCGTCGAGGGCGGCTTCACGAAGGACTTCACGCAGGACGGCGCCCCGCAGGCCTACGTCTACGACGCCGCAATGAACTACCAGAAGGCCGGCACCCCGCTCGTGGTCATCGCGGGCAAGGAGTACGGCTCGGGCTCCTCGCGCGACTGGGCCGCGAAGGGCACCGCGCTGCTGGGCGTCAAGGCCGTCATCGCCGAGAGCTACGAGCGCATCCACCGCTCGAACCTCATCGGCATGGGCGTCCTGCCGCTGCAGTTCCCCGAGGGCGAGTCCGCCGCGAGCGTGGGCCTCACCGGCAACGAGGTGTTCTCGATCCAGGGCATCACGGCCCTCAACGACGGCACCACCCCGTCCACGGTGAAGGTGACCGCGACGGCAGAGGACGGTTCCGAGGTCTCGTTCGACGCCGTCGTGCGCATCGACACCCCCGGCGAGGCGGACTACTACCGCAACGGCGGCATCCTGCAGTACGTGCTGCGCCAGATCTCGGCGCGCTGACGCCGCACGGCGACGGCGCCAGCGCAGGCCGGCAGCAAGAGGGCCCCACCACCCGGTGGGGCCCTCCTTGCGTCTCCGGGACCACGCCGCATCGGCCCTACGCGCGGGTAGCCGGGACCACCGCCCGGGCCCGGAGGCGTTAGAGTGGTTCGTGCACGTTTCGAGCAAGGAGTCGCCCTTGGGCATCTTGGATTCCATCGAGGGGCCGAAGGACCTCGCCCAGCTCGGTCCCGCCGAGCTCGAGGACCTCGCCGGGGAGATCCGGAAGTTCCTGATCCGCAATGTCGCCCAGACCGGCGGCCACCTCGGGCCGAACCTCGGCGTCGTCGAGCTGACGCTGGCGATCCACCGCATCTTCGAGTCCCCGCGCGACAGCATCATCTTCGACACCGGGCACCAGTCCTACGTCCACAAGCTCCTGACCGGCCGCAAGGACTTCTCGACCCTCCGGCAGGAGGGCGGCCTCTCCGGCTACCCCTCCCGCGCCGAGAGCGAGCACGACATCGTCGAGTCCTCGCACGCCTCCTCCTCGCTGTCCTGGGCCGACGGGATCTCCCGCGCCCGCAAGCTCACGGGCGAGGGCGACCGCTACACCGTGGTCGTGGTGGGCGATGGCGCCCTCACCGGCGGCATGGCCTGGGAGGCGCTGAACAACATTGCCTCGGACAAGGACCGCCGGGTCGTGATCGTGGTCAACGACAACGGCCGCTCCTACGCCCCGACGGTCGGTGGCCTCGCCGACTACCTCGCGTCGCTGCGCACCGCGATCGACAAGGTCCGCACGGCCCCGGCCTACGAGGGCATGCTCGAGGTCGCCAAGAGGCGCCTGCAGAACGGCGGCCCCGTCGGCCAGTTCGTGTACAAGGGCCTGCACGCCACCAAGAAGGGCATCAAGGACTGGTGGGCGCCCCAGGGCATGTTCGAGGACCTGGGGCTCAAGTACGTCGGTCCGGTGGACGGCCACGACCAGCGCACCCTCGAGGAGGCGCTCGCGACCGCCAAGAACTTCGCCGGCCCCGTGATCGTCCACGCGATCACCGAGAAGGGGCACGGCTACGCCCCGGCCCGCAACCACGAGGCCGACCAGTTCCACGCCGTCGGCGTGATCGACCCCGAGACCGGGCAGCCCACCGGGCCCGGGGGCGGCACCTCGTGGACCTCGGTCTTCGCGGAGGAGATCGCGGCGATCGCCGACGAGCGCGAGGACGTCGTGGGCATCACCGGCGCCATGCTCATCCCGGTCGGCCTCGCCACGTTCGCCCAGCGCCACCCGGACCGGGTGATCGACGTCGGCATCGCCGAGCAGCACGCCGTCACGAGCGCCGCGGGCCTCGCCTTCGGCGGCCTCCACCCCGTCGTCGCGGTGTACGCGACCTTCCTGAACCGGGCCTACGACCAGCTCCTGATGGACGTCGCGCTGCACAAGGCCGGCGTGACCCTCGTGCTGGACCGCGCGGGGGTCACCGGCCCCGACGGTGCCAGCCACCACGGCCAGTGGGACATGGCGCTCGTCCAGAGCGTGCCCGGGCTGCACCTCGCCGCCCCGCGGGACGCGACCCGGCTGCGCGAGGAGCTCCGCGAGGCCATCGCGGTCGACGACGCCCCGACCGTCGTGCGGTTCTCGAAGGGGACCGTCGGGGCCGAGACCGAGGCGCTCGAGCGCCTCGACGACGGCGTCGACGTCCTGGCCCGCACGGGCACCGTGGCCGAGGCCGACGGCGAGACGGGCCCCGACGTCCTGCTCGTGGCGGTCGGCGCCATGAGCGACCTCGCCCTCGAGGTCGCGCAGCGGCTGGACCACCAGGGCATCAGCTCCACCGTCGTGGACCCGCGCTGGGTCCTGCCCGTGCCGCGGAGCATCATCAGCCTCGCGGCGCGCCACCGCATCGTGGTGTGCCTCGAGGACGGCGTCCGCGCGGGCGGGGTGGGTTCGCGGATCCGCCAGGAGATGCGCGCCGCCGGCGTGGACACCGCGCTGAACGAGGTCGGCCTCCCGGTGGAGTTCCTCGACCACGGCTCACGGAACCAGGTGCTCGCCCGCGTGGGCCTGACCGCCCAGCAGGTCGCGCACGACATCGTCGCCCAGGTCCTGGGGACCAAGGTCCCGTTCGCCCGGCCGCTGCCGGGCCAGGCTGCCCCGACCACGGGCACGCTCCCCAAGCTGTGACCGGCCGGGCGGCCGGGGCTGCCCCCGGTGCGTGGCGGATCCAGCCGCCCCCGCCGGCGGGTGCGCCGCGCCCCGGCGAGCTGGTGGTGGCCCGCAACCGCAAGTGGGACGGCACGGGCCACTGGGTGGTCCCGGGGTTCGGCCTGGGCGAGGACGAGCACGGCTGGTGGATCTACCAGGGGCGCGGCGAGTTCATCTCGCGCCCCGGTGCTGCGCTGCACACGCGCTCGGACGCGGTCCTGCTCATCCCGCGTGCCGGCGGGTACGCGGCCACGTTCTACGACGACACCAACCCCGGCGACTTCCGCGTGTACGTGGACCTCGCGTGGGACCTCGCCTGGCACCGCATCGGCGCTCCGGCGGGGGAGGGGCACCCCGGTGTGGTCGAGTTCCACATGGTCGACATGGACCTCGACGTGGTCCGCTCGGCCCGTCACGGCGTGTTCGTCGACGACGAGGACGAGTTCGCCGAGCACGCGGCCGCGATGGCCTACCCCGAGGGCCTGGTCGCGGCGGTCCGGTCCGAGTGCGCGCGGCTGCACGAGGCCGTGCTCGCGGGCACCGGCCCCTTTGACGGCATCTCCGACGCCTGGATGGCGTTGGGACGGAAGGAGAACCCATGAGCTACGCGCGCGTCTACCGGCGCAGGGACGACGGCACGCTCGAGTTCCGGGAGGCATGGCATGACGAGGAGGGCGCCCAGTTCGTGGTGAACCACGGCGTGGTCGGCCACCAGTCCGCGACGGAGGCCACGCACGACGTCGACGCTGCCGCCGCCGAGGGGCTCATGGCCGCCTTCGCTGCCCAGTGCGAGCAGGACGGCTACGCCCCGCTCGGCGACGAGGACCTGTGGCGGGTCGTGGCGCAGTTCGCGCTCAAGACGGCCGAGGGCACCGACCGGGACCGCGCGCTCGAGCGGCAGGCCGTCCAGGCCCTCTCGGCCCACCTCGCCTGGCGCGGGCTCGGGACGGTCGAGGGCAGCGCCATCGGCAACAGCCGGCTCAATGTGTTCGCGACGTGCGTCGACCCCGCCAAGGCCGTCGCCGCGGTCAAGACGTGCCTGCGCGAGGCCACGAGCGACTACACGAAGCTCTCGGTGGCCGTCGCGCCGCTGACCGACCCGGACGCGTTCAAGCTCAAGCACGCCCCCGCAGGGGTCCGCGGCTTCTCCCTCTGACCGCCGCGGCCGGCTCCGCGGCACGGGCAGGCGCGCCCCTGCGCAGGACCGCACGGGTAGTCTGGCCCCATGACTGACTACCGCCGCCTCGGCCGCTCCGGCCTGACCGTCTCGACCGTCGGCCTCGGCTGCAACAACCTCGGCCGCGCCAACACCCCGACCGAGACCCAGGAGGGCACCGACGCCGTCGTCCACGCCGCGATCGATGCGGGCATCACCCTCTTCGACGTCGCCGACGTGTACGGCCGCACCCCCGGGCTGAGCGAGGAGATGCTCGGCAAGGCGCTCAAGGGCCGCCGCGACGACGTCGTGGTCGCCACCAAGTTCGGCATGGACATGCACGGCGCGAACGGGAAGGACTTCGGCGCACGCGGCTCGCGGCGCTACATCCGCACCGCGGTCGAGGCCTCCCTCCGCCGCCTCGGCACCGACTGGATCGACCTGTACCAGTACCACACCCCGGACACCGAGACCCCGATCGAGGAGACGCTCTCGGCGCTCGACGACCTCGTCCGCGAGGGCAAGGTGCGCTACATCGGGCACTCGAACCGCACCGGCTGGCAGATCGCCGAGGCGGAGTTCACGGCGCGGATGGGCGGCTTCACCCCGTTCATCTCGAGCCAGAACCACTACAACCTCCTCGACCGGCGCGCCGAGCTGGAGGTCACGGAGGCCGCCGAGGCGTACGGCCTCGGGGTCCTGCCCTACTTCCCGCTGGCGAACGGGCTCCTCACCGGCAAGTACTCCCGCGGGAGCGCCCCCGAGGGCTCCCGGCTGTCCCACACCCGCACCAACCTCGTCCACGACGCCGACTGGGACCAGCTCGACAGGTTCTCCGCCTTCGCCGAGGAGCGGGGCCTGACCGAGCTCCAGGTCGCCTTCTCGTGGCTCGCCGCGCAGCCCTCGGTCGCGAGCGTCATCGCCGGCGCCACCAAGCCCGAGCAGATCCGCCAGAACGCCGAGGCGGCCTCGTGGGAGCCGAGCGCCGAGGACCTCGCCGAGCTCGACGAGATCTTCCCGAAGACGCCGCGCGTCGCACTCTTCTAGGGTCGGCGCGTGCACGAGAACTCCCGCCCGGTGTCCCACCAGCCGGGCCGTCCGCCCCGGGCGGTGCTGCTCGACTGCGACACCGGGATCGACGACGCGCTCGCCCTGCTCTACCTGTGCAGCCAGCCGCAGGTGGAGCTCGTCGCGGTCACGAGCACCCCGGGCAACGTCGACGCCGACCAGGTCGCCGCGAACAACCTCGCCCTCCTCGAACTGTGCGGGCGGCCCGAGGTGCCCGTGGCGATCGGGGCGCGGAAGCCGCTCGAGGTCCCCCTCGTCACGACCCCTGAGACGCACGGGCCCCAGGGGATCGGCTACGCCGAGCTGCCCGCGGCGCGCCGGGCGCCCGAGGCGCGCGACGCCGTCGACCTCTGGGTCGAGGCCGCCCGCGCGCGCCCGGGCGAGCTCACGGCGCTCATCACCGCCCCGCTGACCAACTTCGCGCTCGCCCTGCGCGCCGAACCGCGCCTCCCCGAGCTGCTCGCGGGCGTGGTGATCATGGGCGGCGCCTACTACTACCAGGGCAACACGACGCCCACGGCCGAGTGGAACACCCACGTGGACCCGCACGCTGCCGCCGAGGTGTTCGCGGCGTTCGCGGGCCAGCCCGAGGACCGGCTCCCGACCGTGTGCGCGCTCGAGACCACCGAGCGGATCGAGATGCACCCGGGGCACCTTGCGGCCCTCGCCGAAGCCGCCGGCTGCAGCGGGCCGGAGCTCGTGCTCCCGGACCAGCCGGAGGGGCAGCGCTCCACCGCCTCGAACCGGCTCGTCCGGCACGTGAGCGACATGCTGCGCTTCTACTTCGAGTTCCACCGGCACTACGACCAGGGCTACGTGGCGCACATCCACGACTACTTCGCCGCCACTGTGGCCGCCGGGACCGCACGCTATGCGGCGCGGACGGCTGCCGTCCATGTCGAGACCCGCGCCCCGCGCCTGATGGGCACCACGGTCGCGGACTACAGGGGCCTGTGGGAGGAGCCGCCCTCGGCGCGCATCGTGAGCGCCAACCACCCGGACGAGGCCTTCGCAGAGCTCGTCGCCTCCCTCGGCGCCCTCGCGCGCCTGGTGGGCTAGAATTTCTGTGCCCCGGCCCGGCCGGGGCGGCCGCCGAGGTGACATAGGCGGGCGCCGATCCACTATTCCGCATCCGCAGCATCCGTGAAGGACGTGCCTTGGCCATGTCGCACCCCCTGACAGAAGACGCCCCGCGCCGCTCCCCGCTCAGGACGGTCCTCATCGTCCTCGGGGCCGCTGCCATCGTCGCGACGTTCATCTACCTCGTGGCCACCTCTCCCGCAGAGCCGGTGGACACGCCCTCGGCCTCGGCCGCCCTCGTGGCGCTCACGGGCTACGGGATCGCCACGGTCCTCCTCTTCGCCGGCATCCTGCCCACCCTGCCCACCACGACCCTCGCCCTCATCCCGGTGGCCCTCGTGCTGAACATCGTGCTCGGCCAGTTCGTCGGCACCGTCATCGTGCCGATCTACCTCGATTCGATCGGCACCGTGCTCGTGGGCTTCCTCGCCGGGTCCGCGGCCGGCGCCGCGACGGGGCTGCTGAGCACCATCGTGTGGTCCTTCTTCAACCCGACCCTCATCCCGTTCGCCGCCGGGGCCGCCGCGATCGGCGCCCTCGCGGGCCTCGCCGCGCGGATCGGGGCCGTGCGGCGGTTCTGGTGGGTTCCCGTCGCCGGTCTCGTCACCGGCGCGGTCGCGGCGGTGATCGGCTCGACCGTCGCGATCGCGGTGTTCGGCGGGACCTCCACCGGGGCGACCGGGGCTGTCATCGCCGTCTTCCGGGCCGCGGGGGACAGCCTCGCCGAGTCCGTCGTCAAGGGTTCGATCGCGTCCGACCTGACGGACAAGCTCGTCACGTTCGTCGTGGCGGCCGCCCTGGCCTACGCCCTTCCGCAGCGGGCCACGGGCCGCTTCGAGTTCGTCCGGGCGCATCGCGTGCTCGCCCGGCGCCGCCGCGCCGAGGCGGCCCCCGCTGCCTGAGCATCCGCCGGCCCCCGCCGCCGCCCGCGCCCTCAACCCCCTGACGGGGCTCGCGCTGGCCGGGACGGGGGCCGTCGCGTGCCTCGCGGCCTCCCACTGGGCGGTGTGGACGGCGGCGATCCTCGCGGCGGCCGTCCTGTCCGCGCGCGCGGGGACGCTGCGGCGCGTCGCCGCCGCCGCGGCCCTCGTGGTCGCGCCGTTCGCCCTCTGGGCGTTCCTGATCCACGGGCTCTTCTTCCCCGAGGGGACGGCGGTGCTCGTGGCCTGGGGCCCGGCCCGCGTCACGGTCGAGGGACTCGCCTACGCTGCAGGGTTCGTGCTGCGCACCGCCGCGCTCGTCTGCACCATGCTCGCCTTCTCGGTCTGGGCCGACGTCGCCGTGCTGAGGGCGGCCCTCGTGCGGCGCGGCGTCCCTGCGCCGCTCGGCTACGTCCTCGCCTCGGCCCTGGGCCTCGTGGCCACGGTCGCCGACCGGATGCGCCGCATCCGCGAGGCCCAGGAGGCCCGCGGGCTCGTGGTCCGGCCCGGGCCGGGCGGGCGCATCCTCGCGGGCCGGCTCCAGGCCGTGCCGCTCGTGCTCGCCCTCGTGGACGAGGCCGGCGAGCGCGCCCTCGCGCTCGACGCGCGCGGACAGGCCCTTCCCGGCCCCCGCACCGCGTACGTCGACGAGCCCGACTCGGCCGCCCAGCGCGCCCTGCGCTGGGCGCTGGTCGTCGCCTCGGCCGCCATGGTGGCGGCCGCCGTCGTCCCCGGAGTGGCCCACGCTGTGGCCGTGGCGGGCGGCGGGCGATGAGCGCGGCCGCCCCGCCGGTCCTCTCGGCGCACGTGGAGCGCTTCGCGTACGACGCCGGGCCACCGGTCCTCGAGGACGTCCGCCTCGCGCTCGGGCCGGGCTCCCTCACCGCGGTGCTGGGGGCATCCGGCAGCGGGACGTCGACCCTGGCGAAGGTCCTCGCCGGCTGGGCCGTGGCCGGCGGCCAGAACACCCTCGTCGGGTCCCTCGAGCTCGGCCGGGGCCCAGGCTCGGAGGGACGGGCCGCCCGGCTGGCGTTTCGCGGGCTGCCCGAGGACCCGCGGCTGCGCCTCGGGGCCTGGGGGCAGCACGTCGCCTACGTCCCGCAGCGGCCGGGGGACCTGCTCACGGGGGCGTCCGCCTCGGTCGGCGAGGAGATCGCGTTCGCCCTCGAGCAGCGCGGGATGCCGCGCGCCGCGATGCACGAGCGCACCGCGCGGGCCGCCCACTCCCTCGGCCTCGGGGACCTGCTCGGGAGGAACCCGTCCCAGCTGTCCGGGGGCGAGCAGCGCCGCCTAGCCCTCGCCTGTGCGATCGTCGGCGAGCCCGCCGTGCTCATCCTCGATGACCCCACCGCCTCGCTCGACGCAGCGGGTGCCGAGGCCCTCTGGCGGCTCATCGCAGCGGAGCGGGCCCGGGGCGCCGCCGTCGTGGTCGTCGGCGCGTGCGCCGACCGCATTGCCCGCCGCGCCGACCACTGCATCCTCCTGGACGCCGGGTCGGCCGTGGCGGCCGGGAGGCCGGCCGAGGTGCTCGCCTCCGCCGCCTTCGCCCACTCGGGCGTCCTCGCCCGCGATCCGGGCGAGGAGGGACTGGCCACGCCCGGACCAGCTGGCCGCGGTGCCCACCCCGGCCCCCTCCCGCGCTCTGGAGCGGGAGGGCCGCTCGCGGCCCTCGAACGGGTCTGCTTCGCCTACCCGGGTTCGGGCAGGCGCGTCCTCGACGCGGCGGACCTCGCGGTGGCCCCGGGCGAGGTGGTGGCCCTCACCGGGCCCAACGGTGCCGGCAAGTCGACGGCGCTGCGGCACCTCGCGGGACTGCTGCGCCCGCAGGGGGCCGCGTCCGGGTCGCCGGGACCGACATCGCGCGGACCCCGGCGGGCCGGGTCGCCGACCACGTGGGCACCCTCTTCCAGGAGCCCCGCGACCAGCTGTTCGAGCGCACCGCCCTGCGTGAGGTGTCCTTCGGGCTGCGCCTGCGGGCGCCCGGCCGCCGCCGTCCCGAGCCCGAGGCAGCGCGCGCCCGCGCCCTCGAGGCCCTCGAGGCGGTGGGCCTCGCCGCCCACGCCGAGGCGCATCCGTACGACCTGCCCGCCGCCGCCCAGCGCCTGCTGGCACTCGCGACCGTCCTCGTGCGCCGGCCGGGCGTCCTCCTGCTCGACGAGCCGACCGTCGGGCTGGACGGGTCCTCGCTCGCGTGCCTCGAAGCGGTGGTGGCCCGGGCCGCGGAGGCGGGGGCCGGCGTCGTGCTCTCGACCCATGCCCTGCCGTGGGCGAGGCGCCACGCGCACCGCGTGCTGGCCCTCGAAGGAGGGCGCTTCGTGCCCTCCTGAGGAGCCGCACCCGGAAGCCGCCGTCCGGGTTCCGGTAGGGTCGATCCCGGGCCGCGCGGCGGCGGCCCGAGAGCAGGAGGAGGACGCGTGGGCGCAGCGTGGGAGCGCTGGGAGGGCTTCTGGGTGGCGGGCGTGCACCGCGGCGCCGTCTGCCGCACGTTCGACGGCGAGCTGCTCACCACCCGCGTCGCGTTCGAGGACGGTGCCGGAACCCTGTTCGCCTCCGAGTCCCTCCTGCGGCTGGCCCCGTCCGGGGAGACCTGGCACGCCTTCCGGTACCGGCAGGAACCGGGCGGCCTCGAGGGGGGCGCCCGCCGTGACGAGGCCGAGCTCGACGCCGACACGCTCCCTGCGAGCGGCGAGTACCTCCTCGTGTCGCAGCTGGCCGCGTCCGCCCGCGACGGCGCCGCGTACCGGCGGGTGGAGGAGGCGGCGCCGGACGGCCTGCCGGCGCCCGCGGAGATCCGCCGGCATCCGGCCGAGCCCATCGACCTCCCCGACGGCCGCTGTGTGGACGCCGAACGCTTCGAGGTGACGGCGGGCGGGCAGCGCGTCGCGTCCTACTGGACCCACGGCGGCGCCGTGGTCCGCAGCGCGTGGGCGGGCGCGCTCTGCTTCGCGGCCGGCTCGGCCCCGGACGCGCTCGTGGGCACCGACGAGCGCCTGGGGGCCTTCCTGGCCGAGGGCTTCCGCCGCGCCTGACCGGAGACCCCACCCGCAAGGCCAGAGACCCCACAGCGCACCGCCAGAGACCCCACAGCACGACGGTGGGGCTGCGGGGTCTCTGGCGGGCGGGGGCGCGGTACCCGAGTGGTCAGGATTCCGGGTGGAACGGCTTCCCGTTGACGCGCTCGGAGGCGCCCACCCGGTCCAGGTAGGGCGTGATGCCGCCGAGGTGCATCGGCCAGCCCGCGCCGAGGATCATGCACAGGTCCACGTCCTCGGGGCCGGCCACCACGCCTTCGGCGAGCAGGAGCCCGATCTCCTCGGCGAGGGCATCCTGGCAGCGCGCGAGGACCTGCTCGGACGTGGACGGCGCGTCCCCGAAGGACAGCACCGCGAGGGCCTCGGGCCGGATCTCGCGGCGGCCGTCCGGCCCCGTCCCCCAGAGGCCCTTCACCCCGGCGTCGATGAGTGCCTGCTGGTTGGCCGAGACGTGGAACCTGTCGCCGAACGCGGCGTGGAGGGACTCCGCGACGTGCTGGGCCACCGGCAGGCCCACCATCTCGGCGAGCACGAACGGCGTCATCGGCAGGCCCATGGGCGCCAGGGCGTTGTCGGCGACCTCGGCCGGCGTGCCCTCGTCGAACGCCGCCGTGACCTCGCCCATGAGCCGCAGCAGCACGCGGTTCACCACGAACGCCGCGGCGTCCTTGACGAGCACGGCCGTCTTCTTCAGTGCCTTGGCGAGGACGAAGGCGGTGGCGAGCACCGCGTCGTCAGTCGCGGGCGCGCGCACGATCTCGATGAGCGGCATGACCGCGACGGGGTTGAAGAAGTGAAACCCGACCACGCGCTCGGGGTGGGCGAGGTCCTCGGCCATGGCCGTGACGGAGAGCGAGGACGTGTTGGTCGCGAGGATGCACTCGGGCTTGACCACGGCCTCGACCTCGGCGAGGACCTGCTTCTTGACGGAGAGCTCCTCGAACACGGCCTCGATCACGAAGTCCGCGTCCGCGAATTCGGCCTTCGAGACGGAGCCGCTCACGAGGGCCTTGGTGCGGTTCGCGGCGTCGCGGGAGATCCGGCCCTTGTCCAGGAGCTTGTCCACCTCGGCATGGACGTGGCCCACGCCCTTGTCCACGCGTGCCTGGTCCACGTCCGTCATGACCACCGGGACCTTGAGCTGGCGCGCGAACAGGAGGGCGAGCTGGCTGGCCATGAGGCCCGCGCCCACCACGCCGACCTTCGTGACCTCTCGCGCGAGCTTGGCGTTGGGGGCGCCGGCGGGCCGCTTGCCGCGCTTCTGGACGAGGTCGAGGAACGCGTACACGGTGTCACGGAACTGCGGGGTCTGCATGAGCGCGGTGAGGGCTGCGACCTCGAGCTCCGCCGACTCCTGCTGGGTCGCGGTGGCGCCCGCCTCGAAGACGTCCAGGACCTTGCCCGGTGCGGGCGCGGCATTGGAAGTCCTGGCGGCGACGAAGTCCCGACCAGCCTTCGCCGCTGCGGCCCAGCGCTCGGCGACGGCCGCATCGGTGCGGGGCTCGACCGCGTTCGGCCGCTCGACCGAGGTCTCCCCGGCGAGGACGGACGCGGCCCAGGCGAGGGAGCGCTCGAGGAAGTCGGCCGGCTCGAAGAGCGCGTCCGCGACACCGAGCCGGTAGGCCTCCGGGCCGCGGATGGTGCGGTTGTTGCTCAGGGGGTTCTCGATCATGACCTTCAGGGCAGCCTCCGGGCCCGTGAGACGGGGGAGGCGCCAGACCCCGCCCCACCCCGGGACGAGTCCGATGAAGGCCTCGGGCAGGCCGATGCCCTGCGCTCCGGTCGAGACGGTGCGGTAGGTGCAGGCGAGCGCGATCTCGAGCCCGCCGCCGAGGGCCACGCCGTTGATGAACGCGAACGTCGGGACGCCGAGGTCGGCGAGCAGATCGTAGGCGGCGTGGCCGAGGCGGGCCATCTGCTCGCCGGCGGCCGGATCGCGCAGCGTCTTGACGGTCGTCAGGTCGGCGCCGGCCACGAGGAAGTAGGGCTTGCCCGTGACGGCGACGGCCTGGATCTCGCCGGCCGCGGCCCGGTCGCGGAGGCCCTCGAGGGTGCGGCCGAGCTCGATCAGCGTCCCCGGCCCGAGGGTGGTCGGCTTGGTGTGGTCCAGGCCGTTGTCGAGGGTGACGAGGGCGATCCGGAAGGACCGGCCGCCCGCAGGGACCTCGACCTCGTTGACGAGCGCGTGCGTGACGATCTCATCGGGCACCTGGGCGGCGAGCGTGGCGAACGCGTCGAAGGTGGACTGGGCAGTCATGGCGGTGTTCACTCGCCCTTTCCGTAGTCGGCATGGCGGGGGTTCTCCCAGATGACCGTGCCCCCCATGCCGAGGCCGATGCACATCGTGGTGATGCCGTAGCGCACGCCGGGATCCTCGGCGAACTGGCGCGCGAGCTGGGTCATGAGGCGAACGCCCGAGGAGGCGAGGGGATGCCCGACGGCGATCGCGCCGCCGTAGCGGTTGACGCGGGGATCGTCGTCGGCGATGCCGAAGTGGTCGAGGAAGCTCAGGACCTGCACGGCGAAGGCCTCGTTGATCTCGAACAGGCCGATGTCCTCGATCGTCAGGCCGGCCTTGGCGAGGGCCTTCTCGGTGGCCGGCACCGGGCCGATGCCCATGACCTCGGGCTCGACCCCGGCGAACGCGTAGGAGACGAGCCGCATCTTCGGGGCGAGGCCGAGTTCCTCGGCCGTCTCGGCAGAGGTGAGGAGGCACGCCGTCGCGCCGTCGTTCAGCCCTGCGGCGTTGCCGGCCGTCACCCGCCCGTGCGGCCGGAACGGGGTGCGCAGCGCTGCGAGGTCCTCGACCGTCGTGCCCGGGCGCGGCGGCTCGTCGGCGGTCGCGAGCCCGAACCCCTCGCCGGGGCGATGGGTTGCGACGGGGACGAGATCGGGCTGGATCCTGCCGTCGGCATAGGCGGCGGCGAGCTTCGCCTGGGAGGCGGCGGCGTAGGCGTCGGCGCGCTCCTTGGTGATGTCCGGGAAGCGGTCATGCAGGTTCTCTGCCGTATTGCCCATGTTCAGGGCCGCCGGGTCGACGAGGCGCTCGGACATGAAGCGCGGGTTGGGGTCGGCGCCCTGTCCCATGGGGTGGTTGCCCATGTGCTCGACGCCGCCGGCGATCACGACGTCGTACGCCCCGACGCCGATTCCGCTCGCCGTCGCGGTGACGGCCGTCATCGCGCCGGCGCACATGCGGTCCACCGCAAAGCCGGGGACCGAGCGGGGCAGGCCCGCAAGGAGCGCGGCGGTGCGGCCGATCGTGAGGCCCTGGTCGCCGGTCTGGGTCGTCGCGGCGATCGAGACCTCGTCCACGCGCTCTGCGGGGAGGGACGGGTTGCGGCGCAGCAGCTCGCGGATCGTCTTCACGACGAGGTCGTCGGCGCGCGTGCCGTGGTAGATCCCCTTCTCTCCGGCCTTGCCGAAGGGGGTGCGGACGCCGTCGACGAAGACGACGTCCCGGATGTGCCTGCTGGACATGGGCAGCTCCTCGGATGTCTGGTGGGCGGTGACCGCCCTCACAGCCATGTTACTGAGCAGTAACTTGGTCCGCAACGGCGGCGGCCCGCCGACCCAGAGGAGAACGCCTTCAGCCCCGCCCGGAGGCCCCTGCCCTGGCCTCGTCCGCCGCCTTGAGGGGGCGCGGGTGCAGGAACGCGTCCAGCAGGAGCGGCACGGTCTCGGTGATCTGCCACGGCCGTGCGCCCAGACCCCGCAGGGCATCGGCGAGCGTGTCCGGGGTGAGCGGCTCCGGCGGCCGCCAGGCGACGCGGCGCAGGTGGTCGGGCGTGAGGAGGTTCTCGGTCGGCATCCCGAGTTCCTCGGCGCGGGCGGCGATACGCGGCCGCGCCGTCTTGAGCCGTGCCGCGGCCTCGGGGTCGCGGTCGTCCCACACCCTGGGCGGGGGCGGGCCGGAGCTCGGCAGGTGCAGGGGAGGCAGCTCACTGGTCTCGAGGTGGCGCGCGGCCGCGACGGCGCGGAGCCAGCGCGGGGCCTCGCGCTGGGCGGCCCGGCCGTGGAAGCCCTTGGTCGCGAGCAGCTGCGGCACGGTGGCGGGCATCGCCCGGGCCACGGCGATGAGGGCCGAGTCCGGGATCAGCTTGCCGGGCGCGATGTCCCGCTTCTCGGCCAGCGAATCGCGCTCGAGCCAGAGTTCGCGCACCGCGGCGAGCTGGCGTCGGTCCCGGATCTGGTGCAGCCCCGAGGTGCGCCGCCACGGATCGGCCTTGGGCTCGGCCACCCCCGCGGCGAGGATCGCGGCGAACTCCTCGGCCGCGTACCCCAGCTTGCCCTGGGATTCGAGCAGGTCGGCGAGCTCGTCCCGCAGCTCGACCAGGACCTCGACGTCGAGGGCCGCGTAGCGCAGCCAGGGCTCGGGGAGGGGCCGCGTCGACCAGTCGGCCGCCGAGTGCTCCTTGGCGAGGCTGAAGCCGAGGAGCTGTTCGACGACGGCGGCGAGCCCCACGCGCGGCAGGCCCGCGAGTCGGGCCGCGAGCTCGGTGTCGAAGAGCCGGTCGGGCCACATGCCGAGCTCGGAGAGGCACGGGAGGTCCTGCGTGGAGGCGTGGATGATCCATTCGACCCCGGCCAGGGCGTCGTTGAGGATGGCGAGGTTGTCGAACGGCTCGGGGTCGATGAGCCAGGTCCCCGATCCCTCGCGCCGGATCTGGACCAGGAAGGCGCGCTGGCCGTAGCGGAATCCGGAGGCGCGCTCGGCATCGACTCCGGCCGGCCCGGTGCCCTGCGCGAGGGAGGCGGCTGCCCGTTCGAGGCCTTCCTTCGTGGAGATCACGAGGGGGACGCCGTCACGGGGCTCGTCAAGCTGGATGACCGCGGGGACCGGGACCCCGAAGCCTTCCACCAGGATGTTCTCCGGCGTCGTCGTGGCGGGCGGGGGGACCTGGGTCGCTTCCGGGCCCTGGTCGGGTCCGCTGCCCGATCCCGTCCCTGTGGCGTCGTGGGGCTGTGCGGTCATGATGGCGCCAGTCTATCGCTGCCGCCCCTTCGGGCCCGTCCCCCTGGGAATCGGCGGCCTGGGAAGCGGCCCCCTGCGAAACGGCTCAGCGGGGGTCCGCCTTGCGCCGGCGCCGCGGCAGCACCGCCACGCCCTCGGGGAGCGGCGGGATTCCGGCGAAGGTGGAGACCATGTCGCACCAGGCCTCGAGGTGGTCCCGCAGGTCCGGGCCGTCGGGGGTCCACGAGGCCCGCAGCTCGATGTCGATCGTGTCATGGCGGTCGGCGAGCGTTCCGTAGCTCTCCGAGAGCACGCGGGTGGCCGTCCCGCCGGCGGCGGTGTAGTGGGCATGGTGCTTCTCGAGGGCCTCGACCAGCCACGTCCACGCGACGGAGCCGAGGAGGGCGTCGTTGCCCATCTCGGGTTCGAGCTGGGCCCTGATATAGGTCACCACGCGGAAGGTTCCGTCCCAGACAGCCGGGGGCTCCGGGTCGTGGAGGAGGATGAAGCGGCCGGTGGCGAGTTCCTCGTCTCCGTCGCGTACGTCGGCCTCGAGGGCCACGGCATAGGGCGCAAGCCTCGCGGGTGCCGGGATCTCCTCGAGGCGGAAGTCTCCCTGGCGGAGCATGCCCGTGGCACTCCGCATGGAGCGGAGGGCTGTCAAGAAGTCCGCAGGCAGGTGTGCTAGTGCGGTCACGGTCCCAGAGTACGCTGGCGCCGTTTCCACGGCAGGAACGGCACGCCGGGAGGTCAGCGCGGCGGCAGCCCGAGGGAGGGGCGGACTCACCCCTCCGTCGCGGCCAGCTCGACCTTGATCCAGCCCGGCTCGCGCGGGTCGAAGGCCTCGTAGCCCCCCCAATGGCAGAGTCCAGCGGCCCGTGCTCGGTGGTGAGGGCGGTCGGATCGAACTGCCCCGCGGCGCGGCGTCGGGGGCAATCTGCCGCACTTCGGCGTCGAACCCCTCCGCCTGCTCCGAGGACGCCGCGGCCGGCCCGCGCTGGGGACGCTCGGCGTCGACCCCGATCAGGCCGGCCCCCATGGATCAGCGCCGGGACGCGGGTGGCCGGGCTAGCGGGCGAGCTCCTCCCGGAGCGCCTCGGCGAAGCGGTCGACGTCCTCTTCGGTGGTGTCGAAGGAGCACATCCAGCGCACCTCGCGCCGTGCCGCGTCCCAGTCGTAGAAGCGGAACCGCTCACGCAGGCGGTCGGCCACTCCTTCGGGAAGGATCGCGAACACCCCGTTCGACTCGGTCGCCTGGGTGAGCTCGACGCCGTCGAGCCCCTCGACCGCCGCACGGAGACGGGCTGCCATAGCGTTCGCGTGCGCGGCCGAGCGCAGCCACAGGCCGTCCTCGAGCAGGGCGAGGAACTGGGCGGAGACGAAGCGCATCTTCGAGGCGAGCTGCATGTCCATCTTGCGCAGATAGGTCAGCCCCTGGGCCGCCTCGGGGTCCAGCGCGACGACGCATTCGCCGAAGAGCATGCCGTTCTTCGTCCCGCCGAAGGAGAGGATGTCGATCCCGGCATCGGAGGTGAAGTCCCGCACCGGGACGCCGAGGCTGGCGGCCGCGTTCGCGAGCCGCGCCCCGTCCATGTGGACCTTCATCCCGCGGGAATGGGCGTGCTCGGTGATGGCGCGGAGCTCCTCGACCGAGTATCGCGTGCCCAGCTCGGTCGTCTGGGTGAGCGAGACGGCCAGCGGCTGGGCGCGGTGCTCGTCCCCCAGCCCCACGCCTCGCGGTCGATCAGCTCGGGGGTAAGCTTGCCGTCCGACGTCGGGACGCCGAGGAGCTTGAGGCCGCCGACCCGTTCTGGGGCGCCGTTCTCATCGACGTTGATGTGGGCCGTGGTCGCGCACACCACGGCGCCCCAGCGGGGCACGAGCGACTGCAGCGAGACGACGTTCGCGCCCGTGCCGTTGAACACCGGGTACGCCTGGACGCCCTCGCCGAACAGCGCCTCCATCTCGGCCTGCAGCCTCGCGGTGTACTCGTCCTGCCCATACGAGACCTGGTGGCCGCCGTTGGCCGAGGCCAGTGCGGCGAGCACCTCCGGGTGGGCCCCGGAATAGTTGTCGGACGCGAAGCCACGCACGGCGGAGTCATGGAGCGGCCAGCCCGCGGGGGCGGCGGGGGAGTGCAGGGAGGAAGAGGGGGATGTCACGGTCACAGTATTGCGCACTCGTTTCAGGTCTAGGTGGCGTTTCAGGTCTCGGCGGGTTCAGGTCTCGGTGGGGTCCGCTAGGGCTGCTCAGCCGGTCAGGTCGAGGCGGCCACCGTTGATCTCGGCGGCGTCCTCGGAGAAGAGGGCCACCGCCCGGGCGGCCAGGACGTCCACGTGGGTGTAGCCGGGGAACTTCCGGTCCGGCGCGGCGGCGCGCTGCGCGTCGTCGAGGAGGGCCTTCACGGCGAGCACGACGGCGGCGCTCGCCTGGGGGAGCGGATCCTCCTTGCGCGCGGACTGCTGCAGCGCGAGTCCCTGCGCCATCGACCGGGTCCACGCCTCCGCGGCGGCCTTGGCGGCCTGGTAGTTGGCGTTGGCAGCGCTCGGGCGGTCGAGGGTCGTGGAGGAGACCATCGCGAACCGGCCCCGCGGGGACGCCGCGATGTCCTCGAAGAAGGCCCGCGAGGTGTTCCGGAGGGTCGTGATCGCTCCCCGGGCCAGGAAGTCCCAGTCGGCGTCGCTCTGCTCGGCGAACGTTCCGCCGCCGCGCCAGCCGCCCACGAGGTGGATCACGCCGTCCACGCTGCCGAACCGGGCCCGCAGGTCCTCCGCGAGCCGCTGGGTGGCCGCGAAGTCGGCGAGGTCGCACGCGTGCTGGGGGACGGCGCCGTCGGCCGCGGCCGGCGGCCCGAAGGCCTCGGCGAGGCGGCCGGCGTCGGACCCCACGGCGATCGCGGTGGCGCCTGCCGCGCGCAGGGCGCGGACCGTGGCCCGTCCGGAGGCCGAGGTGGCCCCCGCGACGACCACGGCCGCGCCCTGCGCGCCGGATGCCGGCGGGAGCGTCACTCTGCGGCCCCCGGGCCGGCCGGCAGGGCGGTCTCGCCCGTGATGCCGGCCGTGGAGGCGATGACGGAGCGCATCTTCTTCTCCAGTGCCTCGTAGAACATGGACAGCGGGAACTCGTCGTCGAGGACCTGGTCTGTGATCTCGCGCGGCGTGCCGGCCAGGGGCAGGGCGTCGGGGCCCTTGGCCCACACCGAGGCCGGGTGAGGGGTCACGGTCCCGGCGACGAGCTCGTACGCTGCGAGCCAGTGTGCCACCTTCGGGCGGTCGATGGAACGCCAGTAGAGCTCGTCGATCGCATCCCCGAGCGCGCTGACCACCTCGGGCACCTGGTCCCAGTCGATGGCGAGCTTCGTGTCCGTCCAGTGCAGGACATGGTGCTGGTGCATCCACGCGAAGAGCAGCTGGCCCCCGAGCCCGTCGTAGTTGCGCACGCGGCCGCCGGTGATCGCGAACCGGAAGATCCGGTCGAAGATCACGGCATACTGGACGAGCTTCGCGTGCCGCCGCGCCTCGGGCGCCGCCTTCTCGTCGCGCTCGATCTTCACCGACTCGCGGAAGGCCGTGAGGTCGCACCGGAGCTCCTCGAGCGAGTAGAGGAAGAACGGCATGCGCTGCTTGATCATGAACGGGTCGAACGGGAGGTCGCCGCGCATGTGGGTGCGGTCGTGGATGAGGTCCCACATCACGAACGTCTCCTGGGCGAGCTTCTGGTCCGCGACGAGCTCGGCGGCGTCCTCGGGCAGCTCGAGGTTGGTCACCTTCGCCGCGGCGTCGAGCACCCGGCGGAAGCGGGCCGCTTCGCGGTCGGCGAAGATCGCGCCCCACGTGAAGGTGGGGACCTCGCGCATGGCGACGGTCTCGGGGAAGAGCACGGCGGAGTTGGTCGCGTAGCCGGGCGTGAAGTCCAGGAAGCGGATCGGCACGAAGAGGCGGTTGCTGTACTGGCCGGCCTCGAGCTCGGCGACGAACTCGGGCCACACGACCTCGACGAGGACGGCCTCGACGTACCGGTTGCGGCTCCCGTTCTGCGTGTACATGGGGAAGACCACGAGGTGCGCCAGCCCGTCCACGCGGTGCTGCTGCGGCTGGAAGGCCTCGAGCGAATCGAGGAAGTCTGGAACGCCGAAGCCGCCCGCGGCCCACGCGCGGAAGTCGGCGCCGAGCAGGCGCAGGTACTCGGCGTCGTGCGGGAAGCGCGGCGCGAGTGCCGCCACGGCGGCCGTGATGGTCTCGACGAGTGCGGCCGCCCGCTCGTGGTGCGCCGCGTCGGGCACCGAGCCGTCCTGCGCCTGCAGCCCCTGGAACTCGATGGCCGCGGCCTTCAGGGCGTGCCACGCGGGGTCGTCCTGGACGGGAAGGTTCGGGGTGGACGCGACGGCGGTCGCGGCGGCGGTGGCGGACATGTCACTCTCGCTCTCTCTGAAGGGGCCGGGTGTGATCCGAGCGTATCGAGGGACAGCGAAGCTGAGGTCTAAAAGCGGTGATGCATCAGAAACTCTTGGGCTCAGACTGATCGGTCAGGATATGAGGCGGGCCGGCTGCTGGTCCTCGCCAGCAGCCGGCCCGCCATCGCCGGCCCGCGTCAGTCCCCGTCGGGCACGAGGGTCAGGGAGATGGAGTTGATGCAGAAGCGCTGGTCGGTTGGCGTGCCGTAGCCCTCGCCCTCGAACACGTGGCCGAGGTGGGAGTTGCAGGAGGCGCACCGGACCTCGATGCGGTCCATGCCCAGAGTGCGGTCGTGCAGGTACACGACCGCGTCCTCGGCGAGGGGCGCCCAGAAGGAGGGCCAGCCGCAGTGGGAGTCGAACTTCGTCCTGCTGGTGAAGAGCTCGGCGCCGCAGGCCCGGCACCGGTACGACCCCTGCGTATGGGTGTCCCAGTACTCCCCGGTGTAGGCGCGCTCGGTGCCCGCCTGCCTCAGGACGCGGTACTCCTCGTCAGTGAGGCGGGCGCGCCACTCGTCCTCGGTGAGGGCAGCAGGCGCCCGGCCTGGATCAGGGGTGGGGGTGGAGGTGGTGTCCATATCCACTCCAACGCTCAGGAGTCCCCGATGAATCCCGTCCCGGCGTACAGGTGCAGGACGGGGATGCCGAGCTTGCGCTGGGCGAGGTTGGCCCAGTCGGTGTGGAACGTGTCCTCGATCGCGTGCGGGAGGGTCACCACGACGGCCTGCTCGGCGCCGGCCGCAGCGGCGCGCTCGGCGAGGGCGTGCACGGGGTCGCCCTCGATGATGCTCCCGGTGAGCTCGCCCCCGAGTCCTGCGAGCGCGGCGAGCGAGGCCTCCAGGGCGGCCTCCGCGGCGGACCTCTGCGCAGCAGGGTCGGCGGGCTGCTCGGAGAGCCCCTCGACGGCCTTGCTGAACTCGAGCATGGACAGATGGTCGAGGAAGTCCACCACGAGGCGGCGCTTGCGGCCTGCGGGGACGAGGACATCGATCGCCGCGGCCTCGCCGCTGAGGAGGCCCTCGACGGCCTTGCGCTCGCTCGGGCCCAGGGCGACTTCGGTCAGGATGAGGATCGGCGCGCTCATGGACCCAGAGTAGGGCAGCGGCTGCCGCGAGCGGGAGAGGCTCAGCGCGCGCCTGCGTCCGGGCGGCGGGGCAGGCCGCGGCGGCGTCCGCGCGGGCCTGCCTCACGGGTCCTCCCGGACCCTTTTGCGACAATGGGGACATGCCCGCCCGAGCCGCCCACGCGCCGTCGTCCGAGTCCGAGTCCGAGCCGCTGCCCCGCGCCGTGTGGGCCCTCGCAGGGGCCGGGGCGGCCCTGGGGCTCGCCTCGGCGGCCGCAGCGTCGAGCTCGGCGCTCGCGACGTACTTCGCCCGGCGCATCGTCACCCCGGAACGGACCAAGACCGAGGACCAGGAGGTCCTCGCCGTCCAGGGCGAGGGCTCCTCCCGGCGGGTGATCCTCCGGGCGACCTCCGAGACACGGGCCGAGGGGGAGTACAGCCTCTTCTTCGACGGCGGCGCCGGGCACGTGCGCCTGGGCGCGCCCATCGACTATGCGCCCGAGGAGACGACGGTGACGCGGCCGGTCCTGGCCGAATACTCCGGAGACATCACCAAGGCGGTCCGGGCGCGCTGGAGCGGCTACGTCTACGGCTCGCCCGCGGACCTCGGCCTCGCGTACGAGGACGTGATACTGCCGCTCGACGTCGGCCGCGGCCCCGCCTGGTACGTCCCCGCGCCGGGGGCGACGTGGGCGATCCTTGTCCATGGCCGGGGGGCGACTCGCGGCGAAGGGCTGCGTGCGCTCCCCACCGTCCAGGCACTGGGCATGCCGGCGCTGCTGATCTCCTACCGCAACGACGGGGAGGCGCCCGCCGCTCCGGACGGGCGCTACGGGCTCGGCATGACCGAGTGGCGCGACGTCGAGATTGCCATCCAGTACGCCCTCGACGCGGGCGCCCGCGACGTCGTCCTCTTCGGCTGGTCCATGGGCGGGGCGATCAGCCTGCTCGCCGCCGACTCATCCCTGCTGCGTGAGCACGTGCGCGCGCTCGTGCTCGACGCGCCCGTCGTCGACTGGGTGGACGTGCTCGCCTACCAGGCCCGGCTCAACCGCATCCCCTCCCGGGTGGGACGCCTGGGCCAGCTGCTCCTCGGACGCTCCTGGGGACGGCGCCTGACGGGCCTGGCCGCGCCGCTGGACTTCAAGGCGATGGACTGGGTGACCCGTGCCGTCGAGCTGCGCACCCCGACCCTGATCCTGCACAGCGTGGACGACGACTTCGTCCCGGTCGGGCCCTCGCTCGAGCTCGCGAAGCGCAACCCCGAGATGGTCACGCTCGAGACGTTCCGGCACGCGCGCCACACGAAGGAATGGAATGTCGATCCTGAGCGGTGGATGTCCGTGGTGAGCGCCTGGCTCTCCGATGTGCTCGCCCCCCGCCGGGCGCCGGGCGGCGCCGCCTGACGCCGTGCGGGACCGCGATCCCGGTCCGCTCCGGGGCGCCGGGCCTCAGTCTGCTGTGCGGAGGCGGGCGACCACCGCGCCCGTGAGGCGGACCAGGTCCGCGGGGGAGAGCTCGACGTCGAAGCCCCGCCGTCCGCCGGAGACGAGGACGGTGGCGTGGGCGAGGGCGGAATCGTCCACCGCCGTGGGGGAGGACTGCCGCTGGCCGAGGGGGGAGATGCCCCCGCGCACGTAGCCCGTGCGCCGCTCCGCCGCGGCGGGATCGGCCATGGCTGCCTTCTTGGCCCCGAAGGCCGCGGCAGCGGCCTTGAGGTCGAGGCTCCCCGTCACCGGCACGACGGCCACGCAGAGGGTGCTCCCGCGGCCCGCCGCGACCTCCACCATCAGGGTCTTGAACACGCGCCCGGGATCGACGCCAAGGGCCTCCGCCGCCTCCGCCCCGTAGCTCGACACCGCGGGGTCGTGGCTGTAGGCGCGCGCCGTGTACGGCACGCCGGCCGCATCGAGGGCCTTCGTGGCGGGGGTGCCGGGGCCGTCCTTCGCCTTCTTCGCCACGTCAGGCGCCCAGGGGGCACTCCCCGCGCACCTTGCGCTTGATCCGACCGAGCATGGCCGCCATGCCCCTCATCCGCAGCGGGCTCACCAGGCGGGTCAGGCCCAGCTCTTCGGGCATGTCGTCCGGCACCGCGAGGATCTCGGCGGCGGTCAGGCCGTCCAGGCCCTCGTGGAGCACGGAGGCGAAGCCCCGGGTGGTGGGAGCCTCGGGCGGAGCCGAGAAGAACAGCCGGACCACGGGCCCCGAGGCGGACGGCGTGCCCTCGGGCGCCTGTTCGGTCTCGATCGAGATGAACAGCGGCGACTGGCACTCGACGACCTGCTCCAGCAGCTCGGGGTGGTCGTGGTACCGCTCCGGCAGCTCGGGCAGCGACTGCGAGAACTCGAGCAGCAGCTGGAGCCGCTCGCGCTCCTCGACGGCCTGGAAGTCTTCGACGATCTCCGCCAGCGCGGCGGGCAAGGTGTTGGTGCTCATCTCCTCCAGAGTAAGCCCAAGGCCCCGCCGGACGGCGCGCGTTCGCCGTCGGCGGGGCCCTGTGTGACACCCGGTTGCGTCAGCTCAGCGGCCAGGTGCTGTCCGTCCGCGGGCGCCGCGCCTCAGCTGAGCGGCCAGGTGCCCCGGTCCTCGCCCTTCACGATCGGCACCCGCACCGCGTTGCCCCACTCGGTCCACGAGCCGTCGTAGTTGCGCACGCTGTCGAAGCCGAGCAGGTACTTCAGCGCGAACCAGGTGTGGCTCGAGCGCTCGCCGATCCGGCAGTAGGCCACGACCTCGTCGCCCGCCGTGAGCCCCGCCTCGCCGAGGTACAGCGCCTCGAGCTCCTGCCGGGACCGGTACGTCCCGTCCTCGGCGGCCGCGCGGGCCCACGGGATGGATGCCGCGGTCGGGATGTGGCCGCCGCGCAGCGCGCCCTCCTCCGGGTAGGCCGGCATGTGCGTGCGCTTCCCGGAGTACTCCTCGGGGGAGCGGACGTCGATGAGGGGCTTGCCGAGGTGGGCGAGCACGTCCTCCTTGAAGGCGCGGATCGGCGCGTCGTTGCGCTCGACGACGGGGTACTCGGCCCGCTCCGGGGAGGGGACCTCCGTGGTCAGCTCGCGGCCCTCCGCGATCCACTTGTCCCGACCGCCGTCGAGCAGCCGCACATCCTCGTGCCCGAACAGGGTGAAGACCCAGAGCGCGTACGCGGCCCACCAGTTCGACTTGTCGCCGTAGATGACCACCGTGGTGTCACGGGAGATCCCCTTGGCAGCGAGCAGCTCGGCGAAGCCCGCGCCGTCCACATAGTCGCGCGTGACCTCGTCATTGAGGTCCGTGTGCCAGTCGATCTTGACGGCCCCCGGGATGTGCCCGGTCTCGTAGAGCAGCACGTCCTCGTCCGACTCGACGACGGCGAGCCTGCCGGTCCCCACGGCACCGGCGGCCAGCTGCTCGGCGAGCCACTCGGTGGACACGAGGCGCTCGGGGTGGGCGTATGCGGCGAACTTCTCGCTGCTGTCGGCGGGGTAGCTCATGGTGTGCCTTTCGCTCGGCTGAGCCAGGGCGCGCGGCGGATGGCCGGACGGCGGACGCCGCGCCCCTGAAGTGGTCCCCACCAGCGTAGCCACGCACGCGGGGAAGCGTGTGGGCCCGGGTGGCATGAGTCACGCGGAGCAACATGTCCGCGGCGGGGCCCTCGCAGGCCGTCCTGTGCGGTTGGGCACACTGTGGCCCCCACGCCCGCGCGCGGCGGTAAGCTGGCCGGTGGCCCACCGACCCCATGACCACGGACGGAACCCTTGGCGACTGTCGAACACCTCACCACCCGCACGCCCAGAGTGTCCGTCGAGGAGCTCCTGACGGGCCTGCGGCCGTCCGCCCGGTTCGGGGAGGTGTCCTTCTCGAGCTACCGCCCTGACCCGGCGCAGCCCACCCAGGCCGCCGCGGTGAAGGAACTCGAGGCGTTCAGCGATGGGATCGGCGCCTCTGCCGGCGGGCTGCTCTCGCGGCTGTTCGGCTCCAAGCCGGCCACTCGCGCCGGGATCTACCTCGACGGCGGCTTCGGTGTCGGCAAGACCCACCTGCTCGCCTCCCTCTGGCACGCGGCCCCCGGTCCGAAGGCCTTCGGCACCTTCGTCGAGTACACGAACCTCGTCGGGGCGCTGTCCTTCCGCAAGACGGTCGATGCCCTGAGCTCGTACAAGCTCGTGTGCATCGACGAGTTCGAGCTCGACGACCCCGGCGACACCGTGCTCATGTCCCGGCTCATGCGCGAGCTGGCCGACGCCGGCGTGAAGCTCGCGGCCACGTCGAACACGCTTCCGGGCTCGCTCGGCGAGGGCAGGTTCGCTGCCGTCGACTTCCAGCGCGAGATCCAGGTGCTGGCCGACCAGTTCGACGTCGTGCGGATCGACGGCGAGGACTACCGCCACCGCGGACTCCCGGCGGCGCCGGCGCCGCTGGAGACCCACGAGCTCGATGCCCGGATGAACGCGGAGTTCGACGGCGGCCTGGTCGCCGTCGACGATTTCGGGGCCCTCCTGAAGCATCTCGCCGGGGTCCATCCCAGCCGGTACCGCCAGCTCATCGACGGGATCGACGGGGTCGTGTGGAAGGACGTCCACACGATCGAGTCGCAGGCGACCGCACTGCGCTTCGTGGTCCTCGCCGACCGGCTCTACGACAGGGACGTGCCCATCCTGGCCTCCGGCGTCCCGTTCGACCAGCTCTTCACCGAGGAGATGATGGCGGGCGGGTACATGAAGAAGTACTTCCGGGCCGTCTCCCGACTGACGGCCCTGGCCCGCGAGGGCCAGACGCACGAGCCGTCCTGACCCCAGAGACGCCAAGTGCCGGTCCCGCCTCGCGGCGGTACCGGCACCCAGTGACGATGATCGGGCTGATGAGGCTCAGGCCCTCAGCCGTAGGCCGATTGCTCGACCGGTGGACCAGCAGTGTTCCGGGACGAGGTCCCGATCCACGCCGTTCACAGGATCGAAAGCGGCCTACTGGACTCCGCAGACGCGGTCGGCGAGCCTGTCGCCGAGCCTGTCATGGGTGGGATCCTCAGCCTTGCCCTTCATCTCGTCGAGAAGAAACACGGCCACCTCCTTTCCTGCCTCCGGGGCCAGTTCGCCCCTGCTGTGCTCGATCGTAGCCACGGAGGAGTGGCTTTCCAACCGGTCGGTGCCGAAAGGGGTTCCGCTATCAGCGGACGGGAAGGCCGCGCCGCCGGCGGCACGGGGGAGAGACGCGAAAGGCGCCCCACGAGGGAGCGCCGAGAGTGGGCGATACTGGGATCGAACCAGTGACCTCTTCCGTGTCAGGGAAGCGCGCTACCGCTGCGCCAATCGCCCCGGGGGCTGTTCACGTCTGGTTCCCCAGGAGGGGAAGAGAGCGGACGACGAGACTCGAACTCGCGACATCCACCTTGGCAAGGTGGTGCTCTACCAACTGAGCTACGTCCGCGTGGGGAGCTGCTGCTCCTCCGTGGGCGATACTGGGATCGAACCAGTGACCTCTTCCGTGTCAGGGAAGCGCGCTACCGCTGCGCCAATCGCCCGGGTCCTTCAGGTGTCCTCCCGAGCCCAGGAGGGGCTTAACGGGAAGAGAGCGGACGACGAGACTCGAACTCGCGACATCCACCTTGGCAAGGTGGTGCTCTACCAACTGAGCTACGTCCGCGTGGGGGAGCTGCTGCTCCTCCGTGGGCGATACTGGGATCGAACCAGTGACCTCTTCCGTGTCAGGGAAGCGCGCTACCGCTGCGCCAATCGCCCTCACTCCCGTGCGGGAGCAGGTTGTGTCCACCGAGGTGGGGACGGGATTCGAACCCGCGTATACGGCTTTGCAGGCCGCTGCCTCGCCTCTCGGCCACCCCACCGTGTAGGCATCGAGATGATGCTTCGACAGTGTCCTGCGAGCGGACGACGAGACTCGAACTCGCGACATCCACCTTGGCAAGGTGGTGCTCTACCAACTGAGCTACGTCCGCGGGGGTTTTCCGCGAAGCCCATGCCCGGTGTGCCTTCCTCGCGGAGTGCAGTTCGCCGGTCTCGGGCCCGCTTCAACGAGTTACGACTCTATCGGACCGTGAGCTCATTGCACAAATCCGCCGGCGCCGTGTCCCGCCGGGCGGCTCGGGGGTGGATTTGGCAGTCGGGTGGCGTCTGGGCTAGAGTCGTAAAGCGCTCGGGCCGGGAAACCGGACGGGCAGGAACGGGCGATTGGCGCAGTGGTAGCGCGCTTCGTTCACACCGAAGAGGTCACTGGTTCGAACCCAGTATCGCCCACCATGAGG
Source organism: Sinomonas atrocyanea (assembly GCF_001577305.1). NCBI lineage: Bacteria > Bacillati > Actinomycetota > Actinomycetes > Micrococcales > Micrococcaceae > Sinomonas > Sinomonas atrocyanea. Next base: position 2,052,315 of record NZ_CP014518.1, read on the forward strand.
ACCCCCGGACTGTGTCCGGGGGTCCTTTGTTCTGTGCAGGCTCACCCGTGGTGATCCGTGCGCCGAGACTGTCGGACCCCCGTGAAAGGCTTTCACCATGACAGCCCCTGAACTCGCAGCAGCGTCTCCTGACGGGTTCGGACGCATGTACCGGCGTTCGTTCCGGGAACCGCCGACCGTCCCCTCGATCACGACCGTCATCTCCCAGCAGCCGGTGGAGCTGGACGGCTGGCGGAGCTACATGGCGGCCAAGCACGTGGCCGACCATCCGGAGCTGGGGCAGGTGGCAGCCGACCCGTCCAAGATGCGCAGGCTCGTCCGCACCGCCGTGGATGCCTCCGAGGCCTACGCGCGCTCGGCGGCCGAGCGCGGCGACCGGGTCCACAGCTATGCAGAGCAGCTGGCGCTCCAGGCCCTCGGCAGGCCCCATCGGGTCCAGGAAACGCTCGAGGCCCTGCGGGAGCGCGGGGAAGAGGGCTTCGCCCGCAGCGTGGACCACTGGTGGCAGGCCTTCGGGGTCGAACCCGTCGCCGCCGAGCTCACCGTCTGGAACCACTCCCTCGGGTACGCCGGCACGCTCGACCTCGTGGCGAGGATCAACGGACGCATCTGCCTCGTCGACTACAAGACGAAGGGCACCTCGCGGGACGGCCGGGTCAAGTCCCTTGATGACAAGGTGGCGATGCAGCTCGTGGCCGGGATGAAGGCCGAGGAGAGCCTCGTCGACGCCGAAGCAGGCACGTGGGAACCCTGGGCCCACGGCGAGGACCCGCTGCTGATCGCCGTCGCGGTGGGAGAGACCGAGCACGCCGCCGTCCGCGTCAATCCTGAGGTGCGTCGGCACCACTGGTCCACGTTCTGCCAGCTGCGCCGTGTCTGGGGTGCCCGGGTGGAGGCCGCCTCAGCCGGCCGTACCCTCCTGCCCCTGGCCCCACCGCCTCCGGCCGCCCTCGCGCCCCAGCCCGCGGTCGGCCAGCCTCCTGTCGGCCAGCCCGCGGTCGGCGAGCCCATGGACCCTCAGCCCGCGGCCGCCCTTCCCGTCCCTGACCACGCCACGCCCGGCCACTAGACTTGAGGCGCCCCGCGCCGCGCCCCTTCCGGGTGTAAGAAACGCACCGGCTCTGACCAGAAAGGCCCGATCATGGCTGTCCTGCCCATCAGGATCATCGGCGACCCAGTGCTCCGCACGGTCGCCGAACCGGTGACGGACTTCGGTCCGGGCCTCAGGCGGCTCGTGGCGGACATGCTCGAGACGATGGAGGACGTCGACGGCGCAGGCCTCGCAGCACCGCAGGTCGGCGTCAGCCAGCGCGTCTTCACGTACCAGATGGACGGCGTACGCGGTCATGTCGTCAACCCCGTCCTGGAGCTATCGGACGACTTCCAGGAGGACATGGTCGAGGGCTGCCTGAGCATCCCCGGGGTCGCCTTCCCCGTGCGCCGGCGCGCTCGCGCGGTGGTGCGGGGGTACGACGCCGACGGCTCTCCCGTCGAGTTCGCGGCCGAGGGCCTCCTCGCGCGGATCGCCCAGCACGAGACGGACCACCTCGATGGGGTGCTGTTCCCCGACCGGCTCGAGGGCGAGGACCGCAAGGCCGCGCTGCGGGCCATCCGCTCGATCGACTACCGCTCGCAGGTCGACGCGACGGTGGGCAAGCGCGCGGCCCGGATCGGCTCGGCCTTCGGGACCGGCAATGCGGCACCGGGAGCGGCCTTCGGGGTGGGGCCGCGCCGATGAGGGTGCTCTTCGCAGGGACCCCGCAGGTCGCGGTCCCGTCGCTCGACCGGATCATGGGCGCCGGGTTCGACGTCGTCGGCGTCCTGACCCGCCCCGACGCGCCGCTCGGCCGGAAGCGGGTCCTCACCCCCTCGCCCGTGGCTGCCCGCGCCGAGGAGCTGGGGCTCCCGGTCATCAAGGCCGCCCGCATCACGGACGAGGTCGTCGCCCAGATCGCCGCCTGGTCTCCGGACGTGGCCGCCATCGTGGCCTACGGCGGGATCGTGCCTCCGCCGGCGCTCTCCGTCCCGGTCCACGGCTGGGTCAACCTGCACTTCTCGCTCCTGCCGGCCTGGCGCGGCGCCGCGCCGCTGCAGTACTCGGTCATCCACGGCGACGAGGTGGTCGGCGCCACCACGTTCCAGCTCGAGGAGGGCCTCGACACCGGACCCGTGTACGGGACGCTCGCGCTCACGCCGCCCCCGGAGGCCACGAGCGGAGACCTCTTCGCCGAGCTCGCCGCCAGCGGGGCCGAGCTGCTGTGCCAGACGCTCTCGGGCATCGACGCGGGCCGGCTCGAGCCGCGCCCGCAGGCCGGCGAACCGAGCTTCGCTCCCAAGCTCACCCTCGAGGACGGCCGGCTCGACTGGACCCTGCCCGCGCTCGCCCTGCACCGCAGGGCGCGGGGAGTCACTCCCGAGCCGGGGGCCTGGACGCTCCTCGACGGGCAGCGGCTCAAGCTCGACCCACCCCGCCTGCGTCCGGACGTGGAGGGCCTCGAACCGGGACGGCTGGGCTGGGCAGGCAAGGCCCTCGTGGTCGGCACGGGAACCCATGCGCTCGAACTGACGAGGGTCCAGCCCGCCGGGAAGAAGATGATGGCAGCCGCTGACTGGGCCCGCGGGGCCGGCGACATTGAAGGGACGGTGCTCGGATGAGCGACGGGCGAGGGCCGGGCGGATCCGGCCGCCGCGGAGAACCGGGGCGCCCCGAGCGCGAACCCGGCGGCCGCGGGCGCCCGGAGGGCGGGGGCCCAGGGCCCAGGCGTGACACCCATGGGCGCGAGCGCAACCGCGGCGGACGCGGCCCGCGGCAGTTCAGCGGCCAGGCACCGAGCCAGCGCTCCCGGGCCGCCGATCCTGCCCGGCTTGTGGCGTTCGAGGTCCTGCGCGCCGTCTCGCGCGACGACGCGTACGCGAACCTCGTCATGCCCCAGAGCATCCGCCGGCACCGGCTGGACCGCCGCGACGCGGCCTTCGCCACCGAGCTCGCGTACGGCGCGCTGCGGGGCCAGGGCACCTATGACGCGATCCTGGCCCTCAACGTCGACCGCCCCCTCTCCCAGCTCGATCCGGCGGTGCTCGACGTCCTCCGCCTCGGCGCCCACCAGCTGCTGGCCATGCGTGTCCCGCCGCACGCGGCGCTGAACCAGACTGTTGCCCTCACCCGCGCCGTCGTGGGCGCCGGGCCGTCCTCGCTCGTCAACGCCGTGCTGCGTCGGGTGAGCGCCAGGACCGCGGACGAGTGGCTCGCGGAGCTGACCGCCGCGCAGCCGGACGCCACGGAGCGCGACGCCCTGGCCTACGCCCACCCGTCGTGGATCGTGCGCGCCCTGCGGCAGTCGCTCGCCGCGCACGGGCGCCCGGTCGAGGAGATCACCGAGCTCCTCGACGCCGACAACGCCGCCCCCGTGGTGAACCTGGTCGCGCTGCCGGGCCTCGGCCGTCTGGAGGAGGCACTCGACGCGGGGGCCCAGCCCGGCGATCTCGTCGAGGATTCGGCCCTCTCAGGCGGCGGCGACCTCGGGCGCCTGCCCGCCGTCCGCGAAGGGACCCTCCGCGCCCAGGACGTGGGCTCGCAGCTCGTGGCCCGGGCCGTGGCCGCGGCACCCCTCCACCGCGCCGGGGACGTGCCCGCGGACGCCGCGGGCGCGGACCGGCGGCCCGAGCGGTGGCTCGATGTCTGCGCCGGTCCCGGAGGAAAGGCCGCGCTGCTGGGTGCCCTCGCCGCGGAGCAGGGGGCGACCCTCCTCGCCAACGAGGTCGCACCGCACCGCGCCGAGCTCGTCCGCAAGGCCCTGGCGCCGGTTCCCGATTCCGTGTGGGAGGTGCGGACGGGCGACGGACGAGACCTCGGCCGCGAGTACCCGGGCCGCTTCGACCGGGTGGTCGTGGACGCACCCTGCACCGGGCTCGGAGCCCTCCGGCGGCGCCCCGAGTCACGGTGGCGCCGCTCACCCAGTGATCTCGCGGAGCTGGGCCCGCTGCAGCGCGCGCTCCTCGACGCCGCGATCGACGCGGCGGCGCCCGGCGGCGTCGTGGGCTACATCACCTGCTCGCCGCACCCGGCCGAGACCACGGTGGTGGTCGCCGATGCCCTGAAGCGGCGCCATGACATCGAGCTGCTCGACGCCGGTGCCGCGCTCGACGCCGTCGCCCTGCGCCCACTGGGGGCCGGCCACGACGGCACGGCGCAGCTCTGGCCGCACGTCCACTCGACGGACGCCATGTTCCTGGCACTGTTCCGCAAGCTGCCGGCCGCCACGCCATCGAAGGAGACCTGAGTGACCTGCCGCATCCACCCGAGCATCCTGTCCGCCGACTTCGTGAACCTGGAGGCGGAACTGGGCCGGATCGCCACCGCCGATGCCGTCCACGTCGACGTCATGGACAACCACTTCGTGCCGAACCTGACGCTCGGGCTGCCGGTGGTGGAGAGGATCCAGGCCGTGAGCCCGGTCCCGCTCGACGCCCATCTCATGATCTCCGACGCCGACCGCTGGGCGCCCCTCTACGCGGACCTGGGCCTCGCGTCCGTCACCTTCCATGCGGAGGCCGCGATCGCCCCGATCAAGCTCGCCCGCGAGCTGAGGGCCCGAGGTTCGCGTGCCGGCATGGCCCTGCGTCCGGCGACGGCAGTGGAGCCTTACCTCGACATGCTGGCGGAGCTGGACATGCTGCTCATCATGACCGTGGAACCCGGCTTCGGCGGCCAGGCGTTCCTCGACGTCACGCTGCCCAAGATCCGCCGCGCCCGCGAGGCGGTGGACGGGGCGGGGACCAACCTGGCGATCCAGGTCGACGGAGGCATCTCCGTCTCCACCATCGAGCGCGCGGCCGAGGCCGGAGCGGATGTCTTCGTGGCGGGCTCCGCGGTCTACGGCGCGGACGACGCCGCCGCTGCCGTCGAGAAGCTCAGGGCCCTCGCCGACGGCGCGGCCCGCGCCTGATCCACCGGCCGCCAGGGCCGTGTGACGCGCGCCGCGCACCACGGCTGATCCATGTGGCACAATGGGCACTGGCCGTTTGGTTGAACTGTCATCAATGACCGGGTCCCCGTGGACCCGAGACGTCACTGAGGCAGCACCTCCGGCGGCCGAACCAACGAAAACGTGCTCCGGGGTCGGTGAAAGTCCGAACCGGCGGTGATAGTCCGCGACCCGGCGGTCCGCTCGCATCAGAGCGGAGTGCCGGTTGAGCCGGTGGAATTCCGGCACCGACAGTCAAAGTCTGGATGGGAGAAGCACGTACAGTTCCGCGGTGCGCTGCGCGCACCGCTTCTGTCGCAACCCCGGAGCCGCTGCGGTGAAGGGAAGGATGGTTGCGATGGACTTCATGCAGTGGCTCTTGTTGGCGCAGATCCCGGTGGCGGGATCCGCGCTCCTCCTCCGCGAGGTGGTCGGCAATGCGTTCGGCCTCGCGAGCGCCCTCGGCGGCATGGGCCGCCGGGTGTGGGCGTGGCCCGTGGGAATCGCGGGCAATCTCATTCTCCTGACGGTCTTCGCCGGGGCGGCCGTCGGGCTGGCCCCCGGATCCGCCGACGCGCCCGTGGCGGTGGCCGCATGAGCGCCCCCGGCACGGCCCGCGCAGCACGGCCGACCGACCTGGACATCATGGACGAGGCCCTCGCCCTGGCCGCCCGCGGCGTGCGCGGAGCCAACCCGCTCGTGGGCGCCATCGCCGTCGGACCGGACGGCGACGTCCTCGCCAGGGGCTGGCACCGCGGTGCGGGAACCGCCCACGCCGAGGGGGATGCCATCGTCCAGGCGGCCCAGCGCGGCGTCGACCTCACGGGGTCGACGATGTACGTCACGCTCGAGCCGTGCAACCACACCGGACGGACCGGGCCCTGCGCCCAGGCGCTCATCGCGGCCGGCGTCGCACGCGTCGTCTACGCGATCGACGACCCCCACGACGTGGCGAGCGGTGGAGCCGCCACCCTCAGGGCGGCGGGCATCGACGTCGTCTCCGGGGTCAGGGCCGCCCAGGCCGCACAGCTCAACCGCAGGTGGCTGACCGCGGTGGCGGCGCGGCGGCCCTTCGTGACGCTCCACATGGCCCAGACGCTCGACTCCCGCATCGCGGCCGAGGACGGAACAAGCCAGTGGATCACGTGCGCCGAGTCCCTCGCTGACAACCACGCCCTCCGGGCGCGGATCGACGCCATCCTCGTCGGGAGCCAGACCGTCGCCGTCGACAATCCGCGCCTCACCGCCCGGGGCGAGGACGGATCGCCCTTGGCGCACCAGCCCCTCCGCGCCGTCATGGGGCTGACCCCGGTCCCCGAGGACGCCGCGGTCCGCGGCACCGACGGGCGGTTCGTCCACCTGCCCACCCAGGACCCCGCCGAGGCGCTCTCCGCCCTGTTCGCCCGCGGAGTCCGCCATCTGATGGTGGAGGGCGGCGCGCGCATCATCGCGGCCTTCCTCGCCGCCGGCCTCGTCGACGAGCTCATCGTCTACCAGGCCCCGACCATCCTCGGCTCGGGGAAGAACGCGGTCGCGGACCTCGGAATCCGCACCCTCGCCGATGCCCAGCACTGGGACTGGGACGAGTCCGACGGCGGGGCTGTCCGGCGCCTCGGCGCCGACCTCAGGCTCCATCTGGTCCCCGCCGCCACCGCCCCCGCACCCGAGAAGGAGATCCACTGATGTTCACAGGAATCATCGCCGAACGCGGCACCGTCGAGGACGTCCGCCGCTCGGGCGACAGCGCGGTCCTGACTTTCACCGCGCCCACCCTGGCCCGGGACCTGCCCCTCGGCGGCTCGATCGCCGTCGACGGATGCTGCCTCACGGCGGTCACGAACGACGGCACCCGCTTCGCGGTCGACGTCATGGGGGAGTCCCTCGCCCGCACCACGATCGGCGCCCTCGCCCCCGGGGACACGGTCAACCTCGAACGCTGCGTCCCCGCCGGCGGACGGCTCGACGGCCACGTCGTGCAGGGCCACGTGGACGGCGTCGGAACACTGCTCGAGCGCGAGCCGCTCGAGAACTGGAACCGGTTGCGGTTCGCCGTCCCCGCCGACCTCGCGCGGTACATCGCCGAGAAGGGCTCCATCGCCGTCGACGGCGTCTCCCTCACCGTGACCGCGGTGAGCGGCCCAGCGGAGCCCGACCCCTGGTTCGAGGTCGGGCTCATCCCGGCGACCCTCGCCGAGACAGGCCTCGGCGACAAGGCGGTCGGGGCGTCCGTGAACCTCGAGGTCGACGTCCTCGCCAAGTACACCGCGCGGCTCCTCGCCTTCGGGCACGCCGCCGCGGAGCAGCCCCGCACTACCGCAGAGGAGGCGCGGCCGTGACCCGCACCGTCAACGAGATCAAGCTCGAGCCCGTCCAGGCCGCCGTCGACGCGCTCCGCGCCGGCCGGCCCGTGCTCGTGGTCGACGACGAGAGCCGGGAGAACGAGGGCGACATCGTCTTCGCCGCCGAGCTTGCCACACCGGCGCTCATGGGCTGGACCATCCGCCATTCCTCCGGGGTCATCTGCGTTCCGCTCCCGGGAGAGACCGCGGACCGGCTGGCCCTGCCGCCCATGGTGGAGGACAACCAGGACGCCAAGGGCACCGCCTACACCGTCTCGTGCGACGTCCGGGCCGGGGTCGCCACGGGGATCAGCGCCACGGACCGGGCCCGCACTGCCCTGGCACTTGCCGACCCGGCCGCCGGGCCGGCCGACTTCGCCCGCCCCGGGCATATATTCCCGCTCCGTGCAGTTGACGGTGGTGTACTGGTCCGTCCGGGCCACACGGAGGCGGCCGTCGACCTGTGCCGCCTCGCAGGCCTCGCCCCCGTCGGGGTGATCGCCGAGGTGGTCCACGACGATGGCGAGATGATGCGGCTGCCCGCCCTGCGGGCCTTCGCCGACGAACACGGGTGCCCGCTCATCTCGATCGAGGACCTTGCAGCCCACGTCGCCGCCCTCCGGGGCGCTCGAGGAGGAGACGGATGAGCAAGAACGCGTCGCACCACCCCGCGCAGCACGACGGCGCCCCTCCCGTCACCGTGTCCGGGGGGCCCATCGTGAATCTGCCGACCGCGTTCGGCGAGTTCATCGCCCAGGCCTGGATTGACGAGGCGACCGGCGCCGAGCACCTCGCCGTCAGCTCCCCCGAGCCGCCGGCCCACGGGTCGGCCCCGCTGGTGCGGCTCCACTCCGAGTGCCTCACGGGGGACGTCTTCGGGTCCTACCGCTGCGACTGCGGCGAGCAGCTGGCCTATGCCCTCGGCCTGATCAGGGCCCAGGGCGGCACGCTGCTCTACCTGCGTGGCCACGAGGGGCGTGGGATCGGCCTCGCCAACAAGATCAGGGCCTACGCGCTGCAGGAGGCCGGCTTCGACACTGTCGAGGCCAACGAGCAGCTCGGGCTGCCCGTGGACGCGCGTTCCTACACCGCGGCGGCGATGATCCTGGCCGAGATGGGCCTGACGAGCATTCGCCTGCTCAGCAACAACCCGGACAAGAAGAACCGCCTCGCCAAGGCGGGGGTGCACGTGGTGGAGATGGTGCCCACCGAGGTGCCCTCCCGTGCCGAGAACCTGCGCTACCTCAGGACCAAGAAGGAGCGCATGGACCACCTGCTCAGGCTCGACCTCGAGCACACGGGACTGCGCGTCAGCGGCGAGACCGACTGACCCGCGTCCGACCCCGCGGCCCCACGGGGCCACCACCGAACGCTTCGGCCACCGAAGCACCACCGACGAAGGAAGACCATCGCATGAGCGGCCACGGCGCCCCCACACTGTCCCTCGACAACCCCGACCTCGCCAGCCTCCGGCTCGCGGTCGTCGCTGCCAGCTGGCACACCCAGATCATGGACGGGCTCGTCGACGGCGCCCTGCGCGCCGCGGCCGAGGCGGGCATCACGGATCCCACCCTCGTGCGGGTTCCCGGAAGCTTCGAGCTCCCGGTCGCCGCGGCACGGCTCGCCGAGACGCACGACGCCGTCGTGGCCCTCGGCGTCGTGATCCGGGGCGGCACCCCGCACTTCGAGTACGTGTGCGAGGCGGCCACGGTCGGCCTGACGGACGTGAGCGTCCGCACCGGCGTCCCGGTCGGCTTCGGAGTGCTCACGTGCGACACCGAGGAGCAGGGCATCGCCCGCGCTGGCCTTCCGGGCTCGAGCGAGGACAAGGGCCACGAGGCCACGACCGCGGCGCTGCTGACCGCGGCCACGCTCCGCGCGCTCTAGGCGGATGCGCGGTCCTGCCGGCGTGTCGGGTTCGTCACAGGCCGGCAGTCACAGACCCGGTGCCGGTGCGGGCGTCCTCCAGCTCTCCAGTAGGCTTGAGGCCGTGAAGGATTTCGAGACACTGTTCGCCGAGCTCAGCGAGAAGGCCGAGAAGCGCCCGGCCGGATCGCGCACCGTCGCCGAACTGGAGTCCGGAGTGCACGGCATCGGCAAGAAGATCGTCGAAGAGGCCGCCGAGGTGTGGATGGCCGCCGAGTACGAGACGGACGAGGAAGCCGCCGAGGAGATCTCGCAGCTGCTCTACCACCTCCAGGTGCTCATGCTGGCCAAGGGCCTGTCGCTGCAGGACGTCTACCGTCATCTGTAGCCGCGGCGCCTGCCCCCACGGCAGGCCGCCGCGGCTCCGGCCGCCCCGACACAAGCCCCACCTCCAGAAAGCCCTCCCATGCTCCGTGTAGCCGTCCCGAACAAGGGATCACTGTCCGAAGCCGCCTCGTCGATGCTCGCCGAGGCCGGCTACCGCCAGCGCCGCGAAGGCCGCGAACTGGTCATGGTCGACCCCGACAACGACATCGAGTTCTTCTTCCTGCGCCCGCGGGACATCGCGGTGTACGTGGGCCATGGCACCCTCGATGTCGGCATCACCGGGCGCGACCTGCTGCTGGACGCCGAGGTGGAGGCCGAGGAGCTGCTCGCCCTCGGCTTCGCCGCCTCGACGTTCCGGTTCGCCGGCCCCGTGGGCACGTTCTCGAGCCTCGCGGACCTCGAGGGCAAGCGCATCGCCACCAGCTACGACGGCCTCGTCCGCCGCTACCTCGGTGAGCGCGGCATTGCCGCAGCCCACGTGGTCCGCCTCGACGGCGCCGTCGAGTCCTCCGTCCGCCTCGGCGTCGCCGACGCGATCGCGGATGTCGTGGAGACGGGCAACACGCTCAAGGCCGCCGGGATGGAGGTCTTCGGCGAGCCCCTGCTGCAGTCTGAGGCGGTCCTGATCGGCCGCCCGGGGCGCAGCCTGCCGGCGATCGACGTGCTCATCCGCCGCCTCCAGGGGGTCCTCGTGGCGCGCCAGTACGTGCTCATGGACTACGACATCCGCAAGGACCTCGTCGAGAAGGCCGCCGCGCTCACCCCGGGGCTCGAGTCGCCGACTGTCTCACCGCTGCGCGACTCCGAATGGGTGGCCGTCCGCTCGATGGTGCCCAAGCGCGAGACGAACCGGATCATGGACGAGCTGTACGACCTGGGCGCCCGTGCCATCCTGGTCAGCAGCATCCACGCCTGCCGCATCTAGGGGAGGGACCGCCATGAGTGTTGCCGTCCGCGTCATCCCGTGCCTCGACGTCGACGCCGGCCGCGTCGTCAAGGGCGTGAACTTCCTCAACCTGCGCGACGCCGGTGACCCGGTCGAGCTCGCCCACCGCTACGACACCGCCGGCGCCGACGAGCTCACGTTCCTCGACGTCACGGCCTCCTCCGCCGACCGCCAGACGACGTTCGACGTCGTGCGGCGCACCGCGGAGGAAGTCTTCATCCCGCTCACCGTCGGGGGCGGCGTCAGGGGAGTGGCCGACGTCGACCGCCTCCTCCGCGAGGGAGCGGACAAGGCATCGATCAACACCGCGGCGATTGCCCGCCCCGACGTGATCGACGAGATCACCCGCCACTTCGGCTCCCAGGTCCTCGTGCTCTCGGTGGACGCCCGGCGCGTCCAGGGCGGCACCGTGACCCCGTCCGGCTTCGAGGTCACCACCCACGGCGGCCGGCGTGGCACGGGCATCGACGCGGTCGCCTGGGCCAAGGAGGCCGCGGACCGGGGCGTGGGGGAGATCCTGCTGAACTCGATCGACGCCGACGGCACCAAGGAGGGCTTCGACCTCGAGCTCATCCGCCTCATCCGGGCGGCCGTCAGGGTCCCGATCATCGCCTCCGGCGGGGCCGGCGCCCCGGAGCACTTCCCGCCGGCCATCGCCGCGGGCGCCGACGCGGTCCTGGCCGCGTCGATGTTCCACTTCGGCCCCGCGGACATGATCGGCCAGGTCAAGGCCGCGATCCGCGAGGCCGGCTACCCGGTCCGCTAGGAGGCGCTGACCTTCGCGGCCTCGCGCCACCCCTCCGCGAGGTATGCGGGAACCTCGGCCGGGTCGCCGTCGACGAGGGTCACGAGCCACTCCGCGCCCTCCAGGAAGGCCTCCTCGGCGAGGGCCGAGACCACCGCCGCGCCGAGCGCGCCATCGGCGTCGCCGGCAGCGAACTCGAACCCGCCGATGGCCGCCACGCCCTCGCCGAAGGCGATCAGCCCCTTCGCCGCCGGCCGGCCCCAGATGGTGAGCTCGACGGCGTCGTACTCGCCCAGCGGCGCCTCGGAGAGGCCGCCTCCCTCCGGCAGCCTGGGCGGCTGCGGCACGTCTCCGGTGGCAATCGTCAGCAGCGTCGCGTCCGCGGGCCCGGCACCGCCGTGCGGCGCGAGCGCGCGGTCGTCGCCGAGCGCGGCAAACAGCGGTGCGACGGTGTCCCAGCGGAGCTCGAAGTCAGTCATGGCTCCATCCTGCCACCCAGCGGCGGCTCGCCGCCGAGGAGGGCCGGCGGAGGAGGATCAGTGGCCGATGTCGGCGCTGTCCAGCAGCGCGATCGCGTCCGGCTGGCCCTCGAAGGTCACCAGGGCCTGGGCGCGGCGCCCGAAGGCGTGCAGCAGCAGCTCGCCGGGGTCGCCGACGATCGCGACGGAGACGGGGGCACGCTTGGCCACGTGCCGCGGCCCCAGGGTGCTCACGAGCACGACCCCGAGGTCGACGCCGCGGTAGAGGAACGCGGCGCGCCGGACCACCTCGTCCCAGAGCGCGTCGGCGTACGCGCTGTCGAGCGAACGGGGCGCCCAGCGGTCCGTGGCGCGGCGCACGTCCTCGGTGTGCACGAAGAACTCGGCGAGGTTGGCGGCCTCGTCGAGCGGTGCGAGGCGCAGCGGCGAGAGGGCCGGGGGGCCGGCGCGGAAGTCCTCGACCAGGCGGGAGTAGGGGGCCGGGGAGGACAGGGTGGCGGCCAGCTTCTCCGTGGCCAGGTCGGAGGTCCTGGCCCGGGAGGTCAGGAGCAGGCCCAGGGCCACGCGGGGGCTGTGCTCCCGCAGGTACAGGTGGGCGGCGAGGTGGCGCGTCCTCCAGCCCTCGCAGAGCGTGGGCGCGTCGGGGCCGGCCGCGAGCAGTGTCTCGGCCAGGACTTCACGCGACGGGTCTACGAAGTGCATCACTGGCGAAACTAGCATGCGCGGGCGCGATGCGCCCGGCCGCGGGCGGGCGCGGGGCACCGCGGCGCCGGGCCGCCGTGCAGCCGACTAGACTTGAGAGGATGTCTGAAGAGAAGCCCCTGCCCGCCGACGCCCCTGCCAGCGCGCTTCCCGCGGCCGTCGCCGCCCGCCTGAAGAGGGACGACGCCGGCCTGGTCGCCGCCGTCATCCAGCAGCACGACACGCACGAGGTGCTCATGGTCGGCTGGATGGACGACGAGGCCCTGCACCGCACCCTCACCTCCGGCCGCGTGACCTTCTGGTCCCGTTCCCGGCAGGAATACTGGCGCAAGGGCGACACGTCCGGGCACGTCCAGTGGGTCAAGTCGGTCGACCTCGACTGCGACGGCGACGCACTCCTCGTCCGCGTCGACCAGGTGGGGGCGGCCTGCCACACGGGCACCCGCACCTGCTTCGACGGGCGGCGGCTCGACGCCGTCGTCGGCCCCGCCGCCTGACAGGCACCCCGGATCCCCTCGACCCCACGTTCCGAAAGCGAAGCCCGCACCCCATGAACGACCTCGGAGTGATCAGCCCCACGCTCGAAGAGTTCCGCGCCGTGGCGGCCCACCGCAGGGTGGTGCCCGTCCACCTGCGCGTCCTCGCCGACGCGGAGACCCCCATCAGCCTCTACCGCAAGCTCGCAGCCGGGCGTCCCGGGACGTTCCTGCTCGAGTCGGCGTCGGTGGGCGGCTCGTGGTCGCGCTACTCCTTCATCGGGGCGGCATCCCGGGCCACCCTCACGAGCCGGGGCGGCCAGGCGCACTGGATCGGTGAGCCCCCGGTCGGGGTCCCGACCACGGGGAATCCGCTCGAGGCCCTGCGCGAGACGGTCGCCGCGCTGCAGACCGAGCGCTTCGAGGGCCTGCCTCCGCTGACCTCCGGCATGGTCGGCTTCGTCGGCTGGGAGGCCGTGCGCCGCTGGGAGCGGCTCGTCTCCCCGCCCGAGGACGATCTCGACCTTCCCGAGCTCGCCATGAACCTCGTGACCGACCTCGTCGCGCACGACAACGTCGACGGGACCCTGACGATCGTGGCCAACGCGATCAACTTCGACAACAGCGACGAGCGCGTGGACGAGGCGTGGCACGACGCCGTCGCCCGGCTGCGGCGGATGCTCGCCGCCCTCGCCGAGCCGGCCGCTCCGGCCCTGAGCATCCTCGGCCCCAACGGCGACTACCAGGACAAGGTCATCCACCAGTGGGCCGAGCAGGGCTACCTGGACGCGATCGAGCGCGGCAAGCGGGCCATCTACGACGGCGAGGTCTTCCAGGTCGTCATCTCGCGCCGGTTCGAGCTCGAGTGCGACGCGGATCCCCTGGACGTCTACCGCGTGCTGCGCGCCACGAACCCGAGCCCGTACATGTACCTGCTCAGCCTCGAGGACGCCGAGGGTCGGGAGTACTCGATCGTCGGATCCTCGCCCGAGGCGCTCGTGACCGTCACGGGGGAGCAGGTCGTCACCCACCCGATCGCGGGATCCCGACCGCGCGGCGCCACGGTGGAGGCGGACAAGGCCCTCGCCGAGGAACTGCTCGCCGACGAGAAGGAGCGCGCCGAGCATCTCATGCTCGTCGACCTCGCGCGCAACGACCTCTCGAAGGTGTGCCGACCGGGGACCGTCGAGGTCAGCGAGTTCATGGAGGTCGAGCGGTTCAGCCACATCATGCACCTCGTCTCGACCGTGGACGGCAAGCTCCGCCCGGACGCCAGCGCGTACGACGTGCTGGCGGCGACCTTCCCTGCGGGAACCCTCTCCGGGGCGCCCAAGCCCCGCGCCCTGCGGCTCCTCGATGAGGTCGAGCCGGTGCGCCGCGGCGTCTACGGAGGGGTCGTGGGGTACTTCGACTTCGCGGGCGATCTGGACATGGCCATCGCGATCCGCACCGCGCTGCTGCGCGGCGGCCGGGCCTACGTGCAGTCCGGCGGCGGGATCGTGGCCGACTCCGACCCCGCCGCCGAGGCCCAGGAATCGGTGAACAAGGCGGCCGCCCCGCTGCGCGCCGTCCACACCGCCTCAGCCCTGCGCCCCGCCCAGACGGCGGCCGGCGTCCCGGACGCCCGCCAGGCCTCCGCAGCGGCCGCCCAGGCGGGTGCCGCCCGTGGCTGAGACACCGGCGGCACCGCCCACGTCAGCGCCCCGGTGGGCGAGGAAGCCCATCGTGGTCGTCGTGGCACTCGCCTTCGCGCTCCTCGCCTTCGGCGCGACCACCCAGACGTGGGTCGACGCCGAGGTGCAGGGCTCGGCGGTGCGCACCGCACACCTGAGCGTGCAGGGAAGCAAGGCGGCGACGTCGGTGTCCGCCCTGGCCCTCGTGGGCCTCGCGGGAACGCTCGCGGCCGCCGTTGCGGGGCGGGTCGGCCGCGCGGTGGCGAGCGTCGTCGTGGTGCTCGCGGGGGTGGGCGTCGCCGCGGCCTGCGCTGCGGTCCTCGCCGATCCGCGGGGCGCCGCCGAGGGCTCGATCGCCCAGGCCACGGGCCTGGCCGGGTCCCAGGCCTCCGTGGCGCTCACCCCGTACCCGGCCCTCGCCGCGGCCGCCGGGACGCTCCTGGCGCTGTCCGGGGTGCTGCTCATCGTCGCGTCCCGCCACTGGGCGCTGCGCACACGGTACGACGCCGGCCGGGCCGCCGCCGCGGGCACCGCGCCAGACGCCGGCGGCGCGGGCGCGGGACAGGCCGGGACCGACGGCGAAGGGCCGGCCGGAGCCGTCGACGGCATCGACGGATGGGACAGCCTCTCGCGCGGCGAGGACCCGACCGGCTGAGCCGCCCGTGGCGCCCGGGCGACGCCGAAGATGGCAGAATGGCCGTAGTACCGCAATGGAGGAGAAGAGATGAGCAACACGCACAGTTCGCAGGCCCGCGCCAACGAGGCCACGCCCAGCGAGGATCTCGGGCACGGCAACAGCCCCGCGGCCTGGACGTGCGTCTTCGTCATGATGATCGGGTCGATCATCTCGTGCATCGGCTTCGTCATCGCGAGCAACCCGGTGTTCTGGGGCGGCGTCGTGGTCATCGCGATCGGCCTCATCGTCGGCTGGGCCATGCGCAAGGCGGGCTACGGGGTCGGCGGCAGCAAGCTCAAGAACCAGCACTGATGCCCACGGTCCTCGACGACATCATCGTCGGCGTCCGCGAGGACCTCGCCGAGCGGGTCCGGCAGGTCCCGGGCGCGCAGATCGAGGCGGCCGCCGCCGCGCGCCCTGCGGCGCTCGACGCGTGGGCCGCGCTCGGCGGCGGGCTGCCGCCGGGGGAGCTGCGCGTCATCGCCGAGGTGAAGCGCAAGAGCCCGTCCAAGGGCGCCCTCGCGGAGATCGCCGACCCTGCGGCCCTCGCGGCCCAGTACGAGCACGGCGGCGCCTCGGTGATCAGCGTCCTGACCGAGCAGCGCCGTTTCAACGGCAGCCTCGCCGACCTCGACGCAGTCCGGGCCGCAGTCACGATCCCCGTGCTCCGCAAGGACTTCACGGTCGACGAGTACCAGGTCCACGAGGCCCGCGCCCACGGGGCCGACCTCGTGCTCCTCATCGTCGCGGCGCTCGACGACGCGCGGCTGCGCGGCCTGCTCGAGCTCACCCATGACCTCGGCATGAATGCCCTCGTGGAGACGCACACCGAAGAGGAGATCGACCGCGCGGCGGCCGTGGGCGCCCGCATCGTGGGCGTCAACGTCCGCAACCTCAAGACCCTCGACGTCGACCGGGCCGTCTTCGGACGGCTCGCCGGCCGGCTCCCGGAGGGCGCGATCGCGGTCGCCGAGTCCGGGGTGCAGGGTCCGGAGGACATCGCGTACTACGCCGGCCTGGGCGCCGGGGCCGTGCTCGTGGGCGAGGCCCTCGTGACGCACGGCGACCCCCTGACGCGGATCCGGGACTTCAAGCGGGCCGGGGCGGAGGCCATCGCCGGACGCCACGCGGCGCAGCAGGAGACAGCGCACTAGGAGACACGGCGCAGCCACGGCGGGCGCCGGAAGGAAGGTAGGACTGGTGGGCGAGACCATGCCAGCAGGCAGCCCCGGCAGCGGGGACCACACGACGAGTACCGGGGCCGAGGCGGCCGTGGCAGAGGAATTCCTCTCCGGCAGCCTGCGCCACGCCCCGGGGCCGTACTTCGGATCCTACGGCGGCCGATGGATGCCCGAATCGCTCATCGCCGCGCTCGACGAGCTGGACGACACGTTCGAGAAGGCGAAGGCGGACCCGGAGTTCCTGGCCCAGATCGCCGACCTGAACCGCAACTACTCGGGCCGCCCGTCGCTCCTGACGGAGGCCAAGCGGTTCTCCGAGCACGCCGGTGGGGTCCGGATCTTCCTCAAGCGGGAGGACCTGAACCACACCGGCTCGCACAAGATCAACAACGTCCTCGGGCAGGCCCTCCTGGCCAAGCGCATGGGCAAGACCCGCCTCATCGCCGAGACGGGCGCCGGCCAGCACGGCGTTGCGAGCGCCACCGCGGCGGCCCTGCTGGGCATGGAGTGCGTCGTGTACATGGGCGCAGAGGACTGCCGGCGCCAGGCCCTCAATGTGGCCAGGATGCAGCTCCTGGGTGCCGAGGTCGTGCCCGTCACGAACGGCTCGCAGACGCTCAAGGACGCCATCAATGACGCCCTGCGCGACTGGGTGGCCAACGTCCAGACCACCCACTACCTCCTCGGCACCGCCGCGGGCGCCCACCCGTTCCCGGCCATGGTGCGCTTCTTCCACGAGGTGATCGGCGAGGAGGCCCGCGAGCAGATCCTCGCGCAGACCGGACGGCTCCCGGACGCCGTCTGCGCGTGCGTGGGTGGCGGATCGAACGCGATCGGCATCTTCCATGGGTTCCTCGATGACCCCTCGGTGAGGCTGTACGGCCTCGAGGCCGGCGGCCGCGGCGTCCAGACCGGACACCACGCGGCCACCATCACGCTCGGCCGCCCGGGCGTGCTCCACGGCGCCCGCACCTACCTCATGCAGGACGAGGACGGCCAGACGGTCGAGTCGGAATCGATCTCGGCGGGCCTCGACTACCCCGGTGTCGGCCCCGAGCACTCCTACCTGCACGACATCGGACGGGTCACCTACGAGCCGATCACTGACGCCGAGGCGATGGACGCCTTCAGGCTCCTGTGCCGCACCGAGGGCATCATCCCCGCGATCGAGTCCTCCCACGCCCTCGCGGGGGCCATCAAGGTCGGACAGCGCCTGGCCGAGGAAGGCGGCGACCCGCACGAGCGGATCGTGATCGTCAACCTGTCCGGCCGCGGCGACAAGGACGTGCAGACGGCCGCCGAGTGGTTCGGCATGCTCGACGAGAACGGGCAGGTCAAGGGCACCACCCTGTCGACGCGTCGGCCCAAGGGGACCGTCGGGCACGCAGGAGAGGACGCCGTCGGCGACACCGACGACCAGGACGAGACCGAGGAGGGCATCGCGTGAGCAAGGTCGCCGACGCCATCGACAAGGCCAAGGCCGAGGGCCGCGCCGCGCTCGTCGGGTACCTCCCCGCCGGGTATCCGACCGTCCAGGGGAGCATCGACGCGGCGATCGCCCTCGCCCGCAACGGCGCGGACATCATCGAGATCGGCATCCCCTACTCGGATCCGGTCATGGACGGCAGCGTGATCCAGGCCGCCACCACCGAGGCGCTCGCCAATGGCTTCCACGTGTCCAGTGTCTTCGAGGTCGTGAAGGCCGTCACCGACGCCACCGCGGACCTGGGGACCGCCGTCCTCGTGATGACCTACTGGAACCCGGTCATGCGCCTGGGCGTCGCCGAGTTCGCCCGCCGGCTGGCCGAGGCCGGGGGATCTGGCCTCATCACGCCCGACCTCGTCCCCGACGAGGCCGCCGAGTGGTTCGAGGCCTCCGACGAGTACGGCCTCGACCGGGTCTTCCTCGTGGCGCCGTCCACGAGCCCCGAGCGCATGGCCAAGACCGTCGCCGCAACGCGCGGCTTCACCTACGCCGTCTCCCTCATGGGAGTCACGGGTGCCCGCACCGCCGTCGACTCGGCCGCGCGCGCCGTGGTCGACGCGGCCCGGGCCGCCGGGGCTCCCCGGGTGTGCGTCGGCCTGGGCGTCTCCACCGCGGAGCACGTGCGGGAGATCGGCGCGTACGCCGACGGCGTCATCGTCGGCACCGCGATCGTCAGCGCCCTGCGCGAGGGCGGCCCGGACGCCGTCGGCCGCCTCGCCGCAGAACTGAGCCAAGGCCTGGCCCGCACCCCGGCCCAGGCCTGAGCGGACGCGGCCGGCCCCGTAACGCGGGCCGGCCGCGCGCGTCATCTTCCGTCCGGCATCCGGACGATCCCGTCTCGGCATACGGCAGCGTGGTAGTCTTGCGGCTAGTCGAGACGGCTCCAACGCTCGGCGGCCCGCACCTGAGGCCGCCCGCGAGTCCTGCGGCAGCCGACCGGCCGACTGGCAGGGGGTGCCGCGGCCGCTCCATACCGGGCCACCGCCCGGGCGGCTCGTCCCCCACAATGACGTGGGCCAACCGATCTTCCCGCCACGCGCAGGGGGGACGCCAGCGTATTGCCGTGCGACCGGCGGGCCGTTTCGCCCCGTACGGGCCGGCCATACAATTCCAGTAATCAGCGCCTTGCTGTGCCCTCAACGCGGCCAGCATTGCGGGGCCAACGTTGTCCCCTGTCGCGAATCGACCAGGAGGAAGGACGTTACGTCATGACTCACCCGACCCACGGCGCCGCAGCGCAGGAGTCCGAGAGGGTTCTCTCGCCCTTCGAACGCTTCGCCGCACTGCCTCCCTCCTCGGGGCTCTACAGCGCCGATGCCGAGAAGGACGCCTGCGGCCTCGCGATCGTCGCGACGCTGCGCGGGGAGGCCGGCCATGACATCGTCGACGCCGCCCTGCACGCGCTGCGCGCGCTCGAGCACCGCGGCGCCGTCGGAGCCGACGAGGGCACGGGCGACGGCGCAGGCCTCCTGAGCCAGATTCCCGACGAGTTCTTCCGGGCCGTCGTCGACTTCGAGCTGCCGGCCGCCGGCCAGTACGCCGTCGGCATCGCCTTCCTCCCGACCGAGGACCGCGAGGCGGCGACCGCCCGCGCCGGCATCGAGTCGCTCGCGGAGGCCGAGGGCCTCACCGTCCTCGGCTGGCGCAGCGTCCCCGTGGTCGGCGAGCTGGTCGGCGCCATGGCCCGTGCGTGCATGCCGCGGTTCGAGCAGCCGTTCCTCGCCTCGGCCACCGGCGAGCAGCTCGGCCGCAACGACCTCGACGCCCGCGCCTGGCGCATCCGCAAGCGGGCCCAGAACAAGTACGGGGTGTACTTCCCTTCGCTGTCCTCGCGCACCATCGTGTACAAGGGCATGCTCACCACCGCGCAGCTCGAGCCGTTCTACCCGGACCTGTCCGACCAGCGCTTCGCGACCAAGCTCGCGATCGTGCACTCGCGGTTCTCCACCAACACGTTCCCCTCCTGGCCGCTCGCCCAGCCCTTCCGCACGATCGCGCACAACGGCGAGATCAACACGGTCAAGGGCAACCGGAACTGGATGCGCGCGCGCCAGTCCCAGCTCAGCAGCCCCCTGCTGGGCGACGTGCCCGAGGAGCTGTTCCCGATCTGCACCCCGGGAGCCTCCGACTCGGCGTCGTTCGACGAGGTCGCGGAGCTCCTGTGGCTCTCCGGCCGGCCGATCACGCACTCGATCATGATGATGATCCCCGAGGCGTGGGAGAACCACGTCTCCATGGATCCCGCCCGCCGCGCCTTCTACGAGTACCACTCGCTCCTCATGGAGCCGTGGGACGGACCCGCCGCGGTGTCCTTCACCGACGGCACCCTCGTGGGCGCCACCCTCGACCGCAACGGCCTGCGCCCGTGCCGCTACTGGGTCACCGAGGACGGCCTCGTCGTCTTCGCCTCGGAGGTCGGCGTGGTCGACGTCGAGCCTGCCAACGTGGTCAAGAAGGGCCGCGTCTCGCCGGGCAAGATGTTCGTGGTCGACACGGAGGCCGGGCGGATCATCGACGACGAGGAGGTCAAGGCCGAGATCGCCGGGACCAACCCGTGGGCGGAGTGGCTCAAGGGCAACGTGATCCGCCTCGACGAGCTCCCCGAGCGCGAGCACGTGGTCCACACCCCGCAGTCGGTCAACGTCCGCCAGCGCACCTTCGGCTACACCCAGGAGGAGCTGCGCATCCTCGTCGGGCCGATGGCCCGCACGGGCGCCGAGCCGATCGGCGCCATGGGCACCGACACCCCGGTGGCCGTCCTCTCGAAGCGGCCCCGCCTCCTGTTCGACTACTTCGTGCAGTCGTTCGCCCAGGTGACGAACCCGCCGCTGGACGCCATCCGCGAGGAACTCGTGACGAGCCTCAACGGGGCCATCGGCCCCAACGGCAACCTCCTGGGCACCGGCCGCGTCAAGGAGCGGCAGGTGGTCCTGCCGTTCCCCGTGATCAACAATGACCAGCTCGCGAAGATCGCCAACATGGTCTCCGAGACCGGCGAGAACGCGGGGGACCGCATCGCGATCAAGATCCGCGGGCTGTACCGGCCCGACGGCGGCGAGGCCGCCCTGCGCGCCCGCCTCACCGAGATCTGCGAGCAGGTCTCCGGCGCGATCAACCGCGGCGTGCAATACGTGGTCCTCTCGGACCGGGACTCGAACGCGCAGTGGGCCCCGATCCCGTCGCTCCTGCTCCTCTCCGCGGTCCACCATCACCTGCTCCGCAGCGCCAACCGCACCAAGACGGCCCTCGTGGTCGAGGCGGGCGACGTCCGCGAGGTGCACCACGTCGCGGTCCTCCTCGGCTACGGCGCGTCCGCGGTCAACCCCTACCTCGCGATGGAGAGCGTCGAGGAGCTCATCCGCTGCGGCGAGCTCCCGGGCGTGAGCGCCGAGGACGGCGTCTACAACCTCATCAAGGGCCTCGGCAAGGGCGTCCTGAAGATCATGTCCAAGATGGGCATCTCGACGGTCGCCTCGTACTGCGGCGCCCAGACGTTCGAGGCGCTGGGCCTGTCCCAGGACCTCGTCGACGAGTTCTTCGCGGGCACCCACAGCCAGCTGGGCGGCGTCGGCCTCGACGTCATCGCCGCCGAGGTCGCGGCGCGCCACGAGATGGCCTACCCGTCCTCCGGCATCGAGCAGCCGCACCGGCCGCTCCTGGGCGGCGGCGAGTACCAGTGGCGCCGCGACGGCGAGCCGCACCTGTTCAACCCCGAGACCGTCTTCCGGCTCCAGCACTCGACCCGCGAACGCCGCTACGACGTGTTCAAGGCCTACACCGAGGGCGTCGACGACCAGTCGCGCAACCTCATGACCCTGCGCGGCCTCATGCGGTTCAAGGAGGGCCTGCGCCCGCCGGTGCCGATCGAGGAGGTCGAGGCGGTCTCTTCGATCGTGAAGCGGTTCTCCACGGGCGCGATGAGCTACGGCTCGATCTCCAAGGAGGCCCACGAGACGCTCGCGATCGCGATGAACCGGCTGGGCGGCAAGTCCAACACCGGCGAGGGCGGCGAGGACGTCGACCGCCTGCTCGACCCCGAGCGCCGGTCGGCCATCAAGCAGGTCGCGTCGGGCCGCTTCGGCGTGACGAGCCTCTACCTCACCAACGCCGACGACATCCAGATCAAGATGGCCCAGGGCGCCAAGCCCGGCGAGGGTGGCCAGCTCATGGCGCAGAAGGTCTACCCGTGGGTGGCCCGCACGCGCCACTCGACCCCGGGCGTGGCCCTCATCTCGCCGCCGCCGCACCACGACATCTACTCGATCGAGGACCTCGCCCAGCTCATCTACGACTGCAAGCGCGCCAACCCGGGCGCCCGCGTGCACGTCAAGCTCGTCTCCGAGGTGGGCATCGGCACGGTTGCCGCGGGCGTGACCAAGGCGAAGGCCGACGTAGTGCTCGTCTCCGGGCACGACGGCGGGACCGGCGCGTCGCCGCTGAACTCGCTCAAGCACGCGGGCGTCCCGTGGGAGCTCGGCCTCGCCGAGACCCAGCAGACGCTCATGCTCAACGGGCTCCGGGACCGGGTCGTCGTCCAGGTCGACGGGCAGCTCAAGACCGGCCGCGACGTCGTCATCGCCGCCCTCCTGGGCGCCGAGGAGTTCGGCTTCGCGACCACCGCGCTGGTGGTCTCCGGCTGCGTCATGATGCGCGTCTGCCACCTGGACACCTGCCCGGTGGGCGTCGCGACCCAGAACCCCGAGCTGCGCGCGCGCTTCACCGGCAAGCCGGAGTTCGTGGTCAACTTCTTCGAGTTCATCGCCGAGGAGATCCGCGAGATCCTCGCCCGCCTGGGCTTCCGCTCGATCGAGGAGGCCATCGGCCACTCCGAGTTCCTCGAGGCGAAGGACGCGATCGACCACTGGAAGGCCGAGGGCCTCGACCTGACGCCGATCCTCGCCGGACTCGACTTCGACGAGGACGCGCCGCTGCGGAACACGACCGGCCAGAACCACGAGCTCGAGAAGCACTTCGACGTGAGGCTCATCGAGCTCGCGGGCGAGGCGCTCTCGGACCGGACTCCGGTCAAGATCAGCCTGCCCGTGGTCAACACGGACCGGTCGGTCGGGACCATGCTCGGCCACCGCGTCACGAAGACGTTCGGCATCGAGACCCTCGGTACCGACACGATCGACATCACGCTCACGGGCACGGCGGGCCAGTCCCTCGGCGCGTTCCTGCCGGCGGGCATCACGCTGCGCCTCTTCGGCGACTCGAACGACTACGTCGGCAAGGGCCTCTCCGGGGGCCGGATCATCGTCCGCCCCGATCGCACCAACGTGTTCCCCGCGGAGCACAACGTGATCGCGGGCAACGTGATCGGGTACGGCGCCACGGGCGGCGAGCTGTTCCTGCGCGGACAGGTCGGCGAGCGGTTCCTCGTGCGCAACTCGGGCGCGACGGCGGTCGTCGAGGGCATCGGCGACCACGGCTGCGAGTACATGACCGGAGGCCAGGCGCTCATCCTCGGCCGCACGGGGCGGAACTTCGGCGCCGGCATGTCCGGCGGCACGGCCTTCGTGCTCGACCTCAAGCCGAGCCGCGTGAACAAGCAGGCCCTGGACTCGGGCGACCTGCAGCTGATCGAGCTCGACGACGAGGACCGCGACATCGTGCGCAACCTGCTCGTCAAGCACATCGAGGAGACCGATTCCGCCCACGCCCAGCGGCTCCTCGACAATTTCGACGACACCGCGGCCAGGATCACCAAGGTCCTCCCGCGCGACTATGCAGCGGTGCTGCAGACCCGTCTGGCCGCCCTCGAAGAGGGCCTGGACCCGGACGGCGAAGAAGTTTGGTCTCGCATCCTGGAGGTGACCGGTGGCTGACCCACGCGGATTCATGAAAGTGCGCCAGCGTGAAACGCAGCAGCGGCGCCCCGTCCCGGTCCGCATCATGGACTGGAAGGAAGTGTACGAGGCCCGGCAGGAGGGCCCTGTCCTCCGCCGCCAGGCGTCGCGCTGCATGGACTGCGGCGTGCCGTTCTGCCACCACGGCTGCCCGCTCGGGAACCTCATCCCCGAGTGGAACGATCTCACCCGCCGCGGCGAGGGCCAGGACGCCTCGGAGCGGCTGCACGCGACGAACAACTTCCCCGAGTTCACCGGCAGGCTGTGCCCCGCCCCCTGCGAGAGCGCCTGCGTGCTCGGCATCAACCAGCCGGCGGTGACCATCAAGCAGATCGAGGTCTCGATCGCCGAGGAGGCGTTCGACGCCGGCTGGGTCGAGCCGCTCCCGCCGGCGCGCCTCACGGGCAAGACCGTCGCGGTCGTCGGCTCCGGGCCGGCCGGCCTCGCCGCCGCGCAGCAGCTCACCCGGATCGGCCACACGGTCGCCGTCTACGAGCGGGACGACCGGATCGGCGGCCTCCTGCGCTACGGCATCCCGGACTTCAAGATGGAGAAGGACGTGATCGACCGCCGCCTTGCACAGATGCAGGCGGAGGGGACCCGTTTCCGGACGGGCGTGGAAGTGGGCAAGGACGTCAGCTGGGACCAGCTGCGCAGGCGGTACGACGCGGTCGTCATCGCGACCGGCGCGACCGTGCCGCGCGACCTGCCGATCCCCGGGCGCCACCTCGACGGTGTCCACTACGCGATGGACTACCTCGTACAGTCCAACCGCGCTGTCGCCGGGGACACCCTGCCGGGCCAGATCGACGCGCGCGGGAAGCACGTGGTCATCCTCGGCGGCGGCGACACCGGCGCCGACTGCATCGGCACGGCCCACCGCCAGCAGGCCGCCTCGGTGACGACGCTCGCCATCGGCAAGCAGCCCCCGGCCGAGCGCCCCGCGCACCAGCCCTGGCCGATGTTCCCGACCCTTTTCGAGGTCGCCACGGCCCACGAGGAAGGCGGCGAGCGGACCTACCTCGCCTCGACCGTCGAGTTCGTGGGGGAGAACGGCCGGCTCGCCGGCATCAAGGTCGCTGAGACCGAGTACGTCGACGGCCGGCGCCTGCCCAAGGCCGGGACCGAGCGGATCATCCCCGCCGATCTCGTCCTCCTCGCGCTCGGCTTCACCGGCGCCGAGCCTGCCGGCATCGCCGAGCAGGTCGAGGCCGGCTTCGACGACCGTGGGAACGTCTCCCGTGACGCCGACTACATGACGGAGGTGCCCGGCATCTTCGTGGCGGGCGACGCCGGCCGCGGCCAGTCGCTCATCGTCTGGGCCATCGCGGAGGGCCGCGCCGCCGCGGCCGCCGTGGACCGCCACCTCATGGGCTCGACCATCCTGCCGGCGCCCGTCGCGCCGTCCGATCGGGCCATCACGGTCCTGTGAGGTGCGGGGCTCCCGGCCCCCGGCCGGGAACCCCGCACCTCCCCAGCTGTTCACATCCCCAGCAACCGCTGTCCACCGGACAAGACCTAGGGTAGGTATATGAGACGCGCGAAGATCGTGGCCACGTTCGGACCGGCCATCTCCAGCTACGAGAACACCGTCGCCGTGATCAGGGCGGGCGTGGACGTGGCCCGCATGAACATGAGCCACGGCGACCACTCGGTCCACGACAAGACCTACGAGACGGTGCGCAAGGCCGCGGCGGACCTCGGCAAGGCCGTGGGCATCATGGCGGACCTCCAGGGCCCCAAGATCCGACTGGGCCGCTTCGTGGACGGCCCGCACGAGCTGGCCGTGGGCGACGTCTTCACCATCACGACCGAGGACGTGCCGGGCACCAAGGACATCTGCTCGACGACGCTGAAGAGCCTGACGGAGGACGTGAAGGTCGGCGATGCCCTCCTGATCGACGACGGCAAGGTCGCCCTGCGCGCCACGGCGGTCGACGACGTCAAGGTCGTCACCGAGGTGACAGTCGGGGGGACGGTGTCCAACAACAAGGGCATCAACCTCCCCGGCGTGGCCGTGAACGTGCCGGCGCTGAGCGAGAAGGACGAGACCGACCTGCGGTGGGCGCTCAAGCGGGGCGTTGACTTCGTGGCGCTCTCGTTCGTGCGGGACGCCCGCGACGTCGAGCGCGTGCACGCGATCATGGACGAGGAGGGCCGCAGGGTCCCGGTCATCGCCAAGATCGAGAAGCCCCAGGCCGTCGAGCAGCTGCACGAGATCATCGACGCGTTCGACGCGATCATGGTGGCCCGCGGCGACCTGGGCGTCGAGCTCCCGCTCGAGCAGGTCCCGCTCGTGCAGAAGCGCGCGATCGAGCTGGCCCGCCGTTGGGCCAAGCCCGTCATCGTCGCGACCCAGGTCCTCGAGTCCATGATCGAGAACCCGCGCCCGACCCGGGCCGAGGCCTCGGACTGCGCCAACGCCGTCCTCGACGGTGCCGACGCGGTCATGCTCTCGGGCGAGACCAGCGTGGGCGCCTACCCGGTCGAGACCGTCCAGACGATGGCGAAGATCATCGAATCGACCGAGGAGCACGGCCTCGAGCGGGTTCCCCCGCTGGGCTCGCAGCCCAAGACGCGCGGCGGTGCGATCACGCGGGCCGCGGTGGCGATCGCCGACCAGCTGGACGCGAGGTACATCTGCACCTTCACGCAGACCGGCGACTCCGCCCGACGCCTCAGCCGCCTGCGCCCGCAGAAGCCCGTCTTCGCGTTCACGCCGCTGACCTCGACGCTGAACACCCTCAGCCTGTGCTGGGGCATCCAGCCCCGCATGGTCGACTTCGCCGCGCACACGGACCAGATGATCGCCCAGGTCGACGAGTACCTCCTCCGGGCGGGCCTCGCCGAGCTCAACGACATCGTGGTGGTGGCGGCCGGCTCCCCGCCCGGGGTGGCCGGCTCGACCAATATGCTCCGGGTGCACAAGGTGGGCGACGTCGCCGACGCCGGCCAGGCCTTCGACGGCACTCCGGCGCCTGTCCGGGAGCAGGTCGGCCCCTGGCCGCTGCCCACCGAGCCCCGCCGCGAGAAGCTCTAGGCGCGCAGGCTCCAGACGCCACGAGGGCGGCACCCGCAACGGGTGCCGCCCTCGTGCTGTGCCAGCCGCCGGTCGCCGGCGCTGCTCAGCTGACCTGGTTGATGATGGTCTCCGAGACCTCGCGCATGCTCAGGCGGCGGTCCATGGAGGTCTTCTGGATCCACCGGAACGCCTCGGGCTCCGTCAGGCCCATCTTCGTGATGAGGAGGCTCTTGGCCCGCTCCACGAGCTTGCGCGTGGCGAACTGCTCCTTGAGGTCGGTGACCTCGGACTCGAGCGCCTTGATCTCCTCGTGGCGCGAGAGGGCAATCTCCAGGGCCGGCACGAGGTCGTTGGGCGTGAACGGCTTGACGACGTAGGCCATGGCGCCCGCGTCCCGCGCGCGCTCCACGAGTTCCTTCTGGCTGAACGCCGTCAGCAGCACCACGGGGGCGATGCGGGCCTTCACGATCTTCTCCGCGGCGGTGATCCCGTCCATGACCGGCATCTTCACGTCCATGAGGACGAGGTCGGGCTTGAGCTCCTCGGCAAGCTCCACGGCGCGCTCCCCGTTGTCGGCCTCGGCGACCACGTCGTAGCCCTCCCCGCGGAGGATCTCGATGATGTCGAGGCGGATGAGCGTCTCATCCTCGGCCACGACGACACGGCGCGCGGGGGCTGCGGCGGTCGCCTTCTCGGCGGCCGGTGCCGGCTGGGGGGTCTTGTCTGACACGCTGGCTCCTTGGGGGCAGACGGATGTTCCTGCCTCAGATCCTACCGGGTACAGTGGACGGGCAGGCCATGGGGAGGCCTTGGGCCCGAGTGGCGGAATTGGCAGACGCGCCGCCCTCAAAATGCGGTATCGGAAGGTGTGTGGGTTCGAGTCCCACCTCGGGCACCCGGGCGCCGGGCGCCCCGGCACAGTCGGGGCGCCCGGCGCTGTATAGGATGGTCCGGAGCGATTCCCGCCGCCCGTCAACAGACCTGTGCCGAACTTCGGATGAACAGCTGGTGGCCGGGGGATCGCGCATCAGCCTCACCACAACCTGAGGGGACGACGGGTGGACATCACCACCATGATCGTGCTGGTCATCGCACTGGCGCTCTTCTTCGACTTCACGAACGGCTTCCACGACACCGCCAATGCGATGGCGACCCCCATTGCGACCGGGGCGATCACCCCGCGGAAGGCGGTTGCCCTCGCCGCGGTGCTGAACCTCGTGGGGGCCTTCCTGTCCACCGAGGTCGCCAAGACCATCTCCGGCGGCCTCATCCGCGAGGGCGCCGACGGCGTGCACATCACCCCGGAGATCATCTTCGCCGGCCTGATCGGCGCGGTGCTCTGGAACATGTTCACGTGGCTGCGCGGCCTGCCCTCGAGCTCGTCGCACGCGCTCTTCGGCGGCCTGATCGGCGCCGCCGTCGTGGGCATCGGGCTCTACTCCGTGAACTTCGGCACGGTGTTCTCCAAGGTGATCCTCCCCGCCGTCGCCGCGCCGCTGATCGCCGGCGCCTCGGCGTGGCTGTGCACCCGCATCGCCTACGCGGTGACGGCAAGACGGGACAGCGAGACGGGGGAGAAGCTCAAGCAGGGCCGGGGAGGCTTCCGCGTCGGCCAGGTCTTCACCTCGAGCCTCGTCGCCCTCTCGCACGGCACCAACGACGCCCAGAAGACCATGGGCATCCTCACGCTCGTCCTCATCGCCGGCGGGCTGCAGAAGCCGGGGACCGGCCCGCAGGCGTGGGTGATCGTGGCCTGCGCCGCGGCCATCGCCATCGGGACCTACGCGGGCGGCTGGCGCATTATCAGGACGGTCGGAACCGGCCTGACGGAGGTGCGCCCGGCCCAGGGGTTCTCGTCCGAGTCCAGCACGGCCGCCGCCATCATGGCCTCGTCGCACCTCGGATTCGCGCTGTCCACGACCCAGGTGACGAGCGGAGCGGTCATCGGGTCCGGGCTCGGGCGCCGGGGAACCTCCGTGAAGTGGGGCACCGCGGGCCGGATCGCCCTCGGCTGGGTCCTCACGCTCCCCGCCGCCGCCGTGGTCGGTGCAGCCGCCGCGCTGCTCATGGGCCTCGGGGCGCCCGGCGTGATCCTCGTCGTCGTGGTGGGCATCGCCGCGATCGCCTGGATGTTCTACCTCAACAACCGCCAGCGTGTGGGCCACCACAACGTCGTCGAGGTCGAGGAGGCGGGCGACGCCGTGAACTTCCCGCGCAAGCGCAAGCGCCGTCAGAAGGGGGAAGCCCGGTGATCGACTGGGGAGCCTTCATCGTGGTCGCGATCGCGACCATCCTCGGCGCGGGCAGCATCGTGCTGTTCTTCTCGCTCGCGATCCGCCTCGGGAGCGAGGCGCGGGACCCCGAGCGGCAGCGGATCAGGGCCCTGCTCCGGACCGGATCGGGCGTGAGCTACGCGCTGGCCGGAGCCGCGGTGGTCTACGGCGTGTACCTCGTCATCCCGTACTTCCACTAGGTCCCCTGGGGCGGCGGGCCCGCCCCAGGGTCACCCGTGGGGGCATCAGGCCGAGTCGCCGCCGTCGGGCAGGCCGGAGGCGTCCGCGTCGGACTCCGAGGAGAACGACTCGCGGTTCCCATGGTCCTCGGTGTTGCCCTCGTCGAGGTCGGCGTCCGTGGAGGGGGCCTCCTCCGGTTCCGCCAGGTCCGCCTGCGGCTGCTCGCGGGACTCGGAGCCGCCCTGATCCTGGGCGTCCCTGACTGCGGTGTCCTGCTCCTGCTCGTTCGGGGCCGACCCCTGCGTGGCGGCGCCCCCGGTCGGGGCTCCCTGGGGCATCTCCTCCTCGGCGGTCGGGCTGCCGTAGCCCCCCTCCTGCGGGGCGCGGTCGGCGGACGGGCTGCTGGCGTTCTGGTTCTCGGCATCCATGGCCCCGACGCTAGCGCCGCCCGCAGGCCACGTCCACGCGCCGCGGCGGGTTCTGGGAAAGCCGCCGCCCCGTGGCTAGGCTGGGCGCCATGGCTGACTTCGTCTACTTCGTGGGGAGCAGCCTCGACGGCTACATCGCCCAGGACAACGGCGGGCTCGACTGGCTCGAGAGGTTCAACGACGTCGAGGGCCTGGGGGAGTCGTACAAGGCGTTCGAGGCCGGCGTCGGCTGCGTCGTGATGGGCGGCGAGACGTACGAGTGGATCCGGGCGCACCAGCCGGGCGCGTGGCCGTACACCGTGCCCTGCTGGGTCTTCACGCACCACGAGCTCGGCACGGACGACGGCGCCGACGTGGTCCTCGTGCGCGGGGACGTGGTCACCTTCGAGGACGAGCTCCGCCGGGATGCCGGCGAGAAGGACGTCTACATCGTCGGCGGAGGCGCCCTCGCCGGGGAGTTCCTCGCGGCCGAGCTCATCGACCGGATCGTGCTCACGATCGTCCCCGTGGCCCTCGGCGGCGGAGTGCCCCTGTTCGGCGGCACCCCCCTCGGCGTGCCCGCAGGGTTCACGCTCGAGGGCCTGACCGAACGGAGCGGGACCGTCGAGCTGCGCTACGCGCGGGCCTGACGGACTGAGCTACGCGCGGGACCGTCGGGCTGCGCTACGCGCCGGCCTGGGCATCCTCGCCAGGCCCCGTCGGGTCGTCCCGGAGGAGGTTCGTGATGCGCGCGGTGCACAGCCGGCGGCCGTCCTCGCCGGTGATGACGATCTCGTGCGTCGCGAGCGTACGGCCGAGGTGGAGCGCGGTGCACGTGCCCCGCACCCTGCCGCTGACGGCTGCGCGGTGATGGGTGGCGTTGAGGTCCACCCCCACCGCATGCCGGCCCGCGCCGGCGTGGAGCGAGGCGGCGAACGATCCCAGCGTCTCGGCCAGCACCGCGTGGGCGCCGCCATGCAGGATCCCGGCGATCTGGGTGTTGCCCTCGACCGGCATGGTCGCGACCGCGCGCTCCGCCGTCAGCTCCTCGAACACGATCCCCATCTTGACCACGAGCGCGCCCACGCCGCGGGCGGCGAGCCAGGGCCGCAGCCGCTCGGGGATCCCGGCGGCCTCGAGCTCCGCCGCCGCGTCGCGCTCGGCAGCCGCCCCGGCTCCGCCCCCTGCGCCGGCATCCTCGCGGGCCGCGGGGCCCCCGTCCATCGCGGTGAAATTGTCCTGCATGCCCACTAGGCTGGCACCCGTGACTGAAACCAGCAAAACCCTCGCCCCTCCTGCACCCACGGCCGCCCCGACGGCAGCAGCCGGGGCCCCCGCGGGACGGCAGGGGCGGCTGCTGGTCCTGGACGGCCACTCAATGGCGTTCCGCGCCTTCTTCGCCCTGCCGGCGGACAGCTTCGTCAACGCCGCGGGCCAGCACACGAACGCCGTGCACGGCTTCACGTCGATGCTCATCAACCTCGTGCGCGACCAGCAGCCCACGCACGTCGCCGTCGCGTTCGACGTCAGCGACGAGACCACGCAGCGCAAGGTGATCTACAGCGAGTACAAGGGCGGCCGCAACGCGACGCCGCCCGAGTTCGCCGGCCAGATCGACTACATCAAGAAGGTCATGGGCGCCCTCGGCGTCCGCACGATGGAACTGCCCGGGCACGAGGCCGACGACATCCTCGCGACCCTTGCCGCCCAGGGCACGGCGGCGGGCTTCGAGGTGCTGCTCGTCTCCGGCGACCGCGACACGTTCCAGCTCGTCGACGACCACGTGGCCGTGCTCTACCCGCGCAAGGGCGTGAGCGACATCCCGCGCATGGACGCGGCGGCGATCGAGGAGAAGTACTTCGTCCCGCCGGCCCGCTATCCCGACCTCGCCGCCCTGGTGGGCGAGTCCGCGGACAACCTGCCCGGCGTCCCCGGCGTGGGCCCCAAGACGGCCGCGAAGTGGATCACCCAGTACGGCGGACTCGAGGGCGTGCTCGAGCACGCGGACGAGATCAAGGGCAAGGCAGGGGAGAGCCTGCGGGCCAACATCGAGGCAGTGCGGCGCAACCGGCAGCTGAACCGGCTCCTGACCGACCTCGAGCTGCCGCTCGCCCTCGACGACCTCGCCGACCCGCGCCCCGAGCGCGCGGCCGTTGAGGCACTCTTCGACGAGCTCGAGTTCAAGGCGCTGCGGGCGCGCGTCTACGACGTCTTCGGCACGGAGGGCCCCGAGGAGACCGCGGACGCCTTCCACGTGCCGCCGCATTCCGTTCCGGCGGACGACGCCGGGCTGGCCGCCGCCCTCGCGGACCTCACCGCGGGCGCGGGCGGGCGGCCCGTCGCGGTCGTGGTCCGGACCGACGGGGCAGGGCCCCGGCCCCGCGCCGAGGCGGTCGCGCTCGCGACGGCGGGAGCCGCCGTCGTGGTCCCGCTCGACGGCGGCGACGGCGGCGTCCCCGCGCCCCTCGCGGGCTGGCTCGAAGATGCCTCGGTGACGAAGGCCACGGCCGAGTTCAAGGAGACCGGGAAGGCCCTCCGAGGGCGCGGGACGGAGCTCGCCGGCGTCGTCGACGACGTCTCGATCTCGGGCTACCTCGCGGAGCCGGACCGCCGCTCCTACGCGCTCGGCGACCTCGCCCAGCACCATCTCGGGATCGAGCTCGCGGCCGGCGCTCCGGCCACCGGCCAGCTCGCGCTGGACCTCGACGGCGCAGAAGCCGCGGCCGCGGCGCTCGCCCGGAAGGCCGCCGTCGTGCACGCCCTCCACGAAGCCCTCGCCCCCAAACTCGAGGAGGTCGGGGCGAGCGGGCTCCTGCAGGACATGGAGCTGCCGCTCTCGCGGGTCCTGCTCGACATGGAGTGGGCCGGCATCACCGTGGACCAGCAGCAGATCGACGCGCTGATGGCGGAGCTGGGCACGGCGAGCGAGCAGGCCGCCGCCGCGGCCTACGAGGCGATCGGCCACCAGGTCAACCTCGGCTCGCCCAAGCAGCTGCAGACGGTGCTCTTCGAGGAGCTCGCGCTGCCCAAGACGAAGAAGATCAAGACGGGCTACACGACGGACGCCGCCTCGCTCAAGGAACTCCTCGACAAGACGGGGCATCCCTTCCTCGAGGCGCTCATGGCCCACCGCGAGTCGAGCAAGCTGCGGCAGATGGTCGAGACCCTCAAGAAGGCGGTCACGGCCGACGGCCGCATCCACACGACCTACGCCCAGACGATCGCCGCGACGGGCCGCCTGTCCTCGAACAACCCGAACCTGCAGAACATCCCGATCCGCTCCGAGGAGGGCCGGCGGGTGCGCGACGTGTTCGTCGCGGGGGAGGGCTACGAGTCCCTGCTGTCCGCCGACTACTCGCAGATCGAGATGCGCATCATGGCGCACCTGTCCGGCGACGAGGGCCTCATCGAGGCATACCGGCAGGGGGAGGACCTGCACCGCTTCGTCGGCTCGCGCATCTTCCACGTCGCCCCCGCGGACGTGACGAGCGAGATGCGCTCGAAGGTCAAGGCCATGAGCTACGGGCTCGCCTACGGGCTGTCCTCCTTCGGGCTGTCCAAGCAGCTCGAGATCTCCGTGGACGAGGCCCGCACCCTCATGAAGGACTACTTCGACCGCTTCGGGGCCGTGCGGGACTACCTCCGGGGCGTCGTGGAGCAGGCCCGGCAGGACGGCTACACCCAGACGATCTTCGGGCGTCGCCGCTACCTCCCGGACCTGACGAGCACCAACCGGGTGCACCGCGAGCTGGCCGAGCGGATTGCGCTGAACTCGCCGATCCAGGGCTCGGCGGCGGACATCATCAAGCGCGCGATGATCGGCGTCGAAGGGCGCCTGCGCGAGAGCGGCCTCGGATCCCGGCTCCTCCTGCAGATCCACGACGAGCTCGTGGTCGAGGTCGCGCCCGGCGAGGAGGCGGCCGTGCGGAGCATCGTCGAGCACGAGATGGGCTCGGCCGCCGAGCTGAGCGTCCCGCTCGACGTCCAGATCGGCGTGGGCCGCACCTGGAACGACGCCGGGCACTGACACGACGCGCTGGCCCCGGGCACTGGGACGCCACAGCACCGGCACGGCACAGCACCGACACGAGGGGGAATCGGGGAATGGGCGCGGACACGGGAACGCCGGGCGGCACCGACTACGAGATCCGCCGGTTCCGGCCGCGGCCGGCGTCGTCGCCCGACTACGCGGACACCAAGCGGTGGATCGAGGCAGTGCACTACGGCTTCTACCAGAAGCCCGGGCGGGACGAGCTCACCGCACGGATCGCCGAGTCGTCGGTGGCCGACGACCGTGAGCTCACCGGGGCGTATGCGACGGCTCCCGCCGCAGCCCCGGCGCTGGATGCCGGGCGCCCGGTGGCCACCTTCGCCACGTTCCGCAAGACCCTCAACGTGGGCCACGGGGTGCTCGTCCCCGCCCACATGGTCACGGCCGTCACCGTCCGGACGGACCACCGGCGCCGCGGACTCCTCCGCCGCCTCATGTCCGAGGACCTCGCCCGGGCGAAGGCCGACGGCGTGCCGGTCGCCGCGCTGACGGCCTCCGAGGCCTCGATCTACCGGCGCTTCGGCTACGGCGTCGCGACGCACGAGCGGAGCGTGAGCGTCGAGACGGGGCCGCGGTTCCGGCTCGCGGCACCCGTGCGCGGCCGGGTGGTCGCGGCCGAGCCGGCGGCGATGCTGGACCTCGCCCCGGAGATCTTCGCCCGTGCCCACCGCGCGATCCCCGGCTCACTGGGCCGGCAGGAGCGCTATCGACTGCGGGCGGCGGGCCAGTGGAACGAGGAGACCGGGGGAGAGGACCACGGCGTGCGCGTCGCGGTGCACCTCGACGAGCAGGGCACCCCCGACGGCTACGCCGCGTACGCATTCCGCGGCTGGGAGACGGAACCGCCCACCATGGAGCTGCGCGACGTCGTCGCGGCGACCCCGGAGGCTTACCTCGGGCTGTGGGACTTCCTCGGTTCGCTCGACCTGATCGAGCGCATCGAGTGGGAGGACGCCCCCGTGGACGACCCGCTCGTGTGGGCCCTCGAGGACCCGCGGGTGGTGCGCACCGGCTCGGTGCGGGACATGCTGTGGCTGCGGATCCTCGACGTCGAGGCCGCCCTGTCGGCGCGGAAGCTGGCGCACGACGGCGAGCTGGTCCTGCGCATCCAGGACCCGCTCGGGTTCACCGACGGCAGGTACCGCCTGTCCTCCTCGGCGGGCACCGCGCAGGTTTCCCGCCTCGCCCACGACGACCCCGCTCAGGACGACCTCGTCATGGACATCGCGGAGCTCTCCTCGGCCTACGTCGGCGGGGTGAGCCCGGTGACGCTCGCCGAGGCGGGCCGCATCCGCGTCGGCGCCGGGCGTCCGGCGGCGGCAACTGAGCTTGCCCGGATGCTCGCCGTGGAGCGCCCCGCCCACTGCCTCACGCACTTCTAGGCCGTCCTGGCCCCGACGGGCACAGCCTCGACGGCAGCGCAACGTCCGGCGGCACAGCATGCAGGTTTCCCCGAACGTCGCGCCGCGGCGGTATCCTCGCAATGGGTGTCCCGGTACTGCCCGGGACGCCCGTACCGACCGTTTCCCGTTCCCCCGTTCCCTGGAGCCTCCATGCTCGCGCGCCGACGTGTGCTCACCGCCCTGCCAGCACTGGCACTGGCCGCGTGCGCGCCCGCGCCGACCGCCTCGCTGTCCGCCGGCGCTCCCGACAGAGCGTCCGGTGCGGCCCCGGGCGGCGCGGCGCCGACCGGCCCCGCGGTCCGTCCGCGTCCCACCGCCGAGCAGATCGGCCGGCAGTTCGCCGGGCGCCTGCCGAAGGCGTGGGGGCTCCAGGTGCCCGGCGTCGTGACCCGCGGCGCCGTCGCGTCCGTCGCCCTCACCTTCGACGCCTGCGGAGGCCGCGGGGGCGGGGGATACGACGCCCGCCTCA
Organism: Sinomonas atrocyanea; assembly: GCF_001577305.1. NCBI lineage: Bacteria > Bacillati > Actinomycetota > Actinomycetes > Micrococcales > Micrococcaceae > Sinomonas > Sinomonas atrocyanea. Next base: position 2,087,889 of record NZ_CP014518.1, read on the forward strand.
TCGCCGCCCTGAGGAAGCACCGCGTCCCTGCGACGCTGTTCCTCAACGCCCGCTGGATCGCCGCGAATCCCGGCCCTGCCGCCGAGCTGGCGGCCGACCCGCTGTTCGAGCTCGCAGACCACGGCACGGCGCACCGCCCGCTCTCGGTGACCGGGCGGGCGGCCTACGGCATCCCCGGCACGGCCTCCCTCGCCGCCGTCTATGAGGAGCTCCTCTCCAACAGGGCACATCTCGAGTCGCTCATGGGCACTCCCCGCCCTTGGTACCGGCCCGGCACCGCCTACTACGACGACGTGGCCGCGGATGTGGTCCGGGCCGTCGGCCTCGTCCCGGTCGGCTTCTCCCTCAATGGCGACGGCGGCGCGACCTTCTCGCCTGGGCAGGTGGCCACGGAGGTCGGGAAGGCGCGCGCCGGAGACATCGTGATCAGCCACATGAACCATCCCGAGGGCGGCACCGCGCGGGGCTACGAGGCGGCGCTGCCGCGGCTGACAGGGCAGGGGACCACCTTCACCACCCTCTCGAGGGCGGGCCTGCCCTGGGAATAGCGTCGGCCCGGAATCGGCTGCGCCATCTGCCCGGCACGTTTTGACCCCTGTTGGGACCGCCAATTAGACTGGTGGGGCGCGTAGTGCGCAGCACCACCACCAACACTTCAGCCGGACCGTGCGGCCGCACGCGTCTGGGTGACCGACCAACTATCCACATCGGAGCCCCTACTACATGACCATCACCTCCACGACCTCCTCCACGCCGCAGGTCGCCATCAACGACATCGGCACGCCCGAGGAGTTCCTCGCCGCCGTCGACGCCACCATCAAGTACTTCAACGACGGCGACCTTGTCGAGGGCACCGTTGTCAAGGTCGACCGCGACGAGGTCCTCCTTGACATCGGGTACAAGACGGAGGGTGTCATCCCCTCCCGCGAGCTCTCCATCAAGCACGACGTTGACCCGTCCGAGGTCGTCGCCGTCGGTGATCAGGTCGAGGCCCTCGTTCTCACCAAGGAGGACAAGGAAGGCCGCCTGATCCTGTCCAAGAAGCGCGCCCAGTACGAGCGCGCCTGGGGCGACATCGAGAAGATCAAGGAGGAGGACGGCGTCGTCACCGGCACCGTCATCGAGGTGGTCAAGGGTGGCCTCATCCTCGACATCGGCCTCCGTGGCTTCCTCCCGGCCTCGCTGGTCGAGATGCGCCGCGTCCGCGACCTGGCGCCGTACATCGGCCAGAAGCTCGAGGCGAAGATCATCGAGCTGGACAAGAACCGCAACAACGTGGTCCTGTCCCGCCGTGCGTGGCTCGAGCAGACCCAGTCCGAGGTCCGCTCCTCCTTCCTCAACAAGCTCGAGAAGGGCCAGGTCCGCACGGGCGTCGTGTCCTCGATCGTCAACTTCGGTGCGTTCGTGGACCTCGGCGGCGTCGACGGCCTCGTCCACGTCTCGGAGCTGTCCTGGAAGCACATCGACCACCCGTCCGAGGTCGTCGAGGTCGGCCAGGAGGTCACGGTCGAGGTGCTCGAGGTGGATCTGGACCGCGAGCGTGTCTCCCTGTCGCTCAAGGCGACGCAGGAGGATCCGTGGCAGACCTTCGCCCGCACGCATGCGCTGGGCCAGGTCGTCCCGGGCAAGGTCACGAAGCTCGTTCCGTTCGGCGCGTTCGTCCGCGTCGAGGACGGCATCGAGGGCCTCGTGCACATCTCGGAGCTGGCGGTCCGCCACGTGGACCTCGCCGAGCAGGTTGTCTCCGTCGGCGACGAGCTCTTCGTCAAGGTCATCGACATCGACCTCGAGCGTCGCCGCATCTCCCTGTCGCTCAAGCAGGCCAACGAGGGCGTGGACCCGGACTCGACCGAGTTCGACCCGGCGCTCTACGGCATGGCTGCCGAGTACGACGAGGAGGGCAACTACAAGTACCCGGAGGGCTTCGACCCGGAGTCCAACGAGTGGCTCGAGGGCTACGAGACGCAGCGCGCCGCGTGGGAGCAGCAGTACGCCGACGCCCAGGCCCGCTGGGAGGCGCACAAGAAGCAGGTCGCGCAGCACCTTGCCGACGACGCGGCCGCCGCGTCCGGCGGCCACGAGTCGGCGCCGACCACGTACTCCTCCGAGGCCCCGGCGTCCGAGCACGGCACGCTCGCCTCGGACGAGGCGCTTGCCGCGCTCCGCGAGAAGCTGACCGGCAACTGATCGTGACCGCGGCCCGCTAGGCCGCCGGTACCGACACCGCTGACGAGGGCGGGTCCTGCTCAGGCAGGGCCCGCCCTCGTCATGTCCGCACGTCCACCCACGAGGTCCCGAGCGCGACGGCCGCCGCGGTCCCGGCGGTCAGCCCCGCGAGCCTCGACGCGAACTCCGCGGCTCCCGCGTCGCTGTCCGCGAGCGCCACGCGCACCCTCGCCCCGGCGGCGCCGTAGTCGGTGCCGGCCACGAGCACGCCGCCGGCCCGCAGGTCGTTCTCGAGGCGGGGTGCGGCCGCGTGCGGCACATCGATCCCGACGAGCCGGAGTCTCTCGCGGCGCAGGAGCGGGGCGGTGTCCAGCGCCGCCGAGACCGACTCCGAGTACGCCCGCACGAGCCCACCCGCGCCCAGCAGGATGCCGCCGAAGTACCTCACCACCACCGCAGCGATGTCGCTGAGGTCGGCGACGCCGTCGTGCGTCTCACGCCGCAGGAGCGCCTCCAGCATCGGGATTCCCGCGGTGCCCGAGGGCTCGCCGTCGTCGCTGCTGCGCTGGGTCGTGCGGTCGGGGCCGAGGACGAACGCGCTGCAGTGGTGGCGGGCGTCGTGGAACTCCCGCCGCAGCCCGGCGACGAGGGCGCGGGCCTCCTCCTCGCTCGCCGCCCGGCGCAGCACCGTGATGAAGCGCGACCGCTTGACCTCGAGCTCGTGGCGGTGCTCCCCGTCCACGGTCGTATAGGTGGTGGCATGGCTGGGCGTCTCCGTCACCGGGCCCAGTCTAGGAGGTCCACTAGGCTGGTGCCGTGCTGAGAGTGGGCCTGACGGGCGGCATCGCCGCAGGGAAGTCGGAGGTGTCGCGGCGGCTCGCCGAGCGCGGCGCCGTGGTCGTGGACGCGGACGTCCTGGCGCGCGAGGCCGTGGCGCCCGGCAGCGACGGGCTCGCCGAGGTCGTCGAGGCCTTCGGCGAGGACGTGCTCGCACCGGACGGCACGCTCGACCGGGCCGCGCTGGGCGCCATCGTGTTCGCTGACCCCTCCCGCCGCGACATGCTCAACGCCATCATCCACCCCCGTGTGCGGGCCCGTGCCGCGCAGCTCGCCAGGGACGCCGTGGCCGCCGACCCGCACGCCGTCGTGGTCCAGGACATCCCCCTGCTCGTCGAGACGGGCCAGGCGGGCGCGTTCGACGTCGTCGTGGTCGTCGATGCGCCCGACGACGTGCGGCTGGCTCGGCTCCTCGCCCGCAACGGGATGGACGAGGCCGAGGCGAGGTCCCGCATGGCCGCCCAGGCCACCCGGGAACAGCGCCTCGCCGCCGCCGACCACGTGGTGGCGAACACCGGTTCCCTCTCCGCCCTGCACGCCGCCGTGGACCGGCTCTGGGACGATGTGCTCGCGCCCGCCGCCACACGCGAGGACTGAGCCCCGGCAGGCCGGCCCACCCTTGGGGACGCATGCCGACGCCGGCCTTGTCAGCCCGTGGCGATCGCGCCGCCCTGCGGACACCTGCTGTCCGCAGCCCGGCGTAGATTGGGAGCATGAGCCTTGCCCAGGAGATCAACCGCGTCGTCGCGCCCTTCGAGGTGATCAGCGAGTACCAGCCGGCGGGTGATCAGCCGACCGCGATCGCCGAGATCGCCGAACGCATCCAGAACGGCGAGAAGGACGTGGTGCTCCTCGGCGCCACCGGCACCGGCAAGAGCGCCACGACAGCCTGGGTGATCGAGAAGCTCCAGCGCCCGACCCTCGTGATGGTGCAGAACAAGACCCTCGCGGCGCAGCTCGCCAACGAATTCCGCGAGCTCCTGCCCAACAACGCCGTCGAGTACTTCGTCTCCTACTACGACTACTACCAGCCCGAGGCCTACGTGCCGCAGTCGGACACCTACATCGAGAAGGACTCCTCGATCAACGAGGAGGTCGAGCGGTTGCGCCACTCGGCGACGAACGCGCTGCTCACGCGCCGCGATGTGGTCGTCGTCGCGACCGTCTCGTGCATCTACGGCCTGGGCACGCCCGAGGAGTACGTCGCCGGGATGGTCACCCTGCGGCGCGGGATGGAGATGGACCGGGACGCGCTCCTGCGGCGGTTCGTCGCGATGCAGTACGTGCGCAACGACATGGACTTCCACCGCGGCACGTTCCGCGTGCGGGGCGACACTGTCGAGATCATCCCGATGTACGAGGAGCAGGCGCTGCGGATCGAGTTCTTCGGCGACGAGATCGAGTCGATCCACACCCTCCACCCTCTTACCGGCGAGGTGATCCGCGAGGAGACGGAGATGTATGTCTTCCCCGCGAGCCACTACGTCGCCGGACCCGAGCGGATGGCCAAGGCGATCCAGGGCATCGAGGACGAGCTCGCCGAGCGGCTGCAGCTGCTCGAGTCGCAGAACAAGCTCGTGGAAGCCCAGCGGCTGCGCATGCGCACCACCTACGACCTCGAGATGATGCAGCAGATGGGGTTCTGCAACGGCATCGAGAACTACTCCCGGCACATCGACGGCCGTGGCCCCGGCACCGCGCCGCACTGCCTCCTGGACTACTTCCCCGACGACTTCCTGCTCGTCATCGACGAGTCCCATGTGACCGTTCCGCAGATCGGAGCCATGTACGAGGGAGACATGTCGCGCAAGCGCACTCTGGTCGAGCATGGCTTCCGCCTGCCCTCCGCGATGGACAACCGTCCGCTGAAGTGGGACGAGTTCCTCGAGCGGATCGGCCAGACGATCTACCTTTCCGCCACCCCGGGCAAGTACGAGCTCGGTAAGGCGGACGGCGTGGTGCAGCAGATCATCCGGCCCACCGGCCTCGTGGACCCCGAGGTGGTGGTCAAGCCCACGAAGGGGCAGATCGACGACCTCCTCGGGGAGATCCGCGACAGGGTCGAGCGGGACGAGCGCGTGCTCGTCACGACCCTCACGAAGAGGATGGCCGAGGACCTCACGGAGTACCTGCTCGGCCACGGCGTCAAGGTCCAGTACCTCCATTCCGACGTCGACACGCTCCGGCGCGTCGAGCTCCTGCGGGAGCTGCGGCTCGGCACCTTCGACGTCCTCGTGGGCATCAACCTCCTCCGCGAGGGCCTGGACCTCCCGGAGGTCTCGCTCGTGAGCATCCTGGACGCCGACAAGGAGGGCTTCCTGCGCTCCGCGACGTCCCTCATCCAGACGATCGGCCGCGCGGCCCGCAACGTCTCCGGCCAGGTCCACATGTACGCGGACAGGATCACCGACTCCATGGCGCAGGCCATCGACGAGACGAACCGACGCCGGGAGATCCAGATGGCGTTCAACAAGGAGCGGGGCATCGATCCCCAGCCGCTGCGCAAGCGCATCGCCGACATCACCGATCAGCTCGCCCGGGAGGACCAGGACACCGAGAAGCTGATCAAGCAGTTCGACTACGGCAAGGGCAAGCGCGGGTACTCCGCCGCGAAGGCCGTCGCGACCGGGCAGGAGACCGTCCGCAAGGACGGGGTCGCGGCCGCCCCCGCCGAGGATCTGATCGGGCTCATCGAGCAGCTCACCGAGCAGATGCACGGGGCCGCCGCCGAACTCCAGTTCGAGCTCGCGGCCAGGCTCCGGGACGAGGTGGCGGACCTGAAGAAGGAACTGCGGCAGATGCAGGCCGCCGGCCATGCGTGAGGCACCCCTGCCTGAGGCCGGCGTGCTGGAACCCTCCACGGCGCAGCGCCGCATGCAGCGCAGGACGGTCGGCGTCCTGGCCAGCGCTCAGCTCCTGAGCGGTCTCGGAAACGGGGCCACGCTCGCGATCGGGTCGCTGCTCGCCGTCCAGTACGGCGGCTCCGACGCCTGGGCAGGCTCTGTCACCACCGTGCTCACCCTGACGGCGGCCGTCGCCGCCCTCCCGTTGGCTGGCCTGGCCGCGGCGAAGGGACGTCGGAGGGCGCTCGTCGTGGGGCTCGTCCTCGCCATGGCAGGCTCGCTCGCCGTGGTGCTCTCCACCGTCACCACGTCCCTGGCACTCCTGCTGGCCGGTGGGGCGCTGCTCGGGGTGGGGTCAGCCGTGAACCTCCAGTCGCGCTTCGCAGCGGTGGACCTCGCCGGCGCGGCCCACCGCGGCCGGGACCTCTCGCTCGTCGTGTGGTCCATCACCGTGGGCGCGGTCGCAGGCCCCAACCTCATCCGGCCGGGCGCCGCCCTCGGCAGGGCCCTCCACCTGCCCGAGACCGCCGGGCCGTTCGTCATCTCGGTCACGGGCATGGCACTGGCCGCAGTGATCCTGCTCGTCGGCCTGCGCCCCGATCCGCTGCTCGAAGCCCGCCGCCGCGCCGGGATCCAGGACGCTGCCCACGAACCCGCTGCCGCAGGGCGTGCAGGGGCCCCGTGGGGTGCGGCGTTCAGGGGCGGCGTGCATGCGATCCGCACGTCACCCGACGCCGTCCTCGGCGTCCTGGGCGTCGTGGCGGCGCACGCCGTCATGGTCTCCGTCATGTCGATGACACCGCTTCACCTCCAGCAGGTCACGGTGGGCCCGATGGCAGCCATGGGGCACGAGGGCCACGTGAGCACCGATTCGTTCGCGCTCATCGGCTTCACGATCTCGCTGCACATCGCCGGGATGTATGCGCTCTCGCCGCTCATGGGCTGGCTCTCGGACCGGTATGGGCGCCGTCGCGTGCTCGCCGGGGGCCACGTGGTGCTCGTGCTCGCTGTCGCTGTCGCGGCAGTTGGCGCGCCCAGCCCACCGGCCGTTGCCGTGGGCCTCGTGCTGCTCGGGCTCGGATGGTCGGCGGCGACGATCGCCGGCTCCGCGCTACTGGCGGAGAGCGTCGAGCCCGTGCACCGGGTCCAGGCCCAGGGTGTGAGCGACACCGCCATGGGCCTCGCCGGCGCCGCCGGCGGTGCGCTCTCCGGGGTGGCGATGGCACTCATCGGGTTCGAGGGGCTCGCCCTCGCAGCCGGTGTCCTCAGCGTCGCCGTGCTCGTACTTGCCGTGACGCGGTCCATGGCGGGGCGCCGACGCTTCGATCCGGCCTGACGGACTGGCTGGCTCATAGCCTGACGGACTGGCTCATGCCTTGACGGACCGGCTCGTGGGGACGGACCAGCTCATCGGGCGGGCCAGCTCATCGAGGGGCCTCCGGAGTGGGAACCGGCCAGCGCTCTCTCTGCCTCCTGCAGCTCAGAACCTCCTGCAGCTCAGAACGGGGGCGGTTGCGGAGGCCGGGGTGGTGGCGCCAGGGGCGTGCCGCGCGTGACATGGGTGCGGCCGAGGCGCGAGGTCCACACCGTGGTGCCCGCCGCGGCGTCGTGCTCCGCTCTCCAGTGCCCGAGCGTCTTGATGCGGTGGTGCTCGGGGCAGAGAAGGGCGAGGTTGTCCGAACCCGTGCTGCCGCCGCGTGACCACTCATGGATATGGTCTGCCTCTGTGCGGGGGTGCGGGGCGTCGCACCCGGGGAACGTGCAGCCAGTGTCTCTGAACGCGAGGTAGCGGCGCAGCGCGGCTGGGGGCGTGTAGCGGGTGTGGCCGAGCGCCAAGGGGACGCCGGAGTCCGGGTCGACGACAGCGCCCACCCAGGTGGCCGCGTGGGCCGCCAGCGACCGCGCCGTCTCGGCATCGACGAGCCCGTAGCCCTGGATCTCGGCGGGGGCTTCCGCGAGATTCAGCCCAGCGGCCGTGGAACCGAGCGCGTCGGGGCCGGGTGCGGCGGGACCGGGGGCGGGCAGCACGGTGCCGTACGGGATGGTCACGACGATCTCCGTGCGGACGCCGCCACGTGGCTCGCCCATGCCCCCCGGCCTCTCCGCCGCCGTATCCATGGACGCCCTGCCGCGTCCCGACACCGGCGCCAGGAGGAGGCCCGTGAACGCGTCCACGCGCTTCTGGGCCGTGGTGCGGGGGTCGTCGGCGGCCTGTGCACGGGCGATGGCCTGCAGCCGCGTGTCGATCATGGCGCCGTCGGCGAGCGGAAGATACGCGGTGAGGCAGCACATCCCGTCGTCGCAGGGATCGATCTCGACACGGCGATGGTCGCGTGCCGCACGCGACCGCACAGCGAGGGTGTCGGCGGAGTATTCCTCGGCGAGCCGCCGCAGGGAACGGCGGAGCGCGGGCACCGATGGCCGCACCGCACAGTGGGCCGCAGCCCCGCCCGGCGAGCGCTCCGCCGAGGCGAGGCGGACGGCCCGCCCGATGAACTCCGCGGCCGCTGCTTCGGGCACCGAGCCCGCCGCGCCCAGGACTGTCCGAGCCCGCTCCCGGTCGAGCCGGCCATCCTCGAGCCCGGCCAGCACAGGGGCAGCCATGGGCTCGGTCAGGGCGAGGCACTCGGCGACCAGTGCCCGGGCGGCGCGTGCGGGCAGGGACAGCTCGGCGGCGACCTCGGCCGCGGTGAGCGAAGGGGCCTCAAGCCGTTCCATCGGATCCGCCGATTCGGCGCCCAGCAGCACGGCGATCCGCCGGATGCCCTTGGCCCGGTCGGCGTGCAGCTGGGACTCCATCGCCCGGCACACCGAGAGCCCGCCCACGAGCGAGTCGACCCGGAAGAGCCGCTCGGCCGCCCGACGCGCGGGCTCGCTCAGGGGCTCCGCGTCGGCTGCAGCGGGGTCCCACGCCTCCACCCAGCTCAGCGGAGCGTCCCCGGCCTCCTCCGTGGGGACAGCCCACGGCGCGCCGTCCGCCGACGGCGACCACTCGCCGTCGTGCGCCGAACCGCGGTATTCCCCCATGCACTGATCCCATCACAGGGGTCCGACAGTTCTCGCACCCCCCCGTCAGCCGCCGGGCGCGCGGTCCGGGTCGGCCATCGCCAGGAGGCGCGCGAAGATGCCCTCGCCGTCGTCCGAGATCCCGTCGTGGTGGAAGTCGCCGGTCTCCCAGATGTTGAGCCCCCGCACCCGGCCGGCCGTCTCGAGGGAGAGGCCGCGGTCCACGAAGATGTCGTCGCGGTAGACGGCCGCGGCGACCGGCACCTCGTTCGCCGCGAGGCGGCCCGGATCGTACAGCGGCCCCCAGTCCGCCGTCTCGGCCAGGAGGCGCGCGGTCTCGGCGAGCGGCACGAGCGCGGGGTCCTGCTCGAAGTACCACGGCATGACCATCTCGCCGAGCAGCAGGGGCTCGGCGGCGTCGGGCCGGAACTCGGGGTGCTCGTCCAGGACCCGCCACGCGGCCCAGTCGGTGGCCTCGCCCTGGGCGTAGATGGCCTCGTGGAGCACGGCGTAGAGCTGGTTCGGGGCCCGCGTCACGAGGGTGTGCACCTGGGCCAGGAACCCGTCGGAGAGGTGCGGACCGTCCGTGCCGAGGGTGAAGGCGTCCTCGAGCAGGTAGTGCAGCTGGTCCACACGGGTGTTGCCGCCCAGCAGGCTCCCGACGAGCTGGAAGCGCTCCGGCGTGAGCCGCTCCCCGGACGGGAGGCGCTCGTCCGCCGCGTCCAGATGGGCCATCACCTCGGCCACCCGCGGCCGGTCGTCCGGATACCAGCCGAAGTACTCGGCATTGCGCGCGGCGACCCGTGCGTAGGTGGCGCGGTAGACGCGCTCCGCCGGGCCGTCGAGGGGCGCGAGTCCGCCGGTGATGATCGCGCGCCGGAGGCCCTGCGGGGCGAGGGACAGATAGCTGAGGGCACAGAACCCGCCGAAGCTCTGTCCGAACACGGTCCAGGGCCCGGACCCGAGCTCGCGCCGGATCACCTCGCAGTCGAGGACGATCGAGTCGGCCCTGAAGTGCGCGAGGTACGCGGCCTGCGCGGCCGGGCCTCCACGGCGGGGGAGGGTGGTCCGGTCCGCGGGGGTCGACAGGCCGGTGCCGCGCTGGTCGAGCATGAGGATGCGGAAGTCCTGGGCCGCGGCCTTCATCCAGCCGCTCAGGCTCGTCACCCGGCCGCCGCGGCCGCCGGGACCGCCCTGGAGGAAGACGAGCCAGGGCAGCCGCTCCACGGCGGAGGCGGGGTGGGCGGCGGCGACGTACTCCCGCGCGAACACCTCGATGAGCTCGCCGTCGGGGCGCCCGTGGTCGAGCGGCACCGCGAAGAGGTGCTCCACGGTGCGCATCCCGCGGAACTCGTGCGCTCCGACGATCCGGTGGGCGGACGACGGCGCCGCACCCGTCGTGCGCAACCGGCCGCCCGGCGTCGTGCTCACCCCGCCGACCCTGCCGCCGAGGCTCCGAACTCCGCGAGCGCCCCGCCGGTGAGGCGGAACGTGTCCCATTCCTCCATCGGCACCGCCCCGAGGCTGCGGTAGAAGCCGATCGAGGGCTCATTCCACTTCAGGACCGCCCACTCGACCCGTGCGTAGCCGCGCTCCACGGCGATGCGGGCGAGCTCGGCCAGCAGGGCCTTCCCGTAGCCGCGGCCGCGCGCGGCGGGGCGCACGTAGAGGTCCTCGAGGTAGATCCCGTGGGTGCCCTCCCACGTCGAGTAATTCAGGAACCACAGCGCGAAGCCCATGACCTCGCCGGCGCCGGCGCGGTCCTCCTCGATCACATGGGCGAAGATCGCCGGGTTCTCGCCGAACAGCTGGGCCGTGAGCGCCTCCACGGTGTTCTTCACCGCGTCCGGCTCCTTCTCGTAGACCGCGAGCTCGTGGATGAGGTCGAGGATCACGGGGACGTCGGCAGGCTCGGCGGCCCGGAGCAGTGCGGTGGTGGAAAGGCTCATGCCTTCCAACTTAGCCCCCGAGCCTGCCCACCGCGGTCAGACGGATCACGGCGCTGCCCGCGGCATCGCTCGCGGCGAGGTCGACGTCGGCGGAGAACCCCCAGTCGCGGTTCCCGGCAGGGTCGTCGAAGATCTGCCGCACGTGCCACACGCCCGGCTGCTCGTCGATGACGAGCAGCTGCGGCCCGCGCGCGTCGGGGCCGGTGCCGATGTCCTCGTGCTCCTCGAAGTAGGCATCGAGCGCGTCCTCCCACGCGGCGACCCCGAACCCTTCGTCGCCGTCCAGCGCGGCGAGCGCGTCGGAGTCCTCGTCCGCGAAGAGCTCGACCCGGCGGAACAGCTCGTTGCGGACCATGACCCGGAAGGCCCGCACGTTGGCGGTGAGCGCCGGCGGGGGAGGGGGTGGCGCGTCGTGGGCGTGCAGGTCCTTCCCGCTCGTGAGTTCCTCCCACTCGTCCAGCAGCGAGGAGTCGACCTGGCGCACCAGCTCGCCGAGCCACGCGACGAGGTCCTCGAGGTCCTCGCGCAGGGCGTCCTGCGGGACGGTCTGGCGCAGCGCCTTGAACGCGTCGGTCAGGTAGCGGAGCACGATCCCCTCGCTGCGGGCGAGGCCGTAGAACTGGACGAACTCGCCGAAGTCCATGGCCCGCTCGTACATGTCCCGGACCACGGACTTGGGGGCGAGCTCGAAGTCGCCCACCCAGGGTGCGTGCCGGCGGTACGTCTCGAAGGCGGCCTCGAGCAGTTCCTTGAGGGGCTCGGGGTAGGTGACGGCATCGAGCGCGTTCATCCGCTCGGTGTACTCCATCCCCTCGGCCTTCATGGCGGCGACCGCCTCGGTCTTGGCGCGCTTGAGCTGGGCCGAGAGGATCTGCCGCGGCTTCTCGAGGGTGGCCTCGATCACGGAGACGACGTCGAGGGCGTACGAGGGCGACTCCGGGTCCAGGAGGTCCAGGGCCGCGAGCGCGAAGGGGGAGAGCGGCTGGTTGAGCGCGAAGTTCTCCTGCAGGTCCACGGTCAGGCGCAGGGTGTGCCCGCTCGCGCGCTGCTCGGCGGTGAGCTCGGCGTCGGGAATCCGCTCGACCACGTCGGCGGCCATGAGTTCTCGCAGGATGCCGAGGGCCCGGCGCATGAGGCGCAGCTGGACGGGCCGGGGCTCGTGGTTCTCGGTGAGGAGCCGGTGTGCGGCGGTGAAGGGATTGCCGGGACGCGCCATGAGGTTCAGGAGCATCGCGTGCGTCACGGTGAAGCTCGAGCTCAGCGGCTCGGGGGAGGCCTCGACGAGCTTCTCGAACGTGGGCCGGCCCCAGGACACGAACCCCTCGGGCGGCTTCTTCTTCACGACCTGCCGCAGCTTGCGCGCGTCGTCGCCGAACTTGGCCCGTGCCTTCTCCATGGCCCGGTTGTTCTCCACGACATGCTCGGGTGCCTGCACGACGACGGTCCCCGCGGTGTCGTACCCGGCCCGCCCCGCGCGCCCGGCGATCTGGTGGAACTCCCGGGCGTTGAGGTGGCGGGTGCGCGTCCCGTCGAACTTGCTCAGGGCGGTGAGCAGGACGGTGCGGATGGGCACGTTGATCCCGACGCCGAGGGTGTCCGTGCCGCAGATGACCTTGAGCAGGCCCGCCTGCGCGAGCTGCTCGACGAGGCGGCGGTACTTGGGCAGCATGCCCGCATGGTGCACCCCGATGCCGTGCCGGACGAGGCGGTTGAGGGCCTTGCCGAACCCGGCGGCGAACCGGAACCCGGCGATCAGCTCGGCGATCCGGTCCTTCTCCTCCCGCGTGCACATGTTCACGCTCATGAGCTGCTGTGCCCGCTCGATCGCCTCGAGCTGGCTGAAGTGCACCACGTAGACGGGGACCTGCTTCGTCGCGAGCAGTTCCTCGAGGGTCTCGTGGACGGGCTTCTCCTCGTAGTAGTAGTGCAGCGGGATGGGCCGTTCCGCGTGGGCGACCACCGTCGTCGTCCGCCCCGTGCGCTCGGTGAGCTCGCGCTCGAACCGGCTCACGTCCCCGAGCGTGGCGCTCATGAGGAGGAACTGCGCCTGGGGGAGCTCGAGGAGCGGGACCTGCCACGCCCAGCCGCGCTGCGGGTCGGAGTAGAAGTGGAACTCGTCCATGATCACCGGCCCGAGCTCGGCGGCGTCGCCGAGGCGGAGGGCATGGTTGGCGAGGATCTCGGCGGTGCAGCAGATGATCGGCGCGTCGGGGTTCACCGAGGAGTCGCCCGTGACCATGCCGACGTTCTCGGCGCCGAAGATCTCGCACAGCGCGAAGAACTTCTCCGACACGAGCGCCTTGATCGGGGCGGTGTAGTAGCTGCGCTGGCCCGTCGCGAGGCCGTGGAAGTGCGCCGCGACCGCCACGAGGGACTTGCCCGAGCCGGTCGGCGTCGCCAGGATCACGTTCGAGCCGGAGACGATCTCGAGCACCGCCTCGTCCTGGGCGGGATAGAGGGAGAGTCCGCGGGCCTCGGCCCAGCCGACGAACGCGTCGTAGACCTCGTCCTGCAAGGACCCTCGGGAGTCGGAAGGGGAGGACGGCGCGGGGATCAGGGTGTCGAGTCGCATGGCGCCCCCAGACTATCCGGATTAGCGTGGTCCCATGAGTTCGCCCACGTGGGACCCGGCCCTCTACACCGCGTTCGGGGACCATCGGTCGCGGCCGTTCTACGACCTCACCGGACGCATCGCCGCCGAGGCGCCCCGCCGCGTCGTCGACCTCGGCTGCGGCCCGGGGGAGCTCACCGCCACGCTGGCCGAGCGCTGGCCGGGCGCCCTCGTGGAGGGGCTGGACAGCTCGGAGGAGATGCTCGACGCCGCCCGCTCGCGGTTCGCCGGTCGCGACCGGCTCTCGTTCCGGCACGGTGACATCCTCCATTGGGAGCCGGAGGACGACGTCGACGTGGTCGTCTCGAACGCTGCCCTCCAGTGGGTGCCCGGGCACCAGGGCCTCATGGGCCGCTGGCTCGAGCAGCTCGCCCCCGGGGCGTGGCTGGCGGTCCAGGTGCCGGGCAACTTCTCGGCCCCCTCCCATGCCCTCATGCGCGAGCTCGCCGAGTCCTCCCAGTGGGACCACCGGCTGCGCGGCGTCCTCCGCCACACCGACCCCGTGTCCGAGCCGCGCGCCTACCTCGAGCTCCTGCTCGACGCCGGCTGGGACGCCGATGTCTGGGAGACCACGTACTGCCAGGTCCTCACCGGGGAGGACGCCGTCCTCACCTGGGTGCGCGGAACGGGTCTGCGCCCCGTGCTCGACGCCCTCTCTCCCGCTGAGGCCGCCCAGTTCGAGGAGCAGTACAACCAGCTCCTCTACGACGCATACCCGTCCGCCGAACGGGACGGAGTCCTCACGACCGTCTACCCCTTCCGCCGGATCTTCTGCGTGGGGCGCAAGCCGGAGCGGGCCTAGCCCGCGGCCGGCTCCTCGAGGCCGAGGAGCCGGGCCCCGTTGTGCCACAGGACCTTGCGCATCCACTCGTCGCCGAGGCCGAGCCGCGCGAGCGCGGCGAGCTGGTGGGCGTAGGGGGGTACGGGATGTTCGGGAAGTCCGAGCCGAGGACCACGCGGTCCGCCAACTCCGCGAGGCGGCCAGGGAAGCCGTCCGGCAGGGGCGCGAACCGCTCGGTGAAGTCGGTCGCCGACATGGTGGTGTCGAGGTGCACGTTCGGGTACGCCGCGGCGAGGTCGGCGAACTCCCAGTACTCGGGCATGCCGAGGTGCGCGATCACCAGGGTGAGCCGGGGGTGGAGGTCCAGGAGGGCCCGGACCCGCTGCGGGCCGGTGAACTGCCCGGGGAGCGGCTTGGACCCGGCGTGCATGACCACGGGGACGGCGGCGTCCTCGAGCAGGGCCCACGCCGGCTCGAGCAGCGGATCGTCCGGGCCGAACCCGCCCACCTGCAGGTGGACCTTGAAGAGGCGTGCCCCCGAGGCCAGGGCGTGCCCGACGTAGTCGGCGGCGTCGGGTTCCGGGTACATCGTGCCGCAGTGGACCGCGTCGGGGACCCGCCGGGCGAACTCGGCGCACCAGGCGTTGAGCCAGGCGGCCATGCCCGGCTTGTGGGGATACGTGAGCGCGGGGATCGCCGCGAGGCCGAAGCTGCGCGCGAGCCGCAGCCGTTCCTCCTCGCTGACGCGGTAGGCGATGGGCCACGGCCAGCCGTACCGGTCCTCCGCCGCGTCGAAGTAGGCCCAGACCTTCTCCAGCATGGCCGACGGGAGGAAGTGCACGTGGATGTCCGCGAGCGCCGGGATGCCGAGGCGTTCCAGGTAGGCGGGGATCTCGGCGTCCGAGGCCGGGCCGGCAGTGGTCCGCACGTCGGCTACCAGCCCCGCTCCTTCCACTCGGCGAGGTGCGGGCGCTCTGCCCCGAGCGTGGTGGGCCTGCCGTGCCCGGGGTGGACCTCGGACTCGTCCGGGTAGGCGCCGAAGAGACGCTCGACGACGTCGCCGTAGAGCAGCGCGAAGCGGTCGCGGTCCTTCTGGGTGTTGCCGACGCCCCCGGGGAAGAGGGAGTCGCCGGAGAAGATGAGGGGCGCGGAATCGGGCTCGGACAGCACGTAGGCAATCGATCCGGGCGTGTGCCCGCGCAGGTGGACGGCGGTGAGCTCGAACCCGTCGAAGGTGCCCACGTCGCCGTGGTCGAGGACCATCCCCACGGGCGCCGGGATGCCGGAGACATCCTGCCGGCCCGCGGCGACCGGTGCGCCCGTCTCCTCGACGAGCCCCTCGAGCGCCCGGACGTGGTCCCAGTGCTGGTGCGTCGTCGCGATCAGGGCGAGCTTCGCCGGGGCGTGCGCGTCGGCCGCGCCCTCGGCGAGCAGCGCGCGGATGGCCGGAAGGTCGTCGGCGGCATCGATGAGGACCTGTGCCCCCGAGGACTTGGAGGTGATGAGGTAGACGTTGTTGTCCATGTCGCTCACGGAGATCCGGCGCACCGTGACGCGCCCGAGGTCTTTCACGAGGGTGCTCATGGACGCCACCCTAGGCGGCTTGGTTACGCTGGGCCAATGGCAGTGGGTGATTTCCCGGGGCGCTGGCGCCCGAACGCGGAGCTGGCAGTGCCGCTCTTCGAGCAGCTTCGGCGGCGCATCCTGGAGCTCGTTGAGAGCGGGAGCCTGGAAGTCGGCGCGAAGCTGCCGTCGGTGCGGGCGCTCGCGGAGGAGCTGGGGGTCGCGCCCCACACCGTGGCGCGCGCCTACCGCGAGCTCGAGGAGGCGGGCGTCCTCGCGACGGCCGGGCGCGCCGGCACCACGGTGGCCCCCAGGGACCAGCGCGACTCGGAGCTGGCGGCGGCTGCGGCGGCGTTCGCCGGCGCCGCGGCGGCCCGGGGGTGCTCGCTCGAGGAGGCCGTGGCCCTCGTGACCGCGGCGTACGCCCGGGAGCGTCCGCAGGCCGGGTGAGCCCAAGGTCACATCGAAGACATTTTCGAATTTCGATCCTGTCCACTAGCATAGACAGGTGCAGAGTCTGCCCACACTCAACGAGTCCACGTCCGAGCAGGAGAACGTCCTGGATGGCGAGCGGCCGGGGCCGGCCACGGCCGCAGCCGTGCTCCAGGACACCCTGATGCCGCACGACCAGTCCCGCCTCGTCGTCAAGGGGGCGCGCGAGCACAACCTCCGCAACGTCGACCTGGACCTGCCGCGCGACGCGATGATCGTCTTCACCGGGCTCTCGGGTTCGGGGAAGTCCTCGCTCGCGTTCGACACGATCTTCGCGGAGGGCCAGCGCCGGTACGTCGAGTCCCTCTCGGCCTACGCCCGCCAGTTCCTCGGCCAGGTGGACAAGCCCGATGTCGACTTCATCGAGGGCCTCTCCCCGGCCGTCTCGATCGACCAGAAGTCCACGAGCAAGAACCCGCGCTCGACCGTGGGCACAATCACCGAGATCTACGACTACATGCGCCTCCTCTGGGCGCGCGTGGGCCGCCCGCACTGCCCGATCTGCCATGAGCCGGTGACCCGCCAGACCCCGCAGCAGATCGTCGACCAGCTCCTCGAGATGCCGGAGGGCACCCGCTTCCAGCTGCTCGCCCCGGTGGTACGGGGCCGCAAGGGCGAGTTCGTGGACCTGTTCAAGGAGCTCGCCGCCAAGGGCTACTCCCGGGCCAGGGTCGACGGCTCGCTCGTACAGCTCTCCGAGCCGCCCAAGCTCGGCAAGCAGTTCAAGCACACCATCGAGGTCGTCGTCGACCGGCTCGTGGTGAAGGAGGGGATCCGCCAGCGCCTCGCCGATTCGGTGGAGACGGCGCTCGGCCTCGCCGAGGGGCGGGTCCTCGCGGACTTCGTGGACCTCGACGAGGACGACGACGTGCGGCTGCGGGCGTTCTCGGAGCACCTTGCGTGCCCGAACGAGCACCCCCTCGCGATCGACGAGATCGAGCCGCGGTCCTTCTCCTTCAACAACCCGTTCGGCGCGTGCCCGGCGTGCACCGGCATCGGCACGAAGCTCGAGGTGGACGTCGACCTCGTCGTGCCCGACACCCAGCTGAGCCTCTCCGAGGGCGTCATCGCCCCCTGGTCGCTCGGAACCGCGACCCAGGAGTACTGGACTCGGCTCCTCGCGGGCCTCGCCGACGACCTCGGGTTCTCGATGACCACCCCGTGGCACAGCCTCCCGGAGTACGCCCGGGACGCGGTGCTGTACGGCAAGGACCACAAGGTCGTCGTCCAGTACCGCAACCGGTTCGGCCGCGAGCGCAAGTACAGCACCGGGTTCGAGGGCGCGATCGCCTACATCCAGCGCAAGCACCTCGAGACCGAGTCGGACTCCGCCCGCGACCGGTACGAGGAGTACATGCGGGAGATCCCGTGCCCCGAGTGCGGCGGCGCGCGCCTGAACCCCGCCTCGCTCTCGGTCCTGGTCGGCGGCCGCTCCATCGCGGACGTCAGCAGGCTGCCGCTGCAGGAGGCGAGGACCTTCCTGGCCACGCTCGAGCTCACGCGCCGCGAGGAGCAGATCGCCGCGCAGGTCCTCAAGGAGATCGACGCGCGCCTGCGCTTCCTGCTCGATGTGGGCCTCGAGTACCTCAACCTCGAGCGGGCGGCCGGGACGCTCTCCGGTGGCGAGGCCCAGCGGATCAGGCTCGCGACCCAGATCGGCTCCGGCCTCGTCGGCGTCCTGTACGTCCTGGACGAGCCGAGCATCGGGCTGCACCAGCGCGACAACCGCCGCCTGATCGAGACCCTCACCCGCCTGCGCGACCTCGGCAACACGCTCATCGTCGTCGAGCACGACGAGGACACCATCCATGAGGCCGACTGGATCGTCGACATCGGTCCGGGCGCGGGCGAGCACGGGGGAGAGGTCGTCCACTCGGGCACGCTCGAGGACCTCAAGGCGAACACCGCCTCGCTCACGGGTGACTACCTGTCGGGGCGGCGTTCCATCGAGGTGCCCGCCAAGCGCCGCAAGGTGGACCGCAAGCGCCAGCTCAAGATCGTCGGGGCCCGCGAGCACAACCTGCAGGGCGTCGACGTGACCTTCCCCCTCGGGGTGCTCACCGCCGTGACCGGCGTGAGCGGCTCCGGGAAGTCCACGCTGGTCAACGACATCCTGTACAAGGTGCTCGCGAACCGCCTGAACGGTGCCAAGCAGGTGGCGGGCCGCCACACGCGCATCGAGGGCCTCGAGCACCTCGACAAGGTCATCCACGTCGACCAGAGCCCGATCGGACGCACTCCGCGGTCCAACCCGGCGACCTACACCGGGGTGTTCGACCACATCCGCAAGCTCTTCGCCGAGACGAACGAGGCGAAGGTCCGCGGCTACATGCCCGGCCGCTTCTCGTTCAACGTCAAGGGCGGCCGCTGCGAGGCGTGCAGCGGTGACGGCACGCTCAAGATCGAGATGAACTTCCTCCCGGACGTGTACGTCCCCTGCGAGGTGTGCCACGGGGCTCGCTACAACCGCGAGACCCTCGAGGTGCACTACAAGGGCAAGACGATCGCGGACGTGCTGAGCATGCCGATCGACGAGGCGGCCGAGTTCTTCGCCGCGTTCAGCCCGATCGCCCGGCACCTGAACACCCTCGTCGACGTGGGCCTCGGCTACGTCCGGCTCGGGCAGCCGGCCACCACCCTGTCCGGCGGGGAGGCCCAGCGCGTCAAGCTCGCCGCGGAGCTCCAGAAGCGCTCCAACGGCCGCAGTGCCTACGTCCTGGACGAGCCGACCACCGGCCTGCACTTCGAGGACATCCGCAAGCTGCTCCTCGTCCTGCAGTCCCTGGTCGAGAAGGGCAACACCGTGATCACCATCGAGCACAACCTCGACGTGATCAAGAGCGCGGACTGGATCATCGACCTCGGCCCGAACGGCGGCTCCGGCGGCGGCCGGATCGTGGCTACCGGAACGCCCGAGCAGGTCTCGCGGGCGGAGGGCAGCTACACGGGCATGTTCCTCGCAGAGATCCTCGGCAGCGAAGGGTAGCCCCACCCGCCCGAACATGAGCGCCGCGGCATGGATCGACCGATCCATGCCGCGGCGTTCATGCCCTGCCCGTGTCCGTTTCGGTCCCGCGCGGGCGATGTGCGAGACTGTCCCGGTGACTGACAGCCCCGCGCTCGCGATCTTCGATCTGGACGGAACCCTCATCGACCCGGCGGGGAGCATCACCGGCGGCATCGCGTTCGCCCTGCAGGCCCACGGACTGCCCGTCCCCGACGGCGAGACGCTCTCGAGCATGGTGGGACCACCGCTCCTCGAGTCGCTGCACCGGCTCGCAGACGTGCCCGAGGAGACGCTCTCGGCGGTCGTGCACACCTACCGCCAGCGCTACATCTCGCACGGGATGGCCGAGAGCCGGCCCTACCCGGGCATCCCCGAGCTGCTCGGCCGCCTCCGGGCCGAGGGGGTGCACCTCGCCGTCGCGACCCAGAAGCCGCAGAACCTCGCCGATCGCCTCCTGCGCACCCACGGACTCGACGTCCACTTCCACAGCATCCACGGCGCCCCCGACGACGAGACGCTGCCGCCTGCCCAGGACGGGAAGGCGGGGATCGTCCGCGCCGCCCTCATGACGAACCACGGCCGGGCCGAGCGCTCGGTCATGATCGGAGACCGGCGGCACGACGCCGCCGGTGCCGCGGCGAACGGGCTCCCCTGCATCGGCGTGCGGTGGGGCTTCGCGCCCGCGGGCGAGTTCGCGTCCCTCGACCTGGCCGCCGCCGTCGGCGACGCAGACGAGCTCGGGCGCGCCATCGACGTCGTGCTCCACCGCGCACCGGAGGCCGCAGCATGCTGATCTACTCCATGACCCGGCAGAGCATCCGCGGCCTGATCGGCGGCCTCTGCCGTCCCACCCTGACAGGGCTCGAGAACGTGCCCGAGAGCGGCCCCTTCATCGTCGCCTCGAACCACCTCTCGTTCCTCGACTCCGTGATCATCCAGGCGCTCATGCCCCGCGGCGTCGCGTTCTTCGCGAAGGCCGAGTACTTCACCGGCAAGGGCGTCAAGGGCAAGCTCATGAAGGCCTTCTTCGAAGGCGTAGGGTCCATCCCCGTGGAGCGCGGCGAGCAGGCCGCAAGCGTGGCAGCCCTCAAGACGCTGCTCGACATCCTCGATGAGGGCAAGGGGATCGGGATCTACCCTGAGGGGACCCGCTCCCGCGACGGCCTGCTCTACCGCGGCCGGACCGGCGTCGGCTGGCTGGCGCTCACCACCGGTGCCCCCGTGGTCCCCGTCGGGCTCGTCGGCACGGAGAACCTCCAGCCCGCCGACACGAACTCCATCAGGCCCCAGCACTTCGAGATGCGCGTGGGCGAGCCGCTGTGGTTCGAGAAGACCGGCCCGGACCACTCGCTCCCGCTCCGGCGCGAGGCCACCGACCGGATCATGGATGCCATCGCGGCCCTCACCGGGCAGGAGCGGGCGGCCGGCTACAACAAGCCGCCCTCGCACTAGCGCCGGCGGCGGGGCCCGAGGGCCGTCGCCGCGGACGGGAGGACGGACGGGAGGCCCCGCGGACTCTCCTAGACTGGAGCGGTGGCAGATCCAGCGAGCTACCGTCCCAGGACCGGGGACATTCCGACCGACCCTGGCGTCTACCGCTTCCGGGACCCGCACGGGAGGGTCATCTATGTCGGCAAGGCCAAGAACCTCCGCCAGCGCCTGACGTCCTACTTCGCGCGGCCGGCGACGCTCCTGCCCAAGACCTATGCGATGGTGCACACGGCCGCCAGCGTCGAGTGGACCGTGGTCGGGAGCGAGCTCGAGGCGCTCCAGCTCGAGTACACCTGGATCAAGGAGTTCAGGCCGCGGTACAACCTCGCCTTCCGCGACGACAAGACCTACCCGTACCTCGCCGTCACGATGGGGGAGAAGTACCCCAGGGTGATGGTGATGCGCGGCGAGCGGCGCAAGGGCACCCGCTACTTCGGGCCCTACACGGCCGGGGCCATCCGGGAGACCATGGACACCCTCCTGCGCGTCTTCCCGGTCCGTTCCTGCAGCGCGGGCGTGTTCCGGCGGGCCGAGCAGAGCGGACGGCCGTGCCTCCTCGGCTACATTGACAAGTGCTCCGCGCCCTGCGTGGGCCGCATCAGCGAGGAGGACCACCGCGCCCTCGCCGATGACTTCTGCGCCTTCATGGGCGGGGAGGCCAGGCGCTTCATCACGGGCCTCGAGCGGAAGATGGCGGACGCGGTCTCGGACCTCGACTATGAGAACGCCGCGCGGCTGCGGGACGACATCGTGGCCATGCGGAAGGTCTTCGAGCGCAACGCCGTGGTCCTCTCCGAAGAGACCGACGCGGACGTCTTCGCCGTCGAGGAGGACGAGCTCGAGGCCGCGGTGCAGGTGTTCCACGTCCGCGGCGGCCGCATCCGCGGCCAGCGCGGGTGGATCGTGGAGAAGGTCGAGGACACCACCCCCGAGGCCCTCGTGGGCCACCTGCTCCAGCAGGTCTACGGCGACCAGGAGGAGACCAACGGGAGGCTCCCGCGCGAGGTGCTCGTCCCGGTCCTGCCCGAGGACGCGGACGATCTCGGCATCTGGCTCACGGGCCTGCGCGGGGCGCGGGTCGAGCTCCGCGTGCCGCAGCGGGGCGACAAGGCGGCCCTGCTCAAGACCGTGCACGAGAACGCGGTCCAGGCCCTGCGGCTGCACAAGAGCCGC
This sequence comes from Sinomonas atrocyanea, assembly GCF_001577305.1. NCBI lineage: Bacteria > Bacillati > Actinomycetota > Actinomycetes > Micrococcales > Micrococcaceae > Sinomonas > Sinomonas atrocyanea. The sequence continues at coordinate 2,109,808 of NZ_CP014518.1, forward strand.
CGCGCGGGGGACATCACGACCCGCTCGCTCGCCCTGCAGGAGCTGCAGGAGGCGCTCGAACTGCCCGAACCGCCGCTGCGCATCGAGTCCTTCGACATCTCCCACGTCCAGGGCACCAACGTCGTGGCCTCGATGGTCGTGGTCGAGGACGGGCTCACCAAGAAGAGCGAGTACCGCAAGTTCACCATCACGGGCGAGGCCGCCCGCGACGACACGGCGGCGATGCACGACGTCCTCACCCGCCGCTTCCGCAACTACCTCGCCGAGCGCGAGCGCCCGGTCGAGGAGCGGGACAGCGGAAAGTTCGCCTACCCGCCGAACCTCGTGGTGGTGGACGGCGGCCAGCCCCAGGTGACGGCCGCGGTCCGGGCCCTCGCGGAGCTCGGCATCGGGGACGAGGTCCGCGTGGTGGGCCTCGCGAAGCGGCTCGAGGAGGTCTGGCTCCCGGAAGGCGACTTCCCGGTCATCCTGCCGCGCGCCTCGCAGGGCCTGTACCTGCTCCAGCGCATCCGCGACGAGGCGCACCGCTTCGCCATCACCTTCCACCGTCAGCGGCGCGCGAAGTCGATGACCGCCTCCATCCTCGACGAGGTCCCCGGGCTCGGCCCGGCACGGCAGAAGGCCGTCCTGGCCCACTTCGGCTCGCTCAAGCGGCTCCGCGCCGCGTCGGTGACGGAGATCACGGATGTCAGCGGGGTGGGCCCGTCCCTCGCGGCCGCCATCCACGCCCGCCTCCACGGGGTGGATCAGCCCGCCCCGGCCGTCAACTACGCCACCGGCGAAATCGTGGAGTCTTAGCTAGGCTGGCACCATGACCGAGACGAGCGCCGCCGAGACCGGCCACGAGACAGACCTGACCCCGGTCAGGCCGCCCGCCTCCGAGCTGCTCATCGTCACGGGCATGTCCGGCGCCGGCCGCAGCACCGCGGCGAACGCCCTCGAGGACCACGGGTGGTACGTCGTGGAGAACCTCCCCCCGCAGCTGCTCGGGACCCTCTCGGACCTCGTGCGCCACTCGCCGGACCGGATCCCCAAGCTCGCGGTCGTCATGGATGTGCGCGGCAAGGCGCTCTTCGCCGACATCCGCGATGCGCTCGCCCAGCTCACCTCGAGCGGCACCGAGTACCGCCTGCTGTTCCTCGACGCGAGCGACGACGTGCTCATCCGCCGGTTCGAGCAGGGCCGCCGGCCCCACCCCCTCCAGGAGGGCGGCCGCATCTCGGACGGCATCGCAGAGGAGCGGACCCTCCTGCGCGAGCTCAAGGACCACGCGACGATCGTGCTGGACACCTCGGACTTCAACGTGCACGGCCTCGCGACGGCCATCACGGAGCTCTTCTCCGAGAAGGGCCCGGTGACGGTGCGGCTGAACGTCATGAGCTTCGGCTTCAAGTACGGCCTCCCGGCCGACGCCAACTTCGTCGCCGACGTGCGCTTCCTCCCCAACCCGCACTGGGTGCCCCAGCTGCGGCCCCACACCGGCCTGGACCCGGACGTGCGGGACTACGTGCTCGTGGCCAACGGGGCGCAGGAGTTCGTGGAGCGGTACGTCAACGCGCTCGAGCCCGTCCTGGCGGGCTACCGCCGCGAGAACAAGCACTACGCGACGATCGCGATCGGCTGCACCGGCGGCAAGCACCGCTCGGTCGCGATCGCCGAGGAGATCTCCAAGCGCCTCGCCCAGCAGCCCCGGGTCACGGTCACCACCGCGCACCGGGACCTCGGCCGCGAGTGAGCACGCTGTTCACAGGGCCGCTGCCCCTCATCCGTCCGGGCGCGGGCACCGACGGCGGCAAGCCCAAGGGTCCCTCCGTCGTCGCCCTCGGCGGAGGCCACGGCCTCGCCGCGTCGCTGTCCGCCCTGCGCCTGCTCACGACCGAGCTCACCGCCGTGGTGACCGTCGCGGACGACGGCGGCTCCTCCGGCCGCCTCCGGGCCGACTTCGGCGTCCTCCCGCCCGGCGACCTCCGGATGGCCCTGGCCGCGCTGTGCGACGACACCGACTGGGGGAGGACCTGGCGGGACGTCATGCAGCACCGGTTCCGCTCGCCGGCCGGAACGAGCGGGCTCGACAACCACGCCATGGGCAATCTGCTCATCGTCACCCTGTGGGAGCTGCTCGGAGACGTCGTCGACGGCCTGCGCTGGGCCGGCGCCCTGCTCGGCGCGCGCGGCCAGGTGCTGCCGATGTCCAGGGTGCCCCTCACCATCGAGGGCGACGTCGTCGTCACCGGCGGGGGAGCCCACGGCGGCCCCGCGCGGGTGGAGACCATCCGCGGGCAGGCCGCGTGCGCGGTCGCCGGCCGCCTCGAGGACGTCCGGCTCGAGCCCGACGACGCCCCCGCGTGCCCCGAGACCCTCAGCGCGATCGAGCTCGCCGACTGGGTCGTGCTCGGCCCCGGCTCGTGGTACACCTCGGTGCTGCCGCACCTGCTCCTGCCGCAGCTGCGCCAGGCCCTCATCGACACCCCGGCCCGGCGCTGCCTGACGATGAACCTCGCGGTCGACACCAAGGAGACCACGGGCATGAGCGCGGCCGACCACCTCCGGGCCATCCAGCGGGTCGCACCCGGGTTCCGGGTGGACGCGGTGATCGCGGACCACGCCTCCGTGGCGGACCGGGCCGAGTTCGAGCGGGTGGCCGGTGAACTCGGGGCGCAGGTCCTCTTCGATAGAGTGAGGTCCTCCGGCCGACGGCCGGTACACGACGCGCTCCGGCTGGCCGGTGCGTACCATGAGGTCTTCACCGGGGGCGGAGCCCCCGCTGCGGGCCGTTGAGCGTGGGTCCGGTGCGGACGCCGCGGGAGCAGGAAGGACCGCCATGGCATTGACCCAGAGCGTCAAGGACGAGCTGTCGCGGCTGACGGTGAAGAAGTCCTCCGAGCGCAAGGCAGAGGTCTCGGCCATCCTGCGGTTCGCCGGCGGCCTCCACATCATCTCGGGCCGGATCGTCATCGAGGCCGAGGTCGACCTCGCCGCGACGGCCCGGAGGCTCCGGGCCGCCATCGCGGAGGTCTACGGGCACCCCAGCGAGATCATCGTCGTCTCCGGGGGCGGGATCCGGCGCGGGAGCCGGTACGTGGTGCGCGTGGTGCGCGACGGCGAGTCGCTCGCCCGCCAGACCGGGCTCCTCGACAACCGCGGGCGCCCGGTCCGGGGCCTGCCCTCCACGGTCGTCAACGGGTCCGCGGCGGACGCGGAGGCCGTCTGGCGCGGGGCCTTCCTCGCCCACGGCTCGCTCACCGAGCCCGGCCGTTCGAGCTCGCTCGAGGTGACCTGCCCCGGCCCGGAGGCCGCGCTCGCCCTCGTGGGTGCCGCACGCCGGCTGGGGATCGCCGCGAAGGCGCGCGAAGTGCGGGGGGTGGACCGCGTCGTCGTGCGCGACGGCGATGCCATCGCCGCGCTGCTGACGCGCATGGGCGCCCACGACGCGCTCATGGCGTGGGAGGAGCGGCGCATGCGCAAGGAGGTCCGTGCGACGGCGAACCGGCTGGCCAACTTCGACGACGCCAACCTCCGCCGGTCCGCGCAGGCCGCCGTGGCCGCGGGCGCCCGCGTGGAGCGTGCCCTCGAGATCCTCGGCACCGACGTCCCGGAGCACCTGCGCTATGCGGGCGAGCTGCGGGTCGCCCACAAGCAGGCCAGCCTCGACGAGCTGGGCCGGCTCGCCGACCCGCCCATGACCAAGGACGCGATCGCGGGACGGATCCGGCGCCTGCTGGCCATGGCCGACAAGAAGGCCGCCGAGGAGGGGGTCCCCGGAACAGAGGCCAATGTGACCCCGGAGATGCTCGACGGTTGACCGGCCCTGGACGCGGGTACCGCAATGATCGGTATCCCATCCGGCGCATCTGCTTAGGATGGAGCCGTCACCAGCCCGCGCGCCGCGACCAGCGCGTGCGGGGAGCCAACCGATGGAGGATGTTGTGACCTACGTACTGCCCGAGCTCCCGTACGACTACGCCGCCCTCGAGCCGCACATCTCGGCCCGGATCATGGAGCTCCACCACGACAAGCACCACGCTGCGTACGTCGCCGGCGCCAACACGGCCCTCGAGAAGATGGCCGAGGCGCGGTCCAACGGCGACGGCGCGGCCGCGGCCAAGCTCTCGAAGGACCTCCAGTTCAACCTCGGCGGCCACCTCAACCACTCGATCTTCTGGAACAACCTCTCCCCGGACGGCGGCGACAAGCCCGAGGGCGAGCTGGCCTCCGCGGTCGACGAGTTCTTCGGCTCGTTCGACGCCTTCCGCAGCCACTTCACGGCGGCGGCCACCACGATCCAGGGCTCGGGCTGGGCCCTCCTCGCGTACGAGCCCATCGGCGGGAACCTGGTCATCGAGCAGATGTACGACCAGCAGAACGGCGTGCCGGTCGCGACCACCCCGCTCCTCCAGCTGGACATGTGGGAGCACGCCTTCTACCTCGACTACCAGAACGTCAAGGCTGACTACGTCAAGGCCTTCTGGAACATCGTCAACTGGGCCGACGTGGCCCGCCGCTTCGAGGCCGCCCGCTCCGGCGCCAAGGGCCTCGTCACCTTCTCCTGATCGGAGACCTGCGTCACATTTTGTGACTTTCGGTGCGAAAGGGTCCGTCTGTTCCCGGACGGGCCCTTTCGCCGTAGGATGGGGGACGGAAAGGCCCGTGCGGCCTTTCAGCCATGACAATGGAGACTTGGGCTGTCGGCCTTTCCCTGTGCAAAATCTCTGCCCAACGGCGTGCGGGACCGTCTAACAGTTCGAGCAGTCCTCGCGGATGCTCGACTGAGCATCAAGGAGATCGACCAGAGTGACCACTCGAATTGGCATCAACGGCTTCGGCCGCATCGGGCGCAACTTCTTCCGCGCAGCTCTCTCCCAGGGCGCAGACCTCGAGATCGTGGCCGTCAACGACCTGACGAACCCCGAGACGCTCGCCCACCTGCTCAAGTACGACTCGATCACCGGCCGCCTGGCCGAGTCGGTCGAGGTCCGCGAGGGGATCATCGTCGTCGGCGGCAAGGAGATCAAGGTCCTGGCGGAGCGCGACCCGGCCAACCTCCCGTGGGGCGAGCTCGGCGTGGACATCGTCATCGAGTCCACCGGCTTCTTCACGAAGGCGGAGGGTGCCAAGAAGCACATCGCCGCGGGCGCCAAGAAGGTCATCATCTCCGCCCCGGCCACGGACGAGGACGTCACGATCGTCATGGGCGTGAACGACGGCCTCTACGACCCGGCCAACCACAACATCATCTCCAACGCCTCCTGCACCACCAACTGCCTCGGCCCGCTGGCCAAGGCGATCAACGACGCGTTCGGGATCGAGCGGGGCCTCATGACCACGGTCCACGCGTACACGGCCGACCAGAACCTCCAGGACGGCCCGCACCGCGACCTCCGCCGTGCCCGCGCCGCCGCCGTCAACATGGTCCCCACGTCCACCGGTGCCGCCAAGGCCATCGGCCTGGTCCTGCCGGAGCTCAAGGGCAAGCTCGACGGCTACGCGATCCGCGTGCCCGTCCCCACCGGCTCCGCCACCGACCTGACCGTCACGGTCTCCCGCGAGGTCACCAAGGACGAGGTCAACGCAGCCGTCAAGGCCGCGTCCGAGTCCGGCCCGCTCGCCGGCTTCCTCACCTACACCGAGGACCCGATCGTCTCCTCCGACATCGTCGGGGACCCGGCGTCGTCGATCTTCGACTCCGGCCTCACCAAGGTCATCGGCAACCAGGTCAAGGTCGTCTCCTGGTACGACAACGAGTGGGGCTACTCGAACCGCCTCGTCGACCTGACCGAGCTCGTCGCGTCCAAGCTCTGACCGGCGCCGTAACGCACGCAGAACTCGGATAGCCTGAGTCCATGACTGCACGCACTCTCGACGACCTGCTCGCCGATGGTGTCCGTGGGCGGCACGTTCTGGTCCGTTCGGATCTGAACGTGCCGCTCGACGGTTCCACCGTGACCGACGACGGACGCGTCCGCGCCTCCCTGCCCGTGATCCAGAAGCTCGCCGAAGCCGGCGCCCGCGTCCTGGTGATGGCCCACCTGGGCCGCCCCAAGGGTGCCCCGGACCCGAAGTACACGATCAAGCCAGCCGCCGACCGCCTGGCCGAGCTCGCCGCGGCCGCCGGCGTGACCGTGCTGCGCGCCGAGGACACCGTGGGGGAGCGCGCCAAGGCGCTCGCCGCCTCGCTCGAGGACGGACAGGTGCTCGTCCTCGAGAACGTCCGGTTCGACCCCCGCGAGACGAGCAAGGACGACGCCGAGCGCGCCGCCTTTGCCCGCGAGCTCGCCTCCCTCACGGGGGAGCGCGGCGCCTACGTGGACGACGCGTTCGGCGCCGTGCACCGCAAGCACGCCTCCGTGTACGACATCGCGGGCGTCCTGCCGGCCTACCTCGGCGAGCTCGTCCGGACCGAGGTCGAGGTGCTCCGGCGCCTCACCGACGGCGCCGAGCGTCCCTACGTCGTGGTCCTGGGCGGTTCCAAGGTCTCCGACAAGCTCGCCGTCATCGCCAACCTCATCGGCAAGGCGGACAAGCTCCTGGTCGGCGGCGGCATGCTCTTCACCTTCCTCGCGGCCCAGGGGCACAAGGTCGGTGCGAGCCTGCTCGAGCAGGACCAGATCGCCACGGTGCAGGACTACCTCGACCGCGCCACCGCCGCCGGGACGGAGTTCGTGCTCCCGACCGACGTGGTGGTCGCCTCGAAGTTCGCCGCCGATGCCGACCACGAGGTGGCCGCGGCCGACGCCATCGAGGACACGTCCTTCGGCGGGGCCGGCATCGGCCTCGACATCGGGCCCGACACCGCCGCGGCCTTCGCGAAGGAGATCGCCGGAGCGAAGACGGTGTTCTGGAACGGCCCGATGGGCGTCTTCGAGTTCCCGGCCTTCGCGGCGGGCACGAAGGCCGTCGCCCAGGGCCTCGTCGACGCGACCGCCGCGGGCGCCCTGACCGTCGTCGGCGGCGGAGACTCCGCGGCAGCGGTCCGCACCCTCGGCTTCGACGACGCCCAGTTCGGCCACATCTCGACCGGCGGCGGCGCAAGCCTCGAGTACCTCGAAGGCAAGGAGCTCCCCGGCCTCACGGCCCTCGGAGCCTGAGCCCCCGGCCCCGCCGCCCCCACAGGCGGCGGGGCCTCCCTGTGCCCACCACACCACCTCGTCAGGAGCCACCCACCGTGACCACCTCCGCGAACGGCGCCTTCGAGCGCACCCCCCTCATCGCCGGCAACTGGAAGATGAACATGGACCACGTCCAGGCCATCACCCTGCTCCAGAAGCTCGCCTGGACCCTCGACGACGCCAAGCACGACTACGCGCGCGTCGAGGTCGCGGTGTTCCCGCCCTTCACCGACCTCCGCGGCGTCCAGACCCTCGTGGCCGGCGACGACCTCGCCATCGCCTACGGCGGCCAGGACCTCTCCCAGTTCGACTCCGGCGCCTACACCGGCGACATCAGCGGCGCCTTCCTGGCCAAGCTCGGCTGCCGCTACGTCCTCGTGGGCCACTCCGAGCGGCGCACCGTCCACGGCGAGACGGACGAGACCCTCAACGCGAAGGTGAAGGCCGCCTACAAGCACGGGCTCGTACCGATCCTCTGCGTCGGCGAGGGGCTCGAGGTCCGGCAGGCGGGGACCCACGTCGAGCACACCCTGGCCCAGCTCAGGGCAGACGTCGAGGGCCTCACCGCCGACCAGGCCGCCCAGCTCGTCGTGGCCTACGAGCCCGTGTGGGCCATCGGCACCGGCGAGGTCGCCGGCCCCGGCGACGCGCAGGAGATGTGTGCCGCGCTGCGCGCCGAGCTCGCCGCGCTCTTCGGCGAGGAGTCCGCCCGCGCGACGCGCCTCCTCTACGGCGGCTCGGTCAAGGCGGCCAACGCCGCGGCGATCCTCGCCGAGCAGGACGTCGACGGCGTGCTCGTGGGCGGTGCGAGCCTCGACGTCGCCGAATTTGCTAGCATTGTCAGGTTCGAGAGCCACGCCGGCGCCTAGCAGCGCCAGCCGCGCCGCGACCACGCACGACAGCTGACGGAAGGCCACGAGGCAAACCTGTGCAAGTACTCCAGATCATCCTCCAGATCATCCTGGGCATCACGAGCCTTCTGCTCACCATGCTGATCCTCATGCACAAGGGCCGCGGCGGCGGCCTGTCGGACATGTTCGGCGGCGGAATGTCCTCCGGTCTGGCGTCCTCCGGCGTCGCGGAGAGGAACCTCAACCGCTTCACCATCATCCTGGGCGTCACCTGGGGCGTTGTCATCATCGCGCTCGGGCTCATCATGCGCTTCTCGAACGCCGGCGGTTCCTGACCGCCGCAGCGCGCTTTCGACCTCAGCAGAGAAGGAGGCCGGGACCAGCATCTGCTGGTCCCGGCCTCCTTCTCTGCGCTGCCGCGTCGGCGTCAGGCCGACGCGGGCTCCTTGCGGACCAGCTCCTGGGGCACCTTCGCGGCGGCGGCGGCGTCGATGAGCCAGAGCGTGCGGGTGCGGCCCCTCGCTCCCGCGGCCGGCACGTGCACGGCGCCGGCCCCGGCCAGGGCGAGACCGACGGCGCCCGCCTTGTCCTCGCCCGCCACGAGCATCCACACCTCGTCCGCGGACTTGATCGCCGGCAGCGTCAGCGAGATGCGGGCTGGAGGCGGCTTGGGCGCGTTCTCGACGCCGACCACGGTGCGCTCGGTCTCCCGGATTCCCGCCATCTCGGGGAACAGGGACGCGACGTGCGCGTCGGGCCCAACCCCGAGGAGCAGCACGTCGAACCGCGGCACGCCGCGCACGCCGCCGGGCAGCTCGGACTCGTGCTCGGCGGACGCGGCCTCGGCCAGCCTGCGCGCGTAGTCCGCCGCCGCGTCGTCGGCCGTCGCGAAGTCTCCCGCCGCACCGGGGCGGTGCACCCGCGCCGGGTCGAGCGGCAGCCGCCCCAGCAGCGCCTCCTCGGCCTGGACCGTGTTGCGGTCGGAGGAGTCGGCCTCGACGAAGCGCTCGTCGCCCCACCACACGTTGACCTTCGACCAGTCCACGGCACGGCACGCGGGCGAGTCCGCGACGGCGCGGAGGGTGCCGATGCCCATCGTCCCCCCGGTGAGCACGATCGTCGCCTCCCCGTACCGGTCCTGGGTGTCCACGAGCTTCGTGATGAGGCGGGCCGCGATCGCGGCGAGCAGCACGGACGAGTCGGGATGGATGCTCACACGGGGATCAGCGCTCACTCGGCTGCACACTCCTCAGGTTCGTGCGCGGCAGCCCGGCGGTGAGGACTTCGCCGAAGACCTCATCCGGGTCGAGCCTGCGCAGCTCTTCGGTGAGGCAGTCTTGCAGACTCCGCCGCGGCAGGGCAATCCGCTGCGCGGGCTGGTCCGGCTGGGTCAGCTCGGCCACCGTGAACCCGGGGCGGTGCAGCTGGATGTCTCCCGTGGACCGCTGGAGGCGGACGCGCCGGATCCCCGTGCCCGCAGGATCGGCCACGATCGTCACCGGAGCGTCGAGCGTGAGCCCGAGCCACGCCGCGAGCAGCACGGTGCTGGGGGAGTCCGAGGCACCTTCGACTGTGACGGCGGAGACCGGCTCGGGATCGACCTGGTCCAGGGCCGCCGCGAGCTGGATGCGCCAGTTCGTCAGCCGCGTCCACGCGAGGTCGGTGTCGCCGGGGCGGTACGTCTCGCGCAGGTGGAAGAGCGCCGCGGTGGGGTCGGGCTCGTTGCCCGAGTCCGTGATGCGCCGGTGCGCGATGCAGCCGATCGAGGTGGCGCTCGCGTTGTCCGGGGCGCCGTGGGGCCACCAGGCCACGATCGGCGCGTCCGGGAGGAGCAGCGCCGCGACGAGCGACTCGCTCTCCTCGGCCAGCCGGCCGTAGCCGCGCAGCACGATCACCTCCGAGGCGCCGGCGTCGCCGCCGACCCGGATCTGGCCGTCGATGCGGTCCGCCGCGTCGCGGCCCGAGTCGACGAGCACGATGATGCGGCAGGGATGCTCGCGGCTGGCCTGGTTGGCGGCCTCGATCGCCTCCTCCTCGAACCCGTGCTTGGTGATGACCACGAGGGTGAGGACCCGCCCGAGGGCGACGACGCCGCCCCGGTGGCGCAGGTTCGTGATCTCCTTGGAGATCCGCGAGGTCGTGGTGTTCGGCAGGTCGATGATCATGGTCGCCTCCAGGTGCGTCCGTCGCGGGCGAGGAGCTCGTCGGCGCTGCGGGGGCCCCAGCTGCCCGGCTCGTACGGTTCGGGCTGCTCGCCCGTGCTGGCCCAGTGCTCCTCGTACGGGTCGAGGATCTTCCAGGACAGCTCCACTTCCTCGTGCCGGGGGAAGAGCGGAGGCTCGCCGAGGAGCACATCGAGGATCAGGCGCTCGTACGCCTCGGGAGAGGACTCGGTGAAGGAGTGCCCGTAGCCGAAGTCCATGCTCACGTCGCGGACCTCCATCTGCGTCCCCGGGACCTTGGAGCCGAACCGGATCGTGGCGCCCTCATCGGGCTGGACGCGGATGACCACGGCGTTCTGGCCGAATTCGGCCTCCTCCTGGTCCTGGAACAGCAGGTTGGGGGCGCGCTTGAACACCACGGCGATCTCCGTCACGCGGCGGCCGAGGCGCTTGCCCGCCCGCAGGTAGAACGGGACGCCCGCCCAGCGGCGGGTATTGATGTCCACGCGGATCGCGGCATAGGTCTCCGTCGTCGAGTCGGCCGGGATGCCGTCCTCCTCGAGGTACCCCTTGACGAGCTCGCCGCCCTGCCACCCGCCGAGGTACTGGCCGCGGGCCGAATGGGTCGAGAGGTCCTCGGGCAGCCGCACTGCGGCCAGGACCTTCTCCTTCTCGGCCCGCAGGTCGTCGGCGTTGAAGGAGATCGGCTCCTCCATGGCCGTCAGGGCGAGGAGCTGGAGGAGGTGGTTCTGGATGACGTCGCGCGCCGCCCCGACCCCGTCGTAGTACCCTGCGCGGCCGCCGGTGCCGATGTCCTCCGCCATGGTGATCTGCACGTGGTCCACGTAGTTGGCGTTCCAGATCGGCTCGAACAGCATGTTCGCGAACCGCAGCGCAAGGATGTTCTGGACCGTCTCCTTGCCGAGGTAGTGGTCGATGCGGAAGACGGCATCGGGCGGGAAGACGGACTCCACGATGTCGTTCAGGGCGCGGGCCGAGGCGAGGTCATGGCCGAACGGCTTCTCGATGACGACCCTGCGCCACTTGCCCTGCTCGGGCTGGGCGAGGCCGTGGGCGGAGAGCTGCCGGCACACCTGCTCGAACGCCTTGGGCGGGATCGAGAGGTAGAACGCGTGGTTGCCGCGCGTGCCGCGCTTCGCGTCGAGTTCCTCGAGGGTGGCCTTGAGGTTCTCGAAGGCCTCGTCGTCGTCGAAGGAACCCTGGACGAAACGGACGCCCTCGTTGAGCTGGGCCCAGACGGTCTCGTCGAAGGGCGTGCGGGCGTACTGCTTGACGGAGGCCTTGACCTCCTCCGCGAAGTCCTCGTGCTCCCATTCGCGGCGGGCGAAGCCCACCAGGGCGAAGCTCGGCGGCAGGAGGCCCCGGTTGGCGAGGTCGTACACGGCGGGCATGAGCTTCTTGCGCGCGAGGTCGCCGGTCACCCCGAAGAGCACGAGGGACGAGGGTCCCGCAATACGGTTCAGGCGCCGGTCCCGCGGGTCGCGCAGCGGGTTCGAGCGCCGCTTGGTCCCGTTCGCGCCGTTGTCGTTCTCTGGCATGATGCCTTTCTAGTCCATCGGATGCGGTCCGCGCAGCGGACACGAGCGGCCGGCCCGGAGCGGTCCGGGCCGGCCGCTCGTGGGCGTCAGCGCGCCAGCGCCGAGATGAGACCGGTCAGCTGCGCGACGCCTGCCGCGCGGTCGGTGAGGTGGAGCTGCAGCACGGGGCGCCCGTGCTCGCGCAGCACCTGGGCGTCGCCGGCGGCCTGCGCGGCGATGAGCCGCCCGAAGGTGAACGGGCGCTCGGGGACGTCGACATCCTGCGCGGCGTCCGCCGTGACCTGGAGGAAGACGCCGACGGCGGGGCCCCCCTTGTGGAACTGCCCCGTGGAGTGCAGGAAGCGCGGGCCCCAGCCGAACGTCGTCGGGCGTCCCGTGGCCGCGGCGAGCTCATCGCGGACGGCCTCGAGCTTCGGGTACGCAAGCCGGTCAAGGTAGGCCTGCAGGCTCAGGTAGCCCCGTGGGCCGAGCTGGCCCAGGAGCGCCTTGAGGGCCTCCTCGACCGTCGAGGAGCCCTCGAGCCAGTCGCCGCCCCGCACCTCGATGGCACCCTCGGTGAAGAGCGCCGGGGTGGGCTCCGGCTGGGCATCTAGCAGGCCGCGTGCCGCCGCCTTGGCGGCCTCCACATCGGGCTGGTCGAACGGATTGATGCCGAGCAGGCGCCCGGCCACGGCCGTCGCGAACTCCCACACGAGCATCTGCGTCGCGAGCGAGCCGCCGACCGCCGCCTCGTTGGCGCCGAGGGAGGGCTCGCCGTCCGCGGAGACGAGCCGCACCACGAGCACGTCCTCCGCTCCCGAGGTGACCTCGGGGGCGCCGGCGCCGGCGACGACGGGGAGCACCCCGCGGCCGATCTTGCCGGTCGACTCGGCGATGAGCTGCTCGGCCCAGTCCGCGAAGCCGGCGATGCCGGAGCCGTCCTCGACGATGACGATCTTGTCCCGCAGCGGGGACGTGCCCCCGAGCGCCGCGCCCAGCTGCAGGCCGATGTTGTCCTCGGAGTCGTCCCGCAGGAGCTCCGCGGCCTCCTCGGCCTCGTCGAGGAGCGCCTGGAGGTCGACGCCGGCCAGCCCCGCCGGCACGAGCCCGAAGGCGGTCAGCGCCGAGTAGCGGCCGCCGACGGTCGGGTCGGCCTTGAACACGGCCCGGTACCCGGCCTCGCGGGAGGCGCTCTCGAGCGGGGATCCGGGATCAGTCACGACGACGATCCGCGACGCCGCGTCGATGCCGGCCTCGGTGAAGGCCGCCTCGAAGGCCCGTCGCTGCGAGTCGGTCTCGACCGTGGAGCCCGACTTGGAGGAGACGACGATGGCCGTGTTCGCCAGACGCTCGCCGAGGGCCGCGGCGACCTGCTCGGGGTCGGTCGAGTCGAGCACCACGAGGGGAACCCCGGCGGTGCCGGCGATCACCTCGGGGGCCAGGGAGGACCCGCCCATGCCGCACAGGACGATGCGGTCCACACCCTCGGAGCGGAACGCGTCGCGCAGCGCGGTGATCTCCGCGATGAGAGGCTGGGAGACGGTGGCCGCCTCCGTCCACCCCAGGCGCTTGGCCGACTCCTCCTCCGCGTCCGGCCCCCACAGGGTGGCGTCCTTGGCGAAGATGCGGCTGGCCACCGAGTCGGCCACGAGCTGCTTCACGTGCGCGTCGACGGCCGCTTGGGCGGCGCCGGTCGCCGCGAAGGTCAGGGCGCTCATGCGCGGGCCCCGTGCGCGGTCTCGGAGAGGGTGCGCTCGACGTCGGCGAGGAGGTCCTTCCAGGAGGCGACGAACTTGTCCAGGCCCTCGGATTCGAGGACGGCGACGACGTCGTTGTAGTCGATGCCGAGCTCGGCCAGGGCATCGAGGTGGGCGTTGGCCTCGGCGTAGGTGCCGGTCACCGTGTCGCCGGTGACCTCGGCGTGGTCGAAGGTTGCCTCGAGGGTCTTCTCCGGCATCGTGTTCACCACGCCGGGGGCGACGAGGCCCGTGACGTAGAGGGTGTCGGGGAGCGAGGGGTCCTTGACCCCGGTCGAGGCCCACAGCGGGCGCTGGGGCAGGGCCCCGGCGTCGGCGAGGAGCTTCCACCGCTCGGTGGTGAACTCCTCCTCGTAGATCTGGTAGGCGAGGCGGGCGTTGGCCAGGCCGGCCTTGCCCTTGAGGGCCGCAGCCTGCTCGGTGCCGATCTTCTCGAGGCGCTTGTCGATCTCGGTGTCCACGCGGGAGACGAAGAACGAGGCGACGGAGTGGATCTTCGACAGGTCGTGGCCCGCGGCCTTGGCCTTCTCGAGGCCGGTCATGAACGCGTTGATCACCGCGCGGTAGCGGGTGAGGGAGAAGATCAGGGTCACGTTGACGCTGATGCCCTCGGCGAGGGTCGCGGAGATCGCCTCGAGTCCCTCGAGCGTCGCGGGGATCTTGATGTGCACGTTCGGCTGCGCGACCTTGGCGTGCAGGCGCTTGGCCTCCGCGATCGTGCCGGCGGTGTCCCAGGCGAGGCGGGGGTCGACCTCGATGGAGACCCGGCCGTCCACGCCGCGGGTCGCCTCGGCGACGGGGGCGAAGAGCTGGCAGGCGTCGGCGACGTCCGCGGTGGTGATCTCGAAGACGGTCTTCTCGGCGTCGGCGCCCTCGGCGACGAGCTCGCGCAGCTGGCCGTCATAGCCGTGGCCCTTGGTGATCGCGGCCTGGAAGATGGTCGGGTTGGTGGTCACGCCGACGACGTTCTTCTCGGAGATGAGCGCGGCCAGGGAGCCGTCCTCGAGGCGCTGGCGGGAGAGGTCGTCGAGCCAGATGGACACGCCCGCGTCGGAGAGGGCCTGGGTGGGGGTAGTCATGGGAGGTGCTCCTCGTGGGGTCAGGCCGCGGCGGCGGCGATGGAGTCCTTGGCGGCGGCGGCGACCGCCTCGGCGGTGATGCCGAACTCGGTGAAGAGGGTCTTGTAGTCGGCGGAGGCGCCGTAGTGCTCGAGGCTGACCGAGCGGCCGGCGTCGCCGACGAAAAGGTGCCAGGTCAGCGCCAGGCCGGCCTCGACCGAGACGCGGGCCCTGACGGCCGCGGGCAGGACCGACTCGCGGTACTCCTCGTCCTGGGCGTCGAACCACTCGACGCACGGCATGGAGACCACGCGGGCCGCGACGCCCTCGCCGGCCAGCGCCTCGCGGGCGGCGACCGCGAGCTGGACCTCGGAGCCGGTGGCGATGAGGATGACGTCCGGGGCGACGTCGGCGCCGTCCCGCTGCGCCTCGGCCAGGACGTAGCCGCCCTTGGAGACGTTGGAGGCGGAGGCGAAGCCGCCCTCGCCGCGCTCCCAGGTGGGGAGGTTCTGCCGGGTCAGGACGATCCCTGCCGGGTGGGAGGTGTTCTCCAGGATGGCCTTCCACGCCTGGGCGGTCTCGTTGGCGTCGGCGGGGCGGACCACGTGCAGGCCGGGGATCGCGCGCAGGGAGGCGAGCTGCTCGACGGGCTGATGGGTGGGGCCGTCCTCGCCCAGGCCGATCGAGTCGTGCGTCCACACGTACGTGGACGGGATGCCCATGAGCGCGGAGAGGCGGATGGCCGGGCGCTGGTAGTCGGAGAAGATCAGGAACGTTCCGGAGAACGCGCGGGTCTTCCCGCCGAGGGTGATGCCGTTGACGATCGCGGCGGCGGCGTGCTCGCGGATGCCGAAGTGGAGCACGCGGCCGTAGGGGTTGCCCTCCCACGCGTGGGTCGAGCGCGAGGCCGGGATGAACGAGGGCGAGCCCTCGATCGTGGTGTTGTTCGACTCCGCGAGGTCCGCGGACCCGCCCCAGAGCTCGGGCAGGACCGGGCCGATCGCGTTGAGGACCTTGCCCGAGGCGGCGCGGGTGGAGACGTCCTTCCCGGCGGGGAACTCGGGCAAGGACTCGGCCCAGCCCTCGGGGAGGCGGCGGGCCTCGATGCGCTCGTGCAGCTTCGCCGCGTCGGGGTTGGCGGCCTTCCACGCGTCGAAGGACTCCTGCCAGGCGGCCTTGGCCTCCTCGCCGCGCTCGACGGCCTTGCGCGTGTGCTCGAGGACCTCGGGGTCGATGTCGAAGGACTTGGCGGGGTCGAAGCCCAGGATCTCCTTCAGGGCCGCGACCTCCTCGGCGCCCAGGGCCGAGCCGTGGATCTTGCCGGTGTTCTGCTTGGTCGGGGCGGGCCAGCCGATGACCGTGCGCAGGGAGATGATCGAGGGCCGGCCGGTCTCGGCCTTGGCGGCCAGGAGGGCGTCGTAGAGGGCGGGGACGTCCTCCTTGTATTCGCCCGTGGCGGTCCAGTCGACGCGCTGGGTGTGCCAGCCGTAGGCCTCGTAGCGCTTCAGGACGTCCTCGGTGAAGGCGACGTCGGTGTCGTCCTCGATCGAGATGTGGTTCTCGTCGTAGATCACCACGAGGTTGCCCAGCTCCTGGTGGCCGGCGAGGGAGGAGGCCTCGGCGGTCACGCCCTCCTGCAGGTCGCCGTCGGAGGCGATGACCCACACCGTGTGGTCGAACGGGGACTCGCCGGTGGCGGCCTGGGGGTCGTAGAGGCCCCGCTCGCGGCGGCCGGAGTAGGCGAACCCGACCGAGGAGGCCAGGCCCTGCCCGAGCGGGCCGGTAGTGATCTCCACGCCCTTGGTGTGCCCGTACTCCGGGTGGCCCGGGGTCAGGGACCCCCAGGTGCGCAGGGACTCGAGGTCCTCCAGCTCGAGCCCGTAGCCGGACAGGAACAGCTGGATGTACAGGGTCAGGGACGAGTGGCCGGGGGAGAGGATGAACCGGTCACGGCCGATCCACGTCGGGTCCGCCGGGTCGTGGCGCATGAGCTTCTGGAACAGCAGGTACGCGGCCGGGGCCAGGCTCATCGCGGTGCCCGGGTGTCCGTTGCCCACCTTCTGCACCGCGTCCGCCGCGAGCACGCGGATCGTGTCGACGGCCTTGCGATCCAGGTCGGTCCAGGTCAGTTCTTGCACATCCACAGCAGGCACGTACACGGCCCCTCTCCATTGCTGGCGGCAGGCAGCCTACGGGGCACGCGAATGGTGGGCCCTGCAATGCATCCTGCCAGCCGTTCACCATCGAAACGTTTGTCGGTGTCTGCCCACTGCCCTCATGCGCCTTTCCCCACACATCTCCGGCCACCGGTCTGGCTGGCCGTTCGTCCCGGGGGCGCGTCCCAGCAGCAGGTCATCCAACCTCATACTAGCCACGGCGCGCGGCCGGGGGTGAGGTGTTTCAGGAAATTGCCACTGATATTCCGCTCTGTGAACACGCCGGGGGCGGATGTCCGGGCGGCGCCGCCGGTGGTCCCGGCGAACCGGGTGGCGCACGGGCGGCGGGTATCATGGAGGCGGTCCCCGAGCACCCCTTGCGGGGACCGACGATCCCGAGTAGAAGAGTCGCGCATCCGTGAGCACAGCAGACGCCCCCGCCACAGCACCGTCCAGGCCAGCGAAGCTCGGCCTGCGACGCAAGATCAAGGCGTACGTCGCCCTCACCAAGCCCCGGGTCATCGAGCTGCTGCTCGTGAGCACGCTGCCGACCATGATCTACGCCGAGCGCGGCTTCCCGTCGATCGGGCTCATCCTCGCCACCCTCGTGGGCGGGGCGTTCGCGGCGGGCAGCGCCGGAGCCTTCAACTGCTACATCGACCGGGACATCGACCGGCTCATGCGGCGCACTGAGAACCGCCCGCTCGTGACGGGAGAGGTGACGCCGCGGGAGGCGCTCGTCTTCTCCTGGGTCCTGGGCATCGCATCGCTCGCCATCCTGTGGTTCGGCGCCAACCCGCTCTCGGCGGTGCTCGGCGCCGGTGCCATCTTCTTCTACGTGGTGGTCTACACCCTCGTCCTCAAGCGCAGGACCGCCCAGAACATCGTCTGGGGCGGTGCCGCCGGCTGCTTCCCCGTGCTCATCGCCTGGTCGGCGGTGACCAACACCATCGAGTGGCCCGCCGTCATCCTCTTCCTCGTGATCTTCCTGTGGACCCCGCCGCACTACTGGCCGCTGTCCATGCGGTACGGCGAGGACTACCGCAATGCGCAGGTGCCGATGCTCGGCGCGGTCGCCGGGGCGAAGATCGTGGCCGTGCAGGTGGTCCTGTACGCCTGGGCCATGGTGATGGCCTCGCTCCTGCTCGTCCCGCTCGGCCACGCCGGCTGGGTGTACACGCTCACCGCGCTCGCCTCGGGGGCATGGTTCCTGTACGAGTCGCACGCGCTCTACGCCCGCGCCCAGCGCGAGGAGATCCAGGACAAGAAGGCCATGAAGGTCTTCCACGGGTCCATCAGCTACCTGACGCTGCTCTTCCTCGCGCTCGCCGTCGACCCCTTCGTGGGAGGCCCGCTCCTGGGCTGAGCGGGGCGAGCACAGCCGCCAGACGCGAAGGAGGCCCGCAGCACGGATGCTGCGGGCCTCCTTCGCGTCTGGCGCGGGAGCGGACTACGCCTTGGTGGGGTACTACGCCTTGGGGCTGTACCGGGCGATGTCGGCCGCGTTGACCGCCGCCGCCATGAGGAGCGCCGAGACGAGCATGTGCGCCGCAACGAGGAGGGCGGGGATGCCGGTGTAGTACTGGGTGATCCCGAGGGCCGCCTGCAGGACCGTCAGGCCGAGGAGGGTGAGCACTCCGTTGCGGAAGGACCCGCGGATCCGGCGGGACAGGGTCGCGACGACGGCGAAGAGGGCGCCGAAGAGGACCAGGTACGCCGGAACCGCGTGGATGTGCGAGAACAGGTCCCAGTCCAGCCCGTTGCGCGGCGCGTTGGCGTCCCCGGCGTGCGGACCCGCGCCCGTCACGGTGACCCCCAGGACCACCGCCGCGGCTGTGGCCAGCGCCGTGGCGAGCGTGGCGGGCGCCATGGAGCCCGGCAGGGCCGGGTGCACCCGGTCCATGAAGCGCCCCGCGCGCCCGTAGGCCCGGTTGACGAGGAGCATCGACAGCACGACGAGGGCCATCGAGACGAGGAAGTGGAGGCCGACGATCCAGGGGTTCAGGTGCGTCAGCACCGTGATCCCGCCGATGACCGCCTGCGCGGGAACGCTCGCGAGCAGCCCGACGGCAAGCCAGAACAGGTCCTTGCGCTCCTTGCGCAGGTTCCAGAGCATCACCAGCATCACCACCGCGACGGCGGTGAGCGCGAAGGTCAGGAGCCGGTTGCCGAACTCGATGATCCCGTGCACCCCCATCTCCGGTGTGGTGGTGATCGACTGCGCGGTGCAGCGGGGCCACGTGGGGCAGCCGAGCCCGGACGAGGTCAGGCGCACCGCGCCGCCGGTGAGGATCAGCACGATCTGCCCGACCAGGGAGGCGATCGCCATGGCACGGATGCGGCCGTCCACCTTCCGGGGGAGCCAGGAGGTGAGGCGGGTCAGGGTGGTGTCTGTCATGGGTTTCAGCTCCATCGGAACCAGCGGGTGGCGGCGGCGCCGGCGAGCACGGTCCACGTCAGGAGCACGGCGGCGGCAGGGACATTCAGGGAGCCTTCGAGGAAGGCCGAGCGAACGGCATCGCCGAGCGCTCCGGAGGGCAGGAACCCCACCACGGGGGCCAGGGCGGCGGGCACCCGCTGCACGGGCATGACGATTCCGCCGAGGACGCCGAGGAGGATCCAGACGAGGTTCGTGACGGCGAGGGTGGCCTCGGGGCGGGCCGTGCCCGCGATGAGCAGGCCCAGGGCGGTGAACGCCGCGGCACCCAGCGCCAGCAGCGGCAGCCCGAGGAGGATCCCGACGGCTCCCGGCCGCCACCCGAGGGCGAGCGCGGCGCCGCCGATGACGACGACCTGGACGGCCAGGACCACCAGGACCGCGAGGACCTTGCCCGCGATGAGTCCGCCGCGGCCGAGTGGGGTGGTCGAGAGGAAGCGGAGCACGCCGTAGCGGCGGTCGAAGCCGGTGGCGATGCCCTGGCCGGTGAACCCGACGCTCATGGTGCACAGGGCGAGCACGCCGGGGGCGGCGACCGCGATCCTGCTCGGCCCCAGCCCGTCGAGGACGGGAGTGACGGTGAGCCCGATGAGCGCGAGGAGCGGGAGCACGATCATGAGCGTGAGCTGCTCGCCGTTGCGCAGCATCGCGGCCGTCTCGTACCGTCCCTGCTGCCAGACGCGGCGCGTGAGCCCTGCGGCGCCGCTCATGCGGCCCTCCCGTCGCGACGCGCGGCCTCGTCCTCGGCCGCCGACTCGGCGGCGATCGAGAGGAAGACGTCCTGGAGGTTGGCGGTGCCCAGCTCGAGCGAGTGCGGCATGATGTCGCGCGCGTGCAGCCACTGGGCCACGGCGAGGAGGTCCGCGGGGGTGAGCTCGCCGTCGACCGTGTAGTGGCCGGCAGAGGCCTCGGTGACCGTGACGCCCTCCGCGGCGCGGTCGGCGAACGCCGCCGCGAGGTCGAGGCCGGGCCGCGACCTCAGCGTGAGCCGCGACCGGGTGCCCTCGCGGCGGGCCAGGATCTCGCCGACGGTGCCGCTCGTGACCACACGGCCCCGGTCGAGGATGTGGACCACGTCGGCGAGCCGCTCGGCGTCGTCCAGGAGGTGGGTGGTGAGAATGACGCCGAGGCCGTCGCGGCGCAGTTCGTCGATCAGGTCCACGACGAGCTGGCGCGACTGGGGGTCGAGGCCGGCGCTGGGCTCGTCGAGGAAGACGACCTCGGGCCGCCCGATGAGCGCGGCGGCGAGGGCGACCCGCTGCTTCTGGCCGCCGGAGAGCCGCCGGATCGTGGTGGACGCGAACTCGTGGATCCCGAGCCGCTCGGCCAGCTCGCCGACGGGGCGCGGGTCCGCGTACATGCCGGCGACGTGCGCGAGCAGGGCCAGCGGCCGCGCGGCGGGGGGAAGGCCGCCCTCCTGGAGCATGATGCCGACGCGGGCGCGCAGCGCGGCGTCGGCCTTCTCAGGGTCCTCGCCGAGGAGACGGACGACGCCGGCGGTGCGCCTCTGCAGGCCCTGCGCGCACTCGAGCGTGGTCGTCTTCCCGGCGCCGTTGACGCCGAGGATCACGGTGATCTCGCCGGCGTTCGCCGTGAGGTCGACTCCTGCCAGCACCCTCTTCATGCGGCCCTCGAGAGAGGGGAGGGGGCCGACGTCCTTCACCAGGCCTTCTATCTCGAGGCAGGGGGTACCGGTCTGTAGCACCTGCCCATTCTACGCAAGGTAGTAGTGCGTTCCCTGGGGGCGCCGCACACCGGCCGCGGAGGCCCCGGATTCCGCGGAGGGCGTGATAAGCATCTCCTTACTGGAGACCGGGGGGATATTAGGCAATGATTGTCTTGTGTATTCCGTGACCTCTCCGAAGCCCGATGCCCGGGCCGATGCTGAGGACCGCACCCGGGACCGCGTCCTCAGCGCGGTCCTCGAGCACGGGCCGGTCAGCGCGGCCGAGCTGGGCGAGATGCTCAACGTCACGCCCGCCGCGGTCCGACGCCATCTCGACGCCCTCACTGCGGCAGGCGTCGTGGAGGTCAAGCGGGTCGCGACGTCCGGCGCCGGTGCGGGACGTCCCGCCCGGAGGTACGTGCTGACCTCGAGGGGCCAGTCCACGATCGGCGACGACTACCTCGCGATCGCCCGCAAGGCGCTCGAGCGGCTCGGTGAGCTCGGTGGCCCCGGCGCCGTGGAGGACTTCGCCCATGAGCGGTTCGCGGCCATGGAGAGGCGCTACCAGCCCCTCGTGGACGCGGCCGGCGAGGACATCGCCGCGCGGGCGCGGGCCCTCGCCGAGGCGCTCACGGCCGACGGCTTCGTCGCGTCCGCCGCCTCCGTCCAGGCCAAGGCCCCGCTGCCTGTCCACCTGGGCAGCATCCAGCTCTGCCAGGGGCACTGCCCCGTGCAGCAGCTCGCCGCGGAATTCCCCGTCTTCTGCGACAGCGAGACGGCAGCGTTCTCACGCCTGCTCGGCGTGGACGTCCGCCGGCTCTCGACCCTCGCGCAGGGCGGGCACGTGTGCACGACCCACATTCCTACCGGGCGGGGCCAGCTGAGGCTGCCCGGCGCGGAGACCGCAACCAACCAGCAAGAGAGGCCGTGATGACGGATCAATTAGCTGAGAACCGCGCCGCGACGGCCGGGGGCCAGGCCGGCGCCGGGTCCACGGTGATCGCGGAGATCCTGGAGAAGAACCCCGAGCTCCACGGGATCGGCACGTACGAGTACGGATGGGCCGACAAGGACGACGCCGGCGCGAACGCGCGCCGCGGCCTGGGCGAGGACGTGGTCCGGGACATCTCTGCCAAGAAGGGCGAGCCCGAGTGGATGCTCGAGACGCGCCTGAAGGGCCTGAAGTACTTCGACCGCAAGCCCATGCCGCTGTGGGGCGCGGACCTGTCGGGGATCGACTTCGACAACATCAAGTACTTCGTCCGCTCCACGGAGAAGCAGGCCGCCTCGTGGGAGGACCTGCCCGAGGACATCCGCAACACCTACGAGAAGCTCGGCATCCCGGAGGCCGAGCGCTCCCGCCTGGTCGCGGGCGTCGCGGCCCAGTACGAGTCCGAGGTGGTCTACCACCAGATCCGCGAGGACCTCGAGGCCCAGGGCGTGATCTTCCTCGACACGGACACCGCGCTCAAGGAGCACCCGGAGTTCTTCCAGGAGTACTTCGGCACCGTGATCCCGGTCGGCGACAACAAGTTCGCCTCCCTCAACACGGCCGTGTGGTCCGGCGGCTCGTTCGTGTACGTGCCCAAGGGCGTCCACGTCGAGATCCCGCTGCAGGCCTACTTCCGCATCAACACGGAGAACATGGGCCAGTTCGAGCGGACGCTCATCATCGCGGACGAGGACTCCTACGTCCACTACATCGAGGGCTGCACGGCCCCGATCTACACGTCCGACTCGCTGCACTCGGCCGTGGTGGAGATCGTCGTGAAGAAGGGCGCCCGCGTCCGCTACACGACCATCCAGAACTGGTCGAACAACGTCTACAACCTCGTCACCAAGCGCGCCATCTGCCATGAGGGCGCGACGATGGAGTGGATCGACGGCAACATCGGCTCCAAGGTCACGATGAAGTACCCGGCGGTCTACCTCGTGGGCGAGCACGCCAAGGGCGAGACCCTCTCGATCGCGTTCGCGGGCGAGGGCCAGCACCAGGACACCGGATCCAAGATGGTGCACATCGCGCCGAACACCAAGTCCTCGATCGTGTCGAAGTCCGTGGCCCGCGGCGGAGGCCGCGCGGCGTACCGCGGGCTCGTCCAGGTCCGCGAGGGCGCGAAGCACTCCGCCAACACGGTCCGCTGCGACGCGCTCCTCGTCGACACGATCTCGCGCTCCGACACCTACCCGTACATCGACATCCGCGAGGACGACGTCGTGCTCGGCCACGAGGCGACCGTATCGCGGGTGTCCGAGGAACAGCTCTTCTACCTCATGTCCCGCGGCCTGCCCGAGGACGAGGCCATGGCGATGATCGTGCGCGGCTTCATCGAGCCGATCGCCCGCGAGCTCCCCATGGAGTACGCCCTCGAGCTGAACCGCCTGATCGAACTGCAGATGGAAGGGTCCGTCGGCTGATGACTGAGATGACCGAAGAGAAGACCGCAGAGAAGGCCCGCATCGGCGCCCCGTCGATCCCCGGGCTCACGGAGGAGGGCGAGAGCCTCAGCCCGCTCGAGCCCGCCGGGCAGACCTCGCCGCTGGGCGGGGCCGCCTCGAAGGCGCACTCGCACGGCGGGGGCTACGGCATCCCGGACAGCTCGCGCGCCGGGCGCCTGACGTCCTACCGGCTCGAGGACTTCCCCGCGATCAGGGGCACCGAGGAGGAGTGGCGCTTCACGCCCGTCAAGCGCCTCGGCGGCCTGCAGACCGCGGCGCTCGACGGCGCCGCCCCGGCCGTCGCCGTCGAGGGGCCCGAGCAGGTCCGCGTCGAGACCGTGGGGCGCGACGACGCCCGCATCGGCTCGGCCGGCATCCCCGAGGACCGCGTCTCCGCCAACGCGTGGGCGCACTTCACCGAGGCCACGGTCGTCACGGTGCCCGCGGGCGCCGAGCTGGCGGACCGGGTCCTCGTGACCGTGACCGGAGCGGGCTCCGCGCCGGCCGCGCAGCACGTCGTGGTCGTCGCCGAGCAGGGCTCCCGGGCCGTCGTCGTGCTCAACCACGTCGGTGAGGCCGTCGTCGCCGAGAACGTCGAGATCGTGCTCGAGGACGGTGCGGACCTCACGGTCGTGAGCCTGCAGGAGTGGTCCGACACCTCGGTACACGCCTCGAGCCAGCAGGTCAAGGTGGGCCGCGACGCGCACCTGAAGCACATCGTCGTCAGCCTGGGCGGCTCGCTCGTCCGCGTGACCCCGACGGCCCGGTTCGCGGCCCCCGGCGGCGAGGTCGAGCTCTACGGCCTCTACTTCGCCGACGCCGGCCAGCACCTCGAGCACCGCACCTACGTGGACCACGCCCAGCCGAACTGCGTCTCCAACGTCCTGTACAAGGGCGCACTGCAGGGCAAGGACGCACGCACGGTGTGGGTCGGCGACGTGCTGATCCAGAAGCAGGCCGAGGGCACCGACAGCTACGAGAAGAACCAGAACCTGGTCCTCACCGACGGCTGCCGCGCCGACTCCGTGCCGAACCTCGAGATCGAGACCGGCCTCATCGAGGGCGCCGGCCACGCGAGCGCGACCGGCCGCTTCGACGACGAGCACCTGTTCTACCTCATGGCGCGCGGCATCCCCGAGGATGTGGCCCGCCGGCTCGTGGTGCGCGGCTTCCTGAACGAGATCATCCAGAAGATCGGCGTCCAGGGCATCGAGGACCACCTGACCGAAGCCGTCGAGCGCGAGCTCGAAGCCGGCGAGAACTGACAACGACCTTTAGGCCAGCCCGGTCCGCCGGGCAGTAGGAGAACACACATGTCCACACTGGAGATCAAGGACCTGCACGTCTCGATCGAGACGGAGCAGGGCGTCAAGGAGATCCTCAAGGGTGTCACCCTCACCGTGAAGACGGGGGAGACCCACGCGATCATGGGCCCCAACGGCTCCGGCAAGTCCACCCTCGCCTCGACGATCGCGGGCCACCCGCGGTACACCGTCACCTCGGGCTCGATCACGCTCGACGGCGAGGACGTCCTCGCGATGAGCGTGGACGAGCGCGCCCGCGCGGGCCTGTTCCTCGCCATGCAGTACCCCGTGGAGATCCCGGGCGTCACCATGACGAACTTCCTGCGCACCGCGAAGACCGCGATCGACGGCGAGGCCCCCGCGATCCGCCACTGGACCAAGGACGTCAAGGCGGCCATGGCGCAGCTGCGCATCGACGCGGACTTCGCCCAGCGCAACGTCAACGAGGGCTTCTCCGGCGGCGAGAAGAAGCGCGTCGAGATCCTCCAGCTCGAGCTGTTCAAGCCGAAGTTCGCGATCCTCGACGAGACCGACTCCGGCCTCGACGTCGACGCCCTCAAGATCGTCTCGGAGGGCGTGAACCGCGCCCACGCCGAGGGCAACATGGGCACGCTGCTCATCACCCACTACACGCGGATCCTGCGCTACATCAAGCCGCAGTTCGTGCACGTGTTCGTGGACGGCCGCATCGCGGAGCAGGGCGGCCCGGAGCTCGCCGACCGCCTCGAGGACGAGGGCTACGACCGCTACCTCACCGGCGCGGGCTCCGCGACGGCCACGGCCTGACACGGGCCACGGCCACCACTTCGACACTGGGAAGGCAGTGATGACAGAGATCCAGCCCGCACCGACATCGCTCGAGGACGTCGAGGAGCGTCTCAAGGACGTGATCGACCCCGAGCTCGGCGTCAACGTCGTGGACCTGGGGCTCGTCTATGGGCTCGAGTACGGCGAGGACGGGGCGCTGCTGATCAGCATGACGCTCACGACCGCCGCATGCCCGCTCACGGACATCCTCGAAGAACAGGTCGGCAACGTCCTCGACGGCGTTGTCGACGAATGGCGCCTCAACTGGGTGTGGATGCCGCCATGGGGTCCCGAGCGGATCACCGAGGACGGGCGCGACCAGATGCGCGCCCTCGGCTTCAACATCTAGAGCAGCGGGTCCTCGGGACCCGCGAGCGCACGACGGCGGCCGGTTGCCTTCCCCGCGGAAGGCGACCGGCCGCCGTCGTGCGTGCGGCAGGCGCGGCGAGCACGCTAGACGCGGCCGGCGAGGGTGTTGCACTGCTTGAGGTCCCCGCCGCTGAAGCCGCGCATGAACCACGTCTGGCGCTGCTGGCTCGTGCCGTGCGTGTAGCTCTCGGGATCCACGCGCCCGGTCGCGGACTTCTGGATCCGGTCGTCGCCCACGGAGGCCGCGGCAGAGAGCGCGTCCTGGACGTCCTTCTGGGTGATCGGCTGCAGGTACGGCTTCCCCGTGGCCGGGTCGTCGGTGGTGCTCGCATAGTGCGCCCACATGCCGGCGAGGCAGTCCGCCTGGAGCTCCACGCGCACGCTCCCGGACTCCGGGCCCTGCGGGTCCCTCTGGGCGTAGCCGAGGGTGCCGACGAGGTCCTGGACGTGGTGGCCGAACTCGTGGGCCACCACGTACTCCTGGGCCAGCGGCCCTCCCGAGGATCCGAACCGGGTCACGAGCTCGTCGAAGAAGCCCGGGTCGAAGTACGCGGTGACGTCCCCGGAGCAGTAGAACGGGCCGACGGCCGTCGTCGCGGGCCCGCACGCGGTCGAGGTCTGCCCGGTGAACACGACCGCCTTGGGCCGGGTGTAGCGGACGCCCTGCGACGGCAGGTAGCCCGCCCAGAAGGCGTTGACGCTGTTGACCGTCCCGACGATGCGGCAGTCGAGCCGCTGCGCGGCGTCGGCTCCGGTGCGGCACTGGCTCGCCCCGGCGCTGGCCTGGCCGGTGGCGGTCCCGGGCTGCCCGGAGCCGCCCGTGAGGTCGCCGAGGAGCCCAGGATTCACCCCGAGGAGCGTCAGCGCGAGCACGAGGAGGGCCCCGCCCACGCCGCCGCCGATCAGCGGCCCCCGGCCCAGCCCTCCGCCGCCGCGCCGGTCCTCGACCTGCGACGGGTCCAGCTGGCTGCCATCGTTGAAGCTCATGGACCCACGCTAGCCGTCGCGTCACGATCGCGGGCGCACCGGGGAGACACCGGCGGCGCGCCGATAGAATTCCCCCATGCCCTTTCTGGACCGGCTCGCGCGGTGGGCCGCCGAGAAGCCGCATGAGCCCGCGGTCGTCTGCGGGCGCGAACGGCTCTCGTGGGCGCAGCTGCACGACGCCGCCGCGGCGCTCGCCGCCTCGGGTGATCCCACCGGGGTGCTCCGGGCGCCCAACAGCGTGGACTTCGCCGTGCGCTGGGCGGCCGGGGTCGCCGGAGAGCGCGAGTGCGCCGTCCTCGACCCGGCCTGGCCCGACGAGCTGGCCCGGGACGTCGAGGAGCGCCTGGCCGCCCGCTGGGGTGCGCCCGCCGGGGGGCGCCTGGAGCCCGCCGAGCTCGCGGACGGCAGCGGCGCCTCGACCTTCCTCGTGGGCCTCACCTCGGGCACAACGAGCGTGCCGAAGGGCTTCAGCCGCTCCCGCGCCTCCTGGGCGCGCTCCTTCGCGGCGTCGGCCGCGGCGTTCGGACTCACTCCCGCCGATCGCGTCCTCGCCCCCGGCCCGCTCTCGGCGAGCCTGAACCTCTACACGCTCTCCGAATGCCTCTGGGCCGGAGCGGCGTTCCACACGCTGCCCGGGTTCGACGTGGGGGACGCGCACGCCGAGGTCACCCTGCGCGGCATCACGCGCCTGGTGCTCGTGCCGACCATGCTCCGCGTCCTCGCCGAACGCGGCCTGGCCGGGGACGTCGACGCGAGCGGGGTGAGCGCCGTGGTGTGCTCGGGCCAGAAGCTCGACCGCCGCACCCTCGAGGCGGTGCGGCGCTGGGCACCCCGGGCGGTCGTCTGGGAGTACTACGGCGCCTCCGAGCTCAGCTTCGTCGCCTCGAGCCGCCACGATCCGGGCACGGCCGGGACCGAGGTGGGGACCGGCGTCGGCCGCGCCTTCGAAGGCGTCGAGCTGGCCATCCTCGACGACGCGGGCGCGCCCGTCCCCGACGGGCAGACCGGCAACATCTGCGTGCGCAGCCCCCTCGTCTCCGACGGCTACGTGTGGGGCGACGACGGGAAGGCGTTCACCCGGCTCGGCGACTGGTGCACGGTGCGCGACCAGGGCTTCCTCGCCGACGGCGAGCTCCATGTCCTCGGCCGCACCCAGGACATGGTCAACACCGGCGGCCACAACGTGTACCCGCACGAGGTCGAGGCCGCTCTGGCCATGATCCCGGGCGTCGCGGAGGTCGTGGTCGCGGGGATCCCGGACGACGTGCGCGGCCAGCGCATCGTCGCGGGAATCGTGCCCGCCCACGCTGGCCTGTGCCAGCTCCAGCTCCGCGCAGGCCTCGAAGGACGGCTCGCGCCGGCGAAGCGGCCGCTCGAGTACGTCGAGCTCGACGAGCTGCCCGTCACCGAGCGCGGCAAGCTCTCCAGGACCGAGTTCCAGCGATGGGTGCTCGAGGGGGACCCGCGTGCCCGCCGCCTGGCCTAGCCCGGAGGGGGCGCCGCTCGTCCTCGAGGGCCTGCGGACCCCGCTGGCCCGCGCCGGGACGCTCTTCGCCGGGGTGCCGGTCCACGAGCTCCTTGCCCCCGTCCTGTCTACTCTCGTGGACAGGGCCGGCGGGTCCGCCGAGGACGTCGCCGACGTCGTGATCGGCAACGCCGCCGGCGGCGGGGGCAACCTGGCCCGCCTCGCCGCGCTCACGGCCGGCCTGCCCGAGCGGCTCCCCGGCATCACCGTGGACCGGCAGTGCGGCTCGGGCCTCGACGCGATCGTGCTCGCCTGCCGTCTCGTGCAGGCCGGTGCGGGCGCGGCGTACCTCGCCGGGGGAGCGGAGTCGGTCAGCACCGCCCCGGTGCGCGGGCGGCGGCGCCCGGACGGCTCCCTCGAGTTCTACCGCCGCGCCCAGCATGCCCCCTCGGTGGCGGGCGCCGCCGAGCCCACCGACCCCGACATGGGGTTCGCCGCGGAGACGGTGGCCCGCGAGGCCGGCGTCAGCCGCGAGCGCCAGGACGCCTTCGCGCTGCGCAGCCACGCCCGCGCGCTGGGGGCCGCGGCATCCGGCGCGTTCGACGGCGAACTGGTCGCCGTCCGCGCTCCCGGCGCCGAGGACTGGGTCACCGCGGACAACGGCCCGCGCGCCCGGCTCGACGCGCGGCTGCTCGCCCGGTTCCCGGCGGCGTTCGTGCCGGGCGGCACGGTGACGGCCGGCAACTCGTGCTCCGACGCCGACGGCGCCGCGGCCACGCTCGTGGCCGGCCCCGGTTCCGGACTTGCGCCCCGCCCGGGCTGCGCGGCCCTGGCCTTCCTCGGCGCCGAGACCGTGGGGGTGGATCCGCGCCGCCTCGGGCTCGGTGCGGCGGCAGCGGCCGAGCGGCTCCTGGCCCGGCACGGCGTGCCCGCCGGCGAGGTCTCCGCGATCGAGTTCAACGAGGCCTTCGCGGGACAGGTCCTCGCGTGCACGGACCGGCTCGGGCTGGCGGGGGAGGACCTGGACCGGGTGCTCAACACCGAGGGCGGCGCGCTCGCCCTCGGACACGCCTACGGGGCCTCGGGCGCGGTCTCGGTGGTCCGGCTCCTCGCCCGGGCCCAGCGGCTGCCCGCCGGGTCGCTCTGCCTCGCGATGATCAGCTCCGCCGGGGGCATCGGCACCGCCGCACTGTTCGCGACCGTGCGCACTCCCTGACCGGCCCGGTCGCCCCGGCCGATCCCCGGCGGCTCAGTCGTCGCCGAGTCCCCGGGCCGCCAGGGCGTCTCCGGTGCGCCGGGCGTAGGCCACGGCGGCCAGCACCACCGGCACGGTCCGCGCGCGCACGCTGCGCTCGAGGCCGCGGGCGCGGGCGGCGTCGCCCACCTCCGCGAACGATCCGGCGAGGACGGGGATGCTGCGCACCATGATGGCGATCGCGAGGGCGAACCTCTCGGGGTCGGCACCCAGGCGCCGGAACGGCCGCGCGAGGGAGGCGACGGCGTCGAGCAGGTCTTGGAGCGGCACCGTGGCGGTGAGCAGGCCCGCCGCCACGAAGCACAGGAGGAGGTTCGCCACGATCCGGCCGGCCGCCGCCGGACCCTGCTGCCACCACTGGAACGCGAAGAGCACGACGGCGAGGGGCAGCACGAGCCTCCAGGAGGCAGCGAGCCTGCGGACGCCGAGGCCGGCCGAGAGCCAGGCGAGCACCACGGCGCCCAGCGCGGCGCAGGAGGCGCGCCAGTCCAGCAGGACGAAGCTCGCCGCGCCGGCCGCCACCACGCCGGCGAACTTGGCCCACAGCGGGGTGCGGTGCAGCCACGAGTCGCCGTGGACGTAGCCGGCGAGCAGCCCGGCCGCGGGGCGGCGCATCAGGCGTGCCCCCGCGCGGGCCGGGCCGGTTGGTCGAGGCACAGCTGCCGGTAGAAGGCAACGGCGGCCGCCGGGTCGCCGTCGAACGCGATGCCCCCGTCCTCGACCACGAGCACGCGGTCGGCGTCCGCCGCCAGATCGAGGTCGTGGGTCGAAAGGATGACCTGCTCGCGGAGGGAGGCCAGGGTCCGCCGCAGCAGCTCGCGGTTGCGCAGGTCGAGCAGGGTCGAGGGCTCATCGAGCACGAGCACCTCGGGCCCGACCGCCAGCACCGCGGCGAGTGCCATCAGCTGGCGCTCGCCGCCGGAGAGCTCGTGCACGCTCTGGTCCGCGAGCGGACCCAGGCCGAACCGGTCCAGCACCGCCTGGGCGGCGCGGGCGCGCTCGGCCCGCCCGGGATGACGGCGCCGCAGCGAGAGTTCGACGTCCTCCCGCCCCGTGGGCATGACGAGCTGCGAGAGCGGGTCAGTGAACACGAACCCGACCCGCTGGCGCACGGCACGGACCTCGCGGACGGTGTCCAGGCCGTGCACCGCGACGGACCCCGAGCTGGGCGCGACGAGTCCGTTGAGCAGGCGCAGGAGGGTGGACTTGCCGGAGCCGTTGGCCCCGATCACGGCGATGCGCGGCTCGGTGAGCACCAGGTCGATGCCGTGGAGGAGGACCTTCTGGGCGGGAGCGCCGGGCTGCGGATCGTCGACGGGCACGACGACGCCCACGTCCGCGAGCCCGATCCCGCCGTGAGTGCCGTGGCCTGCGTGCTGGGTCGACATCGCGGTCACTTCACGCGCCGCACGAGGACATCGGGGAAGGCCCGGTGCACGGCGACCGCCGCCACCGCCGCCACGGCGTTCTTGAGGATGTCGCCGGGATAGTAGACGAGGTCGGCGGCGAACGCCGCCGGCCAGGACAGCTTGAGGTTGACCACCATGCCCAGCGCACCGAACGTGTGCACCGCCACCACCGAGACCACCGTGGCGGCGAGGAAGAACCACACCGCCCGGCGCCTGGCCGGCAGCCTTCGGATGATCAGCTGCGCGGCGATGCCCACAAGGAGGGCGGCGAGGAGGAACCCGATGATGTACCCGGCGGACCCGCCGGCGAGGACCTGCAGGCCGGCGCGGCCGCCGGAGAAGATCGGCAGGCCCGCGAAGGCGACCACGAGGTAGAGGGCCACCGCGGCGGCTGCCCGGGCGCCGCCCAGCACGAGGCCGGTGAGCATGACGGCGAGCGTCTGGAGCGTGATGGGCACGCCGAAGCTCCCGACGGGGATGCCCGGGACGATCGCTGAGGCGGCGATGAGGGCGGCGAACACGGCGACGAGGGCCAGCGACTGGGAGTCCCACAGCTTCTGCGGGACGCGGGGGCTGCCCTCTCCGGCCCGCTGCGGGTGCGGCGCCCGGGTCCTCTGATGGCTCATCGTTCCTCCTGGCAGTGACTGGCTCTGTCAGAAGGGTACGGAGCGGGCACCCGCCCCGTTTTGTAGGCGGCCCACGATGGCACGGCGCCGGGCGTTGGCGGGTGGCTACAAAGAGCCTCGGCCCGGACGGATCATCGTGATGCCCGCGACGTCCGCCGAGTCGAAGACGGGCAGCAGGGCGGCGGCCTCGTCGAAACCGATGACCCGCTCGATGAGCTCCTGCGGGCGCAGCGCTCCCGAGGCGATCAGGTCGAGCATCGCCGGGTAGTCGGCGGCGGCCATGCCGTGGCTGCCGAACACATCGAGCTCCCAGGCGATCACCCGCGCCATGGGCACGCGCGGGTCGCCTCCCACCGGGGGCAGGAGGCCGATCTGCACGTGCCGGCCCCGGCGGCGCAGGCTCAGGAGGGCATCCGCGCAGGTCTGCTCGCTGCCGACGGCGTCGACGGAGACCTGGCTCCCGCCGTGGGTGAGGGCCCGCCACCCTGGCCGGGACGTCGGAGCCGTCCGCGAGGAGGACGTGGTCCGCGCCGAGGGCCGTGGCCGCGGCGAGCGCTCCGGCGTTCCGGTCGACGGCGATGACGTGGGCGCCGAGGGCCTTCGCGATCATGACCGCGCTGAGGCCGACGCCGCCGGCCCCCACCACGGTCAGCCATTCGCCGGCGGCGAGGTGTGCCCGGCTGGTGAGCGCCCGGAACGCCGTCGCGAACCGGCAGCCGAGGCTCGCCGCCGCCTCGAAGTCCACGCCCTCGGGGATGGCGACGAGGTTGGTGTCCGCCGCGTGCACGACGACGCGCTCAGCGAAGGACCCCCAGTGCGTGAAGCCCGGCTGCTCCTGGTCGGGGCAGACCTGGGCGTTGCCGGACAGACACCATTCGCAGGTCCCGCAGCCCTCGACGAACGGGGCGGTGACGCGGTCGCCGACCGTCCACGTCGTGACGCCCGGGCCCACCGCGGCGATGACACCGGCGAACTCGTGCCCGGGGACGTGGGGGAGCGCGACGTCGTCGTGCCCGGCCCACGCGTGCCAGTCGCTGCGGCACAGCCCGGTGGCTGCCACCGCGACGACGACCCCGCCCTCCGGCACCTCGGGCTCTGCGACCTCGCGCACGGCGAGCGGTCCTGCGATGTCGTCCATGACGATGGCGAGCATGGTCCTCCTAAGCTGCAGTTGCGGGCGGCCCTCGTCCGGCCGCGTCCGCTCCTGCGGCATCGTCTCACGCCGGGCGCCGGCGTTTCCCCTGACCCCGCGTCGGGTAGGGCGGATGGATGGAAGACACGACCGGCGCGCTGCGGCGCATCGCCCGCGAAGCCTTCGGCATCGAGACGTGGCGGGAGGGCCAGTTCGAGGCCGTCCGGGCGGCGGCGGAGGGCCGCGACGTCCTGGCCGTGATGCCCACGGGGCACGGCAAGTCGGCGATCTACCAGGTGCCCGGAGCGGTGCTGCCGGGCGTGACCGTGGTGGTCAGCCCGCTGGTCGCGCTGCAGGCGGATCAGGCCCGGGCCCTCGACGCCGCGCTCGGCGACGGCACCGCCGTCGTGCTCAACTCGATGGTGCGGGCACCGGCTGAACGGGCCGCGTGGGAGGCCCTCGCCGCCGGCACGGCCCGCTTCGTGTTCCTGGCGCCGGAGCAGCTCGCGCGCGAGGAGACGGTCTCGCGCCTCGCCGAGCTGGAGCCGAGGCTGTTCGTGGTGGACGAGGCCCACTGCGTCTCGGCGTGGGGACACGACTTCCGTCCCGACTACCTCGTGCTCCAGGACGTGCGCCGCCGCCTGGGCAGCCCGCCCGCGATCGCCCTCACGGCCACGGCCTCGCCCCACACGCGCGCCGAGATCGTCGAGCGGCTCGGCCTGGCCGACCCGCTGGTCCTCGTCCAGAGCTTCGACCGGCCCGAGATCGAGCTGCGGGTCCAGCGGCACGAGAGCGAGGACGGCAAGCGCGCCGCCGTGCTCAGCCAGGTCGCCTCGCTCGACGGCCCCGGCCTCGTGTACGTCGCCACCCGGAGGGAGAGCGAGGAGCTCGCCGCAGCGCTCGCCGGCAAAGGGCTGGCCGCGGCCGCCTACCATTCCGGCCTCCGGGCCGCAGACCGCGCATCGGTCCATGCCCGGTTCCTCGAGGGGAGCCCGGGGGAGCAGCTCGACGTCGTCGTGGCCACGACCGCGTTCGGGATGGGGATCGACAAGCCCGACGTCCGGTTCGTGGTCCACGCCGACATCCCGGACTCCCTGGACAGCTACTACCAGGAGATCGGGCGCGCGGGCAGGGACGGCGGGGCTGCCCTCGCAGTCCTGCACTACCGGCCCGAAGACCTGGGGCTCAAGCGGTTCTTCGCCGGCGGCCACGTGCCCGAGGACCAGGTGGCGAGCGTGTTCGAGGCCGTCCGGGCTCTGGGTCCGGCCCGGGCGGCCACCCTCCGGGAGCGCACCGGCCTGTCGCCGCGCGCCCAGTCCCGCATCCTGAACCTGCTCGTGCACAGCGGGAGCGTGCACGCGGGGCGGTCCGGGTACCGCGCGTCGGGCGGCGTCGGCTCCGGGGACGCGGTCAGCCGGGCGCGCGCCGAGGAGGAGTCCCGGCAGCGCGTCGACGCCTCCCGCATCGAGATGGCCCGGGGCTACGCGGAGACGGACGGCTGCCGCCGCCACTGGCTCCTGAACTACTTCGGCGAGGATGCCCCGTCCTGGTGCGGGACCTGCGACCGCTGCGAAGAGGACGGGAGCAGGGAACAGGCCCGCGAGCACGAGGCCAACGTCCCGGAGGGCTGGTCGATGCAGGACCCCGTCCGCCACCGGGACTGGGGCGCCGGCCTGGTGATGGGGGTCGAGTCGGACAGGATCACGGTGCTCTTCGACTCCGTCGGATACAAGGAGCTCGCCCTCTCGGCCATCGACGGGGATGAGCGGCTGCTGGTCCACGCCGAACACGCCTGATTGACCTGGCCTCTGGCGGGGCATGGAGAGGGCGGGGCTAGTATGGCTCCCGTCCGCCGCGTGATGCCGGTCACGCAGCGATGGCACTGCGACCGGGAGGGGTTTCCCATGGCACGTCCGCTCGAGTGGCCCGTACTGCGCCAGTTCCTGGAGCACGACCCCACGGGGCGGCATGCCGCGGCGAAATCCCGTGCCACCGAGAATCTGCGGGCGCGCACCGACACGGCGGACCGGGTCGTGGACTCGGTCTGTCCCTTCTGTGCGGTGGGATGCGCCCAGAAGGTCTACGTCAAGGACGAGAAGGTCATCCAGATCGAGGGGAACCCGGACTCGCCGATCAGCCGCGGCCGGCTCTGCCCCAAGGGCTCGGCCTCGCTCCAGCTCACCACGGGCGACGCCCGCGAGAAGTACGTGCTCTACCGGCGCCCGCACGGGACGGAGTGGGAACGGCTGGATCTCGCGACGGCCATGGACATGGTCGCGCAGCGGGTGGTCGACACGCGCCGGGACACCTGGGAGTGGGAGTCCCAGGGACGCCGCACGCGCCGCACGCTGGGCATCGCGAGCCTCGGCGGCGCCACGCTGGACAATGAGGAGAACTACCTCATCAAGAAGCTCTTCACTGCCCTCGGCGTCGTCCAGGTCGAGAAC
This sequence comes from Sinomonas atrocyanea, assembly GCF_001577305.1. NCBI lineage: Bacteria > Bacillati > Actinomycetota > Actinomycetes > Micrococcales > Micrococcaceae > Sinomonas > Sinomonas atrocyanea. Next base: position 2,144,779 of record NZ_CP014518.1, read on the forward strand.
CAGGCGCGCGTCTGCCACAGCTCGACCGTAGCCGCCCTCGGCACGAGCTTCGGCCGGGGCGGCTCGACCACCTACCTCCAGGACCTCGCGAACGCAGACTGCATCATCATCCAGGGCTCCAACTTCGCCGAGGCGCACCCGGTGGGCTTCCAGTGGGTCATGGAGGCCAAGGAGCGCGGGGCGAAGATCATCCATGTGGACCCCCGGTTCTCCCGCACCAGCGCCATGGCGGACACCTTCGTGCCCCTCCGGGCCGGCAGCGACATCGCGTTCCTCGGCGGGCTCATCAACTGGGTGCTCGAGCACGACGCCTACTTCCACGACTACGTCGTGGCCTACACCAACGCGGCCACCCTCCTCTCGGAGGACTTCCAGGACACCGAGGACCTCGACGGGCTCTTCTCGGGCTTCGACCCGGAGAACCGCGCCTACAACACCGATTCGTGGCAGTACCAGGGCGGATACGCCGCACCGTCCTCGGGCGAGCGCGACTCGGACTTCCAGGGCGGAAGCTCGGTGGGCGCGGCCTCGCACGCCCAGTCACACGGGTCCGGCGGCGCGTCGGTGACCGGCGAGTGGCGCAGCGACACGACCCTGCAGGATCCGCGCTGCGTCTTACAGGTCCTCAAGCGCCACTACTCCCGCTACACCCCGGAGATGGTGGAGCGGGTGTGCGGTGTGCCGCAGGACCTCTTCCGCGAGGTCGCCGAGGCGATCACCGCCAACTCCGGCCGCGAGCGCACCACCGCCTTCGCCTATGCCGTCGGCTGGACCCAGCACACCACGGGGACGCAGTACATCCGCACCGCCTCGGTGCTGCAGCTGCTGCTCGGGAACATCGGCCGTCCCGGGGGCGGGATCATGGCCCTGCGCGGCCACGCGAGCATCCAGGGCTCGAGCGACATCCCGACCCTCTACGACCTCCTCCCCGGCTACCTCCCCAGCCCGCACGCGGAGCACCACCTCGACCTCGACTCCTACATCGAGGCGGACTCGCCCAAAGCAGGCTTCTGGGGCAACTCGCGCTCCTACATGGTCAGCCTGCTGAAGGCGTGGTGGGGGGACGCCGCGACGGCGGAGAGCGACTTCTGCTTCGACTACCTGCCGCGGATCACGGGCAGCCACAGCACCTACGACACGGTCGACGCCCAGCTCGAGGGAACCTGCAAGGGCTACTTCCTCTTCGGCGAGAACCCCGCCGTGGGCTCGGCCAACACCCACCTCCAGCGGATGGGGATGTCGAAGCTCGACTGGCTCGTGGTGCGCGACTTCTCCCAGATCGAGAGCGCCACCTGGTGGAAGGACGGCCCCGAGATCGCCACCGGGGAGCTGCGCACGGAGGACATCGCCACGGAGGTCTTCTTCTTCCCTGCGGCCGCCCACACCGAGAAGGCCGGCAGCTTCACCAACACCAACCGCCTCCTCCAGTGGCGTGACCAGGCCGTTGAACCCGAGGCCGACCGCCGGAGCGACCTCTGGTTCGTCTGGCACCTGGGCAACCGCATCCGGGCGCTCCTCGCGGACTCGCCCGACGAGGCCGACCGCCCCGTCCTCGGCCTCACGTGGGACTATCCGCACGGCGGTCCCCAGGACGAGCCTGACGCGGAGGGCGTGCTCGCCGAGATCAACGGGGCCGGCCCCGACGGCTCCCCGCTCTCGGCCTACACCGAGCTCAAGGACGACGGCTCGACGACGTGCGGGTGCTGGATCTACTGCGGCGTCAGGGCCGACGGCGTCAATCAGGCAGCCCGGCGCAAGCCCCACCAGGAGCAGACCCTCGCGGGCCTCGAGTGGGGCTGGGCCTGGCCGGCGAACCGCCGCGAGCTGTACAACCGGGCGTCCGCGGACCCCGAGGGGCGCCCGTGGAGCGAGCGGAAGAAGCTCATCTGGTGGGACGAGGACGCCGGCAAGTGGACCGGCGGCGACGTCCCCGACTTCGAGCCCACCAAGCCGCCGAGCTACAGGCCGCCGGAGGGCGCCCGCGGGCCGGACGCCCTCTCCGGCACGGACCCGTTCATCATGCAGGCGGACGGGAAGGGGTGGCTGTATGCCCCGGCCGGACTGTCCGACGGTCCGATCCCCACCCACTACGAGCCGCAGGAATCGCCGTTCGAGAATGAGCTCTACGGCCAGGGCCGGAACCCGCTGAGGAAGCTTCTGCCGCGCGAGGGCAACCGCTACCACCCCAGCGGCCGCGAGCCCGGGGCCGAGGTCTACCCCTACGTGCTGACGACCTACCGGCTCACGGAACACTTCACGGCCGGCGCGATGACCCGCTGGCTGCCCTACCTCGCCGAACTGCAGCCCGAGAGCTTCTGCGAGGTCTCGCCCGCGCTCGCGGCCGAGCGCGGGCTCACCCACAAGGGCTGGGCCACGCTGGTCTCGGCCCGAGGGGCGATCGAGGCCAGGGTCCTCGTCACTGACCGCATGCGGCCGCTCGTCGTGGGCGGCCGCACCGCCCACCAGATCGGTATGCCGTACCACTGGGGCCCGAACGGGCTGAGCAAGGGCGATGCGATGAACGAGCTCTCCTCGATCGCGATGGACCCCAACGTGCACATCCAGGAGGTCAAGGCCCTCACGGTCGACATCCGCCCCGGCCGCCGCCCGCGCGGGAAGGATCTGCTGGCCCTGGTCGAGGAGTACCGGCGGCGCGCGGGAATTGACGAGAACACCGGGCTGGAGGGAATCAGGAAATGAGCGTGACATCGCTGGGCATGCCCACCGTCGGGGTTCCGCGCAAGGGCTTCTTCACGGACACGAGCCTGTGCATCGGGTGCAAGGCCTGCGAGGTCGCGTGCAAGGAGTGGAACAGCGTCCCGGCCGACTCGAACCTCGAGCTCACCGGGGAGTCGTTCGACAACACCTCCGCCCTCGGAGCCGACACGTGGCGCCACGTGGCCTTCATCGAGAAGCAGGTCCCGGCCACCGACCCGGGCGCCCACGACGGCGTCAAGTGGCTCATGTCCTCCGACGTGTGCAAGCACTGCACGCACGCGGCGTGCCTCGACGTCTGCCCCACCGGCGCGCTCTTCCGCACCGAGCCCGGCACCGTCGTCGTCCAGCAGGACATCTGCAACGGCTGCGGGTACTGCGTGTCCGCCTGCCCCTACGGGGTGATCGACCAGCGCAAGGACGACGGCCGGGCCTTCAAGTGCACCATGTGCTACGACCGGCTCGAGGTCGGCGAGGAGCCGGCGTGCGCCAAGGCGTGTCCCACCAAGTCCATCCAGTACGGCGAGCTGGACGAGCTGCGCGAGCGCGCGGACGCCCGCCTCGCCGAGCTGCACGAGCGCGGCGAGGCGGGCGCCCAGCTCTACGGCCGCGATCCCGAGAACGGAGTGGGCGGCGACGGCGCGTTCTTCCTCCTGCTCGACGAGCCCGAGACCTACGGCCTGCCGCCGGACCCGATCGTGACCACGCGGGACCTCCCCGCGATGTGGAAGCGTGCCGCCGGCGCCGCGGCAGGCCTCCTCGCCGGGGCTGCCCTCGTCTTCTGGGGAGGCCGCAAGTGAGCCCGCGCCGCCGCCGCACCGAGGAGTTCACCTCCTACTACGGGCGCCCCATCCTCAAGGAGCCGACCTGGGAGGCCCTGGACATCGCGGGCTACATCTTCGCCGGCGGCCTCGCGGGGGCGTCGTCGATCCTGGCCGCGGGCGCCCAGCACACCGGCCGGCCGCGCCTCGAGCGCGCCGCGAAGCTCACGGCCATCACCGCGATCTCCGCCTCGGTGGCCGCCCTCGTGCATGACCTGGGGCGTCCGGAGCGCTTCCTCAACATGCTGCGCGTCGCCAAGCCCACCTCGCCCATGAGCGTCGGCTCGTGGATCCTCTCCGTCTACGGGCCGCTGGCCGGCGCCAGCGCGGCGGCCGACGTCCTCGGCATCTTCCCGCGCGCCGGCAAGGCCGCGGGCATCGGCGCGGGGATCGCCGGCTCGGCAGTCGCGACCTACACCGCGGTGCTCGTCTCCGACACGGCGGTGCCCACGTGGCACGACGCCCACGCGGTGATGCCGTTCGTGTTCGCCGGATCCGCGGCCGCATCGGCGGGCGGCATCGGCGCGGCGCTCTCGCCCCTGGCCGAGGCCGGGCCGGCCCGCCGGATGGCGATCGGCGGCGCGGCCGTCGAGACCGCGATGAGCTTCGCCATGGAGCGCAGCGGCAGGCTCTCCGCGGAGACCTTCCACCAGGGCCGGGCAGGGACGCTGCTGCGGCTGTCGAAGGCCCTCACCGTGGGCGGCGCGGTCGGAATCGCCCTCGGCGGCCGGTCCTCGCGCGCGGTCAGTGCGGTGGGCGGCCTGGCCGTGGCTGCGGGGTCGGCGCTGCTCCGCTTCGGGATCTTCGAGGCCGGCCGCGCCTCGACCCTGGACCCCAAGTACGTCGTCGTGCCCCAGCGGGAGCGGCTCGCAGCGCGTCAGGAGGAGCCCGCCAAGGCCGATACCATGGGATGAGGCCCATGTCCGGGCCGGCTCCCCCCGAAAGGCCCGTCCCGAAGTGATCACTGTCTCCAATCTCGAACTGCGCGCCGGCGCACGCCTCCTCATGGACGAGGTGAGCTTCCGGATCGACAAGGGAGACAAGATCGGCCTCGTGGGGCGCAACGGCGCGGGCAAGACGACCCTCACCCGCGTGCTCGCGGGGGAGGGGCTGCCCGCGGCCGGCACCGTGACCCGAGCCGGTGAGATCGGGTACCTCCCGCAGGACCCCCGCACCCCGGACATGGAGCAGCTCGCCCGGGATCGCATCCTCTCGGCGCGCGGGCTCGATGTGGTGGTGCGCAAGCTGCGCGCCGCGCAGGCGGACATGGCGAGTGAGGATGCAGAGGTCCAGCGCAAGGCGATGGCCCGGTACGACCGGCTCGAAGCCGAGTTCCTCGCCGGCGGCGGCTACGCCGCGGAGGCCGAGGCGGCCGCCATCTCGGCGAACCTCGCCCTGCCGGACCGCATCCTCAACCAGCCGCTCCGGACGCTCTCCGGCGGCCAGCGCCGCCGCGTCGAGCTCGCCCGCATCCTCTACTCGGGCGCGGACACCCTGCTCCTCGACGAGCCCACCAACCACCTCGACGCCGACTCGATCACCTGGCTGCGGGACTTCCTCAAGGCGCACCAGGGCGGCCTCATCGTCATCTCCCACGACGTCGAGCTGCTCGAGGCCACGGTGAACAAGGTCTTCCACCTCGACGCGAACCGCGCCGTGATCGACATCTACAACATGGGCTGGAGGCGCTACCTCGCCCAGCGCGAGACCGATGAGCGCGCCCGCCGGCGCGAGCGCGCGAACGCGGAGAAGAAGGCCCAGGTGCTCCTCGACCAGGCCAACAAGATGCGGGCGAAGGCCACCAAGGCTGTCGCCGCCCAGAACATGGCCAAGCGGGCGGAGCGGCTGCTGGCAGGCGTCGCGGAGGAGCGGGTGGCGGACCGGGTGGCCGCGCTGCGCTTCCCGGAGCCCGCGCCGTGCGGCAAGACCCCGCTCACCGCGGAGGGCCTGTCCAAGTCCTACGGCTCGCTGGAGATCTTCACCGACGTGGACCTCGCGGTGGACCGCGGCTCGCGCGTCGTCATCCTTGGCCTCAACGGCGCGGGCAAGACCACGCTCCTGCGCATGCTCGCCGGCGTCGACACCCCGGACACCGGGGAGGTCAGGCAGGGCCACGGGCTCAAGGTCGGCTACTACGCCCAGGAGCACGAGACGCTCGACCACGACCGCACGGTCCTGGAGAACATGCGCCGCGCGGCGCCGGACCACCTGGGCGACGCGGATGTCCGCGGGATCCTCGGCTCGTTCCTGTTCACCGGCGACGACGTCGACAAGCCCGCGGGCGTCCTCTCCGGCGGGGAGAAGACCCGCCTCGCCCTGGCCACGATCGTCGCCTCGAGCGCCAACGTGCTGCTCCTCGACGAGCCGACCAACAACCTCGACCCGGCGAGCCGGCGCGAGATCCTCGGTGCGCTGAAGACGTACAAGGGCGCCGTGGTCATGGTCAGCCACGACGAGGGTGCGGTCGAGGCGCTCAACCCCGAGCGGGTGGTCCTCCTGCCCGACGGCGTCGAGGACCTGTGGAGCGCGGACTACCTGGACCTCATCACCCTCGCCTGAGAGGCCTGGGGGCTACCGCACCTCGAGCGGCCGGGCGCCCGTCACCCGGGCCAGGTCCTCGTAGGAGATCGACAGCATCGAGCGGTGGTCCCCGGCGCCGGCCCACAGGGTCGGATACGCCGCGAGGTGCGTGTCGAGGAGCGTGCGCAGCGGCTCGGGATGGCCCACGGGCGCCACGCCGCCCACGCGCTGGCCGGTGTGCGCGAGCACGAAGCCGGGCGAGGCGCGTCGGATCCGGCCCGAGCCGAGGCGATCGGCGACGAGCTTCGTGTCGACGCGCCCGGCCCCGCTCGCGAGGATGAGCAGCGGGGCGCCGTCGAGCTCGAACACGAGGCTGTTGGCGATCGCGCCGAGGTCGCAGCCGAGGACCCCGGCCGCTGCGGCGGCGGTGGGCACCTCGTCGTCGAACGTGCGCACGGTGTCCGGCAGGCCGGCGGCGGCCAGTGCCGCGCGGACACGGGCGACGGCGGGCCCGTCGCCGCCGGAGGCAGCGTCGTCGTGCGGCATCAGCGGAAGCCCTGCGCGTCGAGGATCGCGTCCTCTTCTTCCTCGGCCGTGGGCCGGCGCTTCCTGCGCGGGGCGAACCGTGCGGCGCGCGCGGCGGCCGCGTCGGCGGCGCGGCGGGCCTCGTCGCGGCGGTGCGAGTGCCCCCCGGCCCCGGCGCCCTCCGCGGCGTCCTCCGGCTGCTGGGCGTCGAGCTCGGCGAGTTCGGCGGCCTCGGCGGCATCGGCTGCCGCGTCGATGGCGTCGTTGCGGGCCTGCTGGCGTGCCGCGTAGCCGAAGCCGATGAACATCAGGACCGCGAAGGCGAGCCACTGGAGCGCGTAGGAGAGGTGCATGCCCTCGTCCGGCGCCGGCTTGGGCAGCGAGGCCGGGGCGGCCTGGCGCGGGGCGGGATTCTCGCTTGCGAGGAGGCCGTACGCGCCGGTGAGCACGGGGTAGGGCAGCTGCTGGGCGTAGGCGGGCAGGTCGATCGAGGCGAGCTGGCCGTCCGGCGCGCCGCGGTCCAGGGCGGGCTCGCTCGGGCGCAGCCGCACGACGACGGTCGCCTCGCCTGCGGGGGGCGCCGGGACAGAGTCCGGCCTCCCGGCCTCCTTGTTGCCGATCGGCAGCCAGCCGCGGTCCACGATCACCGTCTGGCCGGAGTCGACCCTGAACGGCACGACCACCTCGTAGCCGGGCTGGCCCGAATTGGGCCGGTTCCGCACCACCCGGGTCTGGGCCGTGTCGTACGAGCCGTGGAGCGAGACCTGCTTCCACTCGCTGTCCGAGGGGAGCGACGTGAAGTCGGGCGCAGCCTGGGCGAACGGAACGGGCGGGGCGTCATAGTTCCGGGTGACCAGATCCACGTTGGCCTTGGCCTCGTCGAGGCGCGCCATCTGCCAGCGGCTCAGGAGGACGCAGGCGATCGCGAACACGATGGCCAGCCCCAGATAGGTGAGCCATCGCCGGGAGATCAGGAATCGGTACATGGAGAAGATGCTTCCGTCAGCGGCAGGGTCTCGCGCCAGAGCAGGCGGGTGCGCAGGTAGTCCTCGAGCCAGCCTCGGTGCTCGGCGCACGCCAGCCAGGTCTTGCGGCGTTCGGGCGTGTGGATCTTGGGGTTGTTCCACAGCAGGCGCCAGAGCGCCGGCGCCCGGCAGCCCTTGCGGGAGCAGAGGGGTGCCTCGGGGAGCCCGGAGTCGCCGGGCAGGAGGCTGAACAGGCTCATGCGGCGCCGGCCTCCGGGGACTCGGAGCCGGTCCTGCGCGGGGCCGCGCTGCCGTCCTGGTCCTGTCCGGCTGGTTCCTCGCGGTCCGGATCGTCGTCGACCGTCTCCCCGAGGATCGTCTCGCCGTGCGGTGCCGGTGACGCGGCGGGGTCTGCGTCCCCGGGGCGGCCCGCGTCGAGCTCGCCGTAGGAGATGTGGTCCATGAGCTCGCTGTCGTACTCCTCGCCCTTGGTCTGGGCGTTGGCGATCACCACGGCGACCCAGGGCAGGAAGACGGCGCCGGCGACGGCGATGAGCTTGAACCAGCCGTCGAGGAAGAACAGGGCGACGATGCAGACCACGCGGATGCCCATGGCCACCGCATAGCGGACCATGCGCTGGTGCATGTCCACGCTGTGCCCGGGCGCGGCGGACGTGATGCTGTGGACCTCGGGGGCGCCCTCGGCACCGTCCACGGCGTACTCGCCGTACCTGTCGCTGGCCTCGCGGCCGTGTTGTTCTCTCGTCATCACACTCCCAGCAGGCCCATTCTCCCACCACGGCGGGCACCGGCCAATTTGGCTAGGATGCACCCTGAACCGGCGCCGACCAGCGGCGTCCTCCCTTCTTCCCTAGGAGCGTCAGTGAGCTCGGAAGCACCGTCCCCCCGCAGCGTCCTCGTCACCGGAGGCAACCGGGGCATCGGCCTCGCGATCGCCAAGGCGTTCCTCGCGAACGGCGACAAGGTCGCCGTGACCTACCGGACCGCGGGCGAGCTGCCCGAGGGCATCCTCGGCGTCCAGGCCGACGTGACGGACGAGGCCAGCATCGACGCCGCTTTCAAGGCGGTCGAAGAGGCCCACGGCCCCGTGGAGGTCCTCGTCGCCAACGCGGGCATCACCAAGGACACCCTCCTGCTGCGCATGAGCGAGGAGGACTTCACCTCCGTCCTCGACACGAACCTCACCGGCGCGTTCCGCGTCGTCAAGCGCGCATCCAAGGGCATGATCCGCCTGCGCAAGGGCCGCGTGGTCCTCATCTCCTCGGTCTCGGGCCTGTACGGGGCCCCCGGCCAGATCAACTACTCCGCCTCGAAGGCCGGCCTCGTGGGCCTCGCGCGGTCGCTGACCCGTGAGCTCGGCTCGCGGGGGATCACCGCGAACGTCGTGGCGCCGGGCTTCATCAAGACCGACATGACCGCCGAGCTGCCGGAGGAGACCCAGAAGGACTACCTCTCCCGGGTGCCCGCCGGCCGGTTCGCCGACGCCGACGAGGTCGCCAACGTGGTCCGCTGGGTCGCGAGCGACGAGGCCGCCTACATCTCGGGGGCGGTCATCCCCGTCGACGGCGGCCTCGGCATGGGCCACTAGCGGCTCCTCGCCGCGCGCGGCGCGCAGGCCGGGCCGTTGTTGGAGGGTTCCGACAACGGCCCGGCCGCTTCTGGGCTGGCATGATGGAGCGCAGTCACCGAAAACTTGGCGAGGTCACACAAAGTGGCCGGAGCAGACGAAGGGGAGCACGCATGGGAGTCCTGGACAACAAGGCCGCGATCGTCACGGGGTCGTCGCGAGGGATCGGCGCCGCGACGGCCAAGGTCCTCGCCGGCGAGGGGGCGGCCGTCGTCGTCAACTACCGCCAGAAGGCGCCGCGCGCCAACAAGGTGGTCGCCGAGATCGAGGCCGCGGGCGGCCGCGCGATCGCGGTCGGCGGGGATCTGACCAACGAGGCGGACGTCGACGCGCTCGCCCAGGCTGCCGTCGACGCCTTCGGCTCCCTCGACATCCTGGTCCTCAACGCCTCGGGCGGCATGGAGTCCGGCCTCGGCGAGGACTACGCGCTCCGGCTCAACCGGGACGCCCAGGTGTCGATGCTCAAGGCCGCCGCGGAGCGGATGAAGCCCGGCTCGCGCGTCGTGTTCGTCACGAGCCACCAGGCCCACTTCATCGACTCGGTCCAGACGATGGATGCCTACGAGCCCGTGGCCCGGTCCAAGCGCGCCGGCGAGACGGCCCTCCGCGAGCTCGTCCCGTGGCTCGAGGAGAAGGGCATCACGTTCGTGGTCGTCTCCGGCGACATGATCGAGGGCACCATCACCGCCACGCTCCTCGAGCGCGCCGCCCCCGGGGCGATCGAGTCCCGCCGCGAGGCCGCCGGCAAGCTGTACTCCGTCGAGGAGTTCGGGGCCGAGGTGGCCAAGATGGTCACCGCGGACGTGCCGACGGGCCACACCGAGTACGTGGGCGGGGCCGGGCACTTCCAGGCCTGACGCACTTCCGGGCCCGGCCGCTCAGCGGACCTGCCCCCCAACCACGCGGACGTGACTCCTCAATCCCGAGGAGCCACGTCCGCTGCGTTGAGGAGTCACGTCCGCTGCGTTGAGGAGTCACGTCCGCTGTGTTGAGGAGTCACGTCCGTGGCGTTCAGGAGCCACCTCCGTCGCGTTGAGGGGTCACACCCCCGCGAGGTGGCGCACCACGTCGAGGTAGGGGAGGTCGACGGCGGCGTCGGCCTCCGCGCGGACCTTCGGCTTGGCGTTGAACGCCACCCCGAGGCCGGCAGCGGCGAGCATGTCGAGGTCGTTCGCCCCGTCGCCCACGGCGATGCAGTGCTCGAGGGCGATCCCGTGCTGGGCGGCCCACTCGCGGAGCATGCGCTCCTTGACCGCGCGGTCCACGACCTCGCCGAGCACCCGGCCCGTGAGCTTGCCATCGGCCACCTCGAGCTCGTTGGCGCGCCAGTGGTCCAGTCCCAGGCGCTCGGCGAGCGGGGTGAGGATCTGCTCGAACCCGCCCGAGACCACGCACACGAGGTGGCCGCCGGCGTGGAACGCCTCGATCAGGTCCTCGGCGCCGAGGGAGAGCACGACGGCGTCGCGCACCTTCGCGATGACGTCCTCCGGAAGGCCCGCGAGGGTCGCGACGCGCGCGTGCAGGCTCTGCGCGAAGTCGAGCTCGCCGCGCATGGCGGCCTCGGTGACGGCGGTGACCTCCTCGCGCTTGCCCGCGTAGTCCGCGAGGAGCTCGATGACCTCCTGCTGGATGAGCGTCGAGTCGACATCCATGATGAGCAGCTTCCGCTCGGCCTCGCGGAGCCCGGCCGGGACGAGCGCCCCACCGATCCCGAGCCCCGCCAGCGCGGCCCGCGCGGCGGGCGCCTGGCCGGCGTCGAGCTTCACCTCCGCGGTGAGCACGGCGTAGCGGCCGTCCCCGTCCCCTCCTGCCGGGCGCTCGAACGGCCCGACGGCGGCCCCTGCCCCTCGAGGGCGCGGGCGGCCGCGGCCGCGTCGTCGTCGGTGAGCGTGACGGCATGGAGGACTGCGGCGAAGTGTGCTGGCATAAGCCCACATTCTACCGAGGGCCGCCGCGGTCCGGCCCCGGTGGGCCCGGGCGGGCGCGGTTCGCCGAGAGCGAAGCATCTGGACTAGTGTCAGAGGCCATGAGCAATGTTCTCCAGCTGTCTGGGGTCAGCGTCGTCCGCGGGACGAAGAAGCTGCTGGACGGCATCGACTGGCAGGTGAATGAGGGGGAGCGCTGGGTCGTCCTGGGCCCGAACGGCGCCGGCAAAACCACGCTCCTGTCGCTGGCGGCGGCGCGCCTGCACCCGAGCAGCGGCCGCGTCGACATCCTCGACGAGACGATGGGCAAGGTGGACGTCTTCGAGCTGCGCCCGCGCATCGGCCTGTCTTCCGCGGCCCTGGCCAACCAGATCCCCGAGGGCGAGAAGGTCCTCAACGTCGTCGTCACCGCGGCATACGGCGTGACCGGGCGGTGGCTCGAGCGCTACGAGAAGGACGACGAGCGCCGCGCCTTCCGCCTCCTGAACGAGTGGGGCATGGGCCCGCTCCTCGGACGGGTGTTCGCCTCGCTCTCGGAGGGGGAGCGCAAGCGGGTCCAGATCGCTCGCGCGCTCATGACCGACCCCGAGCTGCTCCTGCTCGACGAGCCCGGGGCCGGCCTCGACCTCGGTGGCCGCGAGGAGCTCGTGTACAAGCTCTCCGACCTCGCCCAGGACGACGCCGCGCCCGTCGTCGTGCTCGTCACACACCACCTCGAGGAGGTGCCGCCGGGCTTCACCCACGCGCTCCTGCTGCGCGAGGGCACCGTGGTGGCCGCCGGGCCGATCGCCTCCACGCTCACCGAGGAGAACCTGAGCGCGACCTTCGGTCTGCCGCTCGACGTGCGCGCCCAGGACGGCCGCTACACGGCCACGGCCAAGGACGGCGCTGCGGCGCAGGGCACCGCCACTGCCGGTGCTGCGGCCGCGCCGCGCGCGTGATGGGCTTCTGGGGGGACGTCCTCATCTTCCTCGCGGGCCTGTGGGCCGGCACGATCAACACGATCGTCGGCTCCGGCTCGCTCGTGACGTTCCCGGTCCTCGTCGCCCTCGGCTACAGCCCCGTCAACTCGATCATCTCGAACGCGATGGGCCTGGTGGCCGGGGGCTTCTCGGGCGCCTACGGGTACCGTCGGGAGGCCGTCAGCGCCAAGCGCACGCTCCTGAAGCTCCTGCCGGTCTCGCTCGTGGGCGGACTGCTCGGCGCGTTCCTGCTCCTGCACCTGCCCGAGAGCGTGTTCGGGTTCGTCGCCCCGGTGCTGATCGTGATCGCGATCCTGCTCGTGATCTTCCAGCCCCGCCTGTCCGCGTGGGCCAAGGCGCGCCAGGCGCTCGAGCACATCACGCCCGAGCAGGCGGACCTGCAGAAGGTCCCGTTCATCCTGTACCTGCTGGTGTTCCTGATCGGCGTGTACGGCGGCTACTTCACGGCCGCGCAGGGCGTGCTGCTCATGGGCGTGCTCGGCATCTTCTTCCACGGCACGCTCCAGCAGTCCAACGCGATCAAGGTCGTCCTGAGCCTCGTGGTGAACCTCGTCGCCGCCGTGGCCTACCTCCTGTTCGCGTTCGACCGCATCAACTGGCTCGCGGTGCTGCTCATCGCGGTCGGCTCGACGCTCGGCGGCTTCCTCGGCGCGGGCATCGGCCGGCGCATGAAGCCCGTGGTGCTGCGGACGGTGATCGTGATCCTCGGCGTCGTGGCGCTCGTGAACCTGCTCGCCAAGCTCTTCAATGCCTGACGCCCCAGCGGGGGAGGACCGGCAGATCATCCGCCTGGCCTCGGCCCAGGACCCGCGGATCGCCGACTACACGAGCCTGACGGACGTGCGCCTGCGCACCCTGCGCGAGCCTGCCGAGGGCCTCTACATCGCCGAGTCCTCCCGCGTGCTGCGCCGCGCGCTCGCGGCCGGGCACCGGCCGCGCTCCTTCTTCCTGGCCGAGAAGTGGCTCGACGGCCTCGCCGACGTGCTGGCCGCCTACCCGGACGTTCCCGCGTACGTGGGAACGCCGGCGCTGCTCGAGGAGATCACCGGCTTCCACCTGCACCGCGGCGCGATGGCCGCGATGCACCGGCCAGCCCCCGTGCCGGTCGACGAGCTCCTCGCCGGCGCCCGCCGGGTCGCCGTCCTCGAGGACATCGTTGACCACACCAACGTCGGCGCGATCTTCCGCTCCGCCGCCGCGCTCGGCATCGACGCCGTCCTCGTCACCCCGCGCTGCGGCGACCCCCTGTACCGCCGCAGCATCCGGGTGAGCATGGGCACCGTCTTCCAAGTCCCGTGGGCCAGGCTGGACTCCTGGCCCGGCGGCATCGGGGAGCTCAGGCGGCTCGGCTTCACCGTCGCCGCCCTCGAGCTCGCCGAGGACGCGGTCGACGTCGACGAGCTCGCCGCCCGCCGCATCGACCGGCTCGCGCTCGTGCTCGGGACCGAGGGCGCGGGGATCGCCCCCGAGACGCTCGAGGCCGCCGACCTAGCCGTGAAGATCCCCATGCGGCCCGGCGTGGACTCGCTCAACGTGGCGGCCGCGAGCGCCGTGGCGTTCTGGGAGCTGAGAGCCCGCTGAGCTGGTAACATTGACTGCTGGCCCTCCAACCGGGAGGGCGTTCACACCTGGCCTCTGGCAAAATCCAGGGGCGCTAGCAAAGGGCCCATTGTGAAGTCTGATATCCACCCGTCGTACGAGTTCGTCGTCTTCAACGACCTCGCCTCCGGCAAGAAGTTCCTCACCCGCTCCACGGTCTCCTCGGACAAGACGATCGAGTGGGAGGACGGCAACACCTACCCCGTCATCGACGTCGAGGTCTCCTCCGAGTCGCACCCGTTCTACACGGGCAAGCAGCGCATCATGGACTCGGCCGGCCGCGTCGAGCGCTTCAACGCGCGCTTCAAGAACTTCGGCAAGAAGGCCTGACCCGACTGGTTCACCAGCCGCAGGCCACTGCCACGACGAAGGCGCCGTCCCTCGGGACGGCGCCTTCGCCGTGTCCGGGCCCCTCTCGGGCTGTTCCAGGACGGGCCCTCGCAGAACGGGTCTACGCTGGAGCCGTGACGGACTATCACGGTGAATTCAAGGTTCCGGGCGGCAAGCTCGTGGTCGCCGACCTCGCGGTCGACGGCGACGTCATCACGTGGGCGAGCATCAATGGGGACTTCTTCCTCGAGCCGGACGAGGCCCTCGCGGACATCAACGAGGCCCTCCTCGGCCTGTCCACGCACGCACCCAACACGGCCATCAGCGAAGCCGTCGCCGAGGCCGTGGGCCCCTCGGCCGTGATGTTCGGGTTCGACCCCGATTCCGTGGCCGTGGCGGTCCGCCGCGCCCTCGGGCACGCGACCACCTGGGCCGACCACGACTGGGAGGTCATCCCGCCGAGCACCTTGTCGATCACCGAGAACGTCGCCCTGGACGAGGTCCTCACCCGGGAGGTCGGGGAGGGCCGGCGCAACCCGACCCTGCGCCTGTGGGACTGGGACGAACGCTCCGTGGTGATCGGGACCTTCCAGTCCTACCGCAATGAGGTGGACCCGGACGGGGTCGAGAAGCACGGCGTGACGGTGGTGCGCCGGATCTCCGGCGGCGGTGCCATGTTCATGGAGGCCGGCAACTGCGTCACGTACTCCCTCTACCTGCCGACCTCGCTCGTGGACGGGCTCTCCTTCGCCGAGTCCTACCCGTTCCTCGATGCCTGGGTCATGGAGGCCCTCGCGAAGGTGGGCGTCTCGGCCTTCTACAAGCCGCTCAATGACATCGCCACGGACGCCGGCAAGATCGGCGGCGCCGCCCAGAAGCGGCTCGGCAACGGCGCGATGCTCCACCACGTGACCATGAGCTACGACATCGACGCGGCCAAGATGACCGAGGTCCTGCGCATCGGGCGGGAGAAGATCTCGGACAAGGGCATCGCGAGCGCACAGAAGAGGGTCGACCCGCTCAAGCGGCAGACGGGCATGGAGCGCGCGGACATCTTCGAGGCGATGATGGGCACCTTCGAGTCCCGCTACGGCGCCCGCCGCGTGGCCCTGTCCGAGGAGTCGCTCGCGGACGCCCGGGCCCTCGCCGAGCGCAAGTTCGCCACGCACGCCTGGCTGCACCGCATCCCGTAGGCGCCCCCCGTCGTCTCACCCGCACGGGTGGGCGGGCGCACGACGGCGAGTGGTCGCCGTCGTGCACGCGGCCGGCAGAGCCGGCTATCCCGGTGCTGGGCCAGCTACCCCTTGCGGGAACGAGCCTGTGCCACGAGGGCACGCTGCAGATGGTCGCGGGCCTCGATGACGAGTCGACGCAGCGCCGCCGGCGCGTCGGCATGCTCCGCGAGCCACGCGTCCGTGCGGCCGAGCACGGGATGGTCCTGGGGGTCCTGGTGCGCACCGAGGGACGAGCCGGCAGGATAGAGGCCGGCCACGAGCCGAGTCGCGATCTCCTGCGACCGTTCGGCCCACACCCGCGTGAGCATCGAGAAGTAGCGGTCCTGGAACGGCAGCCGCAGCTCCTCGGGGCCGAGCATGAAGCCGGCCACGGTGGCCCCCAGGAGGTCGTTGGAGAGCCCGTCGCCGTCCACGACGGCGCGCCACGCGTCCTCCTTCACCTCTGGCACGGGCCGTGCCGCCATGGCCAGGGCATGCCCCACGCTGCCCTTCGCGGTACGGTCGCGGGCCAGCTCGGCGTCCAGCTCCTCGGCCGTGGCCCGGCCCTGGGCGGCGAGGGCCTGCCACAGGGACCAGCGCAGGTCCTGGTCCACGGCGAGCCCGGAGAGGGTCTCGGCGCCGTCCACGAGGCCCCGGAGCAGGGCGTGCTGGCCGCCGCCGTGCCTGCTGCCGGCTGCGAGGGCGCGGGCCCACGCGAGCTGCTGGTCGGAGTCGGGCTCGGCGGCCAGCAGGGCGCGGGCGACCGCGGCGAGGTAGGCCTCGCGCAGGGCGCCGCGCGCCTCCGGATGGGTGTACCGCTCGATGGCCGTGCGGGCGTTGTCGAGCACGGTCAGCTGGACGCCCACCGTGGTCTCGGCGGCTCCGAAGCGCTCCACGGCCCCCACGTAGTCCGCGGCGGGCGTCTCGCCATCGCGCGTCGCGTGCCACAGCGCCGTCCAAGCGAGGGCGCGCGCGAGCGGGTCGGCGATGTCCCCGAGGGCGTCGCGGACAGTCTCCTCGGACCGGGCGTCGAGGCGCACCTTCGCGTACGTCAGGTCCTCGTCGTTGACGAGGAGGAGGTCGGGGGCCGGGACGCCCTCGAGCTCCGGCACTTCCGTCACGCCGTCAGGCGCGTCGGCCGGCAGCTCCACCGGGATGCTCGCCGTGCGCTCGATCGCTCCCGAGTCCGTGCGCGAGTAGAGGCCGACCTTGAGCCGGTGCGGCCGCAGCGCCTCCATCCCCGTGACGGGATCGACGGCGCGCTGGCGGATGGCCACCCGGGCGAGCCGTTCGCCGTCGTGCCCTGAGGCGTGCTCGACGAGCGTCTCCAGGACCGGCAGCCCGGCCGTCTGGAGCCACGCCGCGGACCAGTCCTGCAGGGGCCGCCCCGAGGCCCGCTCGAGCGCTGCCAGGAGGTCTTCGAGCGTCGTGTTGCCATAGGCGTGCTGGGCGAAGTAGTCGCGGGCGGCGGCCAGGAAGGCGTCCTCGCCCACGTACGCCACGAGCTGCTTGAGCACCGAGGCGCCCTTGGCGTAGGTGATCCCGTCGAAGTTCTGCTCCGCCGCCTCCAGGTCGGCGATGTCGGCCACGATCGGGTGGGTCGTGGGCAGCTGGTCCTGGAGGTAGGCCCAGGCCTTGCGGCGGTTGGCGAAGTTGACCCAGGACGTCGTGAAGCCCGTGGCCCGGTCCAGGGCGAGGGTGCCCATGTACTCGGCGAACGACTCCTTGAGCCACAGGTCGTCCCACCAGCGCATGGTCACGAGGTCGCCGAACCACATGTGCGCCATCTCGTGCAGGAGGGTGTTGGCGCGTCCCTCGTACTGCGAGTCCGCGGCGCGGGAGGCGAACACGTACTGCTCCGTGAAGGTCACGAGCCCGGGGTTCTCCATGGCGCCGAGGTTGTACTCGGGCACGAAGGCCTGCTCGTACTTCCCCCACGGGTAGGCGGGGGAGAAGACCGAGTGGTAGAAGTCCAGCCCGCGCCGGGTGAGGTCGAAGATGCGCCCGGCGTCGAAGTGCTCGGCGAGGGACGCCCGGCAGTAGGCGGCGAGCGGGACGGTGAGAGTCGCGCCGTCGCGCGTCGTGCCGGTCCAGACGTCCGCCGTGCGGTGGTACGGTCCCGCGAGCACCGCCGCGAGGTAGGTGGGCATGGGCGGCGTCGGGGCGAAGTCCCAGCGTGCCGCGGCCGGGTCCTCCTCGAGCGGGACGGCCTGCGCCGTCGGCTCGCCGTTCGCGCTGACCACCCACGACGACGGCGCGAGCACCGTGAACGCGAACCGCGCCTTCAGGTCGGGCTGCTCGAAGTTGGCGAAGTACCGGCGCGCGTCCGCTGGCTCGCACTGGGTGTACATGTACGTCTCGCCGTCGGCCGGGTCCACGAAGCGGTGGAGGCCCTCGCCGCTGCGCGAGTACCGCGCGTGCCCGGTGACCTCGAGGCGGTTGCGCTCGGCGAGGTCCGTGAGCCGGATCCGGGCGCCGTCATAGGCGGCGGCCGGGTCGAGGGCACGGCCGTTGAGGACCAGGCGGTCCACGGACTCCCCGAGGAAGTCCGCGAAGGTCTCGGCGCCGGCCTCGGCCCGGAACTCGATGACGCTCGTCGTCGGGAAGGCTGCCGCTGCGGGATCGGCCGCACGGCGGAGGTCGAGGGTGACGTGGTAGGAGTCGATGCCGAGCAGGCGCGCCCGCCCGGCAGCCTCGTCGCGGCTCAGGTTGTGAGTTGGCACACGGCCCATTCAACCACGCTCCGACAGGCCCGGAAGGGGCGTGCGAGCCCGGGCGGCCGGGCGGACACGCCCCGTCCCGGGGCCCGATATGCGCCGGAGCCGGATTGGTGAAAAGCTGTCCCCTATGTCGGATCTCTTCGAGGACTACTCCGTCGCCGCCGAACGTACCGGCGCGTACGACGAGATGTTCGCCCCCCGCCAGACGGCGCGGCCCAGCTACGGCCATCTCGCGCAGGCGCTCGCCGGACTCGACCTCACCGACGTGACCTCCCGGGCCGATTCGATGGCCCGCACCTTCCTCGACAAGGGCGTCACATTCGACTACGCGGGGGAGGAGCGGCCGTTCCCGCTCGACCTGGTCCCGCGCATCATCTCCGCCGGAGACTGGGACGTCCTCGAGCGGGGCGTGGCCCAGCGGGTCCGGGCGCTCGAGGCCTTCCTCAACGACGTGTACTCGAAGATGGCCGTGGTCGCGGACGGCGTCGTCCCGCGGCGGCTGATCACCACGAGCAAGCACTTCCACCGCCAGGTGCACGGCTTCGAGCCGGCCGGCGGCGTCCGGGTGCACATCTCGGGCATCGACATCGTGCGCGACGCCGCCGGCACCTTCCGCGTCCTCGAGGACAACGTCCGCGTCCCCTCGGGCGTGAGCTACGTCCTCGAGAACCGCCGCGCCATGGCCAAGGGCCTGCCGGAGGCTTTCAGCCAGCAGCCCATCCGCCCGGTGGAGGAGTACCCGCGCCGGCTCCTCTCGACCCTGCGCAAGACCGCCCCCGCCGGCGTGGACGAGCCGACCGTGGTGGTCCTGACCCCCGGCGTGTACAACTCGGCGTACTTCGAGCACACCCTGCTCGCGGGCCTCATGGGCGTGGAGCTGGTGGAGGGCCGCGACCTGATCTGCCGCGGGAACCGCGTGTACATGCGCACCACGGCGGGCGAGCAGCGCGTAGACGTGATCTACAAGCGCATCGACGACGACTTCCTCGACCCGCTGCAGTTCCGCTCGGACTCGATGCTCGGCTGCCCGGGCCTCGTGAACGCGGCGCGCGCCGGCGGCGTGACGATCGCGAACGCGGTGGGCAACGGCGTCGCGGACGACAAACTCGTCTACTCCTACGTCCCGGACCTCATCCGCTACTACCTCGGCGAGGAGCCGATCGTGGCCAACGTGGACACGTACCGGCTCGAGGAGGACGACGCGCGCGAGGAGGTGCTCGACCGGCTCGATGAGCTCGTCGTCAAGCCCGTGGACGGCTCGGGCGGCAAGGGCCTCGTCATCGGCCCGAGTGCCACGCGTGAGGAGCTGGACACGCTCCGCAAGCGGGTCCTCGCGGACCCCCGTGGGTGGATCGCCCAGCCTGTCCTGCAGCTCTCGACCGTGCCGACGCTCTCCGGCGACCGCTTCGGCCCGCGCCACGTGGACCTGCGCCCGTTCGCGCTCAACGACGGCGACGACGTCTGGGTGCTCCCCGGCGGCCTCACCCGGGTGGCGCTCAAGGAGGGCTCCCTCATCGTCAACTCGAGCCAGGGCGGCGGCTCGAAGGACACGTGGGTCCTGGCCCAGTCCCCGGACGTTCCCGTGGAGGCGGAGCCGCGCCACTCGATCAGCATCCGGGAGCGCACGAGCGTGTGGCCGGTCGAGAGCAACTGGCGCGACCGCCAGGCCGAGCAGCAGCAGCAGTGACCACCCGCCGTCGTACGGCTGGCCCCGCCCGCCAGACCCCCGCCCGCACCACGACCCCTCGAGGAGGACGACGTGCTCAGCCGCATCGCTGAATCCCTGTTCTGGATCGGCCGCTATGTCGAGCGCGCGGACGGCACCGCGCGCATCCTGGACGTGCACCTCGAAAGGCTCAACCACCTGCCCGCCGCGGACCAGCGCAGCGTCGCCCAGGAACTCCTCGGCGTCATGGGATCGCGGGCCGACGCGGACGAGTTCGGGCTCACCGAGCTGCTCCAGTCGCTCGCCTTCGACCGCACGAACGCCACGAGCATCGCCGGCTCGCTCGCCGCGGCGCGCGAGAACGCCCGGCGCGCCCGGGAGACCGTGTCCTCGAGCCTGTGGGAGTGCCTCAACACCACGTACTACGGGCTCAGCCAGCACCGCAAGGACGTGGTGGGCACCTACCGCTTCTGCAACTGGGTGCTCGAGCGCACCGCCATGGTCCGCGGCCTCGCGGACACCACCATGAGCCACGACGAGGGCTGGCTGTTCCTCGTGCTCGGCCGCTCGCTCGAGCGGGCGGACATGACCGCGCGGATGCTCTCCACGCGCGAGGTGCACACCGCGGGGATGTCCTGGGTCAACATGCTCCGCTGCGCGGGCGCCTACGAGTCGTTCCTGCGCACCCGCCGCACGGCGTTCGACGAGGGCCACGCCGCCGAGTTCCTCCTCATGGACCGGCTGTTCCCGCGCTCGATCGTGTACGCCCTGCGCGACGCGGACGATGCGCTCGCGAAGCTCGACCCGTCGGACACCCGCGTGGGGTTCATCAACGACGCCCGGCGGATCGTCGGCCAGGCGCGGACGTTCCTCGAGTTCCACCGCACGGACGACCTGATGGTGGAGCTCCCCGAGCACATGGAGCGCGTCCAGAAGGCCGTCGCCCAGACATCTGACGCGGTCTCGCGCAAGTACTTCAACAGGGCCGACGAGCAGGCCTGGGTGGGAGAGGTTTCATGACCAGGCTGAGGATCCTGCACCACACGGCATACCGGTACAACCGGCGCGTGACCCTCTCGTACAACGAGGCGCGCATGACGCCGCTGACCGAGCCCCAGCAGGTGGTGCTCGAGTCGCAGGTCCGCGTCACTCCCACGCAGGCCGCGGTGAGCTCGTACAAGGACTACTGGGGCACCCGCGTGACGGCGTTCGACATGCAGATCCCGCACGAGTTCCTCGAGGTCGTCTCCTCGACCACGGTCGAGGTGCACCGGGTCGAGCGCGTGCCGGCCGAGGGGGACATCGTCTCGTGGGAGCGCCTGCGCAGCCCCGAGCTCGAGGACCAGTTCAGCGACTGGCTGCCGCAGTCGCGCCTGTCGGGACCGGGGAGCGAGGTGCTCGGGACCCTTCCCGGCGTCGTGGAGGGCCTCGACCCGCACCGCGCCGCCCATGCCGTGTTCGAGTGGCTGCGGGGCGAGATGCGCTACAGGCCCGGGTCGACGGCGGTGACGACGGATGCCGAGCAGGCCTGGAACCAGCGTGAGGGGGTCTGCCAGGACCTCGCGCACCTCGCGATCGGCTCGCTGCGCAGCCTCGGCATCCCGGCGCGGTACATCTCCGGCTACCTGCACCCGCGCTCGAGCGCGGACATCGGCGAGGTCGTCGCCGGCCAGTCCCACGCGTGGCTCGAGTGGTGGGACGGCGAGTGGCGGTCGTGGGACCCCACCAACCACAAGCCGGCAGGCGACTTCCACGTGACCGTGGCCCGCGGCCGCGACTACCGGGACGTGCCCCCGCTGAAGGGGATCCTCTCGGGCGGCGGCGGTTCCCACCTCGACGTCGGCGTGGAGATCACGCGCCTCGCCTGACGCCCTTACCACCCGGCCCCCATGCGTTGAGGAGTCACCTCCGTCGCGTTGGGGAGTCGGCTCCGTCGGGTTGGGGAGTCACTTCCGTCGGGTTGGGGAGTCACTTCCGTCGGCCCCTGTGGATAACCCAGAGCACGCGTTCGCGATGCGTGCCAGCATGTCCGCATGGACAGCACCGACCCGCTCGACCCCTTGATCCACCGCCCCTTCACGCTCGCGGAGGCGAGAGCCCGAGGCGTCGACTTCCGGGAGGTGCTGCGGTCCGACACGCGGCGCCTCAGCCGCGAGCTCTACCTCTCGGGTGCAGCAGTGCCGAGCCTGCGAGAGCGCGTGCTGGCCCACCTGCTCCTCGCGCCGGACGCATGGGCGTCACACACCACCGCGGCGGCGCTGCACGGCCTATGGCTCCCGGAGATGGCCAGGACCCAGGATGCGATCCACCTGAGCCGGTCGTCCTCGGCAACCCGGGTGCGGCGCGCCGGCGTCGTCGGACATCACGTGCGGGTGCTCCCGGGCGAAGTGCAGGTGCACGAGGAAGGAATCCGCCTCAGCTCACCTGCCCGGACATGGCTCGACCTCGGGCACCTGCTCGGCCACGCCGCGCTCGTGGCGGTCGGTGACCAGCTGATCCGTGAACCGAGGCCTGAATTCGAACGGCGCACCCGGCCCTACGCCACGAAGCGGCAGCTCGATCTGATGCTCCGAGGACACCGGCGCATGAAAGGCGTCGGGAAGTGCCGGGAGGCCCTCAGAGACATGCGCGTCGGTGCTGACTCCGTGCCGGAGTCACTCCTGCGCCTCAGCCTCCTCGCGTACAACTTTCCCGAGCCAGAGCTCCAGATCCGCCTGCATGACTATGATCCGGGGTCCTTCAGTGCCGATATGGGCTACCGTGCGTACCGGATCGCGATCCAGTACGACGGCGGCCATCACCGTTCAGAGGCACAGCGACTCAGCGATGCCCGGCGGGACGCCGCCTTCCGTGCGGCGGGATGGACCGTCATCGTGGTCACCGCGGAAGACCTGAGGGATGACTTCGCCCGCGTCCGAGGTGAACTCAGAAGACAGATGCGCGACCGCGCGGCGTAGTGGCTCCTCAACGGGACGGAGATGGCTCCTCAACCGTGAGGAGGTGGCTCCTCAACGGTGCGGAGGTGGCTCCTCAACCGTGCGGAGGTGGCTCCTCAGGGGCGTCACCAGGGGCTGGGGCGGTAGTCCTTGAGGAAGACCCCGTACAGGTCGGTCCCGGCCTCGCCCATGACGATCGGGTCGTACACGCGGGCGGCACCGTCCACGAGGTCCAGCGGCGCATGGAAGCCCTCGTCAGCGAGCCGCACCTTCGTGTAGTGCGGCCTCTCGTCGGTGATCCAGCCGGTGTCCACGGCCGTCATGAGGATCCGGTCGGTCTCGAACATCTCCCCGGCGCTCGTGCGCGTCATCATGTTCAGCGACGCCTTGGCCATGTTGGTGTGCGGGTGCCCGGGCCCCTTGTACTTGCGCCCGAACTGGCCTTCCATCGCCGAGACGTTGACCACGTACTTGCGCCGCGCCGTGGAACGCCGCATCGCATTCCGCAGGCGGGAGACGAGCAGGAACGGCGCGGTGACGTTGCACAGCTGGACCTCGAGCATCTCGAGCGGGTCCACCTGGTCCACGACTTGGGTCCACGAGTTCACGGCGGCCAGGTCGGGCACGAGCCCGCCGGCGTCGATGGCGGTCCCGGCCTCGATCCGCTCGAGCGAGGCGGAGCCGGTCGAGAGCGCGAGCGAGGTCACGGCGTCGCCGGCGAGTACGGGGTGCTCGGACATGGATCCGGCGATCGAGAGCGGGTGCCTGTCGTGCGCATGCCCGAAGGTCAGCAGCTGCGGGCCGCCGTTGGACGCCTGGAGGGCGGCGGGGAGCGGCTCGGACTCGGCGTCCACGAGCGGCTTGTACGCGTTTCCCGAGCGCCGCACCGTCTGGGCGGCGTTGTTGATGATGATGTCGAGCGGGCCCTTGGCGTCCAGCGTGTCGGCGAGCGAGATGACCTGGGACGGGTCGCGCAGGTCGATGCCCACGATGGTGAGCCGGTCGAGCCACTCGGCGGAGTCCTCCATCGCGGCGAACCGCCGGGCTGCGTCCTTCGGGAAGCGGGTCGTGATGGTTGTGTGCGCGCCGTCCCGGAGGAGCCGCAGCGCGATGTACATGCCGATCTTGGCCCGGCCGCCCGTGAGCAGCGCCCGTCGCCCGGTCAGGTCCGTACGCGCATCGCGCTTGGCGTGGCTCATCGCGGCGCACTCGGGGCAGAGCTGGTGGTAGAACGCGTCCACCTGCGTGTAGTGCTGCTTGCAGATGTAGCACGGCCGTGAGCGGAGGAGGTTCCCGGCGATCTCGCCGGTGGCCGAGGACGCGAGCTTGTTGCCCTTCGTCTCGTCATCGATCCGGTCGGGCGCGGCCGTCGCCGTCTGCGCGATGACAGCCCGGTCCGCCTCGGCGATCGCGTCCCGCTTCGCCGCCCGGGTGAAGCGGCGGTGGGCCTTGAACATCTTGCCGGTCGCGCGCCGCACCGCCACGTAGTCGGGGTGCTCCTCGTCGTACGTGTGGATGCTGCCGAGGACCTTGAGGGCGGCCTGGATCTCCTCAGGGGTCAGTTCGGCTGGCGTGTCAGGGGAGCTCATGGCTTCCCATTCTACGTCGCACGCGCGACGGCGCGGGGCCCGGCCGTGCGGGCCCCGCGCCGTCGCAGCGGGCAGTTCCGGTGCGGCGGTTCAGCCGGCGGAGCGGCGTGCCGCGGACGACGGCGAGGACGCGCCGTCGGCGGTGCCCTCACCGCCGGTGGCACGCGCCGCAGCGGTGGCGTGGCGCTCCTGGATCTTCTCTGCGACCTCAGGCATCTCCGCGGCCACGTCCTCGAGGGCGGCCGGCATCTTCGCCAGCCAGGCTGCGGCGAGCCGGCGCTCGTCGGCGTCGGGCTCGGGGACGAGCTGTCCCTTGGCGAGGACGGTGATGCCCGAGGCGGTCACCTCGAAGCCGCGGCGCCTGTCGAGCTTCTCGTCCACTCCGATCGTGGCGCCGGGCGGGACGATGACGTTCTTGTCGAGGATGGCCCGGTTCACAACAGCGCCGGCGCCGATCTCGACGCTGTCCATGACGACCGAGTCGAGGACCCGCGCGGCGGAGTTGACCCGGACGTCGTGCGAGATGACCGAGCCCTCGACGATCCCGCCGGTGATGACCACGCCGCTGGAGACGATGGAGTCGAGCGCGATGCCGACGGTGCCGCCCTCGCCGCGGACGAACTTCGCCGGCGGCGAGACGCTCTGGTGGGTGTAGATCGGCCACCGGGAGTTGTAGAGGTTGAACACCGGCAGCGGGGAGATGAGGTCCATGTGGGCCTCGTAGAACGAGTCGAGGGTGCCGACGTCGCGCCAGTACGTGCGGTCGCGTTCCGTGGCGCCCGGGATCTCGTTCGTCGTGAAGTCGTAGACGCCGGCCTCGCCGCGGTCCACGAAGTAGGGGATGATGTCGCCGCCCATGTCATGCTTCGTGTCGAGCCGCTCGGCGTCGCTCTTGAGCGCCTCGACGAGGGCGTCGGCGTCGAAGACGTAGTTGCCCATGGAGGCGAGGAACTGGTCAGGGTCGTCGGGGAGCCCGGGCGTCGTCGCCGGCTTCTCGACGAAGGCGGAGATCATCGACGGCTTGGCAGAATCCGTCTCGATGACGCCGAACTGGTTGGCCATGTCCAGCGGCTGCCGGACCGCGGCGACGGTCGCCTTCGCGCCGGAGGCCACGTGGGAGGCCACCATCTGCTCGAAGTCCATCCGGTACACGTGGTCGGCGCCGACCACGACCACGATCTCCGGCTGGGCGTCGTGGATCAGGTTCAGCGACTGGTAGATCGCGTTGGCGCTGCCCAGGAACCAGCTCTTCCCGACGCGCTGCTGGGCCGGCACGGAGGCCACGTAGTTGCCCAGCTGCGGGGAGAGCCGCCAGGTCTCCGAAATGTGCCGGTCCAGGGAGTGCGACTTGTACTGGGTCAGCACCACAATCTGCAGATAGCCGGAATTCACGAGATTCGACATCGCGAAATCGATCAGCCGGTACCCTCCGGCGAACGGCACGGCGGGCTTGGCCCGGTCAGCCGTCAGGGGCATCAGCCTCTTGCCCTCCCCACCTGCGAGGACGATCGCCAATACCTTCTTAGGTGCCACTGCGCAACCCCCGTCATCTCGTGTCCACGACCTGTTTTCCCGGCCTCCGCGGCTGCGAAACGCGGTCCCCTTCACACTAGTTCAGGTTCCAATGACCGACTACGTTGAAACCGTGCGAATCGACATTGTGACCAAGGAATTCCCCCCGGAGATCTACGGCGGCGCCGGGGTGCATGTGGCCGAGCTCAGCAGGGTCCTCGCCCGCGAGGTGGACCTGCATGTCCACGCCTTCGGAGCCCCCCGCGAAGCCGAGGTGAACGGGGCAGCGGTCACCTCGTACCAGGTCCCCGAGTACCTTTCCGGCGCCAACGCAGCCCTCCAGACCCTCGGGATCGACCTCGGCATCGTCCCGGACGTCGCCGGCGCGGACCTCGTCCATTCGCACACCTGGTACGCGAACATGGCAGGCCACCTCGCCTCGCTCATGCACGGGATCCCGCACGTGCTCTCCGCGCACAGCCTCGAGCCCCTGCGGCCGTGGAAGGCCGAGCAGCTCGGCGGCGGCTACCGCCTCTCGTCCTGGGTGGAGAAGACGGCGTACGAGGCCGCCGACGCCATCATCGCCGTCTCCCACGGCATGCGCGCCGACATCCTGCGCTGCTACCCGGAGGTGGACCCGGCGAAGGTCAAGGTGGTCCACAACGGCATCGACGTCTCGCTCTGGGGCCGCGACGAGGGCACCGAGCACCTCGCGGGGCTCGGGATCGACCCGGCGAAGCCCTCGGTCGTGTTCGTGGGCCGCAACACGCGCCAGAAGGGGGTGCCGTACCTGCTGCGGGCGGCGTCCAAGCTCCCCGCGGACGTCCAGCTCGTCCTCTGCCTCGGCGCCGCGGACACGCCGGAGCTCGCGGCCGAGACCGCGGCGCTGATCGACGGCCTGCGCGCCGAGCGGGAGGGCGTGGTCCTGATCGAGCGGATGCTCCCGCGCGCCGAGCTCATTCAGGTCCTCAGCCACGCGACGGCGTTCGCGTGCCCCAGCATCTACGAGCCGCTCGGGATCGTGAACCTCGAGGCGATGGCATGCGGCGCGGCGGTCGTGGCCACCGCCACCGGGGGCATCCCCGAGGTCGTCGACCACGGAACCACGGGGCTGCTCGTCCCGATCGAGCAGGTCAGCGACGGCACCGGCACGCCGCTGGATGCGGAGAAGTTCGTGGCGGACTTCGCGGCGGCCCTGACCGAGGTCGTCGCCGACCCGGACCGCGCCCGGGCGATGGGCCAGGCCGGCCGCGTCCGCGCCGAGGCGAACTTCTCGTGGGAGAGCATCGCGGAGACCACGCTCGAGGTCTACCGGTCGGTACTCGCGTAGGCTGGAGTCGAGAAGCGAGCGCACGACGGCGGCGACTCACCCGCGTGGGTGAGTCGCCGCCGTCGTGGTCTCAGCTGTCGTGACGCAGCGCCGATTCAGTCCCGGCTGACGTTGACCTTGGTGGGCCCAGGCCCCGCCTCCGGCGCAATGGGCACGCGGACTTCGAGCACGCCGTCGTGGTAGCTCGCCTTCACGTCCTCGCCGCGGGCGCCGCGCGGGAGCTCGACGGTGCGCGCATACGAGCCATAGCGGAACTCGCTGCGGTAGCCGCCCTTGGTCCGGTTGGCGGTGTCCTCGCGCCGCTCGGCCTTGATCGAGAGCGTCGAGTCCTGCACCGTCACTTCGACGTCCTTCTCGGGGTCGATCCCGGGAAGCTCGGCCCGGACCACGAGGGAATCTCCGTCGCGGAACTGCTCGGTGCGCAGCCACGCCGTCTCCCACTCGTCGACGAAGCGCTTGAACTGGTCGGGGAAGCCGAAGCGGCGCATCCCCTCCGGCATCATGTCCCACGGGCCTCTGCGGCCCCATCCATCGCCCATGGATATCCTCCTGACGTGCCCCGGGCACCGGTGCGGCCGGGTCCTGCCTTCAGGCTAGACCCGGCCGCGGGCACGGGGAAGGGGCCTACTTCTTGACGTTCTTCTCCTTCAGGGGCGCCTGGCCCGAGGCGCGCAGCGCGGCGTAGTAGGCCGCGGCCTCCTCCTGCCGCCGGGCCTCGACGCCGCTCGCCACGGTCGCCCGCAGGTGCTCCTGCGTGTAGCCGAACGCGTCGACGAGGTCGAGGGCGTGCGGGCGGAGCCTGGCGAGCAGGCGGTTGATGTACTCGCCGACCGTGCGTCCGCGTTGCATCGAGAGCCGCCCGTTCATGAGGTGCCACTCGAGGTGCTTCTCGATGAGCGTCAGCCCGAACAGGTCGCGCAGCCACGTCAGGACCTGCCGGGTGCCGGGGTCCTCGATCTTCTCGAGGGCCTCGGTGAACGCCTCCCACTGGAGGAGCTCGCCGTGGGCGCGAGCGGCCTCGATGAGCTCGTTCTGGTGCGCGTTGAACCGAGCGGCGGCCTCCGCCTGCGGCAGCTTGGTAGCGCCCTGGAGAGCCTGGGCCGCCTGGGCGACCATGGCCTGGACGCGCTCGGCGAGCAGGAGCCGCTGCGTGTCAGGGTCGCGGAGGGCGAGGGCGGAGCGCTGGGCCCGGCCGGAGTCCGCGATGAACTGGGCCACGGCGCCGAGGCCCGTCTTGAGCGCCACGCCGCGCGCCTGTCCGAGCGCGAACTTCGCCAGGGCCCCCACGTTCATGGTGCGGAACTCCTTGGCGTAGTCGTTCAGGAGGCGCTTGGCCACGAGCTGGAGCAGCACGTTGTTGTCGCCCTCGAACGTCACGTAGATGTCGAGGTCCGCTCGCAGGGACGCGAAGCGGTTCTCGATCATGAAGCCGGCGCCGCCGCACGCCTCACGGCACTCCTGGAGCGTCTCGAGCGCGTGCCACGTGGAGAGCGGCTTGAGCGCCGCGGCGAAGGTCTCGAGGTCCTGGCGGTCCTCATCCGTGTCCTGCGTGCCGGAGAACACGCCGTCGAACTTCGTCAGCAGCTCCTCGTGCGCGAAGCTCATGGCGTACGTGGCGGCGAGCAGCGGGAAGAGGCGGCGCTGGTGGCGCTGGTAGTCCAGCAGCATCTCCTCGGCGGTGTCCGAGGAGGCGTTGAACTGGCGGCGCTCGGCCGCGTAGCGGATCGCGGCCGTGAGCCCCACCTTGGAGGCGGCGACGGCGGCCCCGTCGAGGGAGACGCGGCCCTGCACGAGCGTGCCGAGCATCGTGAAGAAGCGGCGGCCCGGGCTCGCGATGGGGGAGGTGTAGGTGCCGTCCTCGTCCACGGCGCCGTAGCGGTCGAGCAGGTTGAACCGGGGGACGCGGACGTTGTCGAAGCAGAGCCGGCCGTTGTCGATGCCGTTGAGGCCGCCCTTGACGCCGTCGTCCTCGGTCTTGATGCCGGGCAGCGGCTCCTTGGTCAGGGGGTCGCGGATCGGCACATAGAAGGCGTGCACGCCGTGGTTGACGCCCTTGACGATGAGCTGGGCGAAGACGGTCGCGGCGATGCCGTCCTTTGCGGCGTTGCCGAGGTACTCCTTCCACGCGGCGCGGAAGGGGGTGTTGATGACGAACTCGTCCGTGGCATCGTCGTACGTGGCGGTGGTGCCGATGCTCGCGACGTCGGAGCCGTGCCCGATCTCGGTCATCGCGAAGGCGCCCGGCACGGTGAGGTCCATGATGTCCGGGAGCCACCTGCGGTGGTGCTCCGCGGTGCCGAGGTGCAGGACGGCGGCGCCGAAGAGGCCCCACTGGACGCCTGACTTGATCTGCAGCGACGGATCTGCGGTGACGAGTTCCTCGAAGCCGGCGATGTTGCCGCCGTGGTTCTCCTCGCCGCCGAGCTCCTTCGGGAAGGCCCGCTGGATGGCGCCCTCGTCCACGAGGATCTTCAGCTGGCCGAAGACGCGCTCGCGGTGCTCGGTGTAGGTCAGGCCCTCGAGCTTGTGCAGCTCGGGGCGGGCGGCGAGCTCGCGGGCCTGCCGGCGCACGTCGGCCCAGGTCCCGAGCAGCAGCTCGCCCAGCGCGGCGACGTCGATCTGCGGCGACTGCTCGAGGTCGGCCAGGTCGGCCTCGGCCTCGGCGGATGCAGAAGGGGCAGCGGTCTGGTGGGTCGTCATCGTGTCTCCTGTGGTGGAAGGGGTGCGGCTGGCGCCGGCCGGTGGTCGGACTCGGCGGAGGCTCCGACCGGGACGGTCGCCTGGGCGGCGATGCCCGCGAAGAGCCAGTCGGCGATCAGGCCAGCCATGTCGTCGAGGGATGGCTTGTTCTCGGACGGCGCCGCGGTGAGCCAGCGCTCGCCGGCGGTGCGGACGAGCCCGATCGCGGCCGGCGGCCAGTAGTCGAGCGTCGCGGAGGCGGTAGGACCGAGGTACCGGGCCATGGGGGCCTGGATCATGGACCCGACGGCGTCGAAGAAGCTGCCGAAGGCACGGTCCGGGTCCGCTGGCGCCCGCGTGACGAACTCGTACACGTGCGGCGAGCGCGCGGCCATGCCCAGGTAGGCGGCGACCATGGCCCGCAGTCCCTCGTACGGCGTCTGCGCGGCGGCGGCCGCGGCCGCGATGCGCTCCTGCATCTGGGCCAGGACGAGCGAGCCCATGGCGGCCTGCAGGCCCGCCTTGTCCCGGAAGTACCGGTAGAAGACGGACTTCGACGTGCCGGCGACGGCGGCGATGTCCTCCATGGGCACGTCCGGTCCGAGCCGGTGCACGGCCCTCCGGGCCGCGTGGACGAGCTCGGCGCGGCGTTCCTCGCGGTGGCTCGCCCAGCGCGCGGTGCGGCCGTCGACGCCGGGCGACGGCGCGGCGTCGTTCGCGGTGGCTTGGTTCACGGTACTCAGCGTATCAGGTACGCTAGGTATCGGTAATTCAGATCACAGCTCCCGACCGGAGGACCGCTATGCCCACCCCTTCCTCTCCTGGCATCCGCAAGGCCGTCGTCGTCGGCGGCAACCGCATCCCGTTCGCCCGGGCCAACGGCGCGTACGCGCGCACCTCGAACCAGGACATGCTCACCGCCGCGCTCGACGGGCTCGTGGCCCGCTTCGGCCTGCAGGACGAGCAGATCGGGGAGGTCGCCGCGGGCGCCGTCCTCAAGCACAGCCGTGACTTCAACCTCACCCGGGAGTCCGTCCTCGGGTCGGCCCTCCGCCCCGAGACCCCCGCCTACGACGTGCAGCAGGCCTGCGCGACCGGCCTCGAGACCGTGCTCCAGCTCTCCGACAAGATCAAGCTCGGCCGCCTCGACTCGGCGATCGCCGGCGGCGTCGACTCCGCCTCGGACGCCCCGATCGTGGTCAGCGAAGGACTGCGCGAGGTCATCCTCGAGCTCAGCCGCGCCAAGACCCTCCAGCAGAAGCTCAAGGCCGTCTCCAAGCTGCGCCCCAAGGACCTCGCGCCGATGGCGCCTGGCACCAACGAGCCCCGCACCGGCCTGTCCATGGGCGAGCACCAGGCGCTGACCACGAAGCAGTGGAACATCACGCGCGAGGCCCAGGACGAGCTGGCGCTCGCGTCCCACCGCAACCTCGCCGCGGCCTACGAGCGCGGCTTCTTCGACGACCTCGTGACCCCGTACCGCGGCCTCGCGAAGGACTCGAACCTCCGCGCCGACACCTCGATGGAGAAGCTCGGCAAGCTCTCGCCCGTCTTCGGCCGCCAGCTTGGCTCTGAGGCCAGCATGACCGCCGGCAACTCGACCCCGCTCACCGACGGGGCCTCCGCCGTGCTGCTCGCCTCCGAGGACTGGGCCGCCGAGCGCGACCTGCCCGTCCTCGCCGAGATCGTGGACGGCGAGGCCGCGGCCGTGGACTTCGTGCACGGCAAGGACGGACTGCTCATGGCGCCCGTGTTCGCGGTGCCCCGCCTGCTCGGCCGCCTCGGCCTGACCCTCGAGGACATCGACTACTTCGAGATCCACGAGGCCTTCGCCGGCACCGTGCTCGCGACCCTCGCCGCCTGGGAGGACGCCGACTTCTGCCGCGAGCGCCTCGGCCTCGACGGCGCCTTCGGGAAGGTGGACCGCGCCAAGCTCAACGTCAACGGCTCCTCGCTCGCCGCCGGCCACCCGTTCGCCGCGACCGGCGGGCGCATCGTCGCGACCCTCGCCAAGCAGCTCCACGAGCGCGGCCGCGCCGGAGACCTCGGCCGCCCGGCCCGCGGGCTCATCTCCGTCTGCGCGGCCGGCGGCATGGGCGTCGTCGCGGTCCTCGAGGGCCGCTGAGGGCCGGGGGAAGGGGAACAGGCATGGCTGACAAGTACACCGACTTCGTCTCGCGCGGCTGGGGCCGGGACCTGGCCAAGCGGCTTGGGCTCCCGCAGCCGGTGGCCCTGCGCCGCTACGAGCCCGGCGCGCCCCTCGTGGCGGGGCCCGTCCTGCTCGTCGGCGCCGGCGCCGGGGCGGATGCGCTCGAGACGGCGCTGAAGGGCTGGGATGTCGAGGTGCTCAGGGATCCCGGCGTCGCCCCGGCCGCCGGCGGGACGCACGACGCCGGTGCCTCGCCGTCGTCGTCCGCCCCGCCCGCCGCCCCGGCCGGCGCCGGAAGAAGCGGAGCGAAGCTCGGCGGGATCGTGCTCGCCCTCGACACGGTGGCGCGGCCCGAGGACCTCTCCGGGCCGATCCTCGCCGCCGGCCGTGCGCTGCGCTCGCTGGGCCCGAGCGCGCGGGTCGTCACCGTCTCGCGCCGGTCCTCGACCGCGGACGAGCCCGCGCTCGCCGCCGCCCGCGCCGGCGTGGACGGCATCCTGCGCTCGCTGGCCAAGGAACTGCACAGCGGGGCGACCGGCAACGGGATCCTGCTCGCCGAGGGCGTCGAGGCGGACGCCCCCAGCGCGCTCGGCGCGCTGCGGTTCCTGCTCTCGGGGCGGTCGGCGTTCGTGGACGGGCAGTTCCTCACCGTCGGCACGGCCAAGGGCGAGCTGCCCGCAGATCCTGAGAAGCCCCTCGCCGGGAAGGTCGCGGTGGTCACCGGGGCCGCCCGGGGGATCGGCGCGGCGATTGCCCGCACGCTGGCCCGCGACGGCGCCAAGGTGGTCGTCGTGGACGTGCCCGCGGCGGGAGACTCCCTCGCCAAGGTCGCCAACGAGGTCCGCGGCACCGCCCTCCAGCTCGACATCACCAAGCCCGAGGCCGGCGAGCGGATCCTCGAGCACGCCCTGGCCCGGCACGGCGCCCTCGATATCCTCGTGCACAATGCGGGCATCACCCGGGACAAGCTCCTGGCCAACATGGACCCGGCCCGGTGGGACTCCGTCATCGCCGTGAACATCGCGGCCCAGCTGCGCATCAACGAGGCGCTGCTCGGCTCCGGCAGGCTCGGCGACGGGTTCCGCCTCGTCTCGGTGGCCTCGACCTCGGGAATCGCGGGGAACCGCGGCCAGACCAACTATGCCGCCTCCAAGGCAGGGGTCATCGGGATGGTCCGGTCCACCGCCGCCCGGCTCGCCGCGTCCGGCGGGAGCGCGAACGCCGTGGCCCCGGGGTTCATCGAGACCGAGATGACGGCCAGGATCCCCTTCGCGACGCGCGAGGTGGCCCGGCGCCTCAACTCGCTGCAGCAGGGCGGCCTGCCCCTGGACGTGGCCGAGGCGATCGCGTTCCTGGCCTCCGACGCCGCTGGGGGCATCTCCGGCAACGTGCTGCGCGTGTGCGGGCAGAATCTGGTCGGGCAGTGAGCGCGCAGGGCGCGCGCCAGGGCAAGACCGGCACCGAGACGGTCGAGCTCACCGAAGTCCCGTCACTGTCCAAGCTCTATGTTGCCGCCGCGGCCGAGGCGGCCCGGGCGCTCGTCGCGCCGCGCAGGACCGCCCCGAAGCTGCCCGCCGCCCGGCACCATGCCGCCGTCGTGCGTCCGGACGTCGCCCGCCTCACCGAGTACCAGCACCTTCTCGGCGAGCCGGCGCGGGACGTGGTGCCCGCGGGCTACGTGCATGCACTCGCGTTCCCGGTGGCGATGAGCTTCATGGGGCGGGAGGACTTCCCGCTGCCGCTGCTCGGCATGGTGCACCTGCGCAACCGCATCGAGTACCGCGAGCCGATCACCTACACCGACGAGCTCGACGTCACGGCCTGGGCCGAGAACCTGGCCGGTCACCGCGCCGGGACGCAGGTGGACGTCGTGGCGGAGGTGCGCCGGGGCGGGACGGACGGCGGGGGAGGGGACCCGGTGTGGCGCGGGGTCTCGACCTACCTGGCCAAGGGCGTGTTCCTGCCGGGCGTGGACAAGCCGCTCGCCAACGGGGCCCGCGAGGACTTCCGCGCGCCGCTGCCCACGGCCCTGTGGCGGCTGGGCTCCGAGACCGGGCGCGAGTACGCGGCCGTGTCCGGGGACTTCAACCCGATCCACCTCAGCTCGATCTCGGCCCGGGCCCTCGGGATGCGCCGGTCCATCGCGCACGGGATGTACACGGCGTCGCGGGCGCTCGCCGAGATCGGGGCTGCGAAGGGCGACGCGTTCGTGTGGGACGTGTCCTTCGAGGCACCGGTGTTCCTGCCCGCGCGGGTGGCGCTGAACATCTCGGACTCGGTGGACGGGGAGGGTTCCTGGGAGCGGTCGGACTTCGTGGGGTGGCACGCGAAGTCGGGCCGGCGGCACTTCGTCGGGAGCGTGGCGCGGCTGGCCTGAGGCTGCCGGTCTGACGCGCGACGGCGCGTGGTCGCCACAGCGCCGTCCGTCCCCCTGCGGGGGCGGGCGGCGCCGTTGTCGTGTCAGGCGGGACTTGTCCTCCACAGGGCTGGGCGGGGAAGGGCCGGCTCGGTAGAATCGAAACTATGTTCGAATCATCGGCGATGCAGGTCACCGTGGGAGGGGCGCAGGATGCGGCCGACCTCTCGCGGCTCATCGCTGAGGTCCTCGTGGCCGTGGGGAACGGGTCGCCGAGCGCTGCGGCCATCGGGGCCTGGGCCACGGCGCTCGGGTCGGTCGGTGACGACGATCTGCAGCTGGACGAGGCGGAGCTGCTCGAGCGGATCGCCGCCCAGGAACGGCTGAAGGCCGCGGCCGCGGCGAGCCAGGCCCGCTACAGCGTCCTGCTCGAGACGCGCATCCGCGAGAGGCGTGCGGGTGGCGATGGGGCTGCGTCTTCGTCGGTGGAGTCCGGAGATGCCACGGGCACGCGACCGCGGGTCGTCGATCCGTCGACCGAGGCGGGGCAGGCGATCGCGTTGGCGCGCTGCGAGTCACCCTCGCGCGGCGGCCGGCTCCTGGGGCTCGCCAAAGCCCTGGTGCACGAGATGCCGCACACCCTCAACGCGCTCGCGGCCGGCCGCATCAACGAATGGCGCGCCACGCTGGTGGCCCGCGAGACAGCCTGCCTGGACGTCGGGGATCGGGCCTGCGTCGACGAGGCGCTCGTAGCTGCCTACGCCCGTGAGGGCGTCGGCGATCGCCAGCTCGCCGCCGAAGCGCGAGCCCACGCGCAGCGGCTCGATCCGGCGGCCGCAGTGAGGCGGGCCCGGCGGGGCGTGACGGAGCGGCGCGTCTGGCTGAAACCCGCCCCGGATTCCATGGCGGTCCTGTCCTGCCTGCTGCCGGCTGCCCAGGCCGTGGCCGCGTACAAGGCCCTGTGTGCCGCGGCTGATTCTGCCCGGATCTCTCGGGCGGAGGCGCCGGGCAGGGGACCGCGGGCCCCACAGGGCGGCGACGGCCGCACCAGGGACCAGACCATGGCGGACACGCTCGTCGAGCGGCTCACTGGGCAGGTCTGGGCCGGGGACGTCCGGATCGCCGTGAACGTCGTGATGTCGGACGCCGCCCTCATCGGCGGTTCGCCGGAACCCGCCGCGCTCGCGGGCTATGGAGTGCTGCCGGCCCAGATCGCCCGGGACCTCGTCCTCGCTTCGTCGGACGCGGCGCTCCGTCGCCTCTATACGTCGCCCACCACGGGATCGGTGACGGCCCTGGAGTCGAGGTCTCGGGCGTTCCCGCCGGGCCTCAGGGACTTCATCGCGCTGCGGGACCGGACCTGCCGGAATCCCTGGTGCGATGCCCCGACCCGCCATCACGACCACGTGGTTCCGGCGGCACGAGGTGGCCCCACCAGTGCGGTCAACGGCCAGGGCCTGTGCGAGCGCTGCAATCAGGCGAAGGAAGCGCCGGGCTGGAGACATGCGACCACGCCGGCGCTCCGGCACACCGTCACGGTCACCACACCGACCGGGCACCGGTACAGATCGACCGCGCCCCCATTGCCCGGCGTGCGGGAGGTGATCGGCCACAGGGTCGAGTTCCCCGGTGGAGAATGCGTCTTCCACACGGCCGCGTGAGTATGGCGTGTTCGCGCTACCGCAGGTTTGCGCGCCGGGGGCGGGGCGGGGCACACAAGAGGAGCCCCGGTCAGAAGACCGGGGCTCCGTCTGTGCGCGGAGGGGGACTTGAACCCCCACGCCCTATTCGGGCACTAGCACCTCAAGCTAGCGCGTCTGCCATTCCGCCACCCGCGCGGGCGGCTCTGAGGACCATCAAAACCAGCGTTTTCGGCCTCAGCAGCGGTACACAACCATACACCATTCCGGACCCTGCTGCGTGCGCTCCGGCCCGGGCGAGCCGGCCACCCGCCGTCGTGCGCGGAACCGTGGACTTCGTGCTGGGACCGGCCAGCGGGAACACCGTGCGTGGACTCCGGAACAGACAAAAGTCCAGAACAGACAAAAGTCCAGAACAGACAAAGGAGCCCCGGTCAGAAGACCGGGGCTCCGTCTGTGCGCGGAGGGGGACTTGAACCCCCACGCCCTATTCGGGCACTAGCACCTCAAGCTAGCGCGTCTGCCATTCCGCCACCCGCGCAGGCAGCAACCTCGGAAGCGAACCGATCACTCGTTTCCCTCCCGGGCAGCGAGAAAGACTCTACACGATCCGCGTCCCAAGCCGAAATCGGTCCCGGCGCCGCTGCCGGGGGAGACGCGCCCAGGCGCGGGACTAGGCTGGGGGCACCGGAGACGCTGAGGAGGACCCATGACCGACCACGCCGCCCAGGGCCAGGCCACCGCCGAGGACGAGGTGGTGGGCATCTGCCAGGACCTCGTCCGCTTCGACACCTCCAACTTCGGAGACGGGTCGGGACCGGGGGAGCGGGCCGCCGCCGAGTACACCGCCGGCCTCCTCGCCGACGTGGGGCTCGAGCCCGAGCTGTTCGAGTCTGCGCCAGGCCGGGCGAACGTGGTGGTGCGCCTCGAGGGCACTGACCCGAGTGCCGGGGCCCTGGTGGTCCACGGCCACCTCGACGTGGTCCCCGCCCAGAAGGAAGACTGGAGTGTCGACCCGTTCGCGGCAGAGCTCAAGGACGGGCTCATCTGGGGCCGCGGTGCCGTGGACATGAAGGACATGGACGCCATGATCCTGTCCGTGGTGCGCGAGATGCAGCACACGGGCAGCCGCCCGCGCCGGGACCTCGTCATCGCGATGTTCGCCGACGAGGAGGCCGGCGGGGCGTACGGCGCCCGCTGGGCCGTGGACAACCGGCGTGACCTGTTCGATGGCGCCACCGAGGCCATCAGCGAGGTGGGCGGCTTCTCTGCCCAGATCGGCGGGAAGCGCGCCTACCTGCTCCAGACGGCCGAGAAGGGCCTCGGCTGGCTGAGCCTCAAGGCCCAGGGCCGCGCCGGCCACGGATCCCAGGTCAACGACGACAACGCCGTGACGCGACTTGCCCGGGCGGTGTCCCGCATCGGCGACTACGCCTGGCCCATCGAGCTCACCGACACCACGCGGCGGTTCCTCGACGGCGTCACCGAGCTCACCGGCGTCGAATTCGATCCTGAGAACCCCGAGATCCTCCTCAAGGAGCTCGGCACTGTGGCCCGGTTCGTCGGCGCGACCCTCCAGAACACCTCCAACCCCACCGTCCTCAAGGCCGGCTACAAGGACAACGTCATCCCCGGCACCGCCGAGGCGCGCGTGGACACCCGTACCCTCCCCGGACAGGACGAGCTCGTCCTCGCCAAGCTCAGGGAACTCGCCGGCGACGGCGTCGACTTCAGCTACATCCACCACGACGTCTCCCTCGAGACGCCGTTCGAGGGCCCCCTCGTCGAGGCGATGGTCGGCGCGCTCGCCGCGGAGGATCCGGACGCCGTGGTGCTGCCGTACACGCTCTCCGGCGGCACCGACAACAAGTCCCTGAGCCGGCTCGGCATCACCGGCTACGGCTTCGCCCCGCTCCGACTCCCGGCCGAGCTGGACTTCCCCGCCATGTTCCACGGCGTGGACGAGCGGGTCCCCGCGGACTCGCTGCAGTTCGGCGCGCGCGTGCTGCGCCGCCTGCTGACCACGTACTGACCGCGCCGAAGACCCCGCAACTCTCTGCCAGAGACCCCACAACTCCCTGCCAGAGACCCCACAAGAAGAGGAGGGAAGCAGCGTGGCACTCGACCCCGCCGCCGTCCTGCCCGAGGCGCTGATGGAGGAGATCCGTTCGCGCGCCCCCGGCTACGACGAGCGCAACGAGTTCTTCCAGGAGGACCTCGACGCGCTCGTCGCGGCCGGGTACCTGAAGGCGTTCGTCGCCCCGGGCGACGGCGGGCTGGGAGCCGGCATGGCCGACGTCGTGCGCCTCCAGCGGCGCCTCGCCCAGGCCGCGCCCGCCACGGCGCTGGCCGTCAACATGCACCTCGTCTGGACGGGTGTGGCGCGGCTGCTGGCTGACCGGGGGGACGCGAGCCTTGCGTTCGTCCTCGAGGAGGCGGCGGCGGGGGAGGTGTTCGCCTTCGGCGTCTCGGAGGCCGGCAACGACGCCGTGCTCTTCGACTCCATCACGGAGGCCGTCCCGCAGTCCGACGGCGGCTACAGCTTCACGGGCACGAAGGTCTTCACGAGCCTCGCGCCCGCGTGGACCCGCATGGGGACGTTCGGCAAGGACACCACCGGCCAGGAACCGGCCCTCGTGTGGGGCTTCATCCGCCGGGACCGGCCGGGCTGGCGGCACCTCGACGACTGGAACACGCTCGGCATGCGCGCGAGCCAGTCGCGCACCACGGTCCTGGAGGGAGCCGTCGCTCCGGCGGACCGGATCGTGCGTCGGCTGCCCGTGGGCCCGCACCCCGACCTTCTCGTCTTCGGCATCTTCGCGGTGTTCGAGACGCTCCTCGCGGCCGTCTACACCGGCATCGCCGAGCGGGCCCTCGACCTCGCGGTCGCGGCGGCCCACCGCCGCCGCTCCCACCGCAGCGGCGGCCGGCCCTACTCCCAGGACCCGGACATCCGGTGGCAGATTGCGGAGCTCGCCATGGCGGTCGACGCGATCGTCCCGCAGCTCGACGCGGTCGCCGCGGACCTCGACGCCGGAGCGGACCGGGGGAGTGCCTGGTTCCGGCACCTGAGCGGGCTCAAGCACCGTGCCACCCAGACGGCCAAGGCGGTGGTGGACGGCGCGATGCGGGTGGCCGGAGGCGGCGGCTACTTCCGGGGCAGCGAGCTCGAGCGGCTGTACCGGGACGTCCTCGCCGGCCTCTACCACCCGTCGGACCCCGAGTCGGCGCACTCTACGGTCGCGACGAACGTGCTGGGGCCGCTCGAGGACTAGCGGGCCCGCCGTGCCGGGAGCCGGGTCATCCTGCGTTCAGGGGCTGACCGGACCGGGAACCGCCTGCGGCGCGTCGGCCTGGACGAGCGCGGACTGCCGGAGCTCGAGAATCCGGTCTCTGGCCTGCTCGGCCTTGAGGGGGATGCCCGCATACCTGAACTGCTCGTGGGCCTCCTCGAGGGCCCGCAGCGCCTCGACGTCCTGACCGAGGTCCTTCAGGCACCGCCCGTAGAGCAGGCACGCCTCGGCGGTGACATGGGGGCCAAGGAGGTTCCTCTCCCTGTTGATGCCCTGGAGGAGCCGGGCCGATTCCTCCAGGGCACCGGTCAGGTAGAGCCACCGGGCGCGGACGAGCGCGGTCTCGAGCTGGTCGGCGTCGCTCCCGCCGGCGATGACGAGCGCGAGCTCCGCGCGCTCGATCGCAGTGACGGTGTCCGGGCCGAGAATGCCTCCCTCGAGCCGCGCCGCAGCGGAACTCCGATTGAAGCGCGCCCACAGCTCGATGTCCTCGAGGGCGAGCAGGAACTGCGCGGCCCGCTCGTGGTGCAGCGACCCCTCGGCCTCGTCGGACCGCAGGAAGGCGACCTTCCCGATCACCCACTCCGCCCGGCAGACCAGGCGGTCCACCGGGGCCTTCGCCACGAGGGCTGTGAGGTTCGCGCACCACTCCCACGCCGCCTCTGTCCTGCCGCTGTCCGCGAGCGCATGGATGAGCGAGCAGAGGGAGGCGACGCGGACCGCGGAGCGGGCCGAGAAGCCCTCGGAGAGCTCCGTGGCACGGCGGGCATGCTCGACCGCAGCCTCGAGCCGTCCATGGCGGTGGCAGATCTCCCCGTAGAGCTGGTGGGCGCGGGCCTCGAGCTCGCGGTCCCCGGCGAGCGCGGAGTGCTCGAGCAGGTCCTGCGCGGTGCGCAGCGACCTCGTGAGCCTGCCTTCCCGCATGAGGCATTCGGCCTGGATGAACGTCATCTCCCACCAAGCGGAGGTGTCCGCGGCCTCCCGGGCAAGGCGCGCGGCAATGGCCGCGTGGGATGAGGCGCGCGCGTACTCCCGCACGTCGCAGGCCGCTTGGGCGCACAGGCTCGAGAAGACGTACTCGGCCTCCGCAGGCATAGGAGGTCCGCTCCACCACGGCATGGCATGGGGGGCGCTGGCCAGCCGGCCCGAGAGCTCCTGGATCGCCTGCGCCGAGGGCTCCAGGCGGCCGGTCTCGAGCATCGAGATGTAGCTCGGCTCGTAGGCCCCGTCGCCCAGCTGGGCCTGGGTGAGTCCGCGCCGGAGGCGTTCGGTCCTGAGCATCCTTCCGAAATCGATCCCCATCAGCTGTACCTCTTCTGAGACAGGGTGCTCCGAGGGCACCGGGCACGAGGGCGGGGCCGGCGGGTCTGCTTCCGCCCTGCCTCTGCGATGGCTCCCCTCGGAACGGCTCGACGACGGGCCAATCCAGGTCCCCCTGCCATCGCTGACGAGTGAATCCCAGCGCCCGTTGCGCCCGCGTTATCGGCCGCCGCGACAGCCGGCTGCGCCCGCGCTCCAGTGATAACGGCGACGCAACGGGCCGCCCGCTCTACTCCTTCTACAGAGCCACAAGCGACCGAGCCACAAGCTCACGACGCCACCAGACGGACCGGACAGCGAGTCCACTCCGACGCGTGCAATGCACGTCGCCGAAGGCCCCTCGCCGTCCATGCCGCTCACTTCTTTTGGGGGTTCCTCTATGAGACGTCCGCAATCCGGCGTAGGGAAGCCCGTCTTCTTCGACCCGAGCGGGAACAGGTGGTCACGGGTGCTCGGCACGTTGGTCGCGGTCTTCGTCGTCCTGACCGTCCCCCTGGTGTGGATCCTGCCCAGTGCCGCGGCTCCGCTGTGGGCGACCACCTTGAATACCTCGCCCGACTACCCCCGCCAGCTGCTGGCCCAGGGCGACCCCGAGGATGTCCCCGTCGTCGGCGACGAGAACGGCATCTTCCAGAGGGTCGCGGTCGCCGCGCGGCAGGGCAGGAACGTGTACCTCAAGGACCCGTTCAGCAACACCATCTTCCGGCAGGCCACGCCGGATGAGGCAAAGACGATCGGGGACCACCCCTACGTGGTCGACAACTATGGGGTTCCCGACGACCACCAACTGATCCTCACCTTCGACGATGGCCCGGACCCGCGCAACACTCCGGCGCTCCTGGACCTCCTGTCCAAGGAGAAGGTGCCTGCGACCTTCTTCGACGTGGGCTACGAGATGTCCGCCTACCCCGAGCTCGTCCAGCGGGAGGTCCGCGAGGGCCACATGGTCGGCAACCACACCCTCACGCACGCGAGCTTCACGGACAACCCCGACCTGGTCAACCGCGAGCAGCTGATCGGCAACGACCACCTCATCAGGGGCCTCACCGGCTATGCGTCGCGGCTCTTCCGCCTGCCTGAGGGCAACCCCCAGGGCAACCTCGTCGGTGTCCTCCAGGCCCAGCAGCTCGGCTACATCCACGTCGACCTCGATCTCGACACGCTGGACTGGTCCTACCCGCCCGGGGCGCCGATTCCCACGCCGCAGCTGGACGGCAAGGGCCACGTCGTGCTCATGCACGACGGCGGCGGAGACCGCCAGGCCACGATCCACATGCTCCAGGACTTCATCACCAAGGCGAAGGCGGAGGGCTACACCTTCACAACACTGGCACCGATGCTGGACCCGAAGGATCTGCCCCAGAAGATCACGCCCAACGCCGACGACCTTGCGACGGTGGCGGTCGGCGCGTCGCTGACCCTCGTCCCGGACATCGTGATCTCGTGGCTGTTCTGGTTCGGGATCGGATCGCTCAGCGTCATGTCCATCCTGTACGTGATCCTCGCCCTCATCTCCAATGGCCGGCAGCGCAGGAAGCGCTGGGAGGTGATCCCGGACGCCCAGCTTCCCTTTGTCAGCGTGGTCCTCCCGGTCTTCAACGAGGAAGCCGTGGTGACCAAGACTCTGGATGCGCTGATGGCCAGCGACTATCCGGCCTTCGAGGTCGTGGCCGTGAACGACGGATCAACGGACCGCACGCTGGCGATCCTGCGGGAGTATGCCCGCTCGTGGCCCCAGCTGCGGGTCGTGGACCAGCCGAACGGCGGGAAGTCCGCGGCGAGCAACAATGGGATCGCCCATTCCCGCGGCGAGATCGTCGTGACGCTGGACGGGGACACGATCTTCGAGCCGCAGACCATCAGGATGTTCGCCCGGCACTTCCTGGACACCTCGCACAAGAAGCCGCTCGGCGCCGTGGCCGGCCACGTGAAGGTCGGCAACCGGCACAACATCATC
Source organism: Sinomonas atrocyanea (assembly GCF_001577305.1). Lineage (NCBI taxonomy): Bacteria > Bacillati > Actinomycetota > Actinomycetes > Micrococcales > Micrococcaceae > Sinomonas > Sinomonas atrocyanea. The sequence goes on from NZ_CP014518.1 coordinate 2,187,171, forward strand.
ACGGCGTGGCAGGCCCTCGAGTACATCTCCGGCATCTGCGTCACGAGGATGGCAGAGGGCGCCGTAGGGGCGATCTCGATTGTCCCCGGTGCCTGCGCGGCCTGGCGGCGGGAGGCCCTGCTCCAGGCGGGCGGCTACTCCCACGACACCCTGGCGGAGGATTCGGACCTCACCCTGACCATTCAGGGCCTGGGGTACAGCATCGTCCAGGAGAACAAGGCGGTCGCTTGGACGGAGGCTCCGATGACCCTCAAGGGCCTCGCCAAGCAGCGCCTGCGGTGGACCTACGGCAACATCCAGGCGCTCTACAAGCACCGGAAGATGCTCTTCAACCCCAAGTACGGGGTGCTGGGCCTCGTGAGCATGCCCTACGCGCTGATCTCGGTGCTCATCCCCCTGGTCTTCATGCCGATGACCTTCATGGTGGCCGGTGTCATCCTCGCTCAGGGCCAGTGGGCGCCGATCGCGATCTTCGCCGCCTTCGTCGCCGGGGCCCACCTGATCATCTCTACTGTGGCCGTGATCATGGTCCGCGAGAGCCCGCGCCACCTCCTCATGGTGCCGCTCTACCGCCTCATCTACGAGCCGCTGCGGGCCTATGTGCTCTACGGCTCCCTGCTGCATGCAGCCCGCGGCCGCATGGTGGGCTGGTACCGGCCTGAGCGCACCAACAGCGTGCTGGTCCCGTCGGCGACCGCCGCGAGCCAGGGCGTGCAGGCACCCGCGCGCGAGAAGCCGCGCCCAGGCAAGCCCGCGGCCGTCCCCGTCATGTCCAGGGACTCCGCCCTGCCGATGCTGTCCAGCGACCCCCGGTGAGCGCGGCCTGAGCCATGGCCCGTCCGTCAGCACGGCGCAGAGCCCCCTTCCTGCTCCTCGGGCTCGGGCTCCTCGCCGCACTGGTCACGCTGGGCCTCACGATCGCCGTGTCCTCAACCAGCGGACCGGGAGGGGGCGGCCAGGCCTCGGGAGGCCGGGCGGCGTCCGGCCCGGGAGGGACACCGGCGACCTCCGACGCCGCAGCATCGGGACCGGCGTCCGGCTCCGCACCGGGGTCGGCCTCAGGCAGTGCTCCCTGGTTCGGCGGGTACGCGGACGTGACCCTGAAGCCCCTGTACCCCTTCGACGACAGCAGCCCCGACGGGAGGGCCGTCCTCGCCTTCGTCATCGCCGATCCGGCCAACCCGTGCGAGCCGTCCTGGGGCGGGCAGTACTCGTTGGACAAGGCGGCCACCGAGCTGGACCTCGACCACCGCGTCGCGCAGCTGCGCGCGAAGGGGCACGGGGTGGCCCTCTCCTTCGGCGGAGCGGCCGGCGACGAGCTCGCGAGGAAGTGCCCCGACGCGCAGGCGCTCGCGCAGGCCTACAGGAAGGTCATCGACCGCTACGCCCCCGACGTGCTCGACTTCGACATCGAGGCCCGGAACCTCTCGGACGTCGCAGCGACCGACCGGCGCGTCCAGGCCCTGCGACAGGTCCTCGGCGACCTGGGCGCGCCGCGCATGCCGCAGGTGTGGCTGACCCTGCCCGTGACCGCCCAGGGACTGTCCCCTGAAGCTTCGGCGGTGGTCCTGCAGACCGTGCGGGGAGGCGTCGACCTCGCCGGCGTGAACATCATGACGATGGACTACGAGGGACCCGCCTCGGGCCAGAAGATGCTCCAGACCTCGATCGAGGCCGCCACGAGCACCCACTGGCAGCTCGCCCAGATCTTCGGCCTCGGGCAGGGCCAGGAGGCCCAGGCCTGGAAGAAGCTCGGCCTCACCCCGATGATCGGGGCCAACGACGTGGTGGGGGAGACCTTCGACCTCCAGGCGGCCAGGGGACTGAACCAGTTCGTCCATGACCGCGGCATCGCCCGCCTGTCCATGTGGTCGCTCAACAGGGACCGCGCCTGCTCCCCGGGAGAGGGCCTGCGGCAGAACGACGCCAGGGAGCCCGAGGCCGCGGACACCTGCAGCGGCGTCGTCGGCCAGAACCGCGGCGCCTTCGCTGCGGCGCTGTCCTCCGGCCTGATGCCCTCGGCCTCGCCCAAGGCCTCCTGACCCTACGCGGCCTGACCCTGCGCGACCCAACCCTGAGCGACGCACGACGACGGCCGGCGCCTTCCGCTGCGAAGGCGCCGGCCGTCGTCGTGCTCAGCCCGACCTCACCGCTCGGGGCCGGCGGTCCCTGCGCGCGGAATCCACCCCGACTGCGGACGCGCCGCGGCGGGGCCCCGGTTGACGACCTGCCGCTCGGCCGGGGCAACCCCCATCTCCGTCCACAGCCTGCGCCGGAACTCGAGCAGGGTGCGCTGCGCGTCGGCGCGGCTGCCGCTGTCGGTCTGGGCGCGGCTGATGAGCTTGTGGGCCGACTCGCGCAGCGGCTCCAGCGAGGCGGCATACCGGGCGGCCGAGATGGCGGCCTCGTAGTTCCCCGTCGAGAGGTGGTTGCGCGCGATCGCCTCGAGTGCCAGCACCCGCAGCCCGCGGAGGCGCTCCTGCTCGTACATGACCCAGTCGTCGTACCACCCCGGCAGCAGCTCGGAGCCGAAGAGGAGGTCTTCTGCACCCGCGCCCGGCAGGGTGCCGGCGAGCGCCTTCTGGGCCACCCAGCGCAGCCGGTCGAGATCCACGGTGATCCCATCCGAGAGCCGGAGCGGATCGAGGCTGCGGTCCAGCAGGTCAGGCAGCTGGTGCCGGAGCTTGAAGACCGAGGACCGGAGGTTGCCGGCCGCCTGGTGCTCGCTGCTCTCCGGCCACAGCAGGCCGGCCAGATAGCTGCGCGGACGGCTGCCCATGAGGGCGAGCGAGGCGATGAGCCGCTGCTGGCGCCTGCCGATCGGCAGGGGAGCGCCGTCCCTGAGCAGCTCCCAGGACCCCAAGAGGTGCAGTTCCCAAGCCACCACGGATGCTCTACCCCCTTCGCCGACTAGCACGGGAGCCTGGTTGGGCGGCGCCTTCCCGGGCTCATCTGGCCCTCCGCTCCTGCGCCGCGTCCGCGTGCCGAACTGGGGGCCTCGGCTCCAGTAGACAACCCCCGCTCTGCTGCGGTCACGAGTGGTCTCCACGTGAATGGGCTGGGCCGTCCGGGCGGCCACTACTCGAACGGTACGCACCCGCACGCGGCCGACTACTCGGGGCGAATCTGCCCCCAGAAGTGCTGCGAAAGGCCCTTGACCTCCCCGCGAGAGGGCGCGCAGTATCTGTCCACCGGACGCCAGTTCCAGGGAGGTCTGCCATGGGGAAGCGTCTCTCCCGCGCGGTACCCAGCGACCCGCCGCACCCCGTGCGCGGTGGCCCGCTCGCGGCCGTGCTGGCAGCTGCCCTCGGCCTCGCTGCGTGCGGCACCCCGCAGCCCCTCCCCACGGGGCCGGGAGCGGAGGGCACGGCTCTGCCCGCGGCGCCGTCCACGGCTCCCGGGCCGCAGGGCACCGCATCTGCGCCGAGCGGAACGGCGACCACGGACTCCGCGACGACGGACCCAGCGGCCGCCGGCCCGCTGACGGATCCGTCCCAGTTCCAGAGCCCGCCGGCCCGTGCGGTGGCGATCCTGAAGACCAGCGCCAACTGGTACCGCGACCGGTTCGACCAGGGGCACCAGTACCTCGTGGCGGGGGACACGGACAGGTTCGAGCTGTGGTGGAACATCATGAACCAGGGCAGCCTGCTCGCCACCGCCCAGACCGCGTTCGGGGACGCGTCCGACGTCTACGGGGGGAACGAGCCCCAGCAGGTGGACGACTGGAGCGTGATCATGGGCGACCAGGGCGAGCTGCAGGCCGCGGCCAATGCCTGGCACGCAAGCCAGGCGGAGGCCGACTACGCGAAGGTGCTCGCAGCCCTGGACCATGCGGACCGCACGATCGATGCCCTCGCCCCGGGCATCACGATCCCGCGGTCCCACGGGAAGATCGCGGTGCCGATGCCCTACGTTGCCCCGCGCTCGTGACCGCCTGTCCCTGACAGCGGGGCCCGGGGACGGACGTTGGTTGCGGCTATGCCGTCCGCTCGACCAGCATCACTTTGCGGCGCAGCCAGTACTGGCGGCCCCCGCCCATGTACAGGCGGCTCCGCTCGAGCTCCCACCGGCCGTACTCGGAGTGCTCGCGCACCCGCTGGCGCGCATCGGCCAGCGAGTCCCCGGGGCCCACCGACAGGACCAGGTACTCGTACTGCCGCCCCGGCCCCGCGGGCCGGCCCCCCGCGGCGAGCGACTGCGTCGTGGAGAGGATCCGCTCCTTCATGGCCCTCGCTTCCTCGTGCTGCTGGGCGCCTGCGGGTGCCCGACCGGGTACCTAGGCGCGCCCGATGGTTTCAGACTACCGTTGCCTCCATGAGCATTGATCCGCGCGTCGCCCTCGGTTCGCTCACAGCTGCATTGGAGGAGCACCTCGTCGCGGCAGCCTCGCGGCGCGGCGACGACGACCCCGCCGTCGAGGCCGCCTTCTTCGCGGTCGCCGATGCCTTCGAGGCGTACTCCGATGCGCTCTACGACGCCTATGGCGAAGAGCTGCCGCTCGACCTGGTGGATTCGGACGACGACGAGGACGACGAGGACGAGGACCAGGACGACGAGGACGAGGACCAGGACGAGGACGACGACCGGGACGAGGAGTAGGACCGCGGAGGCGCCCACAGCCGGACACGGTCTCGGCTGAGGCCCCCGACACCACTGTCAGGGAATTCCCAGCCAGGCCCCGGCGTCCACGTAGAGTGGCACGCGTGAATTTCCTCGAAGCCGCCTTCCTCGGGCTCGTCCAGGGTCTGACGGAATTCCTCCCCGTGTCCTCCAGCGCGCACCTCCGGATCGTGGGGGAGTTCCTGCCGAACGCCCAGGACCCCGGCGCGGCCTTCACGGCGATCACCCAGCTGGGAACCGAGACCGCGGTCATCATCTACTTCTGGCGGGACATCGTCAGGATCATCGGGGCCTGGGCCCGCTCCCTCGTGGGGCGAGTCCCGCGGACCGACCCGGACGCGCGGATGGGCTGGTTCGTGATCCTCGGCAGCATCCCGATCGTGGTCCTCGGCCTGCTGTTCCAGGACCAGATCGAAACCGTGCTCCGCTCCCTCTGGATCACCGCGACCACGCTGATCGTGTTCGGCCTCATCCTCGCCGCGGCCGACGCCGCCGGCCGGCACGCGCGCAGCCTCGACCACCTCAGCACCCGCCACGGCATCGCCTACGGGTTCGCGCAGGCGCTCGCCCTCATCCCCGGCGTCTCGCGGTCGGGGGGCACCATCACGGCGGGCCTGTACATGGGGTACACCCGCGAGGCCGCGGCGCGGTACTCCTTCCTGCTCGCGATCCCTGCCGTGTTCGGCTCCGGCCTGTACCAGCTCTCCAAGTCCCTCAAGGGAGGGTTCGACGGCGGCCCGTACGGCCTCGGCGAGACCGCCGTCGCGACCGTGGTGGCCTTCGTCGTCGGCTACGTCATCATCGGCTGGTTCCTGAAGTACGTCTCGCACAATTCCTACCGGCTCTTCGTGTGGTACCGCATCGGCCTGGGCGCGGCGCTCTATGTCCTGCTCGGATTCGGGGTCATCACCGCCGGGCACTAGAGTGGTCGGGTGAAAACCTGGAGGCAGACACCCGTCCCACAGCTGCCCGGCTCGGCCGGCCCGGTCCGGCTCTTCGACACGCGGCTGCGGGACACCGTGGAGATCCCGACGGCCCCCGAGCAGTCGATGTACGTGTGCGGGATCACTCCCTACGACGCGACCCATCTAGGCCACGCGTCCACCTACCTCGCGTTCGACCTCCTCAACCGCGTCTGGCGCGACGCGGGCAGCACCGTGGCCTATGTGCAGAACACGACCGACGTCGACGATCCGCTCCTCGAGCGGGCCGACGCGACCGGCGTCGACTGGCGGACCCTCGCCCACCAGCAGATCGACCTCTTCCAGTCCGACATGGAGGCCCTGCGCGTCCTCGCCCCGGACCACTACGTCGGGGCGGTCGAGTCGATCCCGTGGATCGTCCCCGAAGTCGAGCGCCTCCTCGCGGAAGGCCTCGCCTACCAGCTCGCCGGCGCCGAGGGCGAGCCGGACAGCGACGTCTACTATGACGTCACCGAGGCGACCCGCCGCGCGGACGCCCCCGAGGCCTGGCGCCTCGGCGACGTCTCCCACCTGACCGTCGCCGAGATGATCGAGCTCTTCGGCGAGCGCGGCGGCGATCCGGACCGCCCCGGCAAGCACAGCCCCCTCGACCCGATCCTGTGGCGGGAGGCCAGGCTCGGCGAGCCCCACTGGGACGGCGGGACCCTCGGCCCCGGCCGCCCCGGCTGGCACATCGAGTGCACCGTCATCGCCCAGAAGTTCCTTCCGGCCCCGTTCACCGTGCAGGGCGGGGGCTCGGACCTCGCCTTCCCGCACCACGAGATGGGCGCCGGACACGCGTGGAGCCTCCACCACGTGCCGCTCGCGCGGCACTTCGCCCACACCGGCATGGTGGGCCTCGACGGCGAGAAGATGAGCAAGTCGCGCGGCAACCTCGTGATCGTCTCCACCCTGCGCGCCGCCGGCGTCGAGCCCGCGGCGATCCGCCTGGCCGTCCTCGCCAACCACTACCGCTCCGACTGGGAGTGGACGGGCGAGCTGCTCGACGCATCGGTGCAGCGCCTCGAGACCTGGCGGCACGCCGTCACCCGCGCCCTGCCGGGTTCGGCCGAGCCGCTCCTCGGCGAGATCCGCGGCGCCCTGACCGATGACCTCGACGCGCCGCGCGCACTGGCCGCCGTGGACAAGTGGGCCGAGGACGCGCTGGCGGGCAGCGCTGCGAGCGCGGACGACGGCGCCTTGGTCGCCGCTGCGGTCGACGCCCTCCTGGGCATCGACCTCGGGTAGCCGGACCGCGGCTGGGGGCGCCGGCCTCAGCCGCCGGCCGGCGGGTTGTCCTTGCCGCGCCGCTTGAGGTAGCGCTCGAACTCGCGGGCGATCGACTCGCCCGAGGCCTCGGGGAGGTCGGCGGTGTCCTTCGCCTCCTCGAGCTGGTGGATGTAGGCGGCGACCTCGGGGTCCTCGGTGGCGAGCTCGTTCACCCCGCGCTCCCACGCCTCGGCGTCCTCCGCCAGCTCGTTCGTGTCGAGCGGGATCTGGAGCAGTTCCTCGATCCGGTGCAGGATCGCGAGCTGGGCCTTGGGGGAGGGGGCCTGCGCCACGTAGTGGGGGACGGCCGCCCACACGGACACGGTCGGCGTCCCGTGGCGGTCCGCGGCGTCCGCGAAGACGCCCACGATTCCCGTCGGGCCCTCGTACTGGGAGGCCTCGAGGTTGAGCCGCTCGCGCACCTCGTCGTTCTCGCTCGTGGCAGTCACCGGGATCGGGCGGGAGTGCGGCACATCGGCCAGGAGCGCGCCGAGGACGATCAGGTAGTCCACCTCGAGGTCGTCGAGGTACTCGACCAGCTCGTCCGTGAACGCCCGCCAGCGGTAGGACGGCTCGGTGCCCTGGACGAACACCAGGTCCACGGGGTGGCCGTCCACGCGCGCCGTCGAGATCTTCGTGGTGGGCCACTTGATGCGCCGGCGCCCAGAGCCCGTCTGGCGCACGGTCGGGCGGGTGAACTGGAAGTCATAGAAGTCGTCCGCGTCGATCGACCCGACCCGCTGGGCCCCGAAGGCGCGACGCAGGTACCGCAGGGCATCGCTCGCGGCCTCGCCGGCGTCGTTCCAGCCCTCGAACGCGGCGAGCATCACCGTGACCCGCTCGCCCTCGGCTGGGACCGGGAAGAGGCCGGGATGGGGTGCCGGGGCATCGGCGTCGAACTCGTTCATCGGTCCAGACTAGCGCGCACGCCCGTGCGCGCCCGGCTGGCACCCTAGACTGGTGCATATGCGTTCCCCGGCCGAGAATCCCGCCACCAGCCCTGCCCTCAGCAGCGCCGCGCCGCTGCGAGCCGTCCTGTGGGACATGGACGGCACGCTCGTGGACACCGAGCCGTACTGGATCACCGCGGAGCGCGAGCTCGTCGAGCGCTTCGGCGGGGAGTGGACTCACGAGCAGGCCATGCGCCTCGTCGGCCAGGCCCTGACGACCTCCGCGCGCATGCTCCAGGAGGGCGGCGTCCGGATGGGCGTGCGCGAGATCATCGACGCCCTCACCGCCCGTGTCGTCGAGCAGCTCGGGGCAGCCGTGCCGTGGCGTCCCGGCGCGCGGGAGCTCCTCGCCGCCGTGAGGGCCGAGGGGGTCCACTGCGCGCTCGTGACGATGTCCGAGAAGCCCATGGCGCACCGCATCGTCGACCACCTCCCCGAGGGCACGTTCTCCGCCATCGTCACCGGCGACGTGGTGGGCCGCGGCAAGCCCGACCCCGAGCCCTACCTCCGCGGCGTCGAGCTGCTCGCCCAGGCCCTTCCTGGACTCGCGCTCACCGAGTGCCTCGCCGTCGAGGACTCCATCCCGGGGGCCACGTCCTCCAACGCCGCCGGGCTCGCCACCGTCGTGGTGCCGAACGCCCTCGCCGTCCCCGTGCACCTCGGCGTGGAGCACTGGGAGACGCTCGCCGGCAGGACGCCGGGCGACCTCGCCGCGGCCCTCGAGGCCTCGCTCGCGGGCACCACGGCCGGGGGCGCCGCGTGACCGGCAGCCACGAGTCCGAGAACCGACGCGAGGGAATCCCCTTGGGGCGGATCGCGGGCGTGCCCGTCGTCCTCGCCTACTCCTGGTTCGTCATCGCCGCGTTCACCGTCATCGTCTACGGGCCCACGCTCCAGCTCCGCCAGCCCCACCTCGGGGTCGCCGCCTATCTCGTGGCGTTCGCCTACGCGGTCCTGCTCCTGCTCTCCGTGCTCGTCCACGAACTCGCGCACGCCCTCACCGCCCGCGCCTTCGGCTGGCCGAGCCACAAGATCGTCCTCAACCTGTGGGGCGGCCACACGCAGTTCGAGGCCTTCACCGCGACCCCGGCGCGCTCAGTCGCCGTGGCCCTCGCCGGCCCCGCGGCGAACTTCGTGCTGGCCGGCGCCGCGTGGCTCGTCGTCTCGGGCGTCCACCTCACAGGCGTCGCGGACATCCTCGTGAACATCTTCATGTGGGCGAACTTCCTCATCGCCGTCTTCAATGTCCTGCCCGGCCTGCCGCTCGACGGCGGGCGGATCGTCGAGAGCGCCGTCTGGAAGGCGACGGGCTCGCAGGAGAAGGGCACCATCGCCGCGGGCTGGACCGGCCGGGCGATCGTGGCGGGCATCGTGCTCCTCGCCGTCGTGGTGCCCCTCGCCCAGGGGGAACAGCTCGACCTGCCCTTCACCATGGTCACCCTCCTCGTCGCCGCGTTCCTGTGGCAGGGCGCGTCCGCCTCGATCCGGCACGCCGGATTCCGCTCGCGGCTGCCCGAGGTCGTCGCGGGACGCCTCGCCCGCCCCGCCGTGGGCATCCCCAACTTCGCCAGCGTCGACGAGGCGGTGCGGGCCGGCGCGGAGGCGGGGGTCGCCGTCGTGCTCTGCTCGCCGGAGGGCAAGCCGCAGGGGGTCGTCGATCCGTCGGCGATCGAGCGTGTGCCGGCCCCCGCGCGGGCGACCACTCCCGTCACCGCCGTCGGCTACGCCCTCGCCCCCGGTGCCTACGTCCCGGACACCGCGGCGGGCCAGGAGCTCATCCAGTACCTCGCCCAGCTCGCCGGCACGGAGTACGCCGTGGTGGATGCCGCCGGTCGTGTGACGGGGCTCCTGAGCCAGCGTGACGTCGTCGCCGTCATCTCGGGCCGGCCCCTGCGGCCGGCCAGGTAGCAGCCCATTTTGACCGCCCCGTCGCCAGCCGACGGGGCCAAGAGAGGACACCCATGAGCTTGAGCGCCCAGCCCGCCGCGGCGGACGGACCCACCGGTGCGGCATACCGACGAGGCCCCTTCCGCGTCGGGGAGCGCGTGCAGCTGACCGACGAGCGCGGGCGGATGAACACCATCACGCTCGCCGACGGCGGCGCCTTCCACACGCACAAGGGCTTCCTCAACCACGCCGAGATCATCGGCAGGCCGGACGGCTCGGTCGTGACGAACACGGCGGGCCACCAGTACCAGGCCCTGCGTCCGCTCCTGTCCGACTTCGTGCTCTCGATGCCGCGCGGCGCCGCGGTGGTGTACCCCAAGGACGCGGGCCAGATCGTCACGATGGCGGACATCTTCCCCGGGGCGCGCGTGGTCGAGGCCGGAGTGGGGTCGGGGGCCCTGTCGATCTCGCTCCTGCGGGCGGTGGGAGACGGCGGCTACCTCCACTCCTTCGAGCGCCGCCAGGAGTTCGCGGACATCGCCCGCGGGAACGTCGAGACCATCTTCGGCGGCCCGCACCCGGCGTGGCGCATCTCGCTCGGCGACTTCCAGGACGAGGTCGTCGCCGCGGAAGAGCCCGGCAGCGTGGACCGGGTGGTCCTGGACATGCTCGCGCCGTGGGAGTGCCTCGAGGCCGTGGCCACGGTCCTGGCCCCTGGCGGCGTGTGGATCAACTACGTCGCGACGGCGACCCAGCTCTCCCGCACCGCCGAGGCGATCCGGGCCGATGGCCGCTTCACCGAGCCGGACGCGTGGGAGTCCATGGTGCGCGGATGGCACCTCGAGGGCCTGGCGGTGCGCCCCGAGCACCGCATGGTCGGCCACACCGGCTTCCTCCTGACCACGCGCCGCCTCGCCGAGGGTGTGGCTCCGCTCGTGCGCAAGAAGCGCAACAAGGCCGAGTTCAGCGAGGAGGACCTCAACGCCTGGACGCCCGAGTCGGTCGGCGAGCGCACGGTCTCGGACCGCAGGCTCCGGCGCGTTGCCCGGGACGCCCGCGCGGGCAGCCAAGAGGCCTGAACCCGCCATTTCCACGCTGCGGAAGGCGTGTAACTCTTCGGTTTCCAAGGCTCGTCGGTGGGGTACGTGAGCTGCATGCCGCGCTAGTGTCGATGCATGAGGGGAGTGGCTCCGGCGTCCGCGCCGGGCGCCCCGGCAGCCCGCAGGGGCGGCACGGATCGAAGAGGACGTGGTTGCGATGGTGGAGAACGGACAGTCGGGCACCGGCCCTGAGGCGGCGCCTCCGTCGGCCCAGGCAGAGCAGCTGAGCATCGCCGAGCGGCAGATCAATGTGCTGCGGGACAAGCTGCGCGCGGTCGACCGCCAGCTCGCCGCCGCCACGGGCAACAACACCCGCATGACGGAGATGCTCAAGACCGCCAAGGCAGAGATCGTGCGCCTCAAGGCCGCCCTCGAGCACGAGGGACAGCCGCCCTACTCCTTCGGCAGCATCGTCCAGCTCAACCGGCGGCGGCCCGCCGGCGGCGCCTCCGCGGCCGTAACGGACGAGAGCGTCGACGTCGTCACGAGCGGCCGGAAGATGCGCGTGGGGCTGAGCCCGCTCGTGAGCCTGTCTGAGCTCAGCGTGGGCCAGGAGGTGCTCCTCAATGAGGCCTTCGAGGTGGTCGCCGGCCTCGGCTACGAGCGCTCGGGCGAGCTCGTCACCATCAAGGAGCTCCTCGGCCAGGACCGCGTGCTCGTGATCGGACGCGGCGACGAGGAACGCGTGCTGCGGCTCGCCGGCCCCCTCCAGCTCGAGCGCCTCCGCGTCGGCGACGCGGTCTCGGTGGACAACCGGACCGGGTACGCGCTCGAGAAGGTGCCCCGGTCCGAAGTCGAGAACCTCGTCCTCGAAGAGGTCCCGGACATCAGCTACGCGGACATCGGCGGCCTCGCGTCGCAGATCGAGCAGATCCGCGACGCCGTCGAGCTGCCGTTCCTGCACCCGGACCTCTACCGGGAGCACGGGCTCAAGGCCCCGAAGGGGATCCTGCTCTACGGCCCCCCGGGGTGCGGCAAGACGCTCATCGCCAAGGCTGTGGCCAACTCGCTCGCGGTGCGGGCCATGGAGCGCGCCGGCAGCGCGGACGTCAAGAGCTACTTCCTGAACATCAAGGGCCCGGAACTGCTCGACAAGTATGTGGGCGAGACGGAGCGGCACATCCGGCTGATCTTCGCCAGGGCCCGGGAGAAGGCCTCGGACGGCAGCCCCGTGGTGGTGTTCTTCGACGAGATGGACTCGCTGTTCCGTACCCGCGGCACCGGCGTCTCCTCGGACGTCGAGACCACGATCGTGCCGCAGCTGCTCAGCGAGATCGACGGCGTGGAGCGGCTGGACAACGTGATCGTCATCGGCGCCTCCAACCGCGAGGACATGATCGACCCCGCAATCCTCCGCCCGGGGCGGCTCGACGTGAAGATCAAGATCCAGCGGCCGGACGCCGAGGCCGCCGCGGACATCTTCTCGAAGTACCTCACGGACGACCTGCCGATCCATGCCGCGGACCTCGCCGAGTGCGGCGGGGACCCGGCGGCCACGGTCGCCATGATGATCCAGCGCACCGTCGAGGCGATGTACGCGACGGACAAGTCCACCGAGTACCTCGAGGTCACCTACGCCAACGGCGACACCGAGATCCTCTACTTCAAGGACTTCAACTCCGGGGCGGTGATCCAGAACGTGGTCGACCGGGCCAAGAAGGCCGCGATCAAGGAACTCCTCATGACCGGTGCCAAGGGCCTGCGCATGGACCACCTGCTCCGGGCCGTCGCGGACGAGTTCCGCGAGCACGAGGACATGCCCAACACCACCAACCCCGACGACTGGGCGCGCATCTCGGGCAAGAAGGGCGAGCGGATCACCTACATCCGCACCATCGTCCAGGGCAAGGGCGGCGCCGAGCCCGGCAGGACCATCGAGACGACCCCCAGCACCGGCCAGTACCTGTAAGGGGGACCAGTGAGCAGTGACCCGAGCCCCGGCCTCGCGGCCGGGGGAACCCAGCGCGTCATGGGCTCCGAGACGGAGTTCGGCATCCACGCGCCGACTTCGCCTGGGGCCAATGCGACGTACCTCTCCTCCCAGGTGATCGCGGCCTATGCGCGGCTGACCCGCTCGGCCAGCCGGGCCGAGACGGGCTGGGACTACACCGACGAGACACCCCTGCGCGACGCGCGCGGCTGGTCCGTCGCGCGGTCCCAGGCGCACCCGGACCAGCTCACGGACGCGGAACCCGTGCTCACCGCGGAAGCGGTCGCGCTCGCCCACGGGCCGGCCGAGATCGAGCTCGACGGCGACCAGGAGCCCGCGCTGATGAACCTCGTGCTCGGCAACGGGGCGCGCCTGTACGTCGACCACGCCCACCCCGAGTACTCGAGCCCGGAGGTGACCAACCCCCGCGATGCGCTCCTGTGGGACGTCGCGGGCGATGCCGTGGCCCTCGCCACGGTGCGCGCCCTCGCGGGGGACGAGGCGCGCGGCCCCATCAACCTCTACAAGAACAACACCGACGGCAAGGGCGCCTCCTACGGCTCGCACGAGAACTACCTCGTGCCCCGTTCGGTGCCGTTCTCCGACCTCGTCAGGGGGCTGACCCCGTTCTTCGTCTCGCGCCAGCTGGTCTGCGGCTCCGGCCGGGTCGGCCTGGGGCAGGACGGCAAGGGCCCCGGATACCAGATCAGCCAGCGCGCCGACTACTTCGAGGCGGAGGTGGGCCTCGAGACCACCATGCGGCGCCCCATCATCAACACCCGCGACGAACCGCACGCCGTCGCGGACAAGTACCGGCGCCTCCACGTGATCATCGGCGACGCCAACGTGAGCCACGTGGCGAACTACCTCAAATTCGGCACGACCGCCCTCGTCCTGAGCCTCATCGAGGCCGGCAGGGCGCCCCAGGTCGAGGTCCATGAGCCCGTCTCGGCCATGCACCGGCTGAGCCACGACACCTCGCTCGGGGAGAAGGTCCGCCTGCTCGACGGCCGACAGGTCACCGGGCTCGAGCTGCAGTGGATGTACTTCGAGGCCGCGGCGAAGCTCGCCGCCGACTCCGGTGTCGCGTCGGCCGACGGCGGCGACGGGCACACTGCCGAGGTCCTCGGCCGCTGGGAGCGTGCGCTGACCGACCTGGGCGGAGACCGGGACGCGGCCGCCGGGTACGTGGAATGGCTCGCGAAGCTGCGGGTGCTCGAGGGCTACCGCAGCCGGGACGGCCTCGTTTGGGGCGACGCGCGGCTGGGCCTCGTGGACATCCAGTGGTCGGACGTGCGGCCCGAGCGGGGGATCGCGCTGCGGCTGGCGGCCCGGGGATCGCTGGAGACCATGGTCGATCCGGGCTCGGTGGCGGCCGCCGTCACCGAGCCGCCGCCCGACACCCGTGCCTGGTTCCGCGGCACGAGCATCAAGCGGTTCCCCGGCAGCGTCGTGAGCGCCAGCTGGGACTCGGTCGTCTTCGCGGCCCCCGGAAGCTACCGGCTCCAGCGGGTCCCGACCCGCGAGCCGCTGCGCGGGACGAAGGCTCTGACCCAGGGGCTCTTCGACGAGCACGCCCGCATCGAGGACTTCCTCGCGGCCCTCCTCGGCGAGCGCAGGACCTAGGGGGCGCCCCGGCCGTCCGACACCGCGGGCACAACCCGTGACACGCGGTCGAAAAGTGACAGTATAGGGATCAGAAGGATCCAGACCCGGCGCCCTCAAGGCGCCCGACGCAAGGAGGCGGCCATGGCCGGTCAGGAGCAGAAGAGCACCCAGCCGCGGGGCGAGGACGAGGCCGTCGAGGTCGATGTCCCGGCACCCGCCGCGCCGGAGGCCTCAGCGCAGGACACTGCCAGCACCCAGGGCGTCGACGATCTCCTCGACGAGATCGACAACGTCCTCGAGACCAACGCCGAGGAGTTCGTGCGCGGGTTCGTCCAGAAGGGCGGGCAGTAGGACCCAGATGAACGATTTCCTCGCCGAGCGTGTCGTGTCCGCCGCCACATCATCCTTCACCGAGCACGTGGCAGCGACCCGGCCGGACCTCCTCCCGTTCCATCGGAGCCTGCCGGCCGACGCCTCGGCGGTGGCCCCGCACGCCACCACCATCGTGGCCCTCGCCTTCGCGGGCGGCGTCATCATGGCGGGGGACCGCCGGGCCACCATGGGGAACATGATCGCCAGCCGCCACATCGAGAAGGTCTTCCCGGCGGACCGCTTTTCCGTGCTCGGCATCGCCGGGACGGCGGGGATCGCGATCGACATCGCCCGCCTGTTCCAGGTCGAGCTCGAGCACTACGAGAAGATCGAGGGCACCCTCCTGAGCCTCGAGGGCAAGGCGACGCGCCTCGGGGCCATGGTCAGGGGCAACCTTCCCCTGGCACTCCAGGGACTGGCGGCGATCCCGCTGTTCGCGGGCTTCGACCTCGAGACCGCCGTGGGGCGGCTGTTCTCCTATGACGTGACCGGCGGCCGCTACGAGGAACTGGAGCACCACTCGGTCGGCTCCGGCTCGGTCTTCGCCCGGGGCGCGCTGAAGAAGCTCTGGCGGCCCGGCCTCGCCGAGGAGGATGCCGTGCGCGTCGCGGTGGAGGCGCTCTACGACGCCGCCGACGACGACTCCGCCACGGGCGGTCCGGATCCGGTCCGGCAGCTCTGGCCCGTCGTGTACACGGTCACGCGCCTCGGGAGCCGGCGCGTGGCCGAGCGGGAGCTGGCGGCCATCGCTGGCGCGATCATCGCGGAGCGCAGTGTCGCAGGACGGGAGGCCTGAGCATGACCCAGCAGTTCTACGTCTCACCTGAACAGCTCATGAAGGACCGGGCGGACTTCGCCCGGAAGGGCATCGCCCGCGGCCGCTCCGTCGTCGTCCTGAGCTGCCGCGCCGGGATCGCCCTCGTGGCCGAGAACCCGTCCCCGTCGCTGCACAAGATCGGCGAGATCTACGACAAGATCGCGTTCGCGGCGGTCGGCAAGTACAACGAGTTCGAGAGCCTCCGCCAGGCTGGGGTCCGGTACGCCGACGTGCGCGGCTACTCCTACGACCGGGAGGACGTCACGGGCCGGGGACTGGCGAGCGTGTACGCCCAGAGCCTCGGCGCCGTCTTCACCGCCGAGCAGAAGCCCTTCGAGGTCGAGCTCATCGTCGCCGAGGTGGGCGGCGACGTCGAGGGCGACCACCTCTTCCGGCTCACGTTCGACGGCTCCATCGCCGACGAGCGGCGCTTCGTGGTCATGGGCGGCGCGGCCGAACGCGTGGCGGAGGCCGTGATGGACGGATGGACCTCCGAGGCGGACTTTCCGGAGGCGATCCGGCTCGCCGCCCGCGCCCTCCGCGAGGACCGCACCGAGCCGATCACGCTGGAGGTCGGGGTGCTGGACCGCGACTCCGAGACCACCCGCGGCACGCGGCGCGCCTTCCGCCGCATCGGCCCGGACGAGCTCGCCGGCATCCTCGACGGACTCGCGGAACGGCAGGGCTGAGCGATGGACCGGCGCATCTACGGAGTCGAGACCGAGTTCGGCATCGCCTACTCGAGCCCCCAGGGCCGGCCCCTCGCGCCGGAGGAAGTGGCCCGGTACCTCTTCCGCAAGGTCGTCAGCTGGGGCCGATCCTCGAATGTGTTCCTGGGCAACGGCTCGCGGCTGTACCTCGACGTCGGCTCGCACCCCGAGTACGCGACCGCGGAGTGCGACGACGTGGCCCAGCTGGTCGCCCACGACAAGGCGGGGGAGCGGATCCTCGTCGACCTGATCGCGGAGGCCGAGCACCGCCTCGCCGAGGAAGGGTTCGACGGCCGCGTCTACCTCTTCAAGAACAACACCGACACGGCCGGCAACTCGTACGGCAGCCACGAGAACTACCTCATTCCCCGTCGCACCGAGTTCTCCCGCCTGGCCGAGGTCCTGATCCCGTTCCTCGTCACCCGGCAGCTGCTCTGCGGCGCGGGGAAGGTGCTGCGCACCGCCCAGGGCCCCGTCTACGCCTTCTCCCAGCGCGCCGACCACATCTGGGAGGGCCTGTCCTCCGCCACGACCCGCTCCCGGCCGATCATCAACACGAGGGACGAGCCGCATGCGGATGCGGAGCACTACCGACGCCTGCACGTGATCGTCGGCGACTCGACGATGTCCGAGACGACGACCATGATGAAGCTCGGCACCGTGGACCTGGTGCTGCGGATGATCGAGGCCGGCACGATCATGCGCGACGCCCGGATGGAGAACCCGATCCGGAGCATCCGGGAGATCTCCCATGACCACACCGGCAAGGCCCCGGTGCGGCTTGCGAACGGCCAGCAGTCGAGCGCGCTCGCGCTGCAGCAGATGTACCTCGAGAAGGCCCAGGACTTCGTCGCGGCCAACGGTGCGCACACCCCCCATGTGGAGCGCATCCTGGACCTGTGGCAGCGCACCCTCGAGGCCGTCGAGTCGCAGGACACGCGGGCGATCGACACCGAGGTCGACTGGGCGATCAAGAAGAAGCTCATCGACCGCTACTGCAGCAGCCACGACGTCGACCTCGACTCGGCGCGGGTGGCCCAGATCGATCTGACCTACCACGACATCAGCCCCGACCGAGGACTGTTCTACCTCCTCCAGCGGCGGGGGGCCGCCGCCCGGGTCGTCGACGAGGCGGCCATCGCCGACGCGGTGGCGAATCCGCCGCAGAGCACGAGGGCGCGCCTGCGGGGCCGCTTCGTGAAGGCGGCCCAGGCAGCAGGCGTGGACTACACCGTGGACTGGGTGCACCTCAAGCTCAACGACCGGGCCCACCACACGATCCTGTGCAAGGACCCCTTCGCCAACGAGGACCCGCGGGTGGACGAACTGCTCGACAGCCTCAGGCCCTTCACAGGCTGACCGGGTAGTCTTGTCGAGGCCCGCGCGGCCCGTCCGCCGCCACAGACCTGTGGCGGGATCCCCCACAGGAAGTTGACCAGTGCGCCGTCTCATCGCCCTGCTGCTGCCGCTCGCCCTGTTCGTGGCCGGCTGCGGCAGCTCAGCCCCGTCCTCCTCGGACCCCACGCCCTCCAACGCCGGGCAGGTCGCGGCCCTCGACCAGCTCAAGGTCACCCCCGGCGACAAGGCGCCGAAGGTGGACTTCCCGAAGCCGCTCGCGGTCAAGGACGAGACGATCAAGATGGTCCAGGCCGGCGACGGCCCCGCAGCCAAGGCCGGGCAGACCGTCGAGATCGGCTACGTCGCCCTCAACGGCAGCGACGGATCGGTCCTCGAGGACACCTTCAGCAAGGGCACCTCCGAGAAGGTCGAGCTCTCCGACCAGCTCAAGCAGGGCAGCTCGGTCGTGTACAACGGCCTCGTCGGAGCCAAGGTCGGCTCCTACCTCGCCTACGCGACCCCCGCCCAGTCCGCCGGTGAGAACCCGGAGGGCGCGGCCTCGACCCTCCTGGTCATCAAGATCCTCTCGGTGAAGGACACGCCCACTCCGCTCAGCAAGCCCGAGGGCGACCCGGTGACCAACCTCCCCGCAGGGCTGCCCAAGGTCTCGGTGGACGGCAAGGGCGTCCCGCAGATCGACGTCAAGGGCGCGGACAAGCCCAAGGACGTCGTCGCCCAGGACCTCATCGTGGGCCACGGCGACAAGGTCAAGGCCAGCGACACCATCGTCGCGAACTACGTCGGCGTGAACCTCTCCGACGGCACCAAGTTCGATTCAAGCTACGACAAGGGCCAGCCCGCCACCTTCAGCCTCCAGGGCGTCATCCCCGGCTGGACGAAGGGCCTCACCGGCAAGACGGTCGGCTCGCGCGTGCTCCTCGTGATCCCCGCCGCCCAGGCCTACGGGGACCAGGGCCAGGGCCAGGCCAAGGGCGACCTCGTGTTCGTGGTCGACATCCTCGGCGTCAAGTAACCCATCACATCCACCTCAGGAGGCACCATGTCCTTCGGACAGCGCCAGTACGACCGCAGCAAGCCCGAGATCGAGTTCCCGGAGGGTGAGACCCCGACCGAGCTCAAGATCGTCGACCTCATCGAGGGCGACGGCCGCGAGGTCGTCGCGGGCGACACCGTCTCGACGCACTACGTCGGCGTCGCCTGGTCCACCGGCGAGGAGTTCGACGCCTCGTGGAACCGCGGCACGCCGCTCGACTTCCGCGTCGGCGTCGGCCAGGTCATCCAGGGCTGGGACCAGGGCCTCATCGGCATGAAGGTCGGCGGCCGCCGCCGGCTCGAGATCCCCTCCGACCTCGCCTACGGTTCCCGCGGCGCCGGAGGGCCATCAAGCCGAACGAGGCCCTCATCTTCGTCGTGGACCTCGTGGGAGTCCGCTGACCGGACCGCCTTCGGCACGCGCACTGCGGGCGGCGACCAGCCTCGGCTGGTCGCCGCCCGTTTCGGTCTAGGCTCTTCACTGTGTCTGAAGCCAAGACCTCGCGCCTGCTGAACCTCCTCATCGCCCTGCTCCACACCGAGCTGGGGATCTCCCGTGAGAGGATCCTGCGCGACGTCTACGGCCACACCGCCCCCGCCGGCGACGGCGGCGAGGCCGACTCCGAGACCGAGGCTGTCCTGCGCAAGTTCGAGCGCGACAAGGCCGATCTCCGCTCCATGGGCGCGGTCATCATCGAGGAACTCGGCTACGAGCGCATGGAGAGCGACGAGGAGGTCGCCAAGTACCGGATCGACCCGGCGGGCTTCCGACTGCCTCCCCAGCGCTTCAGCGCCGAGGAGTCCACATGGCTCGCCCTCGCAGCCCTCGCGTGCGACGACGCGGTGGCGGGCGCCGACGCGCAGCGCGCGCTGCGCCGGCTCGAGGCCGCAGGTGCCCTCCCCGAGACCCCACCGTCCCAGGTGCAGCCCCGAGTGCGGCTCGACACCCATTGGGTGACCCTGACCGACGCGGCGGCACGCGGCGCCGAGGTCACCTTCGACTACCACGCGACCAGCACCGGCGAGACCCGCCGGCGCCGGGTCCAGCCGTGGGGGCTCGGCCAGCGCTACGGGCAGTGGTACCTCGCCGGCAACGACGAGGACCGCGGCGGCCTGCGCGTCTTCCGGCTCTCCCGCATCCGCGGCACCGTGGCCGTGGGGGAGCCGGGCAGCTTCGAGCCTGCCGGTGAAGGAGCCGTGCGGGAGGCGCTCGACGGCTTCGATGCCCTCGCCGAGCGGCGCGCGAGCCTCCTCGTCGCCGAGGACCGCGCGCTCGACCTCCGGCGGCACTGGGAGCCGGCCGGAGCCGGGCCCCCCGGCTGGGACGCGGGCGAGTACGCCTTCCGTGATGCCTCCGTCGCCGCAGAGCGGCTCGCGGGCTTCGGCGACGCCGTGAAGGTCCTCGGCCCCGAGGACCTCGTCGCCGAGGTCCTCGGCCGTCTGCGCGGAGCCCGCGAGGCCATCGGGTCGGCGGGCGCTGCCGAGACCCCCGGGCAGAAGCCGGTCCGGCGGATGACCACCGGCCAGGAGCGCCTCGAACGGCTCATGGACCTCGTGCCGTTCCTCCTCTCGGGCCCGGTGACGGTGCAGGAGATCGCCGACGAGTTCGGCCTGACGAGGAAGGCCGTGCTGCGGGAGCTCGAGCTCCTGCGGGACGCCGGTCCCATCGACTCCGCCGGCTTCCAGAGCTACATCGAGATCTCGGTGGACGAGGATGTGGTGACGGTCGCGAATGCCGAGGAGCTCTCCCGCCCGCGCCGGCTCAGCCCCGGCGAGGCGGTCGCGCTCCAGCTGGGCCTCAAGGCCCTCCTGCCGCTCGCCGACACGGCGTCGGCGGAGGCCATCCTGCGGCTGGCCGACAGGGTGGGAGCGGCGGCGGTCGAGGGCGGACGGGCCCTGCCCGAGGTGGACCTGAGGTCCGAGCCCCAGCACAACGCAGAGCTCGTCCCGGTGCTCGCCGAGGCGGCCGTCGCCGGCCGCACGCTCCGGCTCCGCTACCTCAACCCGACCAAGGACGAGGTCACCGAGCGGCTCATCAACCCGCTCGGGGTCTTCTCCGACGCCGACCGCTGGTACGTCAACAGCTACTGCCACCGTGCCGGGGACCGCAGGGTCTTCCGCATCGACCGCATCGAAGCCGTGGAGGCGGCCGAGCCGCTGCCGCTGCCCGAGGGCTTCGAGCCCGGCGACGGGGCCCTGTTCATGCGCCGCGCCAGCGACCTCGAGGTCACGGTGCGCCTCGCCCCCGAGGCGCGCTGGGCCGAGGCGAGCTTCGACGCCCACGACGGCAGGGACCTGGAGGACGGGAGCCGCCGCGTCCTCCTGACCGTCCTCGACCTGGCGTGGCTGCCCTCCTTCCTCGCCCAGTTCGGGGGTGCCGCCGCCCTCGAGGGCCCCGCCGAGGCCGTCGAGGCGGCCCGTTCGTGGTTCGACCGCGCCCTGGCCCTGTACGGGGCCGCCGCGCCGACCCGATAGGCTGGACCCCGTGCCGTGGTGGTCGTGGATCCTCATCTGGGTGGCCCTGGTGGCCTGCACCCTCGTCGGCCTCCTGCTGGGCGGGATCTACCTGTTCCGCAAGGGCATGGCCGTCATGCGGGGCGCCGCCGAAGACCTCGAGCGGGTCACGGCGAGGCCCCCCGCCGCCCAGACGGCCGACGACGCCGGCCCGGCCGTCGTCGTGCGTGTTCCCGGCAGCGCCGTGTTCGCCGACCCGGAGCGCCTGCGCGAGGAGTACGAGCGGGGGCGCGAACAGCGGCGCCTCGCGCGCCGCGACCGGCGCGTCGCCCGACGGCGCGAGCGGGGCCAGATGCAGTCCCTGAGTGACCTCGGCCTCAACTAGACTTGTAGCAACGAAAGGATTCCCCGTGGGACGACTCTTCGATGGCCCCTGGCCCATCGTCATCATCATCATCGTGGCGCTGCTCCTGTTCGCCGCGCCGAAGCTGCCGGGCATGGCGCGGAGCCTCGGGCAGTCGATGCGCATCCTGCGTTCCGAGGTCAAGGAGATGAAGAACGACGGCAAGGACACCTCGGCCTCCGGCCAGTCGTCCTCCAGCGCAGCCGAGCAGCCCGTCGAGGGCAAGGTCATCCCGCCGAACGGCGCTGGCCGGGCCGACGGGGACGCCGGTCCTTCCTCGCGCGCCTGAGGTGGCCGCCGGGAAGGGGAGGAAGGCCAACCCGGAGGGGCGCATGCCCCTCCTCGAGCACCTCCGGGAGCTCAAGAACCGTCTGATCAAGGCGGCGATCGGGGTTGCCCTCGGCGCCGTCGCGGGCTGGTTCCTCTACGACCCCATCCTCCGCGAACTCGAGAAGCCCGTCGAGAACATCTCCCACCAGACTGGTGGCCTGTCCTCGGTGAACTTCTCCACCATTGCCTCGCCGTTCGACTTCAAGCTCCAGCTGGCCATCCAGATCGGCCTGGTCATCTCCAGCCCCATCTGGATCTACCAGGTCTGGGCGTTCATCATGCCCGGCCTGACGGCCAAGGAGCGCAAGTACACGCTGGGCTTCATGGTCGCGGCCGTGCCGCTGTTCCTCGCCGGTGTCTGGGTCGGGTGGAGTGTCGTGCCGCAGGTGGTGCGCGCGCTGACCCAGTTCACGCCCGCGGGTTTCTCCAACATGATCGACGGTCGTGAGTACATCGACTTCGTCACCCACATGCTCCTCTTCCTCGGGGTGGCGTTCCTCGTCCCGGTCATCCTGGTCGGGGTCAACATGGCCGGGATCCTGCCGGGCAGGACCATCCTCAAGGCCTGGCGCATCACCGTGTTCCTCGTGTTCGTCCTCGCGGCCGTGGCCGCCCCGGGCGCGGACGCGATCTCGATGTTCATGCTCGCGATCCCGCTTCTGGCGCTCTTCTTCGCGGCGATCGGCGTCTGCATGGCCAACGACCGGCGCCGGGCCCGGCGCCTCGAGAAGGTGGCGGCGGAGACCGACGCCATCGCGGACACCCCCACGTCCAGGGCGGACCTGGAGAACCTCTGACGTCCCGGCGGGACTAGGCTGGACCCATGTCCACCCCCGCCGAGAGCATGTCACCGGCCGAACGCTACGCCGCGGACGCGAGGCGGCGGGCGTTGGCCAAGACCGAACTGGGAGCGTTCGCCGCGACGGTGGCCTTCCCGCTCGATCCCTTCCAGGTCGAGGCATGCCGCGCGCTCGAGGCGGGGCACGGCGTCCTCGTCGCGGCGCCGACCGGCGCCGGCAAGACCATCGTCGGCGAGTTCGCGATCCACTTGGCCCTCAGGCAGGGCCTGAAGGCGTTCTACACGACGCCCATCAAGGCGCTGTCGAACCAGAAGTACGCGGAGCTGTGCGCCATCCACGGGGTGGGCCGGGTCGGCCTCCTCACCGGGGACACGACCATCAACGGCGAGGCGCCGGTCGTCGTCATGACCACCGAGGTCCTGCGGAACATGCTCTACGCGGACTCCGACACGCTGGCGGGGCTCGGCTACGTGGTGATGGACGAGGTCCACTACCTCGCTGACCGCTTCCGCGGGGCAGTGTGGGAAGAGGTCATCATCCATCTTCCGCGCGATGTCCGGGTCGTCTCCCTCAGCGCCACCGTCTCCAACGCCGAGGAGTTCGGCGCGTGGCTCGACACCGTCCGCGGCGAGACGGAGATCGTGGTCTCCGAGCACCGCCCCGTTCCCCTCTGGCAGCACGTCCTCGTCGGGCGCCAGCTCGTGGACCTGTTCGCGACCCGGCAGTCGTTCGAGGCCCTGGCCGACGTCCACGACCGCGACGCCGGGGGCGAGCGCGAGGCGACCGAACCGGCGTCGTCCGAACGCGCCGCGGTGCCGCACGCGGAGGCGAGCGTCTCGGAACTCACCGCGGTCAACCCGGAGCTGGTCGAGCTGGGCCGGCGCGAGTCGCAGCAGCTCTACCGCGGCCGGTTCGGCCACGGCGGCCGGGCACGGCGGCGCGAGGAGCGCCAGCGGGGCGAGAAGCAGTCCCCCCGGACCGGCCGTCCGGGCGACGCACCGCCCCTGCCCGGCACGCGGGCCAGCCGCCCCCAGATGGTCCAGGCGCTCGAGCGCCGCGGCCTGCTGCCAGCGATCGACTTCATCTTCTCGAGGGCCGGGTGCGACGCCGCCGTGCAGCAGTGCCTCGATGCGGGCCTCGACCTCACGACCCCTGCCGAGAAGGCCGAGATCACTGCGGCCGTCGAGGCTGCGGCCGTCGACATCCCGCCGGCCGACCTGGCGGTGCTGGGCTTCTGGGCGTGGCGCGAGGGCCTCCAGCGCGGTCTGGCCGCCCACCACGCCGGCCTCCTGCCGACCTTCAAGGAGACGGTCGAGAAGCTGTTCGCCGCCGGGCTCGTGAAGGTCGTGTTCGCGACCGAGACCCTCGCGCTCGGCATCAACATGCCAGCCAAGAGCGTGCTCATCGAGAAGCTCGAGAAGTTCAACGGCGAGGCCCACGTCGACATCACCGCGGGGGAGTACACCCAGCTCACCGGCAGGGCCGGCCGGCGCGGGATCGACGTCGAGGGACACGCAGTGGTGCAGTGGCGCCCCGGACTCGATCCCTCCGCCCTGGCGGGCCTCGCCTCGCGCCGCACGTACCCGCTGAACTCGAGCTTCCGCCCCACCTACAACATGAGCATCAACCTCGTGGCCCAGTTCGGCCGGGAGCGGGCGCGCGAGATCCTCGAGAGCTCCTTCGCCCAGTTCCAGGCGGACCGCTCGGTGGTCGGGCTCGCCCGGCAGGTGCGCAGCCGCGAGGAGTCGCTCGCGGGCTACGAGAAGGCCATGACCTGCCACCTGGGGGACTTCACCGAGTACTCCAGGCTCCGGCACGAGCTCTCGGAGGCCGAGAAGGCGGCCTCCCGGCAGGCGGGGCGCGCCCGGCGGTCCATGACGGTGGACTCGCTCGCACGCCTGGCGCCGGGGGACGTCGTCGAGATCGGGCAGGGACGGCTCGCCGGAAGCGCCGTGGTGCTCATGTCGGATCCGAACGGCCGGGAGCCGAGGCCGCAGGTCCTCACCTTCGACCGGAACATCCGCCGCATCGGCCTGCACGACGTCGACGGCCCCCTCGAGCCGATCGCACGGATCCGGATCCCGAAGCACTTCGACGCGAAGAGGCCCAAGGACCGACGCGACCTCGCCGCCTCGCTGCGGCACGCGACCGAGCGGGCACGCCTGGAAGGTCCCGATGCGGGCAGCCGGGGGCGCCGGTCGCGCAGGGACTTCGCCTTCGCCGGCGGCTACCAGGACACCGAGCAGCGCATCACCGACCTGCGCCGCCAGCTCCGCACGCATCCGTGCCACGGCTGCGCCGAGCGCGAGGACCATGCGCGGTGGGCCGAGCGCTGGATCAAGCTCCGCCGCGAGACGGACCGCCTCGTCGAACAGATCCAGGGCCGCACCAACACGATCGCGAAGACCTTCGACCGGGTGTGCGAGGTCCTCGAGTCCTACGGGGCGCTGGCCCAGGGCGCCGCGGGACCCGAGGTGACCGCCTTCGGGCAGCAGCTGCGCCGCATCTACGGCGACAAGGACATGCTCACCGCGCTCGCGCTGCGCGAGGGCGCCTTCGACGACGTGGACGCCGCCGAGCTCGCCGCGCTCGTGAGCGTCCTCGTGTACCAGGCCAAGCGCGAGGAGCGGGGCCTCACGCCCAAGATGCCCAGCATCTCCCTGGACGTCGCCGTGGACGTCGTGCTGCGCGAGTGGTCCCAGCTCGAGGACGCCGAGGAGCAGCACCGGCTGCCGCGCACCTCCGAGCCGGACTTCGGCCTCGTCTGGCCCATCTACAAGTGGGCCCGCGGCCGTGAGCTGCAGAACGTCCTCTCCGGCACCGAGCTGGCGGCCGGAGACTTCGTGCGCTGGGTCCGCCAGGTGATCGACCTGCTCGACCAGCTCGCCGACGTGCCGGCGATCGACCGGCGGCTCTCGCGGCTGTGCCACGAGGCGATCGGCCTCCTGCGCCGCGGCGTGGTCGCGTACTCGAGCCTTTCCGACTAGACCGCCTTCACGCCCAACGACACCGCGAACGATGCAAGGGGATCCATCCATGCCCGAGGAGCGCGCGCTCACCCTCTACCGCAACGGCTCGGTCTACTCTGCCGCCGACCCCTTCGCCTCGGCGATGCTGGTGGACGGCGGGACGGTCGCCTGGGTCGGCTCCGAGCAGGCGGCGGCCTCGCTCGCCGACGACCGGATGACGGTGGTGGACCTCGACGGCGCGCTCGTGGCGCCCGGCTTCGTGGACTCGCACGTGCACGTCACCGACACCGGCCTCGCGCTCTCCTCGCTGGACCTGTCCGCTGCGGCGTCGGCGGCGGACCTGCTCGACGCCGTGGCGCGGGCCGCGGAGGGGCTTCCCGACGATGCCGTGCTGCGAGGCCACGGCTGGGACGAATCGCGGTGGGCCGACCCCGCACTGCCGGGCGCAGGGCAGCTCGCGCGCGCCGCCGGTGGGCGGCGGATGTTCCTCACCCGGGTGGACGTCCACTCCGCACTCGTCTCCGCGGACCTCGCACGCAGTGCGGGCACCCCCGTCGGGCACGGGGAGGACTCGGCGCTCGTGGTCGGCAAGGCACTGCACGCGGCCCGCGCGCAGACGCGCCCGGCCAGCGCCGGGGAGCTGGAACGCCTGCACGGCCTGGCGCTGCGCCACGCCGCGTCCCGGGGCTACGTCGCGCTCGTGGAACAGGCCGCGCCCCAGCTCGGCGGCCTCGAGGACCTGCGGCTGCTCCTCGGCCGGGAGGCCTCCACGGAACCGGAGGTGATGGCCTACTGGGGCCAGGCCGTCTCCTCGGCGGACGAGGCCCGCGAGGTCCTCGACGGGCTCGGGGTACCGGTGCGCGGGCTCGCGGGCGATCTGAACATCGACGGCTCGATCGGCAGCCGGACCGCCCTCCTGAGCGCGGACTACGACGACGCCCCGGGCCACCGCGGCACGGCGTTCCTGTCCGCCGAGCAGATCGGCGCCCACCTCGCGGCGCTGTCGGAGATCGGCGCCCAGGGCGGCTTCCACGTGATCGGCGACGCCGGGCTGCAGCTCGCGCTCGAAGGCCTCCGCATCGCGTCCGACCGGGTCGGCCAGCACGCCGTGCGCGCCGCCGGACACCGGCTCGAGCACGTCGAGATGGCCGGTGACGCAGAGGCTGCGGCCCTCGCCGAGTACGCCGTCACCGTGAGCGCCCAGCCCCTCTTCGACGCGGCTTGGGGCCATCCCGGAGGGCTCTACGAGCAGCGCCTCGGCAGCCGCCGGGCGGGGATGAACCCGTTCATCCGCTTCTACTCCGCCGGCGTGCCCCTCGCCTTCGGGTCCGACTCGCCGGTCTGCGCGCTGTCCCCGTGGGAGAGCGTGCGTGCGTGCCTGAGGCACTCGGACCCCTCCCAGCGGATCTCCGCCCGCGCGGCCTTCCTCGGGCACACGCGCTCCGGGTGGAGGGCAGCGAGACACCCCAACCCGCTCATGGGCCAGCTCGCTCCGGGCGCCCCGGCGAGCTTCGCGGTGTGGAGCGCCGACGAGCTGATGGTGCAGGTCGCGGACGAGCGCGTGCAGGCGTGGAGCACCGATCCCCGGGCCCGCACGCCGCTCCTCCCCGCGCTGGACACCGAGCGGCTGCCCGAATGCCTCCTCACCGTGCACGAGGGGCGCGAGCTGTTCCGCAGCGGTGACTTCCCCTCCGGGCACCCTGGCTCGTGAGGGCCCGGAGGACCGGTCGCGCGGGCACGCCCCCGGCCGTCGTGGGCAACACGGCAAACCGCAGATGAATGGACGGTTGACACCTGAGTCTGACCCCGTAGGATCGAGGGCAACGGGTGTGAACTGCCCGGTAGGGCCCGGTTCACCGAGCATTCGGGGGATTAGGCGTCACGACAGGCCCGTGCGTCCGTAGAAAACAGTCCGGGGGACCGACCAGCTGCCGGCCCCGCGCGACTGGCCCGAAGACGCACGGGCCTGTCTGTTCCCCGGGTGGCCCGGGTCGGCTGGCTATAATGGGCTCTTGCGCCTTCGAGGCGCTCGACGACCCCGCCCCGAAAGGCCCACTTCGTGCGCATCCTGACGATCATTCCGACGTACAACGAGCTTGATTCGCTGCCCAAGACCTTGGGCCGGCTGCGGGCGGCTGTTCCGGCGTCGGACGTCCTCGTCGCGGACGACAACAGCCCCGATGGCACCGGCGCCCTCGCGGACCGGATCGCCGCGGAGGACCCGCAGGTCCACGTCATGCACCGCCGCGGCAAGGAAGGCCTCGGCGCAGCCTACATTGCCGGCTTCCGCTGGGCCCTCGAGCGGGACTACGACGTCGTGGTGGAGATGGACGCCGACGGCTCCCACCAGCCGGAGCAGCTGCCCGCGCTCCTCTCAGCCGTGGAGGACGGCGCCGACCTCGTGATCGGTTCCCGCTGGGTCCACGGCGGATCGGTGGTGAACTGGCCCTTCTACCGCCAGCTCATCTCCCGCACCGGCAGCACCTACGCCCGCCTCATGCTCGGGCTCGGGCTGCGCGACATCACCGCTGGCTACCGGGCGTTCCGGCGCACCACCCTCGAGAAGCTCGACTTCGACTCCATCGAGTCGAAGGGCTACGGCTTCCAGGTCGACCTCGCCTGGCGCGTAGCCAAGATGGGCCTCTCTGTCGTCGAGGTTCCCGTGACCTTCGTGGAGCGCGAGCTCGGCAGCTCCAAGATGAGCGGGAACATCGTCCTGGAGGCCATGGTCAACGTCACGCGGTGGGGCCTGAAGGAGCGGTGGTCCCAGCTCACCCGCCGCGGCAGGCAGCGCTAGGCGCGGCGGCGCCGCAGACACAGGAGAGGGCGGGAACCTGGAACGGTTCCCGCCCTCTTACACAGGCGCATGTGCCGATCGGGGTGCGGCCCCGTGGCGGACTGGCGTCAGGCGCCGCGCTTGCTCCGCAGGAGCTCGAGGCGGTCTGCCAGGATCTGCTCGAGCTCGGGAATCGAGCGGCGCTCGAGGAGCATGTCCCAGTGCGTCCGGACCGCCTTCTCGTTGGTGTCGGTGGGGCGCTCTCCGTCGACCAGGAACGCCTCCTTGCCGGTCTTGGAGGTCCAGACCGGGGGGATCTCCGCCTCGGAGGAGAACATGACAAAGACCTGTTCGCCGTCCTCGGTCCGGTACTCGACCCGCTGGCGGGGTGCCGGCTCGACGCCGGCCTCGGTCTCCATGGACTGTGCACCCAGGCGCATGCCGCGCAGGCTGCGGTCGCTCATCTATACTCCCTCACGTTGTGCCGGGCGTGCGCACCGACCCGATCACCATGCCAACGCATGCGGCGAGCGCGGTGTTCCCGCAGCCCGGTCGCCGATATCCGGTCAACCGACCTTCCATTATAGGCGTGCGCCGCGTCGCGCGTCAGGGCCGCCCCTGGCCCGACGCTGGATCCTCGTCCGCGGACTGACCGGGGAGCTGATCGGGGACGTCGGGAATCTCCAGGCCCGGAACCTCCAGATCGGGGATGCCCGCGGCCGGACCGCCCAAGTCGGTGACTCCCGCATGGTGCTGGAGGATCCGTTCCGCCTCGGTGTCGAGCTCGGAGCGCCGCGCCGCCTCTTCCTCGAAGGCCCGTGCATCGGCCTCAAGGCTGTCCCGCTCGGCCTCGGCCCCGGGTGCCGGGTGCGTCACGTCCTGAAGGGCCTGGTCTGCGGGAGCCCCGCCCCGAACGCCCTGGCCGAGGTTCCCGATCGCGCCGCCGACGCCCTTGAGGGCCTCGCCGATCTCGCTCGGGATGATCCACAGCTTGTTCGACGTTCCCTCGGCGATCTTGGGCAGCGTCTGGAGGTACTGGTATGCGAGGAGCTTCGGATCCGGGTCGCCGCGATGGATGGCCTCGAAGACCTTCTGGATGGCCTGGGACTCGCCGTCGGCCCGGAGCACCGCGGCCTTCGCCTGGCCCTCAGCCTTGAGGATCTGCGCCTGGCGCTCACCCTCGGCGGTCAGGATCGCGGACTGCTTCGTGCCCTCGGCCGTGAGGATCAGCGCACGCCGGTCCCGTTCGGCCCGCATCTGCTTCTCCATCGAGTCCTGGATCGAGTGCGGCGGCTCGATGGCCTTGAGCTCGACCCGCGAGACCCGCAGGCCCCAACGGCCGGTGGCCTCGTCGAGCACTCCGCGCAGCTGCCCGTTGATCTGGTCCCGGGAGGTGAGCGCCTCCTCGAGGTTCAGGCCGCCGACGACGTTGCGCAGCGTCGTGATGGTGAGCTGCTCGACCGCTTGGATGTAGTTGGCAATCTCGTAGGTAGCCGCGCGCGGGTCGGTCACCTGGAAGTAGACCACCGTGTCGATCGAGACGACGAGGTTGTCGGAGGTGATGACGGGCTGCGGGGGAAAGGACACGACCTGCTCGCGCAGGTCGAGCAGCGGCAGCAGCCTGTCGACGAACGGGATGAGCAGCGTCAGACCGGGATTGAGCGTGCGCTGGTACTTCCCCAGCCGTTCGACGACGCCGGCCCGCGCCTGCGGGATGATCCGCACGGAACGGCCGAGCGCCGTGCCCACGAACAGGATGACGACGATGACGACCACGAGCAGAAGGATGCTTCCGGCGTCCATGGTTTCCCCCTTCACTGGTAGTGGTGTGCCTAGCTTCGGTAGGGCGATGTCCTACCGCTGGGGGCCACGACGGCGGTGGCGCCGTCGATCGCGACGACCGTGACGACGTCGCCCGGGAGGAACTCGCCGCGCTCCGCGCGGGCGGTCCAGACGTCGCCGCCGATCTTGACCAGCCCGCGGGCGGAGTCCACGGGCTCGACGACGGTGGCCGGAGACCCGACCAGACGGTCGATGTTGGTGCGGACGTCCTCGACGGCGGGGCGCATGTGCCTGACGGCGACGGGACGGACAAAGGCGATCATCGCCACGGACACGGCCGCGAAGACCAGGCCCTGGAGCCACGCCGGCCCGCCGAGCAGCGCCGTGACGAGCGCCGCGAGCGCGCCGCCGGACAGCATGACGAACACGAGGCTCAGGCTGAGCATCTCGATGCCCCCCAGCACGAGCGCGAGCACGAGCCACACCATCCAGGCGTTGTGGTCGAACCAGTCCATCCGCCCCTCCTCACGCACGCCCCTGTGCTCCCACACTAGCCCAGCCCACGGCCCCCGGAGCCGCTCGGCCGGTTGCGGTTCGGCAACCCGTCCGGGCCTGACCGCCCGGGGCGGCTCACACCGCTATGAGGGGCGGCCGGGCGGGTCCCGAGGACGCATCGGAGGCGGCGTCCGCGATCGCGGCGACGGCCTGGCGCAGTTCGTCGGGAGACGCGGTGAAGGGGAGGCGGAGGCGGTGCTCGAAGGCGCCGTCCATGCCGAAGCGCGGCCCAGCGGTGAGGGCCACCCCGCGCGCACGGGCGGCCACGACCAGCTGCGACGACGACAGCGGCGCACAGTCCGCCCAGACGGACATGCCGCCGCCGGGCGCAGTCCAGGCCCAGCCCGGGAAGCGCTCGGCGAGCGCCCCGCCGAGCGCCGCGAGACCCTCTCCGAGGCGATGGCGCCGTTCGGCCACGAGGACGTCCTGGCGCTCGAGCAGCTCGGCGGCGACGAGCTGCTCGAGCACCGGGGTGCCGAGGTCGAGGCTCGTCCGGGCCTGGGCGAGCCGGCCCACCATGGCCCGGGGGGCGCGGATCCAGCCCACCCGCAGGCCGCCCCACGCGAGCTTTGCCAGGCCCCCCAGCGTCACCGAGCCCGGGGCGAACGCGGCGAGCGGCGGCAGCGGCCCGCGGCTGATGTCCAGCAGGGCTGTCGTCTCGTCGGCGACGAGGACCGTGCGGTGCCGCTCGGCGAGGCGGGCCAGCCGTTCGCGCCCCGCGGGATCGAGGCTCGCGCCAGTCGGGTTGTGGAAGTCCGGCATCGTGTAGGCGAGCGCCGGCGAGGTCGCCCGGAAGGCTGCGGCCGCGGCCTCGAGGTCCCACCCGGCGGGTGTGACGGGCAGCGCCACGAGCCGGGCCCGCGCGGCCTGGAGCGTGTCCATCGCGTGGGGATAGGTGGGCTGTTCGACGGCGGCACGGTCGCCGGGGGACAGGAGGGTGCGGGCCACGAGCGCGATCGCGTGCTGGACGCCAGTGGTGACCATGATCTGGTCCGGGTCGGTGGGGACCCCGCGGGCGGCATAGTGTTCGGCGACGGCGATGCGCAGGCGCGGCAGGCCGATGACCTCGTAGCCGGAGCGGGCCAGCTCCGGGCCGAGCGCGTCCGCGGCACGGCGCACGCAGTCCGCCACGGGGCTCGCCGCCGGCATGGCGGCCTTGGTGAGGTCGAGCACCCCGGCCTCATCGGGTGCGGCGCCGGCCGGGCGCTCGGGAAGGACGACGTAGCTTCCGGAGCCCCGGACGCTCTTCAGGCACCCGAGCTCGCGCAGGAGGGCGTACGCCCCCGCCACCGTGGTGCGGGACAGCCCCAGGGCCCCCGCCAGCTCGCGCTCGGCCGGCAGCCGGACGCCGTCGGGGAGCCGGCCGTCCACGGCGAGGAGCCGGAGCCTCTCGGCCAGCTCGGCGTAGAGGGGCCCGCGGCCCGGCAGGGGCCCCAGCATGCGGCCGAGGCGTTGGGAGGTGACGGCGACCATAGGGCCACGCTACCCGAATTGGCCCTGTCCAGTGATGCCAATGGTGCGCGAGGGTGGTTCCGTGAACGCCTTCCTCGACAGCCCCCACCTGGCAGTGCGCCTCGTCCGCCTCTACGTCGGCCTCGCGGCCTACGGCCTCGCGATCGCCCTCCTCCTGCGCTCGGGCCTCGGCTCCTCGCCCTGGGACGTCCTCTCCCAGGGCGTGGCACGCACCGTCGGCCTCAGCTTCGGGGCCACCACCGTCGCGGTGAGCGTCCTCGTGCTCGCGGCATGGATCCCGCTCAGGCAGAGGCCGGGGTGGGGAACGCTCTCGAACACACTGCTCATCGGCGTCTTCGCCGACCTCGGGCTGGCGTGGATCCCCGCGCCGCCCGAGGGGGCGCTCCACCTCCTCTGGCAGTGCTCTGTCCTTGCCGGCGGGCTGGTGCTGCTCGCCCTGGCCTCGGCCCTGTACATCGGCGCGAGGCTCGGCCCGGGGCCGCGCGACGGACTCATGACCGGGCTCGTGGCCCGGACCGGGCGCCCCGTGTGGATGGTGCGCTGCGCGATCGAGCTGACGGTCGTGCTGGCCGGATGGCTGCTGGGCGGGACGGTCGGGATCGGCACGGCGGTGTTCGCGTTCGGGATCGGGCCGCTCATCCAGGCCGCGATGCGCCTGATGCGGGTGGACCTCGGGCCGCGGGCGGACCGCAGCCCGGGGAACGCCCGCGCCTCCGAGGAGCCCGGCGTCAGCGGCGCCGCAGCACGCTGAGCTCGACGGCGGCCGTGGCGGCGAGCTCCTCGTCTCCGGCCAGCCGCTCGAGCTCGGTGCGGCCCGTGTGGTGCCCGGCGGGACCCATCTGGGCGAGGTCCGCGGCCGAGGCCGGGGTGAGGACGAGGGGGAAGGTCAGCTGGGCGCGGGAGAGGGGCTCGTAGTCGCCGGCAGCGGCCAGTTCGAGGGCCTCGGCCTTGCCCTCCGGCACGTCGAGGAGGGGCAGCTGGGCCCGGAGCTCGGCGAGGTGCTGGGGGAGGGGCGTCACGGCGACGAGGAGGCCCCCCGGCCGGGTGATGCGCGCGAATTCGGGGAGGTTGCGCGGGGCGAAGACGTCGAGCACGGCGTCGACGGTGCCCGCGGCCACGGGGAGCGGCTTCCACAGGTCCCAGACGAGCGCGGCCACCCGCTCCAGCCGGGCTGCGCGCCTCAGGGCCTGCGGGCTGAGATCGAGCGCGATGGCCCGGGCCCTGCGCGGACCGCCGCCGGCGAGCCGGTCGAGCACCGCAGCAAGGTAGTAGCCGGTCCCCGCTCCGGCGTCGAGGACCGCGGCGTCCGCCGGCAGCGCCGCGCAGGCGTCGGCGAGCGCAGCGGCGATCGGCGCGTAGTGGCCGGCGCCCAGGAACGCGTCCCTGGCGGCGACCATGTCCGCGGTGTCCGGCGTGGAGCGGCTGGGGCGCCCGGTCAGGAGGTTGACATAGCCGTGGCGCGAGGCGTCGTACCGGTGTCCCTCGGCGCAGACGAGCGCTCGGGCGCTGCTGGCCTCCGCGTCCCAGTCGGCCCCGCAGTGCGGGCAGATCAGCAGGTCCAGGGCGTCGGCGAGCATGGCTCCCATCGTATCGGGGCCGCCCTGCGTAGGATTCGGCGCATGCTCCCTGAACACCTTGACCTCGTCCGCTCCCTGTCCGCCCCCTCGGTGCATCCTGCCGCGGGCCGCTGCGCCGTCGCCGTCACCCGGCCCGACTTCCGGGCCGACGCGGCGGTCGGGCAGATCTGGGAGGTGCCCCTGCACAGCGGGCCCGCGCGGCTGCTCACGCGCGGCTTCCGGGACGCGGCGCCGCAGTACTCGCCGGACGGCTCCGTCCTCGCCTTCCTCCGCGCCGCCCCCACCGGCAGGCCGCAGCTCGCGATCGTCGACGCCCGCGGCGGCGAGCCGAGGATCCTCACCGACGCCCCGCTGGGGGTGGCCCAGTTCGCCTTCTCGCCGGACGGGGCCCGGATCGCCTACACGGCCCGCGTGCCCGAACCCGGGCGGTACGGCTCCACCGACGGCGTGGCAGCGGGCGCAGAGGACCCCCGGCTCATCCGGGACCTCAACTACCGGCTCAACGGCGTGGGGTACACGGGCGACCAGCGCACGCGGCTGTTCGTCCTCGACGTCCCGGCCCTGGACGCCGAGCCGTTCGTGGCCGCGCGCGGGCGCGCCGCGGCGGAGGAGGCCGCGGCGAAGGGGGACGCGGCGAAGGGGGACGCGGCGAAGGGGGACGGTGCACCGACCGGCCTGCCCGAGGCGCGGCAGCTCACGGACGGCAGCGTGGACCACACCGAGCCCCGCTTCAGCGCCGACGGCGCCTGGATCTACACGGTGTCCGGCTTCGACCCCACAGCCGTCGACACCCTGGGGAGCCGCGCCGTCCGCACCCCCGTCGCAGGCGGCCCGAGCGAGGCGCTCGACCTCGGCACCGAGGAGGCCGCCTCGGTGGACCTGGCCGCGGAGGCGCCCGACGGCTCCGGGGTGTTCGTCCTCGCCTCCTCGCTGGGCGAGACGGGCGCCGACTTCGTGGGGCGTGCGACCCACCTGTTCTGGCACACTCCGGCCGACGGCGCGACGCACCGGCTCACCGCCGACGGTGACGACCTCGGCGAGGCCGCCGGGGCGCTGCAGGTCACCGGCGACGGGCGGGCGCTCGTCCTCGCCCGCACGCGCGGGACCGTGCAGCTGATCGCCTTCGCGCCCGACGGCCGGCGCGAGCAGCTCACGTCCGGGCCCCTCGTGGTGACGGGGGCAGGGGAGGCGCGCGGCGCCGTCGTGCTCGCGGCGGCCGACGCCGACGGGCCGGGCGAGCTGTACCGGCTCGCCGACGACGGGGGGCTCGAGAAGCTGACCGACGTCAACGCGCCGCTGCGCCAGTCGGCACCGCCGCGCACCCCCCAGGAGTTCACCGGCACGAGCGCTGACGGCAGCGACGTGCACGGCTGGGTGGTGCTCCCGGAAGGCGACGGGCCGCACCCGACGCTGCTCATGATCCACGGCGGCCCCTTCGCCCAGTACACCGGCGCCTGGTTCGACGAGGCCCAGGTCTACGCGGGCGCCGGGTACGCGGTGGTGATGTGCAACCCGCGCGGCGCCGCCGGCTACGGCGAGGCGCACGCCCGCGCGATCCGCGGCCGCATGGGCACGGTGGACTTCGAGGACGTGCTCGGCTTCCTCGACGCTGCGCTCGCCGGCTACCCGCAGCTCGATCAGGGCAGGCTCGGCATCCTCGGCGGCTCCTACGGCGGGTACCTGACCGCCTGGACGATCGCGCACGACCACCGGTTCAAGGCCGCCGTGGTCGAGCGCGGGTTCCTCGATCCGGTCAGCTTCGTGGGCTCGAGCGACATCGGGTGGTTCTTCCCGGGCGAGTACACGGGGTGGGACCCGGCAGCGATGGCCGCCCAGAGCCCCATGGCCCGCGTGGGGGAGGTCCGCACGCCGACCCTCGTGGTGCATTCCGAGGAGGACTGGCGGTGCCCGATCGAGCAGGCCCAGCGGTACTACGCGGCGCTCCGCCTCGGCGGGGTCGATTCGGAGCTGCTCGTCTTCCCGGGGGAGAACCACGAGCTCTCCCGCGCCGGGACCCCCCACCACCGCCGGGCACGCTTCGAGCACATCCTGCGCTGGTTCGCGCAGTACCTCTAGCGGGCTAGGCCGAGAAGCCGAGGGCGCGGGCGGCCCGCTCAGGGGTCGGCTGCGCCCACCGGGCGGTGTACTCCTCGTTGGCGCACAGCGACCGCGGCTCCGCGCGGTCGAGGTAGAGGGTGCCGCCGAGGTGGTCGGTCTCGTGCTGGACGATGCGCGCCTGCCAGCCGCTGAACTCGGCCGAGCGGGCGCTGCCGTCCGGCGCGGTCCACTGCGCCCGGACGGCGGCCGCCCGGCGCACCACGGCGGTGTAGCCCCGCACCGAGAGGCAGCCCTCGTAGAAGCCCGCGCGGCCGTCTCCGAGCGGCGCGTAGGCCGGGTTGAGCATGGCCGTGAAGGACAGGGGCACCCGGTCCCGGGCGCGCGCCGACTCCTCGTCGGCGGCCCAGGTGTCCTCGAGCACCGCCAGGCTCAGCGGCAGGCCGATCTGGGGTGCGGCGAGGCCCACGCCGGGCGCGGCATGCATGGTCCGGCGCATGAGGAGGACCAGCGCATCCAGGAGCTCGGCGTCGAGCTGGCCGTCGAAGGGCACGGCGCGGGTCCGCAGGGCGGGGTGGCCCGCCTGCACGATCGGCGGGATGCCCTCCGTGGCCACGAGCTCGGCGGCGGCCTCGGCGATGCGGGCCGCGGTCCAGTCACTCTCCGGAGCCGTGGTGCGGTAGGGGGATGGGGTGCTCATGGGGCAAGCCTAGGCGGCGCCGGCGGCGCTAGCCCGCTGGCCAGCCGCACGCCCGTGCCACGAAGCGGTAGAGGGCGGCCCGGAGGGCCGGCGGGGCTGCGACCTTGACCACCCCCGTGGCGTCCCCGACCCCGAGCTCCACCGGGAGCAGGGTGCCGACCTTGTCCTCGGCGACGGCGTGCGGGTCGCAGCGGGCCGGGCGCACCGCGAGCGCGACCCTCGTTCCGGGCGCGAGGATGACGCCGTGCGGCCACGGCCGTCCCGGGTCCTCGCCGAGGAGGATGGTTCCCTCCACCGCCTCAAGGATGCCCTGCGGCGGGGTGCCGGTCGGTCCGGCTGAGGTGCCGGTCGGCTCGGCCGGGGCATCCGCGGCGAGGGTCAGGACGGCGGTCGACGGCGTGCTCCCCGCGCCGAGGGTGTCCTCGAGCCGCAGCCGCACGGCAAGGGCGGCCTGCTGGGCGAAGCACTGCTCGCCGTGGAGGCGGGGCAGCACCGCGTGCGGGTCGGCCGCCGCCACGGTGTGGTCCGTGCCGTCGGCGAGCCGGACGCGGAGGGAGGGCGCGGTGTCGGACGCCCCCAGGTTGCAGCGGGCGGCGGCGAGGGCTGCGGGGAGGCTCAGGGTCTGGCCTGCGGTCAAATCCGCCGATCCGGACCACACGGTCCCATCCTGGAACCGGGGGTCGTCCAGCTCGGCCCGGACCACCGTGAACGGCGCGCCGCCGGTGTCGGTGACCTGGAGGACCACGGAGCCGGAGGCGTACTCGTCACGGAACTGGTCGACGGCGGCGCCCACGGGCCCTGGAGAGCCCGGCGCGGACGGAGGCGCAGCGGGCGAGCAGCCGGCCGCGCAGGCGAGGGCCACGAGCGCACACAGCGCTCGGGCGGCCGCCGCTGACCGGACCATGCGCCCAGAGTACGTCGGCTAGTGCCGGTCCACGACGATGCGCAGGAAGTCGGCAGCGGCCGGATCGAGCGGCCCGCTCGCCCGCCACACCGCGCGCAGCACCCGGCCCAGCTGGAGCCCCGGCGTCGGCACCTCGACGAGGCGGCCGCCGCGCAGCGCGGCCTGCACGGCGAGCCTGCTGACCACCCCGGGGCCCAGGCCCGCCGCCACGCTCGCCGCCAGCGCCGCGTTGCTCCCGACCTCGAAGCGCTCACCGGAGCCGTGCGGGGCGAGGGCCAGGTCGGTGATCTGCCGCGTTCCCGAGCCGGGCTCCCGCACCACGAGCCCGGCCGCGGCGACAGCGGCGGCGGATACCCCGGCGTCGGCCGCCCAGGGATGGTCCGGTCGCACGACGACGACGAGCTCGTCCCTGCCCACGTCCAGGTAGCGGAATCCCGTCTGCACCGTGGGGCCCTCGACGAAGCCCAGGTCGGCGGCCCCCGAGCGGAGCCGGTCGAACACCTCATCCGAGTTCCCGACGTCGAGCGTGGTGCTCACACCGTCCAGGCGCTGCTGGGCCGCGGCGAGCCACCCCGGCATGAGGTGCTCGGCCACCGTGAGCGACGCGCACAGGTGCAGGGTCCCGCGGCCCCCTCGAGCGCGCCGACCGCCCGGCCCACGTTCTCGGCGGCGCCGACGACCTCCGCGGCGAGCCCCGCGATCACCCGGCCGCGGTCCGTGAGCCGCGTCCCCTGCGGGGTCCGCCGGGCCAGGGGGAACCCCGCCTGGCGCTCCATCTGCTCGAGCAGGCGCGAGGCATTGGGCTGGGCCATCCCGATGGCACGGGCCGCCCCGCCGATGCTGCCCTCGGCGGCGAGCGCCGCGAGGAACCGGTAGTGCCGCAGCTCCCAATCCTGCACAGACATATCGCCAGCATATGTTCTGCTGTCCCGCGCTCAGCGGGCGCACAGGTGGAAGCCCTGTGGCGCACAGGTGCCGATTCCTACACTGGAGGCATGATCAGGGTCAGCCGCCGCCACTTCCTCCAGGGCGCGGGGATCGCCGTCGTCGGGGCTGTCGCCGGCGCCGGGGTTGCCCGGTCGAGCATCTTCCCCCTCCCCCCGAGCGCGGCGGCCGCCACGCCCGCGCCCAGCCCGTCCGCCTCGGCGGCCGCCGGCCCTCCCGACCGGACCTTCGTCACCACCAAGCTGACCGCGGCGCGGGTGAGCGTCTGGACCGCGGGCACGACGGCGCCGGGCCTGCTCTTCACCGGCCCCATGGGGCACGGGACGAACGGGCTCATCATGGACAACTCCGGGGCGCCGGTATGGATGGAGCCGACCGGAGCCGGGGTCACGGACCTGCGCGTGCAGACGTACCGGGGAAAGCCCGTCCTCACCTATTGGTCCGGGACGGGGATCGGCGGCCACGGCGAAGGGGTCGGCGTCATCAAGGACACGGCCTACACGACCATCGCCCAGGTCTCCGCCGGGAACGGGCTCAAGGCCGACCTGCACGAGTTCACCCTCACCGCCGCCGGCACGGCGCTGCTGACCTCCTACCCCACGGTGCAGGCCGACCTCACCGCGCTCGGAGGCCCCACGGCGGGATACATGTACGACTGCCACGTGCAGGAGGTCGACGTCGCGAGCGGGGCCGTGCTCTTCGACTGGACGGCGTCCGCGCACATCGACCTGACCGAGTCCTTCGTCAGGCCCGCGGACGATGCCACGGCCAACGGGGCCACAGCCGCGACGGCCTTCGACCCGTTCCATGTCAACTCCGTGGACCGCCGCCCGGACGGGTACCTCGTCTCCGCGCGCCACACCCACGCCGCGTACCTCGTCGCCCCGGACGGCGCGGTGAGATGGCGCCTGGGCGGGGTACGGAACGAGTTCTCGATCCCGGACTCGGCGGCGTTCGCCTGGCAGCATGACGTCCGCCAGCGGCCGGGCGGTGTCATCAGCATGTTCGACAACCACTACAAGGACGGCACGACCGGGACCTCCCGCGGCCTGATCCTCGCGGTGGACGAGGGCGCCCGCCGGGTCACGCTCAAGCTCGCCCTCCAGCGGGGCGGCCACCGGGGCAACGCCATGGGCAACGTGCAGTTCCTCGACAACGGCCACTACCTCGTCGGCTGGGGATCGGACCCCGCCGCCACCGAGTTCACGGCGGACGGCACGCCCGTCGCCGAGGCCACCGGGATCGGCGGCGGCTGCTACCGGGCCTACCGCCACGTCTGGAGCGCGACGCCGACAACCCTGCCCGATGTCGCCGTCGTTCCCGGCAACGGCTCCACGATGCAGGCCTTCGCCAGCTGGAACGGCGCCACCGAAGTGGCGAGCTGGCGGTTCCTCACGGGAAGCAGCCCGCAGTCGCTCGCCGAGGCCGCCCACGTGAAGAAGCGGGGGTTCGAGACGAACGCCGCCGTGGCCACGGCCGCACACCTGGCGGCGCAGGCCCTCGACGCGAAGGGCTCCGTCCTCGCGACATCTGCGGTGATCGCGGCGTAGCGTAGGGGCCCATGGGCCGTCCGACCGGCGGGGCCCCACGAGGAAGAGGTCCGAGGTGAGCGCTGCCCGCGAGCACCGGCTGGGAGTCGTCTGCGTCATCGGCGCCTCCGTCCTGTGGGGGACCACGGGCACGGCCTCAGCGCTCGCCCCGGGGGTGACGCCCCTCGCCGTCGGCGCGGCGTCCATGGGCTTCGGCGGCCTCCTCCTCGCCGCGACGGCCGCCCGGCAGATGGGCCGCCACCGCGCGACCCTTGCGCGCTCGTGGCGGCTCGTCGGAACCGGCGGGGCCGCGGTGCTCGTCTACGCCCTCGCCTTCTACACCTCGATGCGGCTGGCCGGCGTGGCCATCGGCACGGCCGTGTCGATCGGGGGAGCGCCCGTCGCGGCCGCCCTCCTCGAGCGCCTCGTCGATGGCCGCCGGCTCTCCCGCAGATGGGCGGTCGGGGCCGCCTTGGGCATCGCCGGCGCCGTGGTCCTGTGCCTCGCACGGGGCGGCGCCGAGCCCGGACAGGTGACCCAGACGCTCGCCGGGGTCGCGCTGGGGGCCCTCGCCGCGGCGTCGTACGCGCTCTACTCCTTCACCAGCCACCGCCTCATCGGCGCCGGCGCGGCGTCCCGCGCCGCGGTGGGCGCGACCTTCGGCGCCGCTGCGCTCGGGCTCCTCGTGGTGCTCGGGTTCACGGGGAGGGCGTTCCTCGACTCAGGGCAGAACCTGGCCGTGGGCGCCTACTTGGCCGTGGTGCCCATGTTCGCGGGCTACATCCTGTTCGGCTGGGGCCTCAGCCGCGTCCCGGCCAGCACGGCGACCACGGTGTCCCTGGCCGAGCCGGTCGTCGCGGCCGCGCTCGCCGTCCTGGTGGTGGGGGAGCGGCTCCCCCTCGCGGGCTGGGCCGGGATGGGCCTCATCGTCGCGTGCCTTGCGGTGCTGACGGTGCCGCTTCCCGCCCGGTCGCGGCGCCGTGCGCGCCCGGAACCGCTCAGGGTGGAGGGATAGCGGTGGACCCCGTCGAGGCGCTCCGGGAGATCGCGTTCTGGCTGGAGCGGGAACAGGCGGAGACCTACCGCGTCAAGGCCTTCCGCACGGCGGCGGGAATCCTGGCCGCGATGCCGCCCGAGGACGTGGCGGCGCGGGCGCAGAACGGCAGCCTGCGCAGGGTCAAGGGCATCGGGGACCGCACCTTTGGCGTGGCCCGGGAGGCGGTCGACGGCGAGGTCCCCGCCTACCTGCGCGAGCTCCGCGACCGCGCGGCGACCCCCCTGGCCGAGGGCGGCGAGAGCATCCGCGGGCAGCTGCGCGGCGATCTGCACGCCCACTCCGACTGGTCCGACGGCGGTTCCCCGTTGGCCGAGATGGCCGAGGCCGCCCGCTGGCTGGGCAGGGAGTACCAGGCCCTCACCGACCATTCGCCGACCCTGACCATCGCGCGCGGGCTCGACGCCGAGCGGCTCCGCCGCCAGATCGATGCCGTCGCCGAGGTGAATGCCTCCCTCGGAGGCGACGGGTTCCGGATGCTGACGGGCATCGAGGTGGACATCCTCGAGGACGGCACCCTGGACCAGACGCCCGAACTGCTCGGCCGGCTCGACGTCGTGGTCGCGAGCGTGCACTCGAAGCTGCGCTCGGAGCCCGGTCCGATGACCCGGCGCATGCTCGCCGCGATCGACGACCCGCACACGAACGTGCTCGGCCACTGCACCGGGCGGCTCCTGCGCGGCTCCCGGGGCACGCGCCCCGAGTCGCAGTTCGACGCCGCGCGGGTGTTCGAGGCCTGCGCGGCCGCAGGGGTCGCCGTCGAGATCAACTCGCGGCCCGAGCGGCAGGACCCGCCCGACCGCCTCATCCAGACGGCGCTCGACGCCGGCTGCCTCTTCAGCATCGACACGGACGCCCATGCCCCCGGCCAGCTGGACTTCCTGCAGTACGGGGCCGCACGCGCCGAGGCCAACGGGGTCCCGGCCGAGAGGATCGTCACGACCTGGCCGCTGGCGAAGCTGCTCGAGTGGACGTCGCGGCGCCGCTGATTCCTCCCATCTGCTGTTTGCCGTGATCCGCGCGGGGGTAGCCGAGGGGCACCCACACCACCAGGAGGAACCATGGCCTTCGAGCCCCGCACCGCCATCGTCACAGGATCGGACTCCGGGATCGGGCGGGCCACCGCGGTCGCCCTCGCCGAAGCCGGGCTCGACGTCGGCATCACCTGGCACACCGACAGAGACGGCGCCGAGCGCACCGCCGACGCCGTGCGTGCCGCCGGACGGCGCGCCGTCGTCGAGCAGTTCGACGCCGCCGATGCGCCCCGCTGCGCCGACACCGTGGATGCGCTCGCCGACCAGCTCGGCCGGCTCGACGTGTTCGTCAACAACGCCGGCACCGGTGCCAACGTCCCGTTCCTCGAGATGGACTACGAGCGCTGGCGCGGCATCGTCGCGACGGACCTCGACGGGCCCTTCGTGTGCCTCCAGCGCGCCGCGCGGCGGATGGTCGCCCAAGGCTCCGGCGGCCGCCTGATCGCTGTCACGAGCGTGCACGAGCACCAGCCGCGGGTCGGGTCGTCCGCCTACGACGCCGCCAAGCACGGCCTCGGCGGCCTCATCAAGACGATGGCACTCGAGCTCGGGGCCGCGGGGATCACCGCAAATTCCGTGGCCCCCGGCGAGATCGCCACGCCGATGACCGGGCAGGAGGACGAGGACCCCCGTACCGTCCACCGGCCCGGAGTGCCCCTCGGCCGGCCGGGCGACGCGCGCGAGGTCGCCGCCGTCATCGCCTTCCTCGCCTCGCCGGCCTCCGCCTACGTGACGGGCGCCTCTTGGACCGTGGACGGCGGGATGCTGCAGATGGGCCCCCAGGCGGGGTCCCACCTCACCGACGACGCCTGGCGCGAGGGGTAGACCGGTCCAGATCCCGGCCTGTGGAGTCTGTCACAGAAGGCCCGCGTCCCCGTACCGGTCTAGCTATGATGGCGGGGCAGGCTCAACGAGGAGGCTGCCGGGGCCCGGCCCTGATACCAGAGAAGGCATTCAGCGCATGACTTTCGACTCTCACTCCGTGACCCTCAAGATCTGGGACCCCTCGACCGTCGACCACACGCTCGAGGAGGCCATCTCGCACGTGTCCACACTCGCCGGCGCGCACCGCGACCACGTCAAGGTCAGCCGCAGCGGCCCGGACGTCTTCACCGTCCACGTCGGGGACCTCGCCTGAGGGCAGCCTCCCGAAGGACGTGACCGGGCGCCGTGCCAGCAACGCTGGAACGGCGCCCTTCCTCTGTTCCGGGGCCAACGGCACTTCTGCTGCCGGCCCGCCCGGGGCGACGGTGGAGGCATGACGGAATCCGGCCCAGGCCGCGACCGCGGCGCACGACGGCGCCGGATCCGCTCGCGCCTGCTGCTCGCCGCCGCGGCACTCCTCGTGGTGATCGGCGCGGGCACCGCCTGGCTCGTCCTCGTCCGCCCGCCGGCACCCGGCCCCGCCGCGCCGGTGACGGCCTCCGCGGGCCCGACGGCCGGCCCCAGCCCGACCGCAGCGGCATCGTTGCCCGATCTGGGCTCCGG
Organism: Sinomonas atrocyanea; assembly: GCF_001577305.1. Classification (NCBI taxonomy): domain Bacteria; kingdom Bacillati; phylum Actinomycetota; class Actinomycetes; order Micrococcales; family Micrococcaceae; genus Sinomonas; species Sinomonas atrocyanea. The sequence continues at coordinate 2,230,615 of NZ_CP014518.1, forward strand.
CCCGATGAACATCCTCCTGCTCGGCAGCGACATCCGGGGCAGCGCTCGGGACGCCCTCGCCCGCCAGGCCGCCTCGGGGGGTGCCGTGGACCAGCGGGCCGACATGATGATGCTCCTGCACGTCCAGGCCGACCACCGCCGGGTGTTCGGGATCTCGATCATGCGCGACACCTGGGTGACGATCCCGGGGCACGGAGAGTCGAAGATCAACGCGAGCCTTGCCCTCGGCGGCCCGCAGCTCGCGGCGGCCACCGTCGGCTCGATCCTCTCGGTCCACATCGACCACTGGATCCTGCTGGACTTCGACGGCTTCAAGGCAATCACGGACGCCCTCGGGGGAGTCGACGTGAACGTGCCCGTCGCGTTCACCGCGACGTTCGACACCCACCACCGCTTCGTCCGCGGCACCAACCACCTCGACGGCCAGGCTGCCCTCGAATTCGTGCGCGAACGCTACGCCTTCCCCGACGGCGACTACCAGCGGGTCCGCGACCAGCAGGCCTTCGTCCGATCCGTGATCGCCCAGATCCTCGCCCAGGGGCGGGTGGGGGATCCGGCCGGCACCCTCGCCCTGATCGGGGCGGCCGCCCCGCACCTGGTCACCGACGAGGGCCTCGGTGCCAAGGGGCTCGCCGTGCTCGCCTACGGACTGCGGCGCGTGGACCCGTCGTCGGACGTCTTCTTCACCCTGCCGACGTCCGGCACGGGCACCTCGCCGGACGGCCAGTCGATCGTGATCGCGGACCGTGCGGGGATCGCCTCGGTGGCGTCGGCGCTCGGCAGCGACAGCCTCGGCCAGTACGCCGCACTGCACCGCCTCTCCTAGGCGGATCCCGATCGGCCCCTGCCTACACTGGGCCCATGCACCCAGCCGACTCCCATGATGTGATCCGCGTCCAGGGCGCGCGGGAGAACAATCTCAAGGACGTCAGCCTCGAGCTCCCCAAGCGCCGGCTCACCGTCTTCACCGGGGTCTCGGGCTCCGGCAAGAGCTCGCTCGTGTTCGCGACCATCGCCGCGGAGTCGCAGCGCATGATCAACGAGACGTACTCCACCTTCGTCCAGGGCTTCATGCCGACCATGGCCCGCCCCGATGTCGACCTCCTCGAGGGCCTCACCACCGCCATCATCGTCGACCAGGAGCGCCTGGGCGCCAACGTGCGCTCCACGGTGGGCACCGTGACCGATGCGAACGCCATGCTGCGGATGCTCTTCAGCCGGCTGGGCGATCCGCACATCGGCTCTGCGCAGGCGTTCTCGTTCAACGTCCCCTCGGTGACCGGCGCCGGAGCGATCAGGACGGCCGCCGGCCGGACCGAGAAGCGCTCCTTCACCGTCGTCGGCGGGATGTGCCCCTGCTGCGAGGGCACGGGGCAGGTCAGCGACTTCGACCTCGACGCCCTGTACGACGCCTCGAAGTCCCTCGCTGGGGGCGCGCTCAAGGTTCCCGGCTACAGCATGGACGGCTGGTACGGGAGGATCTTCGCCGGGTCCGGGTACTTCGACATGGACAAGCCGATCGGGCAGTTCACCGAGAAGGAACTCGACGACCTGCTCCGCCGCGAGCCGACCAAGATCAAGGTCGAGGGCATCAACCTCACCTACGAGGGCCTCATCCCGAAGATCCAGAAGTCGATGCTGTCGAAGGACCGCGAGTCGATGCAGCCGCACATCCGGGCCTTCGTGGAGCGGGCGATCACCTTCCAGCCATGCCCCGAGTGCGGCGGCACGCGCCTCGCCGAGGGCGCGCGCTCGTCGAAGATCAGGGGCCTGAGCATCGCCGACGTGTGCGCCCTGCAGATCACCGACCTGGCCGAGTGGGTGCGCCGGCTCGAGGAGCCGTCCGTGGCGCCGCTGCTGAAGGGCCTGCAGCACCTGCTCGACTCCTTCGTGGGCATCGGGCTGGGCTACCTCTCGCTCGAGCGGGCCTCCGGCACGCTCTCGGGCGGGGAGGCGCAGCGCACCAAGATGATCCGCCACCTCGGCTCGTCCCTCACCGACGTCACGTACGTCTTCGACGAGCCGACCATCGGCCTGCACCCGCATGACATCCAGCGCATGAACGAGCTCCTCCTCCAGCTGAGGGACAAGGGGAACACGGTGCTCGTCGTCGAGCACAAGCCCGAGGCGATCGAGATCGCGGACCACGTGGTCGACCTCGGCCCGGGCGCAGGCTCCGCCGGCGGTGAGGTCTGCTTCGAGGGCACCGTCGAGGCGCTGCGGGGGAGCGGGACCCGCACCGGGCGGCACCTGGACGACAGGGCCCGTCCCAAGGGCACCGTGCGAGCCCCGAAGGGCCATCTCGCAGTGCGCGGCGCCTCGACGAACAACCTCAAGGACGTCGACGTCGATGTCCCGCTCGGTGTGCTGACCGTGGTCACCGGCGTGGCAGGCTCCGGGAAGAGTTCGCTCATCCACGGCTCGGTCGCACCCGCCGAGGGGGTCGTCACCATCGACCAGGGCGCGATCAAGGGATCCCGGCGCAGCAACCCGGCGACGTACACGGGCCTGCTCGAGCCGATCCGGAAGGCCTTCGCAAAGGCCAACGGCGTCAAGCCGGCGCTGTTCAGTGCCAACTCCGAGGGCGCGTGCCCGGTGTGCAACGGCGCCGGGGTGATCTACACCGAGCTGGGCTTCATGGACACCGTCACCACGCCCTGCGAGGAGTGCGAGGGCAGGCGCTACCAGCCGGCGGTGCTCGAGTTCACGCTGGGAGGCCGGAACATCGCCGAGGTGCTGGAAATGGCTGTCGAGGACGCCGAGCGCTTCTTCTCCGAGCCCGAGGCCGCGATCCCCGCCGCGCACAGGATCCTGAGGCGGCTGGCCGACGTGGGGCTGGGGTACCTCTCGCTCGGGCAGCCGCTCACCACGCTCTCGGGCGGAGAACGGCAGCGGCTCAAGCTCGCCGCGCAGATGGGGGAGAGGGGCACCGTCTACGTCCTCGACGAGCCGACCACGGGCCTGCACCTGGCCGACGTCGAGCAGCTGCTCGGCCTGCTCGACCGCCTCGTGGACGCCGGCAGGTCCGTGATCGTGATCGAGCACCATCAGGCGGTCATGGCCCACGCCGACTGGATCATCGACCTCGGGCCGGGGGCGGGGCACGACGGCGGCCGGGTCGTCTTCGAGGGGACTCCCGCCGACCTCGTGGCGGCCCGGTCGACCCTGACGGGGGAGTACCTCGCCCGATACGTCGGAGCTTAAGGGCCAAGGGCGAGCGGGAGATCAGGCGCTAGGCCGTCGCGTACCGTCCCGAGCGCTCTGCCCGGGCGCGCGCCTTCGCCGCTTCCTCTTCGCGGTTCTTCGGCGGCGTCGTCGCCACCAGATCGTCGAGCAGGTGCGCAGTGATGTGGGCGATCTCAGCGACGGCGTGGTCGAACGCGTCCTGGTTCGCCTTCGAGGGCTTCGTGGTGCCCGCGATCTTGCGCACGTACTGCAGGGCGGCCGCCTGGATCTCCTCTGACGTGGCCGAGGGCTCGAAGTTATGGAGGGTGTGGATGTTCCGGCACATGCCTCGACGATACGCGCCGTGGTGACCTGGGTCACCGGTGCGCCTCAGGGCTGCGGCGGGGCCAGCGGGGGACGAACGGCTCTAAGGCTCGTGCCTCCGGCCGTGCCAGAGTGGAACCGGGACGCTGGTCCGCCGTTGCTGAAGCGGCCGCCAGCAGAGTGAGGGAGGCATACCCCGAGATGTGGAAGCCCAACGATCTCGTCCCCACGCCCGGGTCCTGAGCGATGCACGGCAGCAGCGGCCCGCAGGATCCTCAGGGCCCGGCGGCGGCCGGCAGGCACCTGGAGCGGTACCGGCAGATCGCCGAGACCCTCGCGCGCCACGGCCTCGGCTTCGCTATCGGCGCCGCCGGGCTGCAGCGGTGGGTCCCGCTGCAGCACGGGCTCCTCGGCCACGAGGCCCGCCAGGAGCCCTATTCCAATCCCGAGCACCTGCGGCTGGCCCTCGAACAGCTCGGCCCCACCTTCATCAAGCTCGGCCAGGCCCTCTCCACCCGGCACGATCTCCTTCCGGGCCCCTACCGGCAGGAACTGGCCCGCCTCCAGGACCAGGCTCCGCCCGTCCCGGCGGCCGCCGTGGTGGAGGCCATCGAACGGGAGCTTGGGGGAGCCCCGCAGGAAGTGTTCGCCTCCTTCGATCCCTCCCCGCTGGCCAGCGCCTCCCTGGGCCAGGCCCACGCGGCCACCCTGGCCGACGGGACGGAGGTGGTGGTCAAGGTCCGCCGGCCCGGGGTGGTGGAGCAGGTCGAGCTCGACCTGGAGATCATCGCCAACCTCGCCGCCCAGGCCGCGCGGCATTGGGATGCCGCCGCGGACTACGACGTGCCCGGCATTGCCGAGGAGTTCGCCCAGACGTTGCGGGCCGAGCTGGACTACCTGGCCGAGGCCCGCAACGCGGAGCGCTTCCGCGCCGCCTTCTCCGCAGACCCGGGGATCCACGTGCCCCGGGTCCATTGGGACACCACCACCTCCCGTGTCCTGACCCTCGAGAGGATCCGGGGCATCAAGATCAGCGACCTGGCGGCGCTCGACGCCGCGGGGATCGACCGCCCGGCCTTGGCGGCCCGCTACGCAGATGCCGTGGCGAAGATGGTCTTCGAGGACTCCTTCTTCCACGCCGATCCACATCCGGGGAACCTGTTCGTCGAGCCCGACCCTGCGCGCCCGGGCGGCCGGATCGGGCTGATCGACTTCGGCATGGTCGGCACGGTGGATCCTCAGCTCCGCGCCCACCTCTCTGCGCTGCTGATCGCGCTGGCGCGCCGGGATCCTCGCGCCGCGGCGCGAGCCCTCTCGGACGCCTCCACCGGCAGGAAGCGCCCGGACCTGGGGCGCCTGAGCGAAGACCTGGCCCCGGTCATGCGCCTGTATGCCGAGCGGCCACTGTCTGAGGTGCCGCTCGGGGCGTTCGTCCGGGAGCTCCTCGGCGTCGTGCGCCGGTATCGCCTCCAACTGCCCCGAGAACTGGCCCTGCTGCTGCGGATGCTCGTGATGGTCGAGTCTCTGGCCGTCACCCTGGATCCGGGGTTCCAGTTCGCCGCCGTGATCGGGCCCTGGGCCGAATCCCTCGCCCTGGAGCGGCTCGCTCCGCCCGCTGTCCTCCGTCGCCTGGGCCACGCCGGAAGCGAGTTGCTGGACGCAGCCGAACGCCTGCCCCGCCAGCTCCGCTCCCTGGAAGATGCTCTGGAGCGCGGGGGAGCCCAGGTCAGCCTCCGCCCCGGCGAGCTGGAAGAACTGATCTCGCACCTGGACTCGGCCGCCCGTCTGGTGGCCGCCGCCACCCTTGCCGCGGCGTTCGTCCGGGGCGTCGGGGAGATCCTCGTCTCCCAGCCCCCAGGGCACCCTCGGGGCCTGCGGACGGTCCTCACAGGGGCCGGCATCGCCGCCTCCGGCTCGCTGGCGGCCTACCTCGCGTGGACCGGGCGCCGGCGGTCCTGATGGTCGGACTTCGATCGTTGCCCTGCCGCCTTGTCGCCTCAGACCGCGCTCGTCGTCGCTTCAGACTGCGGTCGTCTTGGGCGCCGCGGAGTGCGAGGGATGCGCTGGCGACTGGCGATCAGACGGCACAGGGCGTGACGCCGCGGCTCTCCTCGGCAACCCAACATGCTTGGCCGATAATCGACATTATGTCAATTAAAGGACCGGAGCGCGCCCCTGGGACTTTCGGCCGCCTCCCCGGCGCCTGCTGCTGCACCTCCGCGCCCCCGGGCGGCCCAGGCGCATTCCGCCGCACAGGCCGAAAACCCAGAAATCGACGAGAGGTACCTTTCACGGTTTTCGGGCTCTTCTGGGACCGGCGCTGCGCACGGCGTCCGTCGATTATGTCAACTGGGCGGGAAACGGGCGGTGGTAGTTCCTGTGCGTTTCGGCCCCGAGAATCCCGTTCACGGGCCGCATGGTCACGTCCCCGACAGCCGGCGGGCGCGCCCCTCGAGATAGGACCTCTCCCCTGCGGCCGGTGCCAGCCGCGAGGCCTCCGCGTACTCGGCGGCGGCCTCAGCAGCACGGCCCGTCCTCGCGAGGAGGTCGGCCCGCACCGCGTGGAATACGTGGTAGCCCGTGAGGTCGAGCGCGTCCACGAGTGCCAGCGCGGCCCCGGGTCCCTCGGCTTCGGCCACCGCGACCGCCCGGTTGAGCGCCACCACCGGCCCGGGCGCCAGCTCGGCGAGCAGGTCGTAGAGCCGCACGATCCGGCGCCAGTCGGTGGCCTCGGCCGACGCCGCTGCGGCGTGCACCGCCTGGATGGCGGCCTGGAGCTGGTACTGGCCGAGCCGTCCGCGCGCGAGGCACTCGTGCACGAGGGCGGTGCCCTCGGCGATGAGGTCCGCGTCCCAGAGCGATCGGTCCTGCTCCGCGAGCGGCACGAGGACCCCGCCGGGACCGGAGCGCGCAGTCCGCCGCGACTCGGAGAGCAGCAGCAGGGCGAGCAGTCCCCTGGCCTCCGGCTCTCCCGGGAGGAGCTGGACCAGCACGCGCGCGAGCCGCACGGCCTCGGCGCACAGGCCGGCCCGTGCCGGCGGCTCCCCCAGCCCCGCGGAGTAGCCCTCGTTGTAGATGAGGTAGACCACCGCCAGGACCCCGGCGAGCCGCTCGGGCAGTTCCTCGGCCGCCGGCACCCGGTACGGGATGCGCGCGTCGCGGATCTTGGCCTTCGCGCGCGAGATCCGCTGGGCCAGGGTCGGCTCTGGGACGAGGAAGGCGGCGGCGACCTGCGCCGTCGTGAGTCCGCCGATGATCCGCAGGGCGAGGGCCACCCTGGCCGGCATGGCCAGCGCCGGGTGGCAGCAGACGAACAGGAGCGCGAGCCGGTCATCGCCCAGCGGCTCGTGCCGCGGCTCCTCGTCGGCGAGGGCTGCGGCGGCCGCCTCCTTGCTCCCCCGGACCGCCTCGCGGCGGAAGCGGTCGACGGCGCGGCGGCGCGCCGTCGTGATGATCCAGGCGCCGGGGTGGTCGGGGATGCCGTCCGCGGGCCAGCGCTCGGCCGCGGCCGCGAAGGCCTCCTGCACCGCGTCCTCGGCGAGGCCGAGGTCCCCGGTGGTGCGCACGAGGACCGAGACCGCCCTGCCGTACTCCTCGCGGAACACGGCAGCAACGGTCCCGGCCTCCCGTTCCTCAGCCACCCGTGCTCGGCGCGGGGACGCCCGCGAAGGGCCGGACCTCGATCGGAAGGCCGGTGATCTGGGCGAACCTGCGTCCCCACACCAGCGCCGCATCGAGGTCCGGGGCCTCGATGATGTCGAAGCCGCCCATGTGCTCCTTGCCCTCGAGGTAGGGCCCGTCGGTGACGAGCACCTCTCCCCCGTCCGCCCGCAGCACCGTCGCGGAGGATGCGTCCGCGAGCCCGTTGCCGTACACGTAGGCTCCCGCGGCCTTGAGGTCAGCTGTCAGCTCGGCCAGCTTCGCCATGATCGGCGCGAGGAACTCGGGCGGCGGCACGACGCCGTCGGGCTGGTACATGCTGATCAGGTACTGGGTCATGGCTCTCGCCTCCTGTCGTCGGGGCCCCTGCGGCCCCTCACCTACTGGACGAACGGACGGCGCTGATTTCGACACGGCCCGCGGAAGGAGCACGAGGAGAGCCGCCGCGCCCGCTGCTCACCCGGCGTCGGCCGCCGCCTCGAGGTCCGCGATCACGATCTTGCGCATCGAGAGCATCGCGGCGAAGGCCCGCTGCGCGCGGGCAGAGTCGGGATCGGTGCGCAATTCCTCGAGCCGCGTCGGAATGACCTGCCAGGAGAACCCGAAGCGGTCCTTGAGCCAGCCGCACTGGCTCTCGACGCCGCCGTCGGCCGTGAGCGCAGTCCAGTAGTAGTCCACCTCGTCCTGGTCGCGGCAGAAGACCTGGAGGGACACCGCCTCGGTGAACGTGAACTCCGGGCCGCCGTTGAGGGCCAGGAACGGGCGCCCGTCGAGCTCGAAGGCGGCAGTCATCACGCTCCCCTGCTCGCGCGGGCCCGCCTCGCCGTACCGCTCGATCCCCGTGATGCGGGAATGGGGGAAGATGCCCGTGTAGAACCGGGCGGCCTCCTCGGCCTGGGTGTCGAACCACAGGCAGGTCCTCATCTCGGGCATGGCTCCTCCGGGGGTCCTGGCATCCTCGCTGCCCGCATTCTTCCGCGCACCGCGCTGCGGCGGAAGGGCACGAGGACCGCCGGCGCCGGTGACGGCACGCACGACGCCGGCCGGGGCGCCTTCCGCGCGTAGGCTTGAGGCATGCGTCCTTCCCCTTCAGCCTCCGCGCCCTCGGCGGCCCGGGCAGCCCGCCCCGCCGCCGGCCCCGCCATTGCCGCCGCCGTCGCAGACCTGGTCATCGTCCTCGCCTTCGCGGCGACGGGACGCGCGAGCCACGGCGAGGCCGATGCAGTGGCCGGCGTGCTGGCCACGGCATGGCCGTTCGCCGTGGGGCTCGCGCTCGCGTGGGCCCTGCCCCTCCTCCACCGCAGGCCCCTGGCCGTCTGGCCCGCCGGCGTCCTCGCGTGGCTCGGCACCTTTGCCGTCGGGATGCTGCTGCGCGCCGCAACCGGCCAGGGGACGGCGGTGCCGTTCCTCATCGTGGCCGCGAGCGTCCTCGGCATCGCACTCGTCGGGTGGCGCGCTGCCGCCCTCGGGGTGCGCGCTGCCCGGCACCGGCGGGCAGCGCACTAGGCTGAAGGCAGGGAACGCCCCTTCTTCGAACGGAGGACCATGATCACGGCATTCGTCTTCATCCAGACGGACTCAAAGAAGATCCCCGAGGTGGCCGAGCAGATCTCCGCCATCCCGGGCATCAGTGAGGTGTACTCGGTCACCGGCGACTGGGACCTCATCGCGATTGCGCGCGTGCGGGAGCACGAGGAGCTCGCCGACGTGGTCGCGGATCGGCTGTCGAAGGTCGACGGCGTCATCGAGACGACGACCCACATCGCGTTCCGCGCCTACTCGCGTCACGACCTCGACGCGGCGTTCTCCCTCGGACTGTCCTGACGCACGGACTGTCCTGACGCCCCGCAGGGCGAAACGGCAGGGGCCGGGCCGCGTGGCCCGGCCCCTGCTCTGCCCCACGGGGCAGCGATCAGGATCGGGTGAAGTCCACCCAGGCCTGCAGGACCCGGGCCGCGGCGCCGGAGTCGATCGATTCCTCGGCGCGCCGCTTGGCGGCCGCGAGCCTTTCGAGCAGCGGGCCCTCCGCCGAGAGGTCGTAGGCCACGAGGCCCGCGGCGGCGTTGAGCACCACCGCGTCGCGCACCGGGCCGCGGTCGCCGGCGAGGGTGCGCCGCACGACCTCGGCGTTGTGGGCGGCATCGCCGCCGCGCAGGTCGTCCAGCGTGGCCCTCGGAATGCCGAGGTCGAGAGGATCGAGGACGGACTCCGTGAGCTTCCCGTCCCTGACCTCCCAGAGGCGCGACGTGGTGGTGATCGTGAGCTCGTCCAGCCCGTCGTCGCCGCGGAACACGAGCCCGCGGCTGCCGCGCTCCGCGAGGACGCCGGCGATGAGCGGTGCCATCCGGGCATCGGCCGCTCCCACTGCCGAGGCCTGGACGTGTGCGGGGTTCGTGAGCGGGCCGAGGATGTTGAACGCCGTGGGTATCGCCAGCTCCTTGCGCGGCACCGCGGTGAACCGGAAGGACGGGTGGAAGACCTGGGCGAAGCAGAAGGTGATGCCCACCTGCTCGGCGGCTGCTGCCACGCGGTCGACGCCCATGTCGAGCCGCACCCCGAGGGCCTCGAGCACATCGGCCGAGCCTGAGGACGAGGACGCCGCCCGGTTGCCGTGCTTGACGACCTTGGCACCGGCTCCGGCCATGACGAGCGCCGCCGTGCTCGAGATGTTCACCGTGTTCTGCTGGTCCCCGCCCGTGCCGACGATGTCGAGCTTCTCCCCCGAGATGCTGATGGGGGTCGCCCGCGCGACCATGCCCTTCACGAGGCCCGCGAGCTCGTCCACGGTCTCGCCCTTGGCGCGCAGGCCCACGAGGAACCCCGCGATCTGGGAGTCAGTGGCGTCACCGGACATGATCGTGTCCATGGCCCAGGCCGTCTCGGCCTGGGTCAGGTCGCGCCCGGCGACGAGCGCGCCGATGAGGGACCGCCACGTGGGCGCGGTCACATTGGCAGAATCCCCATGGGCAGATCCACTGCCGGAAGCCTCGGTGTTCACGCCTCCGATGCTATCGACCCCGCGCGAGTGGCGCCCAAACGTCCCCGGATGAGACGGGCCGCACCCGCCCACGGCCGCGGATCCGCATGTTTTCGAGGGTTTGTAGAAAAAGTTCCCAGAAGGTGCGGTTCGCGTTGGGCGAACCCGAGGTTTGTAGACATAATGTCCTTGTGACGACAGCGACTCATGCCCCGACAACCCCGGCACATCCCACGCTGAATCGCCCCAACATGGTCTCGGTCGGGACCGTGGTGTGGCTGTCCAGTGAGCTGATGTTCTTCGCCGGCCTCTTCGCCATGTACTTCACCCTGCGTGCCGCCTCGGGCGGCCTGTGGGCTGAGGAGACGGCCAAGCTCGACTTCCCCTACGCGCTTGTGAACACGATCGTCCTCGTGGCGAGCTCGTTCACGTGCCAGATGGGCGTCTTCGCGGCGGAGAGGCTCCAGCCGCGCCGCAGCGGCGGCCTCTTCGCGTTCGCCAAGTGGGGCATGGTCGAGTGGTTCATCCTCACGTTCTTCATGGGCGCCTGGTTCGTCGCCGGCCAGTCCACCGAGTATGCGAACCTCACCGCGGAGCACGTGACTCTGAGTGCCAATGCCTACGGTTCTGCGTTCTACATGACGACCGGCTTCCACGGCCTCCACGTGATGGGCGGCCTCGTGGCCTTCCTGTTCATCATCGGCCGGGCCTTCGCAGCCAAGCGCTTCGGCCACTACGAGGCCACCTCGGCCATCGTCACCTCGTACTACTGGCACTTCGTGGACGTCGTGTGGATCGGGCTCTTCCTGGTCATCTACGTCCTCAAGTAGTCCCAGGAGCACAGCAGCAGATTTCGGACCGCGCCCGGACGGCGGCGGCAGCAAACGGATAGGAACGGATTCGTGAAGGCACTCTCGCAGAAGCGGCGTCACCCGATGGCAGTCATCGCACTGTTGGTCATGGGGCTGCTGCTGACCGGCGGAATGTACGCAATGTTCAGCACTGCCAACCAGGCCAAGGCCGACACCAGCTTCTCGGCGTCGGACGTCAGCGAGGGGCAGAAGCTCTTCGTGGCGAACTGCGCCACGTGCCACGGGATGGGCGCCTCCGGCACGGCCGCCGGTCCGTCGCTCGTCGGCGTCGGCGCGGCAGCGGTGGACTTCCAGGTCGGCACCGGCCGCATGCCCATGCAGATGAACGGCCCGCAGGCCCAGAAGAAGCCGGTGCAGTTCAACGACGATCAGACCAAGCAGCTGGCCGCGTACGTCGCGTCGCTCGGCCCCGGCCCGGCCCTGCCGGATGCGGCCATGCTCGACGACAAGGGCGATGCCACCCACGGCGGCGAGCTCTTCCGCGTCAACTGCGCGATGTGCCACAACGCCGCTGCGGCCGGCGGTGCGCTGACCCAGGGCAAGTTCGCTCCGTCCCTGGCCGGCGTGACCGAGAAGCACATCTACGAGGCCATGGCCACGGGCCCGCAGAACATGCCGGTGTTCTCCGATGCCAACATCTCCCCCGAGAGCAAGCGGGACATCATCACGTTCCTCAAGACGATCGAGACCCAGGGCTCGCCCGGCGGCGCCACCCTCGGCTCGCTCGGTCCGGTGTCCGAGGGCCTCTTCGTGTGGGTTGCCGGCCTCGGCGTCATCATCGGCTTCACGATCTGGCTCACGTCCCGCACGTCCTGACGCGCCAGCGCATCGCAGTAGGGGCCGCCCGACAGTGGCGGCATAGATTTGAACATCGTCCCCGGACCGCCGGGGGCCAGGAAGGATGAGGGGAAATATGGGCAACCATAGTGACGGTTCTCCCCAGACCGGGGGCGCTGTAGCTACGGCTGGTCAGACAGAGAAGTTCGCGGATCCGGGACTCCCGCCGCATCGTCTCCGCCTGGCTGACACCGACCCCAGGGCTGCGAAGCGCGCTGAGCGCCAGGTCACGATTCTGTTCATCATCTCGGTGATCGGCACGATCGTGTTCCTCGTCGCGTACTTCGCCATCGACTTGGGCAGTGACTCGACGATCCCGACGATCCGCCTGCAGAACATCCTGCTCGGCCTCGGCACCACGTTCGCGATGCTCGGCATCGGCACGGGGATCGTCCACTGGGCCAAGGCGCTCATGCCGGACCACGAGGTCTCGGAGTCCCGCCACGCGATCAGCTCCGAGGAGGACCGCGTCGCGGCGGTCAAGATCGTCGACGACATCATCGAGGAGACGGGCATCAAGCGCCGCCCCCTCATCCGGAACACCCTCATCGGCGCGCTCGCGCTGGCGCCGCTGCCGGCCCTGGCCGTCTTCGGCGATCTCGGGCCGAACGCGAACGACAAGCTGCGCCACACGATGTGGGCCCCCAAGGACGGCAAGAAGGTCCGCCTCACGCGTGACCCGGACGGTACGCCGATCAAGGCGTCGGATGTCACCATCGGCTCGGCGTTCCACGTCATTCCCGAGGGCCTCAACGACCTCACCGAAGGCAAGCTGAACGAGAAGGCCAAGGCCGTCGTCCTTCTCATGCGCCTCAACCCCGAGGACCTGCACGTCTCGCCCGGCCGCGAGAGCTGGAACTACAACGGCATCGTCGCGTATTCCAAGATCTGCACGCATGTCGGCTGCCCGGTGGCGCTCTACGAACAGCAGACCCACCACCTGCTGTGCCCGTGCCACCAGTCGACCTTCGACCTCACCCACGAGTGCGAGGTCATCTTCGGTCCTGCGAGCCGTCCGCTTCCGCAGCTCCCGATCGAGGTCGACGCCGACGGCTACCTTGTGGCCACGTCGGACTTCCACGAACCTGTTGGACCTAGCTACTGGGAGCGTGAGTACTCGTGAGCGGCACTACCGCCTCCACCTATCAGCCGCCGACCAAGGTCGGCCGGATCGCCAGCTTCGTCGACCAGCGCACCGGCGCGTCGAGCGTGGTGCGGGAGTTCGGCCGCAAGGTCTTCCCCGACCACTGGTCGTTCATGTTCGGCGAGGTTGCCCTCTACAGCTTCGTCATCCTTCTGCTGTCGGGCACCTTCCTGACGTTCTTCTTCGATCCGTCGATGGCGGAGACGCACTACGCCGGCGCCTACGTGCCCCTGCGCGGCATGGAGATGTCGGTTGCGTACCAGTCCTCGCTGCACATTTCCTTCGAGGTGCGCGGCGGACTGTTCATGCGCCAGGTCCACCACTGGGCCGCCCTGCTGTTCGTGGCCTCGATGAGCGTGCACATGCTGCGCGTCTTCTTCACCGGCGCGTTCCGCAAGCCGCGTGAGATGAACTGGGTCATCGGCGGCGTGCTCCTCATCCTGGGCATGGCGGCCGGCTTCACCGGCTACTCCCTCCCGGACGACCTGCTCTCGGGCAACGGCCTGCGCATCATCGACGGCGTCATCAAGTCCATCCCGATCATCGGCACCTGGATCTCGATGTTCCTGTTCGGCGGCGAGTTCCCGGGCTCGGCCATCATCGGGCGTCTGTACGTGCTGCACATCCTGCTCATCCCCGCGATGATCCTGCTGTTCGTCGCGCTGCACCTCATGTTCGTCGTGGTGCACAAGCACACGCAGTACCCCGGCCCCGGCCGCAACGACGGCAACGTCGTCGGCTACCCCCTCGGCCCGGTCTACGCGGCCAAGGCCGGCGGCTTCTTCTTCATCGTGTTCGGGGTCATCGCCGCGATGGCTTCGGCGTTCACGATCAACCCGATCTGGAACTACGGTCCCTACGACCCCTCCCCCGTCTCGGCCGGCACCCAGCCGGACTGGTACATCGGCTGGGTCGACGGTGCGCTGCGTCTCATGCCGGGTGTCCTCGGCCCGATCGGTGGCTACCGGCAGCACTTCGAGTTCATGATCTTCAACCAGACGCTCACGCTCAATGTGCTCCTGCCGGCGCTCGTCCCGGCGGGCATCGTCTTCACCGTGCTGTTCACGTACCCGTGGATCGAGCGCTGGATCACCAAGGACGAGCGTGAGCACCACGTCCTGGACCGTCCGCGCAACGCCCCGACGCGCACCGCGATCGGCATGGCCGGATTCACGTTCTACTGCGTGATGTGGGCTGCAGCCAGCTCCGACCTCATCGCGACCCACTTCCACGTGGCGCTCAACGATGTGACCTACTGGCTCCGCGCGCTGTTCTTCGCAGGCCCGATCATCGCCTTCGTCATCACGAAGCGGATCGCCCTGGCGCTGCAGCGCAAGGACCGCGAGATTGCCCTCCATGGCCGGGAGACGGGCCGCATCGTCCGGCTCCCCCACGGCGAGTTCATCGAGGTCCACGCCCCGGTCGACGAGTACAAGCGCTATCGCCTGGTCGGCTTCGAGTCCCCGCAGGTCCTTCCGGCGCAGCCGAACGCGAAGGGCGTCGTGGACCGCACGGAGAAGCGCCGCGCGAAGCTCTCCCAGTGGTTCTTCGAGGACCGCATCGCTCCGGTCACCCCGGCCGAGCTCGAGGCGGCCCACGCCCACGGGCACCACGAGGCGATCGAGTCGCACGACGAGGCCAAGAGCATCACCCACTGACGCCGGCAGCCTCGCCGACAGAAGGACCCCGCACCTGCCGGTGCGGGGTCCTTCCCGTATGAGCACCTGCGAGCGGCGCCCAGGGGGTCCTCAGAGGGCCCCGAAGCGCTTGGGCGAGTAGCTGCGGGGCGTGCGGACTCCCGGGCGCTGGAGCGGCACCCAGAGCTTGTAGCGGTCGGCCCGGTAGTAGGACACCGAGTAGTCCACGATCGACTTCGACACGTACGCATGGCGCTGGATCTTGAGCAGGGGCGAGCCCATCTCCACGTTGAGCAGGCGGGCCGTGGACGGCGACGCCGCGGTGGCCTCGATCGTGTCCTCTCCCCATTCCATGACGAGGCCGTACTTCTCGTTGAGCACCTGGTAGAGGGAGTTCGGGGGCGGCCCCTCCGTGAACCCGGGCACCCGGCTGGCCACGATGTAGTTCTCGTCGACGCTCATCGGCTCCTTGTCGGCGAGCAGGAGGCGCCGGAAGCGGACCACAGGAGTCCCCTCGTCCACCTTGAGCTCCCGGGCCAGGTAGGCGGAGGCGCCGATCTGCTCGAAGCTGAGCACCTTGGCATCCGGGACCATTCCCCGGCGCTGCATCTCCTCCGAGTAGGAGGTGAGCTTCATCTGCAGGTCGAGCTTCGGGCGGCTGACGAAGGTCCCCAGCCCGACGACGCGGTCCAGGACGCCCTCGGCCACGAGGGCGTCGATCGCCTGGCGCACCGTCATCCGGGCCACGCCGAACCGGAGGGAGAGGTCCCGTTCGGACGGCAGGGGCGCGCCGGGGGCCAGCTTGACGGCGATGTGGGACCGGAGGATCTCCCGCAGCTGGATGTACATGGCGGTCTTCGACGAGCGATCGAGTTCGCCGTCGATGCCCTCGGCGTTGTGCACAGTCCTCCTCGTGAGCCGTGGCGCGTCCCGGCAGAGGCACGCGGCAGGTGTCGCTTCAATCCTGACACACCCCACACCGTCTGCGTGCCGCGATCCGCTGCCCGGGGGCACAGCAGATAGGCCGGTGGCCGGCACCCTTCACAAGGGTGCCGGCCACCGGCCTATGTGCTGTGAGCAGCTCAGTGGGCGTGGTCTCCGCGGCTGTACTCGAAGACCCAGCCGACGAGGGCCACGATGGCGATGCCCGCGCCGATGAACAGGATCCACCAGCCGACTGCGACGCCGAGGAAGCTGATCGCGGCGGAGGCGCCGAGGATGAGCGGCCACCAGCTCCAGGGGCTGAAGTGCCCCTGCTCGCCGGCACCCTCATGGATCTCGGCGTCCTCGCGGTCCTCCGGGCGGAGTCCGACCCGGCGCCCCGTCACCATGATGTACGAGCTGATCATGATGCCCAGCCCGAAGGCCAGCAGCAGCCCGATGACGCCGACCCATTCGGTCCACTGGGTCATGAATCCGTACACGATCGCGACCGGGAGGAAGAACAGCCCCACGATCCCGAAGATCATCGTCTCGATTTTCACTTGGCGGTGTCCTTACGGTCGGCGGCCGCGACGGCAGCCGTGGCCCCCGCGTGCTGGACGGCTCCAACGCTGGAGAGCTCCGGGTGGTGGAGGTCAAGCGCGGGACGCTCGGAACGGATGCGCGGCAGCGACGTGAAGTTGTGCCGCGGCGGCGGGCAGGAGGTGGCCCACTCGAGGGATCCGCCGAAGCCCCAGGGATCGTCCACGAGGACCTTCTTGCCGTGGCGGGCGGTGATGTACACGTTCCAGAAGAACGGGATCAGCGACGCGCCCAGCACGAACGAGAAGATCGTGGAGAACTGGTTCATCCAGGTGAAGTTGTCCTGGGGAAGGTAGTCGGCGTAGCGGCGCGGCATGCCCATGACGCCCAGCCAGTGCTGGATGAGGAAGGTGCCGTGGAAGCCGATGAGCAGCAGCCAGAAGTGGATCTTCCCGAGCCGCTCGTTGAGCATCTTGCCCGTGAACTTGGGCCACCAGAAGTAGAACCCTGCGAACATCGCGAAGACGACGGTGCCGAACACGACGTAGTGGAAGTGCGCCACCACGAAGTAGGTGTCCGAGACGTGGAAGTCCAGCGGCGGCGACGCCAGGATGATGCCCGTGAGGCCACCGAAGAGGAAGGTGATGAGGAAGCCGAGGCTCCAGAGCATCGGGGTCTCGAAGGTCAGCGAGCCCCGCCACATCGTGCCGATCCAGTTGAAGAACTTCACGCCGGTGGGGACCGCGATCAGCATGGTCATGAACGAGAAGAACGGGAGCAGCACAGCGCCGGTGACGTACATGTGGTGTGCCCACACGCTCACGGAGAGGGCCGCGATGGCGATGGTCGCGAAGACGAGGCCCTTGTAGCCGAAGATCGGCTTGCGGCTGAAGACGGGGAAGATCTCCGAGACGATGCCGAAGAACGGCAGCGCGATGATGTACACCTCGGGGTGGCCGAAGAACCAGAACAGGTGCTGCCAGAGGATGGCGCCGCCGTTCTCCGGGTCGAAGATGTGGGCGCCGAAGCGGCGGTCGGCACCGAGGCCGAACAGGGCGGCGGCCAGCGGGGGGAACGCCATCAGCACGAGGATCGAGGTGATGAAGACGTTCCAGGTGAAGATCGGCATGCGCCACATCGTCATGCCGGGCGCGCGCATGCAGATCACGGTGGTGATGAAGTTGACCGCGCCGAGGATGGTGCCGAAGCCCGAGAGCGCTAGCCCGAAGACCCAGAGGTCACCGCCGACGCCGGGGGTGAAGGTCGTGTTCGACAGCGGGGCGTAGGCGAACCAGCCGAACGAGGCCGCGCCCTGGGGCGTGATGAAGCCGGCGACCGCGATGGTGGAGCCGAAGAGGAAGAACCAGAGCGCGAGGGCGTTCAGGCGGGGGAACGCGACATCCGGGGCACCGATCTGCAGCGGCATGATCACGTTCGTGAAGCCCGCGAAGAGCGGGGTCGCGAACATGAGCAGCATGATCGTGCCGTGCATCGTGAACAGCTGGTTGTACTGCTCCTTGGTCTGCAGGATCTGCATGCCCGGCTCGAAGAGCTCGGCGCGGATGAGCAGTGCCATCACGCCGCCGAGGCAGAAGAACACGAACGACGCGATCAGGTACATGTACCCGATGGTCTTGTGGTCGGTCGAGGTGATCCAGTTGACGACGATGCGCCCCTTGGACGTCGGCACCACCGGTGCGCTTACAGCACCGGCAGAAGGCGACTGGGTATAGGTAGCCATGGTCCCTACTTCTGGTTCTGGTTAGGGTTGCGGTCGTACTTCGTGTCCAGGAGGCCCTTGTCGAGGCCCGCCAGATGCGCCTGGAACTCCGCCTCGGAGACGACCTTCACGCGGAACAGCATCTCGGAGTGGTACTCGCCGCAGAGCTCGGCGCACTTGCCGTCGTAGGTGCCCTCCTTCTGCGGGGTGAAGTACATGTAGTTGGGCTTGCCCGGGATCATGTCGCGCTTCTGGAGGAAGGCGGGGACCCAGAACGAGTGGATGACGTCGCGGGACGTGAGCTCCACGGTCACCGACTTGCCCACCGGGAGGTAGAGGGTCGGGAGCGTGTTGAGGTCGATCGGCTGGCCCGTCAGCTGCGCCTGCGTGCCGGCCTCGTGCACATCGTCCTTGACGACGCCGCCCTGCTTGTAGTTGAAGTCCCAGGACCACTGCTTGCCGACCACATTGACGGTCACGTCCGGGTTCGCGTTCGGGGTATCGATCGCGCGCTGGTCGCGGTCGGTGAAGTAGAAGAACGTGAAGACGAGGAACAGCGGGATGGCCGTGTAGAAGATCTCGAGCGGCAGGTTGTAGCTCGTCTGGCGGGGGAAGCCCCTGGTGCCCTTGCGCCGGCGGTAGGCCACGATGCACCAGAGGATGAGGGCCCACGTGATCATGCCGATGACCATGGCCGCGATCCAGGAATTCACCCAGAGGTCCGTGATGATCGGCGTATTGCTCGTGGTATCCCGATCAGTGGGTAGCCAGCCACGCTGGACCTCGGGTGAACATCCAGACAGTGCGAGCGCGCCGGCCGCGGCAACTGCCGAGACCGTGATGATACGTGCGCGCTGCCTGCTGGTTCGGTTCTGCGACCTCACAGACGGCCCTTCCTCTTGGTGCTTCTCTCCGGTGGCAGCACGGCAGACGAGCTCCCGTGCACGCGACCGGGCGACATAGTTTTACTACTCGGTGTAGAGCTTACAGCGAACACCGGCCAATCTCCCACATGTCCCGCAGACGCGTCGGCCGCGCCTCAACGGGACCGTTGGCGGTCCCGTCGAGGCGCGGCCGATGCCGTGCCCGAGGCGGCTCAGTGGAAGGAGTCGCCGCATGCGCACGAACCCTGCGCATTGGGGTTGTCGATCGTGAAGCCCTGCTTCGAGATGGAGTCCTCGAAGTCGATGGTGGCGCCCGCGAGGTACGGCACGCTCATCTTGTCCACGACCACCTCGACGCCGTCGAAGTCCCGCACGGCGTCGCCGTCCAGGAGGCGCTCGTCGAAGTACAGCTGGTAGATGAGGCCGGAGCAGCCTCCGGGCTGGACGGACACGCGCAGGCGCAGGTCGGTGCGGCCCTCCTGCTCCAGCAGGCTGCGGACCTTACCCGCGGCAACCTCGGTCAGCTGCACCTCGTGCGAGGCAAGGGCCTCGGCCGGCTCATTGATTGCAGTGCTCATTCCATACCTTCTCTCGTGCCGTCTCTCGTGGCCGGCGGAGTGCCCGACCGGCCTCGTAGGGCCTTCCATCCATGCTACGACCGAGGCGGCAGGCCCTGCCAACCCCCTGAGGGCGAGTTCACACTCCGTCGCGGCGGAGCCCGGCCAGGAGGAGGGCCTCGGCCACGATGCACTTCTCGAAATCGCCGAGGTGCAGCGACTCGTTGGCGCTGTGGGCCCGCGAATCGGGGTCCTCGACGCCGGTGATGAGCACCTCGGCGGCCGGGAAGACCTCCTTGAGGTCGGCGATGAACGGAATCGAGCCGCCCATGCCGGTGTGCACGGCCGGGGTCTTCCACGCTTCGCCGAGCGCCCACATCACGGTGCGCGCAGCCTCCGAGTCCGTGTCCGCCTGGTAGGCACTCCCCTTCTCCTTGGGGGTGAAGGTGAGGTGGGCGCCGAACGGCACGTGGGCCTCGAGGTGTTCGCGCACGCACTCCATGGCGGCGTCCGGGTCCTGCCCCGGGGCGAGGCGGAGGCTGAACTTGGCGCGTGCCCGGGCCTGGATGGTGTTGGAGGCGACGTCCACTGCGGGCACGTCGATGCCGATGATCGACAGCGCGGGGCGGCGCCACAGCCGGGCGGCGATGCTGCCGGTGCCCGCGAGGCGGACGCCGTCCAGCACCGAGGCGTCCCGGCGGTACTGCTCCTCCGGGTAGTCGAGGTCGGCGTCGTCGTGGGCCACCAGCCCCGCGACGGCGACGTTGCCGGCGTCGTCGTGGAGCGTGGCGATGAGCCGGGCGAGGATCGTGGGGGCGTCGAGCACGGGGCCGCCGAACACGCCGGAGTGGACGGAGTGGCCGAGCACGGCCACCTCGAACGTCCCGTCGACGAGGCCGCGCAGGCTGGCCGTGAGCGCGGGCTGGCCGACCGCCCAGTTGCTCGAGTCGGCGACGACGATCACGTCGGCCGCGAGACGTTCGCGGTGCGCCTCGAGGAAGGCGCGGAAGGACGGGGAGCCGAATTCCTCCTCGCCTTCGATGAAGAGGGTGACGCCGAGGCCGAACCTGTCGGCGAAGACCTCGGTGACGGCGCGGAAGGCCGCGAGGTGGACGAGGATCCCGGCCTTGTCGTCGGCGCTCCCCCGGCCGTACAGCCGGCCGTCGCGTTCCGTGGCCGTGAACGGCTCGGTCTCCCACAGGGCGAGGTCCCCCGGCGGCTGGACGTCGTGGTGGGCGTAGAGCAGGACCGTGGGCTGGCCCGGCTTCGCGGGATGGCGTGCCACCACGGCAGGGCCGCCCTCGGTGCCGTCAGGGCGGGGAGCGCGCAGGATCTCGGCGTCCTCGATGCCCGCGGCGCGGACGAGCTCCAGGACGGCCTCCGCGCTGCGCTCGATCTCGGCGGGCGGGAAGGACGGCCAGGCGATGCCGGGGATCGCGACGAGGTGGGACAGCTCGGCGACCGTGTCGGCGAATCGCCCGGCGACGGCGGCCCGCAGCGCCGCGACGTCGGAGGCGGGCACGTGCTGGGGTAGATGTGAAGGCATGGCTTGACATTACAAGGCAGGACCTGCCCCATCAATGCCCCCTGCACGCCCCGCCGGCCGCGGCGGCCGCGGCGGCCGCACGCGGCACCGGCCGGTATCCTTGAAGGGTGTTTGGACGCAAGAACGAGCCGGCTGCCGACAGCCCCCCGCAGCCCGCCGAGCCCCAGGTCCCGATCGTGGGCAAGGGGACCCCGACCCCGAGGCGCAAAGACCAGGAGGCGGCGCGCCGGCGCCCCCTCGTCCCCACGGACCGCAAGGCGTCCCGGGCCGCCGAGCGGCAGGCCGCAGTGGAGGACCGCCAGCGCGTGCGCCGGGCCCTCGAGACCGGCGACGAGAGGAACATGCCGTTCCGCGACCGGGGACCGCAGAAGCGGTTCGCGCGCGACTTCGTCGATGCGCGCTTCAACCTCGGCGAGTACCTCATGTTCGCGGCCCTGGCCTTCGTGGTCATCTCGTTCATCGTCCCCCAGGCGGCCGCGGCCCAGGTGTTCATCCTGGGGGCCTTCTGGATCGTCTTCCTGCTGGTGTTCGCGGACACCTTCTGGCTCTCGCGCAGGCTCAAGCGCGCGCTCCAGAACAAGTTCGGCGAGGTCGAGCGCGGCACCGTCTGGTACGGCAGCATGCGGGCCCTGCAGTTCCGTCCTCTACGGCTGCCCAAGCCGCTCGTGAAGCGCGGCCAGAACCCGGGCTGACGGCCCGCGGCAGCCGGGGCGCTCCCCTGGCTGCCCCTCACGACGACGGCGGCGCGGCACCCACCCGGGTGCCGCGCCGCCGTCGTCCGTCCCCCCTCCCCGACGGCAGGGCCGACGGCCGGGCCGGGTCAGGGCCGCGGGGCCGGCGCCACGGCGGGCGTGCGGGCGAGGCCGCGGTTGACGGCGGCCGCCCAGAAGGGGCCCTCGTAGAGGAACGCGGTGTAGCCCTGGACGAGCGTGGCGCCCGCCTCGAGGCGTGCGCGGACGTCGTCGGCCGTCTCCACGCCCCCCACGGCGACGAGGGCGAGCCGGTCCCCCACCACGGCCTTGAGCCGGCGCAGCACCTCGAGTGAGCGGTGCTTGAGCGGTGCTCCCGAGAGGCCGCCCGCGCCGGCGGCCTCGACCGCCTCAGCGGGGCTGACGAGGTCGTCCCGGGAGATCGTGGTGTTGGTGGCGATGATGCCGTCGAGCCCCATGTCGAGGGCGAGCCGCGCGACGTCGTCGACGTCCGCGTCCGAGAGGTCGGGGGCGATCTTCACCAGCAGCGGCACGCGGCGCCCGGCGGCAGCCTCGGACTCCTCGCGCACCGCGGCCAGGAGCGGCCGGAGGGTCTCGACACTCTGCAGGAGGCGCAGCCCCGGCGTGTTCGGCGAGCTGACGTTCACCACCAGGTAGTCGGCCACGGGCGCCAGTTCGCGCGCGCTCACCCGGTAGTCGTCGACGGCGTCCTCGAGCTCCACGGCCTTGGTCTTGCCGATGTTGACGCCGATGACCGGCCGGCCTGCGCCGTAGCGTGCCTCGAGCGCGGCCCGGGCGGAGGCGATGCGAGGGGCGACGGCGCCGGCGCCGTCGTTGTTGAAGCCCATCCTGTTCACGACCGCCCGGTCCTCGATGAGCCGGAAGAGGCGCGGCCGCGGGTTCCCGGGCTGCGCCTGCCCGGTGATGGTGCCGACCTCGATGTGCCCGAAGCCGAGCTCGGCCAGCGCCTCGATCCCCCGGCCCTCCTTGTCGAAGCCGGCGGCCAGCCCGAAGGGCGACGGGAACGTGAGGCCGAGGGCCTCGGTCCGCAGCGACGGAGCGGGCGCCGTGTACCGGCCGAGGGCCCGGCCCAGACCGCAGGCGTGCACGGCCCGGATCGCGCCGAACCCGATCCGGTGGGCCCGCTCGGCGTCCATCCAGGAGAAGGCAGCACGGAAGAACAGGGGGTAGAAGCGCATGGGTCTAGTCTCCCATGCCCGCCGCTCTCTACTCTCGTTCTTGACGCCGAGACCAGGAGGCCCCATGCCGCTCCACTGGACCCAGGACTTCCTGGGCCACGGCGTCGAATCGGCTCCGCTCGGGCGCGGGCGGCACGGCGAGCTCGGCACGCTCATCCGGTTCGATCCGGCGGAGGAGCACTCAGGTGACGGCGGGCCCGCGGCCCCGCGGCGGGCGGAGGGAGCGCTGCTGTACGTCCACGGCTGGAGCGACTACTTCTTCAACCTCGAGCTCGCCCACTTCGCCGACACCCACGGCTACCGGTTCTACGCCCTCGACCTCCCCGAACACGGACGCAGCCTCGCCGCCGGCGAACTGCCCGGGTTCGTCGGCTCGGCAGAGCACTACCTCGAGAGCGTCGCAGCGGCCGTCGCCGCCGCCCACACCGACTCGGGGGCCCGTCCGGTGCTCATGGGACATTCGACCGGGGGCCTCGCGGCCGCGCTCTACGCCCAGCGGTCGGCGGGCGAGCTCGCCGGGCTCGTCCTCAGCAGCCCGTGGCTCGTGGCCCACGGCGGCACGGCTGCCGGGCGCGTGCTCGAGGCCGCCCTGCGCCCGGCGTCGGTGCGCTGGCCGCGCCAGCAGATACCTCTGCCCTCCCGGGGCTACTTCTGGCGGGCCGTCGCCAAGGAGGCCGGGGGCGAGTGGGACCTGCGCGAGGACCTGCGCCCGCGCAACGCGTTCCCCGTGCGGCTGGGCTGGCTCCACGGGGTCCTCCAGGGGCAGCGGCTCCTGAGGTCCGGGCCCAGGATCGGGCTGCCGTCCCTGCTGCTCGCGTCCACGACCTCGGACATGGGGCCCGTGTGGCGCGAGCGGATGCGCGAGCGCGACGCGGTGCTGCCGATCGCCCCGATGCGCCGCGCTGCGGCGGAGCTGTGCGTGGACCTGGAGGAGGCCCTCGTGGAGGGAGGGCTGCACGATGTGCTGCTCTCCCCGGCCCCCGTCCGGAACGAGGCCTACGGCCGGCTGGGGCGCTGGCTCGAGGAGCTCAGCCGGCGGGAGTGCTAGCCCGCGGGGGCGCGGTCGACCGCGCCCCCGTACCGGCGGTCCCGGCGCGCGTAGATCTCCACGGCCTCCCAGAGGGTGCGGCGGTCGACGTCCGGCCACAGCGTGTCGAGGAACACCATCTCCGCGTACGCCGACTGCCACAGCAGGAAGTTGCTCAGGCGCTGCTCGCCCGAGCTGCGCAGGAAGAGGTCCACGTCCGGCAGGTCCGGCTCGTCGAGGTAGCGCTGGATGGTCCTCTCCCCCACGCTGCTCGCGCGCAGCCGGCCGGCCTCGACGTCGCGGGCGATGGCGGCGACGGCGTCGGCGATCTCCGCACGGCCCCCGTAGTTGACGCACATCGTGAGGTGGCACACCGTGTTCTGGCGCGTGTAGGCCTCAGCCTCCTCGAGCTCCTTGATCACCGAGCCCCAGAGGCGCGGCCGGCGCCCGGCCCAGCGGATGCGCACGCCCCACGAGTCCAGGGTGTCGCGCTGGCGCCGCAGGACGTCCTTGTTGAAGCCCATGAGGAACCGGACCTCCTCGGGCGAGCGCTTCCAGTTCTCCGTGGAGAACGCGTACACCGAGACGTACTCGATGCCGAGCTCGATCGCGCCGGCCATGACGTCCAGGAGTGCGGGCTCCCCGGCCTTGTGGCCCTCGATGCGCGGCAGGCCCCGCTGGTTGGCCCAGCGGCCGTTGCCGTCCATGACGATGGCGACGTGCCGCGGCACGAACTCGCGCGGGATGTCGGGCGGGGTGGCCCCCGAGGGATGCGGGAAGGGCGGGGTCGGAGCGGGGCGGCCAGTGCGGGCGCGGCGCGGGGAGAGGGGGGTCACGAGGGCGGTCACCGTCCGGGTCGGGTTGGGGGTCTTCTCGGCCGCGGACGACGCCGCGCGGCCGGCTGTCAGGGGTCGGCGGGCTCCCGCTCGACGAGCTTGAGGGATCCCACCGCGCGTTCGAGGTGCCACTGCGCATAGGCGGCGACGAGGCCGGCGGCCTCGCGCCGGTGGAGGGCCTCCGACGCATCGGCTGACTCCCAGTCACCGGCCAGCAGCGCGGCGAGCAGCCGGACGGTCTCCTTGGCCGGGGCCGGAGACCCGGGCGGCCGGCACGCCGCGCAGACGATGCCGCCGAGGGCCGCGCTGAAGGCCCCGTGCGGTCCCGGCTCGCCGCAGCGGGCGCAGTCGGTGAAGCTCGGCGCCCATCCGGCGGTCGCGAGGGCCCGCAGGAGGTAGGAGTCGAGGATGAGCCCCGGCGGGTGCGCTCCCCTGCTCAGCGCGGCGAGGGCGCCGACGAGGAGCAGGTACTGCGCAGTGGCCGCGTCGGCCTCCGAGGCCGTCAGGCGCTCGGCCGTCTCGGCCATCGCGGCCGCCACCGTGTAGCGGGAGTAGTCGGCGGCGATGGGGGCGCCGTAGCTGGCCCGGGCGGCGGCCTGGCTCACGATCTCGAGCGAGCGGCCGTGCACGAGCTGGAGCTCGGCGACCATGAACGGCTCGAGGCTCGCTCCGAAGCGGCTGCGGGTGCGGCGCACGCCGCGCGCCACGGCGCGGACCTGTCCGTGGGAGCGCGTCAGCAGGACCACGATCCGGTCCGCCTCGCCGAGCTTGTGGGTGCGCAGCACCACGCCGTCGTCCCGGTAGCTCCGGGATGCGAACGTCGTCTCAGCCATGGGCCCCATTCTCCCACCGCGAGTGCCGCGCGGGCGGCACGACGGCGCCGGACCGGCCCGGCGCCGTCGTGCGCGCTGCCTGCGGGTGCCTCAGGCGGCAGCCTCGGCGTCGCGCAGCGCGCGGTTCACGGCCGAGATGACGGCCTTGAGCGAGGACATCGAGGTGTTCGGGTCGATGCCCACGCCCCACAGGACCCGCTCCCCCACCGCGCACTCGACGTAGGCGGCGGCGCGGGCGTTGCCGCCCTCGCTCAGCGCGTGCTCGCTGTAGTCCAGGACCCGGACGTCGATGCCCTCTTGGGCGAAGATGTCCAGCAGCGCGGCGATGGGGCCGTTGCCGGTGCCGGTGCGCTCCACGCGCTGGCCGTCGATCCGGAGCGTGGCGTTGAGCGTCATCGTGCCGTCCTCGTCGGACTCGGCGGTGACGTGGCTGAGCGCGTACTTGCCCCACGCCCTGCCGTCCTCGGTGGAGGGCAGGTACTCGTCGCTGAAGATGGCCCACAGCTGGGCGGCGCTGACCTCGCCGCCGGCCGTGTCGGTGTGCCGCTGGATCACACCGGAGAACTCGATCTGCGCCCGGCGCGGAAGGTCCAGGCTGTGCTCGTTCTTGAGCAGGTACGCCACGCCGCCCTTGCCGGACTGGGAGTTGACCCGGATGACCGCCTCGTAGCTGCGGCCGAGGTCCTTGGGGTCGATGGGCAGGTACGGAACCTGCCAGGTGAACTGGTCCACCGGGGTGCCGGCGGCGGCGGCGTCGCGCTCGAGCGCCTCGAAGCCCTTCTTGATGGCGTCCTGGTGGGACCCCGAGAACGCCGTGAACACGAGATCGCCGCCGTAGGGGACCCGCTCGCCCACCGGCAGCTGGTTGCAGTACTCGACCGTGCGGCGGATCTCGTCGATGTTGGAGAAGTCGATCATCGGATCGACGCCCTGGACGAACATATTCAGGCCGAGCGTGACGAGGTCGACGTTGCCGGTGCGCTCGCCGTTGCCGAAGAGGCAGCCCTCGATGCGGTCGGCGCCGGCCATGTAGCCCAGCTCGGCGGCTGCGACCCCGGTCCCCCGGTCGTTGTGCGGGTGCAGGGAGAGGATGATGCCCTCGCGCGGATGCAGGTTGCGGCTCATCCACTCGATCGAGTCGGCGTAGACGTTCGGGGTGGCCATCTCGACCGTGGCCGGCAGGTTCACGATCACCTGGTTGTCCGCGCTGGCCTCGAAGACCTCGGCGACGGCGTTGCAGACGCGGGCCGCGTACTCGAGCTCCGTGCCCGTGAACGACTCCGGGGAGTACTCGTACGTGATGTGCGTGTCCGGGATCATCTCCTGGTACTTCTTGCACAGCAGTGCCCCCTGCACCGCGATGTCGAGGATGCCGTCCTCGTCCTGGTTGAACACCACCCGCCGCTGCAGCACCGAGGTCGAGTTGTAGAGGTGCACGATCGCCTGCTTGGAACCGGCGAGGGCCTCGTAGGTCCTCTCGATGAGGTGCTCGCGCGCCTGGGTCAGGACCTGGATGGTGACGTCGTCCGGGATGTGGTTGCCGTCGATGAGCTGGCGGACGAAGTCGAAGTCCGTCTGCGACGCCGAGGGGAAGCCGACCTCGATCTCCTTGTAGCCCATGTCGACGAGGAGCTTGAACATCTTCAGCTTGCGGGCGGGGCTCATGGGGTCGATGAGTGCCTGGTTGCCGTCCCGCAGGTCGACCGCGCACCAGCGCGGCGCCTTCTCGATCCGCCGGTCCGGCCACGTCCGGTCGGGCAGCTCCACGGTGATCTGCTCGTGGAAGGGCAGGTAGCGGTGGACGGGCATGCCCGAGGGCTTCTGAGCGTTGCGCATGATTTTACTGTAGGCCTTTCATAGCTGCTGTGATCCGCGGCGGCCGTGCACGAGGGAACTCCGCGGCGGGGATCGGCCTGCGGCGGATCACCAGAGGATCAGCGGCTAGAAGGCCCCGCCACGGCAGCTAAGAAGAAGCAGCGCGGTTGGCACAGGCCCACGATAGCATCCGCTCATGGCGCGCCCGCCCGGGTGACGCCGCGGCGCCTAAGATGAAGCGTCCGCAGACAGGAGGCACCATGACCAGCCCAGCCGCGCCGTCCGGCGTCGACCGCCAGTACTTCGATGACCGGGTCAGGGCGCAGGACGACCTGTACCGCCACGTCAACGGAGGGTGGCTGAGCTCGACCGAGATCCCCGCGGACCGGGCGCTCGTCGGGACCTTCGTGCAGCTGCGGGACCTCTCCGAGGAGAACGTCCGGGCGCTCATCGAGGACCTCGCCGGCGGCGACCACCCGGAGGGCTCGGACGAGGCGAAGATCGGGGCGTTCTTCCGTTCGTTCATGGATGTGGGACGCGTCGAGGAACTCGGCGCCGCCCCCCTGCAGCCGCTGCTCGCCGAGATCGCGGCGGTGGACGACGTCGACTCCCTCGTCACGACGTCGGCGCGCCTCGGGCGCGGGGGCACCGAGGGCCTGTTCAGCTTCTACGCCGCGCCCGACGCCGGCAACCCCGAGCGCGTGGTCCTGTACGCGAGCCAGGGCGGCCTCGGCCTCCCCGACGAGTCCTACTACCGCGACGAGAAGTTCGCCGAGACGGTCAGCGCCTACGAGGACTACCTCCGCGACGTCTTCGCCCTGCTGGGCTCGGCCACCGCGGCCGAGGACGCCGCCGCGGTGCTCGGCCTGGAGCGGCGGATCGCGGCCCTCCACTGGGACAGGGTGGCCCTCCGCGACCCGCAGCGGACCTACAACCTGCGCACCGAGGCCGAGGCGACCGAGGCGTTCGGGCACTTCCCGGCCTGGGCCGAGGCCACGGGCATCCGCGCCGACGCGCGGGCCGAGCTCGTGGTGGGCAACCCCGACTTCCTCGCGGGGATCGCCGGGCTCCTGGACGAAGTTCCGCTGCAGACCTGGAAGCTCTGGCTCACCGCCCACCTGGTGGGCTCCGCCGCACCGTTCCTCTCGGCGGTGTTCGTGGACCGCCACTTCGCGTTCTACGGCACGGTCCTCTCGGGCACCCCCCAGAACAAGGAGCGGTGGAAGCGGGGCGTCGGCGCGGTCGAGGCCGGGCTGGGGATGGCTGTGGGCCGCCTCTACGTGGCCCGCCATTTCCCCGAGGGCCACAAGGCGGCCATGCAGGAGCTCGTGGCCAACATCGTCGAGGCGTACCGCGAGAGCATCTCCGTCCTGCCGTGGATGGGCGGCCAGACGCGGGAGCGCGCGCTCGAGAAGCTCGCGGCCTTCCGGCCCAAGATCGGCTACCCGGACGAGTGGATCGACTTCTCCGATGTCGTGGTCGAGGAGGCGGACCTGCTCGGCAACGTCTGGCGCGCCCACGCCGCGGAGCTCGACCGCCTGCTGGACGAGATCGGCAAGCCGGTGGACCGTGTGAAGTGGCTCATGACGCCGCAGACGGTCAACGCGTACTACCACCCGCTCATGAACGAGATCGTCTTCCCGGCGGCCATCCTGCAGGAGCCCTTCTTCCACCCGGACGCGGACCCGGCCGTGAACTACGGCGGGATCGCGGCCGTGATCGGACACGAGATCGGGCATGGCTTCGACGACCAGGGCTCGCAGTTCGACGGGACCGGCGCCCTGCGGAACTGGTGGACGGACGCGGACCGCAGCTCGTTCGAGGGGCTCACGGGCCGCCTCGTGGACCAGTTCAATGCCCTTGCTCCGGCGGAGACGCCCGGCCACACGGTCAACGGGCGGCTGACGCTCGGCGAGAACATCGGCGACCTGGGGGGCCTCGGCATCGCCTACAAGGCCTACCGGCTCAGCCTGAAGGGGCAGGAGGCCCCGGTGATCGACGGCCTCACCGGCGCGCAGCGGTTCTTCGTCTCGTGGGCCACCGTGTGGCGGCAGGTGTGCCGGCCGGAGGAGACGCTGCGCCGCCTCTCGATCGACCCGCACTCCCCCAACGAGTTCCGCACCAATGCGATCGTGAAGAACCTCGATGCCTTCCACGAGGCGTTCGGCGTCGCCGAGGGCGACGCGATGTGGCTCGCGCCCGAGGAGCGCGTGACCATCTGGTAGGCCCCCCGGCACAGACACGGCGGCCCCGGAATCCGTCAAGGGATTCCGGGGCCGCCGTCGTCGTGCGGGCCTCGGGGCCGGGCGGCCCTACAGGTCGAAGCCCTGCCGAACGCCTACTGGCCGAAGGCCGCCTGGCAGGTGCTCTGCGCTGCGGTCTGGGCCACGAGGTTGTCCGGCATCTTCGGCGTGTAGTGGGTGCCGGTCGTGAAGTCCTGCCCGACGTAGACCTGCACGCCGTAGACATTCGGTGCCTGCTGGACCTGGGACGAGGGGATCCCCAGGCTGGAGGCGACGTCGGCCGCGACGTCCGCGAAGTTCGCCCCGTAGTAGACATTGGTGGCGCCTACGGGCGGGGCCGTGAACTGGGTCGTCTTGGTGAAGCCCTGCCCGGCGAGGAACTTCACGAGTTCGGCGGACCGGCCGGCGACCCCCGAACCGTCGGCGACGGTCACGGGCTGGATCGACTTGTCATAGGCGGGCGGGGCGGGGGTGGACGGGGACGACGTCGACGGCGCGGCGCTCGCGGGCTGGGTCGGCGCGGGCGCCGTGAGGTCGCGGTTCTCCCGGAGGGCCTGGAAGAGCGCTCCCGCGTCCGGCTGCTTGATCTGGACGCGGTTGGGGTCGCCCGTGTAGGGCTCCCACGGCACGGTCACGAACGAGACCTTGGCGAGGTCCACGGCCTTGAGCCGGCCGGCGATGGTCAGCATCGTCTGGGGGCTGCCGAGCCCCTGGTCCACCGTGAGGTTCTTGGTGATCGTGTCGGCGATGGAGAGGAGCTTCGAGACATCGCTGAGGGTGCCGTCCGACTTCACCTTCCGGGCCAGCGACGCGAGGAACTCCTGCTGCGACTTGATGCGGGACAGGTCGCTGCCGTCGCCCACGCCGTGGCGGCTGCGCAGGAAGGCCAGCGCCTGCTCGCCCTGGACCATGTTGTTCCCCGCGTTCAGCTTCAGCCCCGACGCCGGGTCGTCGATCGGGGCGTTGACGCACACCTGCACGCCGCCGATCGTGTTGGAGAGATCCTTGACGGCGTTGAAGTCGGCGACCATGAAGTGGTCGATCTTCAGGCCCGTGAGCTGGTTGACCGTGTCGACCGCGCAGCCCGGACCGGCCTCCGCCATGGCGGAGTTGATCTGGCCCACGGCCTGCGCCGGGAAGTCCCGGTTCGTCTTCGGATCGTGGCACTTCGGGATCGGCACCATGAGGTCGCGCGGGAAGCTCGTCATCGAGACGACCTTGTTGTCCCCCGAGATGTCCATGAGGATCATCACGTCGGAGTTGCCGTACCCGGAGCTGTCCGCCTGGGAGCCATAGGCCGCGTCGGCGCCGGAGCGGGTGTCCGTGCCGATGATGAGGATCTGCAGCGGGTCGGTCGCGTCGTTCGTCGCGTCGGCCGTCGCGTTGCCGGCGCTCAGTGGGGCCTGGTGCAGATTGGACCCGAGCCGGATGAACCAGTACCCGGCGAAGGCGATGACTCCTACGAGGACCAGCGCGACCACGCCGCCGATGATCTTGAGTGCGAGGTGCCGCCTCCCGAGGGGACGCGCATGGCGCAGCGGGGCGGATCCGTTCGGGCGTGCATGGTGCACGCCGCTGCGTCGGGCGCTGCTGGGAGCAGCCGGCGCGGCGTCGGCGCGTCGAGCCAAGGAGAGGCCTTCCTGCGAGGGGCTGGGTCGGTATATGGTAACCGGCCGCCCTGTGTGGGCCCTGTAGGCACAGCGGGGGCGGCACGCCGGGCTAGAACCCGAGCCGGCCCAGCTGCTTGGGGTCCCGCTGCCAGTCCTTGGCGACCTTGACGTGCAGGTCCAGGTAGATCCGCGTCCCGAGGAGGGCCTCGATGCCGCGGCGCGCCGCGGTCCCGACCTCGCGCAGCCGCGCGCCGCCCTTGCCGATGATGATCGCCTTCTGCGAGGGACGTTCGACGAACAGGTTCACCCGGACATCGAGGAGGGGATTGTCCTCGCTGCGCCCCTCCCGCGGCACGATCTCCTCCACCACGACGGCGAGGGAGTGCGGGAGCTCGTCGCGCACCCCCTCGAGGGCCGCCTCGCGGATGAGCTCGGCGACCATGACCGCCTCGGGCTCGTCCGTGAGCTCACCGTCCGGGTACAGCGGCGGCGAGGGCGGCATGTGGCCGATCAGCACGTCTGCCACGGTGGAGACCTGGTACCCGTCCTGCCCGGACACGGGAACGACGTCGGCCCAGCCCTCGCCGCCGAGGACCTCGCGGCCGAGGGCGTCGACGGCGAGGAGCTGCTCGGTCAGCTGGGCGCGGTCGACGAGGTCGGCCTTGGTGACGAGGGCGACGATCGGCTTGCGCGGGACGGCGGCGAGCTGGTTGGCGATGTACTTGTCGCCCGGGCCGATCCGCTCGTTCGCGGGGATGCAGAACCCGATCGCGTCGACCTCCGAGAGGGTCTCGGCCACGAGGTCGTTCAGCCGCTGGCCCAGCAGGGTCCGCGGGCGGTGGAGCCCGGGGGTGTCCACGAGGATCAGCTGGCCGTCCTCGCGGTGGACGATGCCGCGGATCGTGTGCCGCGTCGTCTGGGGCTTCGCCGAGGTGATCGCCACCTTCTGGCCCACGAGCGCGTTGGTCAGTGTCGACTTGCCCGCATTGGGGCGCCCCACGAGCACGGCGAATCCGGCGCGGTAGTCGGGGGCGCCGTGCCCCTCGGTCTTCTCAGCCATGGGTGTTCCCTGCCTCGTCGTTGTTCTCAGTTGTCGTGGTCGGTTCGGCGCGCTCGGCCAGGATGTGGCTGATCCTGTTCCGGCGCCCGATCCTCCGCTCCGCGGTCAGCCGGATTCCGTGGATCTCGGCGGTGCTGCCCACGATCGGCACGCGGCCCAGGCCCTTGGCGAGGAGTCCGCCTACCGTCTCCACCTCGTCGTCCTCGAGGTCGGCGTCGAACAGCTCGCCGAGGTCGTCGAGGCCCATGCGGGCGGTGACACGGAACCGCCCGTCGCCCAGGTCGAGGACCTCGGGCTCGTCGTCGTCGTACTCGTCGACGATCTCGCCCACGAGTTCCTCGATGAGGTCCTCGAGCGTGACCAGGCCCGCGGTGCCGCCGTATTCGTCGACGACGATGGCCAGATGCGTCGACTCGCGCTGCAGTTCCTTCAGCAGCTCGTCGACGGGCTTGGACTCGGGCACGAACCGCGGCGCTCGCGCCAGCGAGTCGACAGCCTCGCGCTCCGCGCCGGGGGCCTCGTGGAGCCGCGCAGCGACGTCCTTGAGGTAGAGGATCCCGCTGACGTCGTCGAGGCTCTCCCGGAACACCGGCACCCGCGAGCAGCCGGACCTCAGGAAGAGCGACATCGACTGGCGCAGGGTCGAGCCGGACTCGATCGCGACGATGTCGGTCCGCGGCACCATGACGGCCCGCACGAGGGTCTCGCCCAGTTCGAACACCGACTGGAGCAGCTCGGCCTGCTCGTCCTCGAGGTCCTCGGTGTCACTGGAGCGTTCGACGAATTCGCGCAGCTCGGTAGCGGTGTAGGTGGCCTCCTCGTGGCCCGGGTCGGTGCCGGTGGCGGCGCTGCCGAGCCGGACGAGCCACCCCGGGACAGGCCCGAGGACCGCCCGGAGGCCGCTCAGGAGCGGCGCGGACGCCGCGGCGATCGGCAGCGCGTGCTGGCGCCCGAGCTGGCGCGGCGACACGCCGACGAGCAGGAAGCCGATGAGCGCCATGACGACGGTGGCCGCGAGGCCTGCGAGCCAGACATTGTCCAGCCAGCTGTGGACGAGGACGGCGACGGCCACCGCCGCGGCCGTCTCGAACCAGATGCGCCAGAACCGCAGGGCGTGCAGGTGCGGCACCGGATCGGCCAGGACCCGCGCGAGGGCGGCGGCGTGGCCTTCCTCGATCCGCTCCTCCGCGTCATGGCGCGGGAGGAACGCGAGCGCTGCCTCAGCGGCGGCGAGGAATCCCGCGAGGACGACGAAGACGAGGGCGAGGACGAGGAGGAAGGCGGGCGTCACGCCACCGTCTCGCTCGGTGCCGGCCGCCCGAGGAATTCGGTGAGCAGCTCGCGCTGGAGCGTGAACATCTCCTCCCGCTCCTCCGGCTCCGCGTGGTCGAAGCCGAGCAGGTGAAGGATGCCGTGGGTCGCGAGCAGGAGCAGCTCGTCGTCGGCCGCGTGCCCCCCGCGCTCGGCCTGCTGGGCCGCGACCTGGGGGCAGATCGCGATGTCCCCGAGCATGCCCTGGGGGGTGGGCCGTCCCGGGGCGCCGGGCGTGAGCTCATCCATGGGCACCGAGAGCACGTCCGTGGGGCCGGGCTCGTCCATGAGCTCCAGGTGCAGCCGCTCCATCGCCTCCTCGTCGACGAGAAGGATCGAGAGTTCGGTCTGCGGATGGAGCCACAGGCGGTCGAACACGAACCGGGCGAGGCGGACGAGGGCTTCGGCGTCGACCTCGAGGCCGGACTCGTTGTTGACTTCGATGCTCACGGTTCCAGCTTAGACTCAGGCGCGCCGCCAGCCGACGAGGAGGCTCCCTGCGCACGGGCCTGGTCCCGCCGGCGCTGCGCACGGGCGCGCTCCTTGGCGTCCCACCGCCCGTAGGCGTCGACGATGTCCCCCACGAGCCGGTGCCGGACCACGTCGGAGGCATCGAGCACCGAGAAGTTCACGTCCTCGACCCCCTGGAGGATCTGCTGGACGATCCGCAGCCCGGAAGCCGCGCCCGTCGGCAGGTCCACCTGCGTCACATCCCCCGTCACGACCATCTTCGAGCCGAAGCCCAGGCGCGTGAGGAACATCTTCATCTGCTCGGGGGTGGTGTTCTGCGCCTCGTCGAGGATGATGAAGGCATCGTTGAGGGTGCGCCCCCGCATGTAGGCGAGCGGGGCGACTTCGATAGTGCCGGCGGCCATGAGCCGCGGGATCGACTCGGGGTCCATCATGTCGTGCAGCGCATCGTACAGGGGGCGCAGGTACGGGTCGATCTTGTCGCTGAGGGTGCCCGGGAGGAACCCGAGCCGCTCCCCCGCCTCCACTGCCGGCCGCGTCAGGATGATCCGGCTGACGTCCTTGTGCTGGAGTGCCTGCACCGCCTTGGCCATCGCGAGATAGGTCTTGCCCGTGCCGGCCGGACCGATCCCGAAGATCACGGTGTTGGCGTCGATCGCGTCGACGTACTCCTTCTGGTTGGCCGTCTTGGGCCGGATGGTCCGGCCCCGGCTCGAGAGGATGTTGTGCGTGAGGACATCGGACGGGCTCGCGACGGTCTGGGTGCGGAGCATCGCGACGAGCTGCTCGAGCGACGCCGTGGTCACCGTGGCGCCGCTGGCGGCGATGGCCGAGATCTCCTCGAAGAGGCGCCGGATGTGCGGGACTTCGGCGGCCGGGCCCACGATCGTGAGCTCGTTGCCCCGCGCGTGGATCGACACTGCCGGGAACTGCTCCTCGACGTACCGCAGGGCTTCGTCGTGGGGGCCGAGGATACGCACCATCTCGTCGCTCGAACCGAAGCGCAGCACCTCGGTGCGGGCCGCAGGGGTGGTGTGCGGGAACTCCGCGGTCACAGGCGTGTCTCTCCTCCTCGGTGCGGCCGTCCGCCGCTCGTGGCCGCCCCGGTGGCCGACCGTCCAGTCCATCCTACTGCCGCGCCCGCCGAGGGGTCCGTCGGGTGCGGGGCCGCGGCGGCCCAATCCGTTGGAAATATCAATCGTGCATCACTTGGGACTCTATTGGCCTCCTGCCCGGGACCGTGGACAGATGCTGTGCCAAGCTGGACGGTGGCCCCGCGGAGGGGCACGGACTGATCTGCAAGGGAACCGATGGCACTTCGAGCTGGGCTGGGGAGCCGGCGCCGACGCGGCGCCCTGGCGCTTGCTGCCGCGCTCCTCGCCGCGGGCCTGCCGCTGACGGGCTGCACGGCCGCCGGCACTCCGCAGCCGAGCATCGCGGCCGGCTCGACGGCGGGTCCCACCAGCGGGATGACCCCGGCCTCTGCCCCGCTCGAGACGTCCCAGACCTCGGCGAAGGCGCCGGTGTACTGGCTGGGCCGGGCCCGGGACGGCGTCTACCTCTACCGGGAGTTCCGCGACGCCGATTCCCGGGACAACCCCATCGCGACCGCGCTGCGGATCATGATGTCGCAGAAGCCGCTCGACCCCCACTACTTCAGCCCCTGGCAGTCGCCGAAGAAGCTTGCCGCGTCCGTCTCCGGGCGGAACTACATCACGGTCGACGTCTCGGACGACGCCTTCAACACCGGAGTCGACGAGCCGACGGCCCAGCTCGCGGTCCAGCAGCTGGTCTACACCGCGACAGCGGCGGCTGCCAGCTCGGGGCTCGTCGACGCCGGCCAGCCGATCTCGGTCATGCTCCTGGTCGACGGCCGGACCTCCCAGCTCGCGTTCCAGCGCGTCCAGCTGGGGCAGCTCATGCAGCGGGACCCCTCGATGATCGCCCCGGTGTGGATCATCGATCCGCAGGAGGGCAGCAGGCTCAAGGGTTCGCTCAAGGTCTTCGGCAGGGCCACCCAGCCGGACAAGCCGTTCGCGTGGCAGGTCCTGCGGCACGACGCGCAGGGGAACCGGTCGG
This sequence comes from Sinomonas atrocyanea, assembly GCF_001577305.1. Taxonomy (NCBI): domain Bacteria; kingdom Bacillati; phylum Actinomycetota; class Actinomycetes; order Micrococcales; family Micrococcaceae; genus Sinomonas; species Sinomonas atrocyanea. Next base: position 2,266,596 of record NZ_CP014518.1, read on the forward strand.
TGTACGTCAGCGGGACGGTGACCTCGGGCCATGACGCCGGGCACGTGGGCGAATTCACCTTCGCGGTGAACCTTCCGCCCGGGGACTACGAGGTCCGGATCCTGCCGGCCGAGGACGCCTCGCCCTCGGCGACCTCGAGCACCTCGGCCTGGGACTCGAAGTCGTTCACCATCACCGGCTAGCTAGCGGCCGTCCCGGCTCCCCCACCGGCCGAGGTGCTCGCCCGCGAGGGCCAGCGCCGCCGGCCCGGCCGTCGAGGAGCGCAGCACGTGCGGTCCCAGCAGCGCAAGGCGCGCGCCGGCCTGGACGAAGCGCTCGAGTTCGGCCGGACTGATGCCGCCCTCCGGGCCGACGATGAACAGGATCTCGCCCTCGCCGTCCCCAGAGGCCACGCCCCGCAGGATGCCGGTGAGCGACTCGCTCGCCTCCTCATGGAGCACCACCGCGAGCCGCGCCTGCGCGATCCGCTCGGCGAGGCGGCCGCCGTCGACCGCCGGCTCGACGTCCGGCACCCAGGCCCTGCGGGCCTGCTTGGCTGCCGCGAGGACCACCGAGCGCCACTTCGCGAGCGCCTTCTGGGCCCGCTCGCCCTTCCACCGCACGATCGACCGCTCGGCCTGCCACGGCACGACCGCGTCCACACCGAGCTCTGTCGCCGTCTCCGCGGCCAGCTCGTCCCGGTCTCCCTTCGCCAGCGCCTGGACGAGCACGAGCCGGAAGGGAGGGCGCTCCTCGTGCACCACGGTGTCGACGACCGCCTCGAGCACGGAGCCCTCGGCCCTGCTGACGGTGCCGACGGCGCGGGTTCCGGCGCCGTCCGAGACATCGACGCCCTCCCCCACGCCCAGGCGCCGGACCGCGACGGCGTGACGGCCCTCGGCGCCGTCCACGGTCATGGTGCCTCCCGGGGCCGCGCCGTCGAGCGCGCCGGGGGCGACGTAGAAGAGCGGCCGGGACATCGTCAGAGGTTGCCGAGCTTGTCGCGGAGCTTGGCGAACATGCCGCCGCTGCCCACGAGCTTGCCCTCGCCGACCTGCTCGCCGCGGAGCTTGGCGAACTGGCGCAGGAGTTCCTCCTGCTCGGCGTCGAGCTTGGTCGGGGTCTCGACCCGCACGTGCACGAGGAGGTCCCCGCGGCCCGAGCCGCGCAGCCGGGCCACGCCGAGGTCATGCAGGGTGACCACGTCACCCGACTGGCTCCCGGGACGCAGGGTGATGCTGTGCTCGCCGTCGAACGTCTCGAGGGTCATCTCGGACCCGAGCGCGGCCGCGGTCATGGGGACGCTGAGGGTCGCGTGCAGGTCGTCGCCTTCGCGCGTGAACGTCGGGTGCGCGGCCACCCGGATCTCGACGTAGAGGTCCCCGGACGGACCGCCGGCCGTGCCGGCCTCGCCCTGGCCCGCGAGCTGGATGCGGGTGCCCGTGGAGACCCCGGCAGGGATCTTGACCGTGAGCGAGCGCCGGCTCCGTACGCGCCCCTCCCCGCCGCACTCGTTGCACGGGCTGGGGATCTCCGTGCCGAACCCCTGGCAGGTGGGGCACGTGGCCATGGTCATGACCTGGCCGAGGATCGAGCGCACGGGGCGCTGGATGTGACCGGAGCCGCCGCACACGCCGCAGCGGACCGGCTCGGTGCCCGGCTCGCAGCACGATCCGTCGCAGCGGCCGCAGACGACCGCGGTGTCGACCTCGAGCTTCTTGTTGACGCCGAAGACGGCGTCCTTGAGCTCGATCCGGACGGCGATGAGCGCATCCTGCCCCCGCCGCACCCGGGACGCCGGGCCCGACTGCCCCGCCCCGCCGCCGAAGAAGGTCTCGAAGATGTCCTGGAACGCGAAGCCCGCTCCGTTGTAGCCGCCGGAGAAGCCGTTGTCGGTGCCGTTCTCGTTGCCCGTCGTGTCATAGACACGGCGCTTCTGCGGGTCCGAGAGGACTTCGTAGGCGTGGGTGACGGCCTTGAAGCGGTCCGCGGCGTCCTCGCCCGGGTTCATGTCCGGGTGGAGCTTGCGGGCCAGCTTCTTGTAGGCCTTCTTGATCTCCTCGGGGGTCGCGTCGGTCTGCACGCCGAGGGTTTCGTAGTGGCTGCTCACAGTTCTCTTTCTTCTCAGCTTCCGGCGATGATCTTCGACAGGTAGCGGGCGACCGCCCGCACTGCGGCCATCGTGGCCGGATAGTCCATGCGTGTGGGGCCGAGGATGCCGAGCTTCGGTCCGTCGTCCTGCCCGTAGCCGGTCGCGACGACCGAGGTCTCGGCCAGGCCGACATACGGGTTCTCCCGGCCGATCGTCACGGTGACGCCGCGGGGATCGGCCGCCATCTCCGAGAGGAGCCGCAGCAGGACCACCTGTTCCTCGAGCGCTTCGAGCACGGGTGAGATGCTCTGGAGGAAGTCGCTGTTGGACCTCGCGAGGTAGGCGGTGCCCGCCATCACCATGCGGTCCTCGCGGCTCGCCTCTGCGAGGGTGCCGAGGCCGTGGGCCAGTTCGGCGCCGAGCCGCTGGTCCTGCGGAGCGAGCGAGGCGACGACCTCCGCCGCCCCGGCCGCGAGCCGTCCCACGGCCGTCCCGGCCAGCCCCTCGAGGAACCGCTGCCTCAGGTACGCGAGCCTGTCGCGGTCAACGTCCTCGCTGACGGTGTGCACCCGCTGCTCGACGGTGCCGGTGTCGGCGATGAGGACGAGCAGGACCTGGCGCGGGGCCATGGACACCGCTTCGACGTGTCGCACCTTGGCGCGGCCCAGCTGGGGGTACTGCACGACGGCGACCTGGTTGGTCAGCTGGGACAGGAGCCTGACGGTGCGCTCGAGCACGTCGTCCAGGTCGTCCGCACCGCCCAGGAGCGTCTGGATCGCCTGCTTCTCCGCGGCGGACAGCGGCCGCACCGCAGCGAGGTGGTCCACGAAGACCCGGTAGCCCTTGTCGGTCGGCACGCGGCCGGCGCTCGTGTGGGGGGCCGTGATGAGGCCGTCGTCCTCGAGGGCGGCCATGTCATTGCGGATGGTGGCGCTCGAGACGCCGAGCCGGTGGCGTTCCACGAGCGCCTTGGACCCGACGGGCTCGCGGTAGTGGACGTAGTCCTCCACGATCGCCCGCAGGACCTCCAGCTTGCGGGGCTCGTTCATCACACCTCCTGCTGCGACGGCGGGCGGCACACCCGCGGCTTAGCACTCTCTGGGATCAAGTGCTAAGTCTAGTACGCCCACCGGGTCCGGCGGGAACCCCCGTGCTGTGCACTAGGCCACGGCGCGTCCCCGGGGCCCTCCGGGGCGAGCCGCCGTAGGATGCGGCGGGTGGACCGACTCAGCTATGACTCCTGGGGGCCGGCCGACCTCGCTGCCCCCTCCCGTGCCGAACTGCCCCTCGTCCCCGCCGAGCCCGGGCTCGTCCTCGAGGACGCCGAGAGCGGGTGGGTGGGTGCCGTGGTCCGCGTGGAGAAGTCCGGGGGCATGCACGTGATGAGCCTCGAAGACCGGCGCGGGCGGACGCGCTCGTTCCAGCTCGGGTTCGGGTTCCTCCTCGACGGCCATCCCGTCCGTGTCGGACCGCCGGCCCCGAGGACCCAGCCCGCGCCCCCGGCCCGCACCGCGTCCGGCTCCGTCCGCGTCGAGGGGATGCGCGCGCAGGTGGCCAAGGCGAGCCGGGTCTGGGTCGAGGGCAAGCATGACGCCGAGCTCGTGGAGAAGGTGTGGGGCGACGACCTCCGCGTCGAGGGGATCGTCGTCGAACCCCTGCACGGGGTCGACGACCTCGCCGGGGCCGTCGAGGCGTTCGGCCCAGGACCGGGCCGGAAGCTCGGGATCATCGTCGACCACCTGGTCGAGGGCTCGAAGGAGTCGCGCATCGTGGCCGAGGCGATGGCGGTGCCCGGGGCCGCCGGGAACGTGCTCGTCGTCGGCCACCCCTATGTGGACGTCTGGCAGGCCATCAAGCCCTCGGTGCTCGGCATCCCCGCCTGGCCCACCGTCCCGCGGGGCGTGGACTGGAAGACCGGGATCCTCAAGGCCTTCGGGTGGCCGCACAGCACCGCGGAGGACGTCGGGCTCGGCTGGCAGAAGCTCCTGGGAGCGGTGCGCACCTACGCCGACCTCGAGCCTTCCCTGCTGGGCCGCGTCGAGGAGGTCATCGACTTCCTGACCGCCTGAGCGGGCAACCTTGGATATCCTTGGACTGCTCCCGGCGGCCGTGCGGCCGGCGTGGGCGCCAAGACCGCAAGGAACCACAGGCAAGGATTCATCAGTGGCCGAGTACCCGAAGGACCCCCGCAGCACCGCCGGACAGGACAACGGTGCCACGGTCCCCGCGCCGCTGACGGCGTCCGAGGACCGGCAATGGGCGACCCTCGCGCATTTCGGCGGCATCCTCGGCTTCGTCCCGTCGCTGCTGATCTACCTCGTCTTCAAGGACCGCGGCCCCTTCACCGCGCAGGAATCGAAGGAAGCGCTGAACTTCACGCTGCCGCCCACGGTCGCGGCGGTCGTGCTCAACCTGCTCGGGTACATTCCCTTCGTCGGGAGCGTGTTCTCCGTCCTCGCGACGCTGCTCTGGATCGCGCTCACCGTGTTCTCGGTTACGGCGGGCATCCAGGTCAACCGCGGGCAGCCGTACCAGTACCGCTACAACCTGCACCTCATCAAGTGATGCCTGCTGCCCGGGTCAGGGCAGCAGCGCCCGCACGACCGCATCGGCGAGGAGCCGGCCCCGCAGCGTGAGGACCAGGCGGCCCCGGAGGGCTGTGGGCCCGTCCACGAGGCCATCGGCGATCAGGCCGGCCACGGCCGCGCGGCCCCCGGCATCGAGGTCGGACGTGGGCAGGCCGGAGGCGAGCCGGACCTTCAGGAGGACGCGCTCCACGCGGCGCGTGCCGTCGTCGAGCGTCTCCCGGGCCGCGGCCGGCGAGACGCCCTGGGAGAGGCGCCCGGCGTACGCGGTGGGGTGCTTGACGTTCCACCAGCGGACGCCGCCCACATGGGAGTGGGCGCCCGGCCCGATGCCCCACCAGTCGCCGCCGTTCCAGTAGGCGAGGTTGTGCCGGCATTCGAAGCGCGCGCTCTGCGGACCCGGGCCCGCGGCGCCGCGGGCCCAGTTGCTGACCTCGTACCAGTGGAAGCCCGCGCTGCCCAGCACCGCGTCGGCCAGCTCGTACTTCTCGGCGTGGTCGTCGTCGTCCACCTCGGGGACCTCGCCCCGGCGGATCTGGGCCGCGAGCTTCGTGCCGTCCTCGACGATGAGCGCGTAGGCGCTGACGTGGTCCGGTTCGCACGCGAGCGCCGCGTCGAGCGAGGCGCGCCAGTCGTCGCGCGACTCGCCCGGGGTGCCGTAGATCAGGTCGAGGCTCACGTCGAGTCCCGCGTCGCGCGCCCACCGGACCGCCTCGGGCACCCGGGACGGGGTGTGGGTCCGGTCGAGGACCTTGAGCACGTGCGGCACCGCCGACTGCAGGCCGAAGGAGACCCGGGTGAATCCGGCCTCGGCGAGGGCCTGGAGGGACGCGGGCGTCACCGAGTCGGGGTTCGCCTCCGTGGTCACCTCGGCTCCCGGCTCGAGCCCCCATTCCGCGACCGCCGCAGAGAGGATCGCGGTGAGGTCCTGGGCGGACAGGAGGGTCGGCGTGCCGCCGCCGAAGAACACCGTGGACAGACGACGGCGAGGCACGCCGGAGGCGTCCAGCGCGGCTGCCGCGAAGCGCACCTCGGAGACGGCCGTCGCGGCGTAGTTCGCCTGCGAGGCGCCGCCGCCGAGCTCGATGGCCGTGTAGGTGTTGAAGTCGCAGTACCCGCAGCGGACGGCGCAGAACGGGATGTGGGCGTACAGCGAGAAGCCCCGCTCCCCCGCCGCGACGGCCGCCTGGGGCGGAAGGGCGCCGTCGGCCGGAGCCGGGTCGCCCAGAGGAAGGCTGCTGGGCACTACTTCTTCGCCTTGTCCTTCGACTCGTCCGTGGTGAGCGCCGCGATGAAGGCCTCCTGGGGCACCTCGACGCGGCCGACCATCTTCATGCGCTTCTTGCCCTCCTTCTGCTTCTCGAGGAGCTTGCGCTTGCGGGTGATGTCGCCGCCGTAGCACTTGGCGAGGACGTCCTTGCGGATGGCCCGGATGTTCTCGCGGGCGATGATGCGGGAGCCGATGGCCGCCTGGATGGGCACCTCGAACTGCTGGCGCGGGATGAGCTCGCGCAGCTTCGCGGTCATCATCGTGCCGTACGCATAGGCCTTGTCGCGGTGGGTGATCGCGCTGAAGGCGTCGACCTGCTCGCCCTGGAGCAGGATGTCCACCTTGACGAGGTCGGCGACCTGGTCGCCGTCGGCCTTCCAGTCGAGCGAGGCGTAGCCGCGGGTCTTGGACTTGAGCTGGTCGAAGAAGTCGAACACGATCTCGGCCAGCGGGATCCAGTAGCGCAGCTCCACGCGGTCCTCGGAGAGGTAGTCCATGCCCTTCATCTGGCCGCGGCGGCCCTGGCAGAGCTCCATGATGGCGCCCACGAACTCGTTCGGGGCGAGGATCGTCGCTGAGACCATGGGCTCGCGGACCTCGTTGACCTTGCCCGTGGGGAACTCGCTCGGGTTGGTCACTGTCACCACGGACTTGTCCTCGAGGGTGACCTCGTAGATGACGTTGGGCGCGGTGGAGATGAGGTCGAGGTTGAATTCGCGCTCGAGGCGCTCGCGCACGATCTCGAGGTGGAGGAGGCCGAGGAAGCCGACGCGGAAGCCGAAGCCGAGCGCGGCGGACGTCTCGGGCTCGTAGACGAGCGCCGCGTCGTTGAGCTTGAGCTTGTCCAGGGCGTCGCGCAGGTCCGGGTAGTCCGAGCCGTCCAGCGGGTAGAGGCCGGAGAAGACCATGGGCTTGGGGTCCTGGTAGCCGCCGAGGGACTCCGACGCCGGCTTGGAGAGGTTCGTGATCGTGTCGCCGACCTTGGACTGGCGCACGTCCTTGACGCCGGTGATGAGGTAGCCCACCTCGCCGACGCCGAGGCCCTTGGACGGGATCGGCTCCGGGGAGATGACGCCGATCTCGAGCAGTTCGTGGCTGGCCTTCGTCGACATCATCTGGATCCGCTCGCGCGGGCTCAGCGAGCCGTCGACGACGCGCACGTAGGTCACGACTCCGCGGTACGTGTCGTACACGGAGTCGAAGATCATGGCACGGGCGGGGGCCTTGGCGTCGCCCACCGGTGCCGGGATGTCGCGCACGATCCGGTCGAGGAGGCCCTCGACGCCCACGCCGGTCTTGCCGGAGACCTTCAGGACGTCGTCGGGGTCGCCGCCGATGAGGTTGGCGAGCTCCTCCGCGTACTTCTCGGGCTGGGCCGCGGGCAGGTCGATCTTGTTCAGCACCGGGATGATGGTGAGGTCGTTCTCCATCGCGAGGTACAGGTTCGCGAGCGTCTGCGCCTCGATCCCCTGGGCCGCGTCGACGAGGAGCACCGCGCCCTCGCAGGCCGCGAGCGAGCGCGAGACCTCGTAGGTGAAGTCGACGTGCCCGGGGGTGTCGATCATGTTCAGGGCGAAGGCCGTGCCGTCGACCTCCCACGGCATGCGGACCGCCTGGGACTTGATGGTGATGCCGCGCTCGCGCTCGATGTCCATCCGGTCGAGGTACTGCGCCTTCATGTCCCGCGGCTGCACGACTCCCGTGAACTGCAGCATCCTGTCGGCGAGGGTCGACTTTCCGTGGTCGATGTGCGCGATGATGCAGAAGTTGCGGATGATCGACGGATCGGTCGCGGCGGGCACGGGCGCTGTGCGGGCCATGGGAGACACGGTGAACGGTCCTCACTGTCAATACGGTCGAGGCGTGGTTGCCCACGGTGGTTTGCTGACTTCCTAGTCTCCCATAGGCTGTGCTCACGCCGCTCCCGCGGGCGCGAGGAGCGTGCGCCCGGAAGTCTGCTAGCATTGTCTGCTGTGTGTCCGTGCAGGTCGGCGGGCACTGACGACCGGCTGCCATAGGCATCCCCACGCCGCTCAGTCGATGGTCGGTCCGAACGCCCTCTAGACCCTGTTGGCATCAACAAGAGAGTTCCATACGTGGCAAACATCAAGTCCCAGAAGAAGCGCATTCTCACCAACGAGAAGGCCCGCCAGCGCAACATGGCGGTCAAGTCGGAGCTGAAGACGGCCATCCGCGCCGTCAACACCGCCGTCGCTTCCGCTGACAAGGATGCCGCTGTCTCCGCTCTGGCCTACGCGAGCAAGAAGCTCGACAAGGCCGTGAGCAAGGGCGTCATCCACAAGAACCAGGCCGCGAACCGCAAGTCGGGCATCGCGAAGAAGGTCGGCAAGGTCGGCTGACCCAGCAGCTCTTCTCGGCAGGGGCCGGCATCCGCGACGGATGCCGGCCCCTGCTGTTTCCGGCCTCCGTGGCGCCAGCGGGCCCTGGTCTCGGCGGCCCGGGCCGGGGCTCAGCGGGCCGGGGCTCAGCGGGCCCGGGCCGGGGCTCAGCGGGCCCGGGCCGCCGAGCTCACAGCCGAGAGGGCCCGCTCTACGGCGTACGCGGGATCGCGGGCGAGGCCCTTGACCTCGGCGTCCGCCTCGGCGACGGCCCGGATCGCCAGGGCGAGGCTCTGCGGGGTCCAGCCCCGGATGTCCCGCTGGGCCTGTTCGACGAGCCAGGGCTGCATGCCCAGCTCCCGGGCGATGCTCTGGGCGGAGCCGCGCGCCCCGGCGACCTTCGCGAGGGTCCGGAGCTTGGCGGCGATGGCCGCGACCATCGGCACCGGGTCGACGCCCGTCTCGAGGGCATGCCGGAAGGCCGAGAGGGCCTTTGCCTTCTGGCCGGCGAGTGCGGCATCTGCGACCTTGAAGGCCGTGGCCTCGACCCGTCCGCCGTAGTACTTCTCCACGGTCGCCGCGTCCACCGTGGACGACGCGTCGAGGATGAGCTGGCTGCACGCCGCCGCGAGCTCTGCGAGGCTGCTGCCCACGGCGGCGACGAGGGCGTCCACCGCCTCGCGCTCGATCCGCCGGCCGGAACCACGGAACTCTGCCAGGACGAACGCTGCCTTGTCGGCGTCCTTCTTCAGCGCCTGGCAGTCGACGACGGGCGCCCCTGAGGCTTTGACCGCGTCGAGGAGCTTCTTGCCCCGGGTCCCGCCGCCGTGCCGGAGCACGAGGACGACGTCGGGCTCGGGGGCCGAAGTGTAGGCGAGGGCGTCGCGGAGGAACTCCTCGCTCATGGACTCCAGCCCGTGCACCTCGATGAGTTTGCTCTCGCCGAAGAGGGAGGGCGAGGCTGCCATCAGCAGCTCGCCGCCCGCGTACGTGCCCGCCTCGAGGCGGGTCACCTCGAGCTCGCCCGCGGCCTCCCTGGCCTTGGCCCGCACGGCATCCATGGCCCGCGCCGCAAGGTAGTCCTCTGGGCCGGTGACCAGGACCACGGGCGCGGGGGCGGCGTCGCGCCAGTCGACTGTCCCGGCGCTCCTGGCGCCTGCCGAGCCCTTGGGCGCCTGGGATCTGCCAGTCCGGGCCGGCGGCGTCACGGGCGGCCCCCTGCGGCGGTGTTGCTGCACTTCACCTGTCCACTCTCCCACGTCGTGCACCCGGGCCCAATCCGGACGTGGAGGCCGCGGCCCCGCGCGAGCGCGGGTTCGTCAACGCCTCATGCTAGTCCTCGCTGTCGGCCTCAACCTCCGCACCGCTGAAACTGAGCAGGACCTTGCCCGAGGTGGACGCGTCGCTGGCAACGTGAAACGCCTCGAGGGCCCTGTCGACGTCGAACACGTGGGTGACGACAGCTGAGGGATCGATCTCGCCGGCGCTCAGAGCTGCGATCACCTCGTCGATCTCGTCGTTGAACCGGAACGATCCGACAAGTTCGAGCTCTCGAGCGATCGCCAGCGCGATCAGGACAGGCTGGTCCCCCGGTGGGAGGAGGCCGAGCATGACTACACGGCCGCCACGAGTGGCCGCGCGGATCGCCGTCCGGAGCCCGGGCACACTTCCGGAAGACTCGACGACCACGTCCGCATCGAGGCCTTCCACCACGTCCCGCTCCGACGCGAAGACGGTCCGGTCCGCCCCGAGCCCGGCGGCGCGCTGGAGGGGCTCCTCGAACAGGTCCGTGGCGATGACCTCACCCGCGCCGTGGTGCCTCAGGGTCGCCACCACGAGGGCGCCGATCGGACCAGCGCCGACAACGAGGACGCGCTTGCCGGCCACGTCGCCCGCCCGCCGGACCGCATGCCACGCGACGCTCAGGGGCTCGATCAGCGCCGCAGCGCGCGGATCCAGCTCATCCGGAATGGGCCGCAGCATCCGTGCGGGCAGGCCAACGAGGTCGGCGAACGCACCGTCGCGGTGCGGGTGCGTGGCGGCGCTTCCGAGGTACGTGCCGCCGGGCGAGAGGTGAGGGCGGTCGGAGGGGAACCTGCCGGCACCCGCCGGGCCCGGAGTTGCAGGGTGGACTGCCACACGTACCCCTTCCCCAGGCCCGCTGCCGTCCGCCGCGGGGCGCACCACCCTGCCGATGACCTCATGGCCCAGCACCAGCGGATCCCGCAGGATGGATTCGCCCGCCGCGCCGTGCAGCCAGTAGTGGAGGTCGGAACCGCAGATCCCTCCAAGCTCGATCGCCACGAGGGACTCATCCTGCGCGAGGGCTGGCTCCTCGAGGAGATCGACTCTGAGGTCGCCGCGTCCATGGGCGACGACGGCGCGGACGCCTGCTGCTGTCTGCATTCTCTGTGTTCCCTTGGATAGACATGGTGTGCCGTGCCGGCCCGTGGAATTGCTCGGCAAATGAGGGGCGCTGGAAAACAGGATAAGCGTGCCCGGCCGAATTCCCGTCATAAGAGGTACTTATCCGCCCACGCAATTTAGGTCTTATCCACCACACCGCCTGTCTCTATAGGGTCGAAAGAAGACCCGCATACCGCGCACTCATTGGAGGAGACATGCCCGACTATCAGCCGGCCTCGCGGGTGACCCGCATCAAGGAATCGGCGAGCGTCCAGGCCGCGGCACGCGTCCGCGAACTCAAGGCGGAGGGGCGCTCGATCATCGACCTCACCGTGGGCGAGCCGGACTTCGACACCCCCGAGCACGTGAAGCAGGCCGCTGTGGCCGCCATCGCCGCCGGCGAGACGAAGTACACCTCGGTCACCGGGACCCCCCAGCTGCGCTCGGCCATCCTCGACCACGTCGAGCGGCGCACCGGCATCCGGTACAGCCCCTCGGAGATCACCATCGCGGGCGGCGCGAAGCAGGTCATCTTCACCGCGCTCACGGCCTCGCTCGATGAGGGAGACGAGGTCATCGTCCCGGCGCCCTACTGGGTTTCCTACCCGGACATGGTGCTGGCCAATGAGGGCACCCCGGTGGTCGTCCCCTGTGGCGACGACGTGGGGTTCAAGCTCACCCCCAAGGCCCTGGCCGCCGCCATCACCCCCGCCACCAAGTGGCTCATCCTCAACACACCCTCCAATCCGACCGGCGTCGTCTACTCCCGTTCCGAACTCGAAGCCCTCGCCGCCGTCCTGGCCGAACATCCCCAGGTCTACGTCCTGACCGACGAGATCTACGACGAGATCTACTTCGGCGAGGGGCAGATCACGAGCCTCGTTGCCGCCGCCCCGCAGCTCCGCGACCGCGTGCTGCTCGTGAACGGGGTGTCGAAGGCGTACGCGATGACTGGCTGGCGGCTGGGCTATGCCGTGGGCCCCGCCCCGCTCGTTGCCTCCGTCAACAAGCTGCAGTCCCAGATCTCCTCCTGCCCCTCCTCGATCAGCCAGGCGGCCGCCGCCGCGGCACTCACCGGCGACCAGTCCTTCGTGGCCGAATGCGTCGAGGCCTACCGCGAGCGGCGCGATGCCGCCGTGGCCGGGCTGAACGCCGTCCCGGGCCTGTCGTGCCGAACTCCTGAGGGCGCCTTCTACGCCTACGTGAACTGCGCGGGCGCCGTCGGAAAGACGACGCCGGACGGCGCCACAATCGGCAATGACCAGGATTTCGTCCTGTACCTGCTCGATGCGGCGTCGGTGGCCGTCATTCCCGGTTCCGCTTACGGCCTGGGACCGTATTTCCGCATTTCTTTCGCGACGTCTCTGGAAACCATCAACGCCGGCGTCGAAGCCATCGACAAGGCCATTCGGGCACTCAGCTAATCAAGCCAATCCATTAACGAGAGAACCATGGAAAAGATGATCCACGTCAAGACCAGATTCGAGCGCCCGGACGCGGACGTCGTCGAACGCCTCGCCGCCTTCTCCTCCGCGACAATCCACGAGGCCCAGGGCCGTCGGGGCGCGCTCAGCTCGCGCATCAAGCCGATCGACCGCTCCATGTCCTTCTGCGGGCCTGCCGTCACGGTGCGCTGCGCCCCGCGGGACAACCTGATGCTCCAGGTCGCCATCCACTACGCCCGCAGCGGCGACGTGGTGCTCGTGGGCGCCGGCGAATTCACCGAGGCCGGCACGTTCGGCGACGTCCTCGGCAACGCCATGAAGGCCAAGGGCATCGCCGCCATGGTCACGGACTCGGGCGTCCGCGACACCGCTGACCTGATCGAGCTCGGGCTGCCCGTCTTCTCCGGCAGCATCTCCATCAAGGGCACCGTGAAGGAGACGCTCGGCCCGATCAACCACCCGCTCGTGTTCGGCGACGAGGTCGTCTACCCCGGGGACATCCTCCGCGGGGACGCCGACGGCGTCGTCGTGGTTCGGCGCGAGGAGGCCGAGGAGGTCATCGCGCTGTCCCAGGCGCGCGTGGACGCGGAGAACGACCTGATCAAGGCCTACCATGCGGGCGGCACCACCATCGAGCTGTGCCGCCTCACGGACGTGCTCAAGGCCAAGGGACTCCTCGTCGAGGACTGAGCGCAACAGAGGAGGGAGGCGCCCCGTCCGGGGCGCCTCCCTCCTCTCACTGTGCCTCTTCTCGCCCAGCCTGCTCGCCGCGGTGCGGCTACAGCACCAGATCGGCCCTCCTGCGGTGGACCTCGACGAGCTGCCACTCCACGGTTGCTCCCCCGAACGTCGGCATGACGCTTCCCTCGAACACGAACACCGGATCGGCCGAGGACCCGAGGGGCTCCCAGAGGCCGTTCACCGGGCAATGCACCCCGGTGGGAGCGATCGTCGGAATCGCCGGGTTCTTCGAATTCCAGCCGACCTTGCTGATCTTCTTCATTTCAGGCTTCCTTGCGCTTGAAGAACTGGACCGCGGGGCAGCGGATTCAGCTGCTGAAACCATCGTAGGAAATTCCGGGGAGCCTGAATAAGACCTAAGTCGGGTGCCGCGATAAGGCGGGGCTATGGATGGGGGACCAAAGTCTGGTCCCCCATCATGCCGTACCGCGTGAGCAGCTGGGCCTTGATCATTTCGCGCAGGAGAATGAGCACGGCCGCGGCGGCCTCCGACATCGGCTCGTGGTCCGCCGTGCACAGTCCGAGCTTCACCTGGAGGGCGGGGTCGACGATCCGCAGCACGGTGAAGCCCTGGTCCGGGAAGAGGGCATCAGCGGCGGACCTCGGGAGGACGGTCGCTCCGAGGTTGGCCTGGAGCAGCCGGTAGAGCGAGGGGACCGACTCGATCTCGCCCGCAAGGCGCAGGGCAAGGCCCTGGTCTCCACAGGCCTTGTCGACGAGCCTCCGAATGGTGTGGTTGTCCTCCGGAAGGAACAGCGGCAGCTGCAAAGCCTCCCGCAGTGTCACGCTTCCCTTCCCCTCCGGATCCGCGCCGGCCTCGGCGTTCGCCACGAGGTAGAGGTCCTCGACGATCATGGGGGTGAACCTGATGCCGCGGTTCTCGCGGGGCTCGTAGATCAGTGCCATGTCGAGCCTGCCGTTCTTGATGGCCTCGCTCAGCACGCCGCCGAAGATCTCGGTCAGATGCAGCGTGATATCGGGGTACCGCTGCCCCACTTCCCGCACTATTGTCGGCGCGAGGCTCGACGCCATGCAGTAGGGCGCCATGGCGATGGATACCCGGCCGGCCGGGGCGTCGCCCGAGGTCGCCACGTCCTGCCTCGCCTCCTCGACGAGTCGGAGGATGGTCTGGGCATGCCGGTACAGCGCCGTGCCGGCCGCCGTCGGCTCGACGCCCTGCTTGCTCCGGATCAGGAGCCGCTGCTTGAGGTCCTTCTCGAGCGCGGAGACCTGCTGGCTGAGCGCGGGCTGGGCGACGTGCAGTGCCGAGGCGGCCCGCGTGATGCTGCCCGCGTCCACGATCCTCACGAAGTACTCGAGCTTCCGTGTGTCCACGTGTCCTGCCTCCTAGCAGTTCCCTGTCCGAGTGTGCCTCCGGCGCTCGGCCCATGACACAAAGGCTATGTCGGCGCCGGGGCCCTGTCGTCGTGCGAGTGCCGGTCCTAGGTCATAACGCAGGCCTATCCCGTGATAGTCGATAGGTCTTTGTCGCGCCGGTCCCCGCGATGAGACGATCCCATAAGAAAAGCACGGGGAGCCTGGAATCTGAAATCCCTTCCCCTCCCGAAAGAGCAGCCGAGAACCGCGAAAAGAGCAGCACGTGAATCCCATGATCGATCTCGTGGCCGACCTCGGCGAAGGATTCGGCGCGTACCGGATCGGAAATGATACGGAGTTGCTGGATATCGTCTCCAGTGCGAATATCGCGTGCGGATTCCATGCTGGAGACCCGGACATCATGAACTCGACCGTCGCGGAATGCGTCAGCCGAGGCGTGGGCATCGGCGCCCACCCGAGCTTCCCGGACCTGCGCGGCTTCGGCCGGCGCGCCATGGACCTCAGCGCGGACGAAGTCCGCAACGACGTCCTCTACCAGCTCGGGGCCCTCTCGGCCTTCGCAGCAGCACACGGCCGTCGCGTGGCGCACCTCGCCCCCCACGGCCGCCTGGGGAACCTCGTGGCCGTGCGCCCGGACTATGCCTCGGCCGTCGCCGATGCGGCCTCACGCTTCGACGAGGACCTCATCATCGTCGCCCAGGAGGGCGAACTGGCCCGCGCAGCGCGCGCCCGGGGGCTGCGGGTCGCCGTCGTCGGCATTGTCGACCGCGCCTACCAGGAGGACGGCACGCTCGTGCCGCGCGGCACCGACGGGGCCGTGCTGCATGATGCCCGGGCCATCGTCGACCGCACCGTGCGCATGGTCTGCGAAGGGAAGCTCCGCACCGTCACCGGCGTCGACATCGACGTCGAGGCCGATACGGTCCTGCTGCACGGCGACAACGAGGGCGCCGTCGAGCTCGCGCGGCTCATCCGCTCCGAACTGACCTCCGCCGGCGTCAGCATCGCCCCGCTGGGCGAAGTGCTCGCCGCGAAGCACCCGGTGGCCTGACATGGGCGCGCTCGTCCCCTCCCCGGTAGAGGTCTTCGAATCAGGCGATGCGGCGCTGCGTGTCGTGGCCACCTCCGGCGACGTGGAGCGCGACTGGAGCACGGTGCACAGGCTCGCCGGATGGCTCGAGACGTGCGGCGCCGAAGGCCTGCACGGGGCGGTCCCCACCTATGACTCCGTCCTGGTGGAATTCGATGTGCTCGTCGTGTCTGCCGCCCAGATGCGGGCCTTCGTCGGGCTGGGAATGCGGCAGCTCGCGCTCTCTGCAGCCGGAGGGGCCCCTCGCACCTTCGACGTCCCCGTCGTGTACGGGGGAGACTACGGGCCGGACCTGGACGACGTCGCCGAGCAGCAGGGGATCACGGCCGACGAGGTCGTGCGCCTCCACTCCTCGAAGGCGTACACCATCCGCTGCCTCGGCGCCCCGGCCGGATCCCCCATGATGGACGGTCCCGACTTCCCGCACCCCGTGCCCCGTCTCAAGGACCCGCGCCTGAGCGTGCCCGCCGGAGCGGTCGCGGTCGCGGGGCGCCAGGCTGTCATCGCGCCCGCCGTGGCCCCGGGCGGATGGCGCGTCATCGGACAGACGCCCCTCACGCTGCTCGACGCCGGTCGGGACCCCCTCGTCCCCTACCGTCCGGGCGACACGATCCGCTTCCGGCCCGTCGCCGAACGCGACTTCGATGCGCTGGCCGGCACGCTCATGGAGGCTCAGCCATGAGCAGCGAGCTCCTCGTCCAGCAGCCGGGGAACTCGGTGGTCACCGACCTCGGAAGGTTCCGCGGCCCGCACTTCGGGCTCCCCGTGAACGGCGCCCTCGACCAGTACTCAGCTCGGGCCGCGAACATCCTCGTGGGCAACGAGGACAACGCACCGCTCATCGAGCTCACTGCGCTGGACTTCAGGATGACGACGACGGCGGACCTCCTGATCTCGGTCACGGGCGCCTCCGCCGATCTGTCCGTCGGCGGGCGCACGTACCCGCAGTGGGAACCCGTCTCTGTCGCGGCTGGCGAGACCGTCGCGGTGCGGGGCATCCGCGGCGGCCTGCGCGCCTACCTTGCAGTCCACGGTTCCGTGGATGTGCCACGCCTTCTCGGAAGCTGCGCACCGGACAGCGTCGTCGGCTTCGGAGTGCGGCTCGCGAAGGGGACGGCCCTGAAGGTGCAGCGTCCCGTGGCGCCACTCCGGCAGCCGTACTTCGACCTGCCGCTCTTCCGCCTCGGCGTGGAGCGCCCCCGTGCGGGACGGGAGGTGCTCGTCGACGTCACCGACGGGCCCGACATCACTGAATTCGGTGCCTCGGCGGACCTGCTGTTCGACTCCGAGTACACCGTGAGCCCGAGAAGCAACCACATCGGCCTGCGACTGGGCGGAAGGCTGCCGGAGAGGATCTCCTCGGGCGAGGTGCTCTCGCGGGGGGTCCCGGTCGGCGCGATCGAGGTGCCCTCGCGCGAGGAACTCCTCGTGCTCCACCGTGGCCGCGGGGTGACGGCAGGCTACCCAGTGCTCGCCGTCGCCACGAGCCTCGGGCTCGACGTCCTGGCCCAAGCCCGGCCCGGCGACAGGGTCCGCTTCAGAGCGACGACGGTGGCCGAGGCAACGGCGGCCTACCGGCGCTCGATGCTCCAGCTCGAATCCCTTCGGCACTCAGTCAACACCGTCTTTAGCCTCCTGGGCCTCCACGGCTCGGCCGGCTGGCACGATCTGCCATCCGCCGCCTGTGGCTGAACCAGTGCCATCCACCCCGAGCATCGCCACGCTCAGGTAGCTCCGCCGCCCGCCGTGCCCCACCCCGGGGCGCTGCCCCGTCCTTCTCAGGAGAATCCATGACCTTCGCCGACTACAAGACCGCCCTCGTCACCGGGGCCTCGACCGGCATGGGGGCAGCCATCACCGAGCTCCTCACCAAGCGCGGCCTCGAGGTCCACGCGACGGCCCGCAACGAAGAGCGCCTCAAGGAGCTCGCAGACCGCACCGGCGCCCTCCCCCACGTCCTCGACCTCACCGACACCCCAGCGGTGGCCCGCGAACTCGGCGGCCTCGAGATCGATGTCCTCGTCAACTGCGCCGGCGTCTCACGGCCGGGCAACATCCTCGACTCCTCCGAGGAGGACCTCGACGAGATCATCGACGTGAACCTGCGCGGCCTGCTCCAGCTCACCCGCCTGCTCCTGCCCGGGATGGTCGAGCGCGACCGGGGCCACATCGTCAACATCAGCTCCATCGCCGGCGTCTACAACTTCTACGGGCACACCGCCTACCACGCGACCAAGGCCGCCGTGCACCAGATCTCCCGGCAGCTGCGCAACGACACCGTCGGCAAGCGGATCCGCGTCACCGAGATCTGCCCAGGACGGGTGGAGACCGAGATCTTCGGCCGGAACCTGGGCGGATCCCCCGAGGCCATGGAAGAGGCATGGAAGACGTACTACGAGGGCTACGAGTCCCTCACGACCGACGACATCGTCAGCGCCATCGACTACGCCCTCGAGACCCCGCGCCACGTCAACATCGGCATGCTCGAGATCACGCCGACCTTCCAAGTCCCCGGCGGCCTCACCTTCGACCGCCACTGACCCGCACCCACCGCCGCGGCCGACCGTCCCCACCGGGCGGCAGCCCCGCCGCCGCCCACACGAGCACCCGAGGATGGAAGGTGCGCCATGCGCGAAAAGACCGAGGCGCCCCGCCCCCGCAACGCGCCCGAGAGCGCGGGCAGGTACCGCTACCGGAGCGGGCCCGCTCAACGGGGCCAGGGCTGCAGCAGCGCGCCGACTGAACGGCTCCTCCGGGCCCTCGCTGCCCACAAGCAGCGCCTCGTGCACGTCCGCGCACGGATCCGTGCGCTGACGGCGCAGAGGAACGTGTCGCTCGCTCAGGCTGTCGCGAGCGGCCTGCGGATCTCCGCCGCAGCCGGCATCCTCGGCGAGAGCGTTCCGGGCATCCGCCGCATAGCCCTCGCCGTTGACGATCCACCGTCGGCCGTGCTGTCGCGGGACGAGCACGTCCACGCGCTCCAGGCCGTGAGGACCCAGCTCGAAGCGGCGGCCTCGGCGAAGGAGACCGTCGAACGCGAACTCCGCCTCCTCGTCGCGCAGGCGTATGCCCTCGGGTTCACCGACGAGGCGCAGCTCGCGGCCCTGGCCGGCCTTCCCGCCGAGAGTGTCCGCCGCAGCCTGCGGTGCCGGCGGCGCGCGGGTGATGACATGGCCTCGGGCGGTCCAGACCGTGCCTCAGATTCAGGACAGGAAGGATCATGATCCACTCCGCGCTGCCCATCATCGTGATGGGCGTCTCCGGCAGCGGCAAGAGTACCGTCGGCAGCCTTCTCGCCCACGCGGTCGGGGGCCGGTTCATCGACGGCGATGAGCTCCATCCCGGATCCAACGTGGCCAAGATGGCGGCCGGGACCGCGTTGACCGACCGCGATCGGGAGCCGTGGCTGCACGAGGTCGGCCAGCGCCTCCGTTCCTCGCAGGGGCCGCTGGTGATCGCGTGCAGTGCGCTCAGGCGGACCTACCGCGACATCATCCGGGATGCTGCTCCGCGCACCCGCTTCGTGCATCTCGACGGCACGCGCGATCTGCTGGCCGAGCGCATGTCGGCACGCCCCGGCCATTTCATGCCGCGTTCCCTCCTCGAGTCCCAGATTGAGACCCTTGAGCCCTTGGGGCCCGACGAACTCGGCATCGTGCTCGACATCGCCGAAGCGCCGACGGTCCTCGCAGCAGAAGCCTCAAGGTGGGTGTCGGCGGACATCACAGCGCAGCGCTCCGCATACCCTGCCGACGACCAGCAGAAAGTGAGACCTTGATGAGCACCTCCCCTTTCGACCTGACCGGCGCCCTCGCGCTGGTCACCGGCTCGAGCCGCGGCATCGGCAATGCCCTCGCCGCCGGGCTGGCCCAGGCCGGAGCCACAGTGGTCCTGCACGGCCGGGACCCCTATGCGCTGGAGGCCCAGAGGGAGGACTTCGCGGGCCGTTACGGTGAGGACAGGATCTGGGCAGTCCCCTTCGACATCACTGACGAGTCCTCGGTCGTGGACGCCATGGACTCGATCGAATCCCGCATCGGGCCTCTGGACATCCTCGTGAACAACGCCGGCGTCCAGCACCGCGTCCCGCTCGTCGACCTCGCCCTCGAGGACTGGAGCCGCGTGCTGGCGACCAATCTGACCGCGGCGTTCCTCGTGGGCCGCGAGGCCGCCAGGCACATGGTGCAGCGCGGCCACGGCAAGATCGTCAACATCGGCTCTGTCCAGTGCGATCTCGCCAGGCCCACCATCGGCGCCTACACCGCCGCCAAGGGAGGCCTGCGCAACCTGACCCGGGCGATGGCCGCCGAATGGGCCCAGCACGGTCTCCAGGTCAATGCGGTCGCCCCGGGCTACATCCACACCGAGATGACGCAACCGCTCGTCGACGATGAGGCGTTCAACGCCTGGATCTGCGGAAGGACCCCCGCCGCCCGGTGGGGGACCGTCGAGGACCTCACCGGCCCCGTCACCTGGCTCGCCTCCCCCGCCTCCGCCTTCGTCAACGGCCAGACGATCTTCGTCGACGGCGGCATGACGGCTGTGGTCTGAGCCCAGAGCGGACCCCACCAGAAGACACCCACGACCAGCCACCCAAGAACGAGGCCACCCATGCAGATTGTCCGCACCGTCTCCTTCCCCGACCAGGAGCTCCTGGCCGACCTCTCCCCCCTCCCTCCCCAGCTCGAAGGGGTTGTCTGGGACATGCGCTCCGCGCCGGCGTCCGGCAGCCTCGACGACGTCGAGGCCGTCATCCTCCCCTACCTGAACGCGGGCGAGGTGCTCCCCGAGCTCGCCGAGGTCCCACGGCTGAAGTTCGTCCAGTCGCAGTCCACGGGATTCGACGGCATCCGTGAGGCCGCCGGACCCGCCGCAGGGGTCGCGAATGCCTCCGGCGTCCACGAAGCGGCGACCGCGGAACTCGCCGTCGGGCTGGTCCTGGCCAAGCTCCGCGGGATCGACGACGCCGTCCGCGCCCAACAGGAGCGGATCTGGCGGCCCAGCCGCCGTTCGTCCCTCGCAGATCGGCGCGTCCTCCTCATCGGGGTGGGGGGCATCGGGACCGAAATCGCCCGGAGGCTCGAGCCCTTCGAGGTGGAACTCACCCGGGTCGGCAGCGCGCCCCGGAAGGACGGCGTGGGGACCGTGCACGGCATCGCGGAACTTCCCTCGCTGGCGCCGCACCACGACGTCGTCATCACCGTCACCCCGCTCAACGACGCCACCCGGCACCTCATCGACGCCACCATCCTGGCAGCCCTGCCGGACGGAGCCCTCGTAGTGAACGTCGGCCGCGGGCCGGTCGTGGACACCGACGCGCTCACGGCCGAGGTCCTCTCGGGCCGGCTGCACTGCGCCCTCGACGTGGTCGACCCCGAACCGCTGCCCGGTGACCATCCTCTCTGGGGCGCACCGAACGCCCTCATCACACCGCATGTGGGCGGGAACGCCTCCGCCTTCGAACCGCGCATCCGCCGGCTCCTCTCGAGCCAGCTCGCGGCCCTGGCCGAAGGGAGGACCCCCGCCAACCTCGTCCAGCAGGGCCCCTTCTGACCAGTGGACCCATTCACGTCCGATTCACCGACGCGAACACCTCTGTCGACGATCCTTGCACTGCATTCTTCCGCAGAGGAATTCCTATAAACAGTTGGAATTCTCAGTTCCTGAGGATGCGCCCATCGTTGGGCTGCCAGCCAGATAAGAACATACACACCTCATTTCCATGAGAGCGCACGCCATGTCTTCTTCGCACATACTGTGAGCCGACGTTCACATGCCCAGCAAGGACCGCGGCATGCGGCATATGGTTCATTGAAATCATGACTGCTCGCACCGACCTCTGCTGGAAAGGCGGTTCAGGCTCCTCGGGGCAGCTGGGCGGACCGCCGCTCCATAGGGGCGTCCTCGCCCAGGGAGGCGAACCAGAAGGCTGAGCGGCCGGCATGGCCGTCCACACGGCGTCAGGGAATCCGGTGTTCAGCAAGATCTCGTGAGGAGAGGATCATAACCGGATCGTATGCAGGGATATGGATTAGGTCTTGGAGTGACGGGGGTCTCATCATCTAATGTGGAGTCAGCCGCTTTAGCGCGGTATTTCAAGTGCACTTCAGCCTGAATCCGTTCGAGCTCGGAGAAAGAGCAGCTTACGTATGAGGAGGCTTCCGCAAAATGGCATCGCATAGTGTGCCGTTCCCGCTGCTTCGGCACTCCTCGAGTTCTCTTTCCGCAGCCCATGTGTGCCGGTAGGCCGCTGTTCACCCATCGCCAATGGAGACGAAATGACTGAAACCATACTTCCCAGGAAGACCCCGGTCAGAGCGGCGGTCGCGGCCTGGATCGGCACGACGCTCGAGTACTACGACTTCGCGGTGTACGGCACCTCGTCGGCGTTGGTCCTGAACGTCCTCTTCTTCTCGCCGCAGCTGCCCACGGGCATCAGCGTGCTGCTGTCCCTCATCACCTTCGCGGTCGGCTACGCGGTGCGGCCTCTCGGCTCCCTCATCCTCGGTCCGATGGGCGACCGCTTCGGCCGCAAATTCGTCATGATGCTCACTCTGTTCGGCATCGGCGGCTGCACCTTCCTGGTCGGCTGTCTGCCGACGTTCGCCCAGATCGGTTCGCTTGCTCCGATCCTGCTCGTGGCGATCCGTGTCATCCAGGGACTGTGCCTCTCCGGGGAGCAGCCGAGCGCGATCACGATGAGCCTGGAGCACTCTTCCGAGCGTCGTCGCGGGTTCATCACGAGCTTCACGACCCTGGGCTCCGCCACCGGCACGCTGCTCACGCTGCTGTTCTTCATTCCGATCGCCGCGATGCCCTCGGCGCAGCTGCTGTCCTGGGGCTGGCGGGTTCCGTTCTGGTTCTCGGCCGTCGTGGTGGTCGTCGCCTACCTGATCCGCCGCCACGTCCAGGAGCCGCCGGAGTTCATCGAGGCCAGGGCCACGAAGGTGAACGTCGCCCCGCTCAGGCACGTCGTGCGCTTCCACTGGCGAGCCGTGGTCCGGATCGTCTTCTGCGCGCTCATCGCGGGCACGAGCTATATGATGCAGACGTTCTCGGTGGCGTTCGGAACTTCGGGGTACAAGCTGGACAAGCCGACCATGCTCTTGACGACGACGGTCTCTGCCGTGATCGCCCTGGCCATCACCCCCGTGGCAGGCTACCTGGTGGATAAGATCGGCCGCAAGACGATGTTCCTCATGGGAACTGTCGGCGTCGGCATCACGATGGCGCCATACCTCTGGTCGATCACGACCGGCAACTGGGCCCTGATCTTCCTGTTCGGCATCATCAACTACTCGTTCTTCTACTCGATGGTGAACGCGTCCTGGCCCTCGTTCTTCGCGGAGATGTTCCCCGGCCGGCTGCGCGTCTCCGGGCTCGCCCTTGGAACGCAGATCGGCTTCGCCCTCTCGGGGGTCATCGGCCCCGTACTCGCGACAGCACTCGCGGGCGCCAACCTCAAGGATTGGGTCGGGCCGTCCATGGTCGCGATCGGGTTCATGGTCTTCGCGGGAGTGGCAGCCCTCACCGCCAAGGAGACCGGCAAGTACACGCTGAAGGAGCTCGACGAGGTGCAGCAGAGCGAACGGGAGAAGGACGTCATCACCGCCGCCATCGACCTCCCGGCCCCGACCCCACGACGCCTCGCCGCCAAGCCCGGCCTCGAGTGACAGCCTGCCACCCAGGCTTGGGAAGGGCCTGAACTGAGTCCAACCCCACAGACGGTCAGCAGGGTCGACGTCGGCGTCTCGAGCCGGCGTCGACCCTGCGCGTCTCCCAGACGCTCTCTGCAGGGCGATGCCCAACCCGATTCCACCACTGACCACACCACCCCGCATGGCCGTGCCGTTAGCGTCCCGCCCCGTCCTTCTCAGGAGAATCCATGACCTTCGCCGACTACAAGACCGCCCTCGTCACCGGGGCCTCGACCGGCATGGGGGCAGCCATCACCGAGCTCCTCACCAAGCGCGGCCTCGAGGTCCACGCGACGGCCCGCAACGAAGAGCGCCTCAAGGAGCTCGCAGACCGCACCGGCGCCCTCCCCCACGTCCTCGACCTCACCGACACCCCAGCGGTGGCCCGCGAACTCGGCGGCCTCGAGATCGATGTCCTCGTCAACTGCGCCGGCGTCTCACGGCCGGGCAACATCCTCGACTCCTCCGAGGAGGACCTCGACGAGATCATCGACGTGAACCTGCGCGGCCTGCTCCAGCTCACCCGCCTGCTTCTGCCCGGGATGGTCGAGCGCGACCGGGGCCACATCGTCAACATCAGCTCCATCGCCGGCGTCTACAACTTCTACGGGCACACCGCCTACCACGCGACCAAGGCCGCCGTGCACCAGATCTCCCGGCAGCTGCGCAACGACACCGTCGGCAAGCGGATCCGCGTCACCGAGATCTGCCCAGGACGGGTGGAGACCGAGATCTTCGGCCGGAACCTGGGCGGATCCCCCGAGGCCATGGAAGAGGCATGGAAGACGTACTACGAGGGCTACGAGTCCCTCACGACCGACGACATCGTCAGCGCCATCGACTACGCCCTCGAGACCCCGCGCCACGTCAACATCGGCATGCTCGAGATCACGCCGACCTTCCAAGTCCCCGGCGGCCTCACCTTCGACCGCCACTGACCCGCACCCACCGCCGCGGCCGACCGTCCCCACCGGGCGGCAGCCCCGCCGTCGACCGCCCGAGCACCGAGGATGGAAGAAGCGCCACCATGCGCGAAAAGACCGGCCCGGGCTCGAGGTTCTAGCCGCCTCCCCCGCGGAGACGATGCGTTGTACACCTCCTCGAGCCGCTCCTCGGACGTTTCGCCGCTCTTCATAGAGTCCAATGGGCGCACTGAGCCCTGTACCACCGCCCTCTCCTTCAGATGTTCCGGACACACGCTTCTGACGTTCTGGACAAGAACGACACACGTCAGGATCGTCATCGGCTAGGTGTCTTAGTCCGGGTGCCCTTCTGCTCTAGCGGCCCGTTGCGAGGCCGCTGGAGACTCGTCAGAAGGATTGGATCCCTCGAGGGAAGGAGGGATGATGGCACGCGCTCACGGGCACTCCCGGCCGTCAGCCGCGGTGGGTCCCGGCTCCACCCTTCCGCTTGTGCACGGGCTGGGGCCAGCAACCGTCGCATCCGCTGTCGCCGCAGCAGCCGTCGTCCTGGCCTCGGCAATGGGGCTGGCGGCCGGGTCGGACAGGTACCTCCAATCACAGTCCGTCCTGGTCTCCCAGGGCGCGGACGCAGCGAACCTCATCGCCGTCCTGCTCGTGCTGGTTGCCCTCTGGCTCGCGCACCGTGGGTCGATCAATGCGCTTCTGTTGTGGCCCGGGGCCCTCTTCTACATGGCCTACGCAGACGTCCCCTACCTCATCGGCGCTCCCTTCACGCCACTGCTGTTCGTCGACGTCGTAGCATTCCTAGCGGCCGCCTACGCCCTGGCATCGCTCGCCACGGGGACGGACGGGACCGTCCTCGCCGAGCGGTTCGCCCACGCACCGGCGAAGGCGGTCGGCACCATTCTGACGGTGATCGGCGTGCTCGCATACGCCGGCCTCGTGTCCACCGCCGTCGGCGCATTTGGCAACAGCGCGACAGAGGAAGCGTGGCGCGGGCACTGGGTTGCCGACTGGATCCTCGGCACCCCCGTTCTGATCATGGGCGGGGTGCTGCTGTGGGCCAAGCGCCCCTTCGGCTACACCGCCGCTCCCGGCGTGCTGCTGGTGTCCGCACTCGGCGGAGTGATCTTCGCCGTCGCTGCCGTCGCCGACAACCTCTCCGGAGGAATACGCACAGACCCCGCCGTGGTCGTCGTGCACCTGATCATTGGCGCGGCCAGCGCCGCCGTGATGATCTGGTTCCTTATAGCGCCCACTCGAGCAGAGAGAGGGCAAAGGCTCCGCCTGCGCCCCGGCGCCGCATCCGGAGCGGCTTGAACGAGACGTCCTACGGCGGTTCGAGCCGATTGCATTGGACGGCAAAGGCCTGCACCCCGATCATGAGGAAAGATTCGGCCGCGCACGGACCGAAGCTCGAGTCGGCGACGCCGCCTTCTCGAACGACATCAGCGACACCATCCCACTGATCCGCCTCAAGGTCAGTGTGAACCGGTCAGATCCCGCGGACCGCTCGGCTGGTTCATCCGTCCGCGGACTTGGGCCACGAGGACGTGAAGACTGTCTGCCCCGCCATGAGTTGGCTCTTCAGCTGGCAGCGGGAGGTGCACGTCATCCCCCATTCGCCGCGCGGCGCGCGTTCGCAGTTCTACCCCTTAGACCCCATCGAAGCCGTCCTCGAACCCTCGGATGCGTGCGGCTACCCGGCGCACTGGCGGCAACACGACCGGAGGGGCAAGCCCATCTGAGCCTCGACTCACCGTGTTGCCCCGTCTCCAGGTCTGCTCCTCCCACCCCTTCTCCCGTGCGCGGCTCCGGGAACAGGCTCCCCGCTGGGGAGCGACCGCGCCCAGGGTGAGCGGAGGCTGGAGTCTCACGGCACTCGCGATAGCGGCCGCGCTGTTCACCGGCGGCGCCACGGCCTGGGCCAGCATGGCGGAGGACGAGCTCTACGATCTGAAGACCGACCTCTTCTTCGTCCACCTACCGCCGGGGTCGACAAGGACCGCGGGGGGCAACGACCTATAGCAATGGCGGCCATCCGCACGTGACGGTGACCCCGCCAGCCGCAGCAGACGTCCCCTCCCTCTTCCAATGAGCTCGCAGGTTCCGTCTGAACAGCGCTTGGTCGGTGAGCGTCCCCGCTGTCGGAGGGCCGACATAGCATCGGGGCCACGGACTCTTCCCCGCTTCCCCGGTCCCGCTCGTACGTCGTCACCCACTGCCCCGTGGGCCACGACCCGTAGGGCGTCGTGGCCCACGGGGCGCCCCCGGGCCCAATCCGTACGCGGAGGCCGCGGCCCCGCGGGCGCAGTCCGCGGGGCCTCGCACGAGCCGGAGGGCCGCGCGCCGGCCTGCCGGTGAGAAGGCCGCCCACAGGAAGGCGGCGTTGGCCGCGGACATGACCGCCATCGCTCCGGCCCCGACCAGGCCTTCCGGCCAGGCCAGGGCGGCGCCCGGAAGCGAGGCGAGGAGGCGCGCGATGGCGGCGATCGACTGGGCTGCCGCACCGCCGATCGCCGTGCACACGAGCGCGAGGGGCTGGCACCAGGTGCACGTGGCCAGGGCCAGCGTTCCGGCCACGGTCACGATCGGGACGAAGGGCGACACGGCGATGTTGGCAGCGAGGGACAGGGTCAGGAACGAGGGCTGGATGAGCACGATGAGCGGCCCGCACATCAGCTGGGCTGACAGGGGCACGGCGACGGCCACGGCGAGCCACGCGGGCATGCGCGCGGCGAGCATGCTGGTGAGGGGCGCACCGAACAGCGCGATCCCGAGGGTGGCCGAGACCGAGAGCAGGAAGCCCATGCTCAGGGCGAGGTCCGGTTGGAGCAGGACGAGGACGAGGATGGCCCCGGACAGCGCGGAGCAGCTCCTCCCGGCCCTGCCACTGATGAGGGCTACGAGGCCGACGGCGCCCATGGCGGCCGCCCGCAGGACGCTCGGCTCGGGCCCGACCACGAACGCGATGGCCGCGAGGACCAGGCAGCTGGCGCACGACGCCGCCGCCCGCGGTGCACGGGCGGCACGCAGGGCCAGGAGCACACTGGCCGAGAGAAGAGTGAAGTTTGCTCCGCTCACGGCGGTGAGGTGTCCCAGCCCCACCTGGCGCATGGCGTCCTCGAGCTCCTGCGGCAGGTCCGCCGTGTCCCCGACGGCCATGCCAGGCAGGAGGCCCGCGGCGTCCTGCCAGAGCCACCCGCTCGAGGCACGCAGTGCACCCTTGACGTCCCCCACCAGCAGGCCAGCGGGATTCCCGCCGACGACGCGCGGGCGGGACGCGGCACTCAGCAGGGCCGGGCTTCCCGGCCGCGCTGCGGGGACGACTCGGCCAGCCACCTCGACGGTCGTGCCCGGGCGGAGTCGGCCGACCTCGTTGCCGCCGACGAGGCGGACCGCGGAGGATGCCGCGAAGCTGCGCCCGGCGTCGGTGGCGCGCAGGATTCTCCCCTCCGCGGTGAAGCGCGGCTCCGCCCCGAACCTGCTCGGACCCCGCAGCGGGGTCGGTGCGGCCACGACCTCGACGGTCGCCACCGTGCTGCCGCCGTGGGCCAGCAGCTCGCCCACGGGTCCCGCGCGCTCTGCTGCCCCGTGGCCGGCGGCCGCGGCGAGGCCCGCGGCGGCCGCCAGGCAGGAGCAGGCAGCGAGGACCGCGACCCCTGCCGCGCCGGCCTGAGTCGGGCAGGCGCCACGGTGCGGGCTTGAGCGACGCCCTGCCAGCCTGCGCAGGGCGAGCGCCAGGGTCGCCGCCGCGGCGGCCCCGGCCAGGCAGCACGCGAGGAGGACCGCCAGGAGACCCGGCGCCACTGCGAACGGGCCCACCGCGGCCCCGAGCCACGCCGCCGCGCCCAGCGGGACGAGCCTGAGGTCCCTCCAGCGGCCGGCGGCCGCGACGGGAGGGGCCGGATCCACGCTCCACCAGTCAGAGGCGAGCGCCCGGAGGCGCCCCGCCCGGACGTCGGGTCCTGCTGGCCGCTCCCCTGACGGTCCCTCCACGGCGGCAGCGCGGTAGCGGTCCCAGGCGCCGCGACGGGAGCTCATCCGACCGTCACCAGCGGGAGCAGGGATTCGAGCATCTTCGGTCCGATCCCGCTCACCGCGTCGAGGTCCTCGGGAGCTGTGAAGCGGCCGTGTGCCGTGCGGTAGTCGACGATGCGCTGGGCGAGGACCGGGCCGACGCGGGGAAGCGCTCCGAGGTCCTCGGCCGTCGCGGTGTTGAGGTCTACCTTGCCTGCCAGGCCGGAACCGCCGGCCGCGGCGCCACCAGTCTGGCGCGGCGCCGCCGCGCCCGGCGCGGCGGCGCCGCCGCCGCTGGCCTGCGCGTCCTCGGGGTCGCCGCGGAGGGGAACCTTGAGGCGCGTTCCGTCCTCCACCGGGGCGGCGAGATTGAGCCGGTCCAGGTCGGCCCCCGGCTTCGCGCCACCGGCCGCGGCGATGGCCTCGTGGACGCGCGCCCCCGGGGCGAGGCGGTAGACGCCCGGGGCAAGGACGGCCCCGGCGACGTGCACCGTCGGGCCATCATTCGCCGGCACCGGAGATCCCGACGGCGTCTGGGGTCCTGGAGCCCGCGGGTCCGCGCTCCCTGTGCGCGGGGGCGGCGCGTCGACCGGGACGGCGGTGGGCGCGGCCCCGTGGGCGATCCCCCACCAGCTGGCGCACGCTGCGGCGAGGAGCAGTGTCAGCACCGCGCCGAGCCGCACCGAGACGGCCAGCCTCGGACGGTCCTCCCGCCGCCGGGTCGGCGCATCGGCAGCCTGTCCGCGGGCGCTCCCGTGGGCGCCGCCAGGGTCTCCCGGCTCGGCGCCTGCTTCAGGGTCGGCCGCGGGGTCCGCCGCAGGGTCCGCGGGCTCGGCGGAGGCGGCCGCGTCGTCGGAGGCCCCCAGGTCGAGGAGGCCGGGCGGGGCGTCGTCCGGCGGGAAGAGCGCGTCCCAGCGGTGGGCAGCCGCCCGCCGCCTGCTGGTTCCCCTCCCCCATCCGCGCACGGTCTCCACGCTGCCACCGCTCGTGGCCAGCCCGCGGCGGCGGACGCGCTATGTGCACGACTCGCGGAGGGCGGCCCTGTGGAGGGCCAGTGACCGCCCGCGGCCGAGCGCCGCGACGGCGGGCTAGGGTGGGGCCCCATCGGGCGGGAGGGACCGGCCCGCGGGTCCCGACACGACGACGGCCAGCACCCCGAGCCCCGTGTGCGCGGCGAGGACTGCCGGCATGGCGGAGACCACCACGGCGTCCGGGGCCATGCCCACGTCCGTTGCGAGGGCCTGAGCGAACGATTCCGCCTCAGGCCGGTTCCCGAAGTAGTGCACGGCGAGGACTGCGGGCTCGTGGGCGGCCGCGCTGGTCACCGCGAGCTCCCGGAGCCGGGACACGGCTCGGGGCGCCGTGCGGACGCGCTCGAGCGGCGCGATCAGCCCGTCGCGCAGGGTCAGGATCGGCTTGATCGAGAGGACCGTCCCCACGAGCGATGCCGCGGCCCCGATCCGGCCGCCGCGGCGCAGCTGCTCGAGGCTGGGCACATAGAA
Source organism: Sinomonas atrocyanea (assembly GCF_001577305.1). Classification (NCBI taxonomy): domain Bacteria; kingdom Bacillati; phylum Actinomycetota; class Actinomycetes; order Micrococcales; family Micrococcaceae; genus Sinomonas; species Sinomonas atrocyanea. Next base: position 2,296,023 of record NZ_CP014518.1, read on the forward strand.
GAGGACCTCCGCACCGGCCAGTCGCTCCTCGGCGGCCCGCCGCACCTCGGCGGGACCGGCAGCGGCCGCCGCGGAGAGCACCGCCGCCTGGACCGCGAAGCCGAGCGCCATGCCCGCGGTCTGCGAATCGACCACCTCGACGGGGATGCCCACGCGCGCCGAGGCGATCCGCGCGGCGTCGGCGGTCCCGGACAGCTTCCCGGAGAGGTGCAGCGAGAGGACCGCCTCGAAGCCTGCCTGCTCGAAGGCACGGTAGGCCCGCTCGAACTGGCCCGGCGCGGGGCGCGAGGTGCGCACCTGCCGGCCCGCGGCGAGGGCGAGGCCCAGGGCCGTGTCAACGTCCTCGCCCTCGGTGAAGATCTCCTCGCCGGCCATGACTGGAAGGACGATGCAGGCGAAGCACCCCGCCCGCTCGAACGCCTCGGTCCAGGCGGGCGGCAGCGCGGCGGAGGAATCGGTGACGATCGCGACGCGGGGCCGCGGCGCCGGCGGGGCGGCCGGGGCAGGCCCCGGGCGGAGCCTGCCCCACCGGCGCCGCAGCCAGGCGATCGCCGGAAGCTCCTGTGCCTGCCCCTCAGCCACGCGGAGTCATCCGTCAGGCGGGGACGACGTTGACCAGCTTGGGCGCCCGGACGACCACCGTCCGGATCCCGCGGCCGTCGAGGACCCGCTGGACGTTCGGCGAGGCGAGCGCGAGCTCGCGCAGGTCCTCCTCCGAGATGTCCACGGCGACCTCGAGGCGGTCCCGCACCTTGCCCTGGACCTGGACGACGGCGGTCACGGTGTCCTCGACGAGGAGCGACGGGTCGTGCTGGGGCCAGGACGCGTTCGAGACCGACGGCTCGTGGCCCAGGGCCGCCCAGAGGTCCTCGGCGGTGTACGGGGCAAAGAGGCTGAGCATGATCGCCACGGTCTCGACCGCCTCGCGCACGGCGGGGTCGGCGCCTCCGGGGCCGGAGTCGATCGCCTTGCGCGTGGCGTTGACGAGCTCCATGGCCTTGGCGACCACCACGTTGAACTTGTGTGCATCGAGCAGCTCGGTGGCGTCGGCGATCGTCCGGTGCGTCACGGCGCGCAGGGCACGGTCCCCGGTGGCCGGGTCCGATCCGGGGGCGCTCGTGACGTCCTGGCCGAGGCGCCAGGCACGGGCGAGGAACTTCGCCGAGCCGGACGGGGAGACGTCGGCCCAGTCGACGTCATCCTCCGGCGGGGACGCGAACACCATGGTGAGGCGGACGGCGTCGACCCCGAAGGTGTTCAGCTGCTCGCCGAGGTCCACGCCGTTGCCGAGGGACTTGCTCATGGCCTTGCCGCCGTTGAGCACCTGGCCCTGGTTCATCAGGGCCGCGAACGGCTCGTCCGCGTCGAGCAGGCCCATGTCCTTCATGACCTTGGTGAAGAAGCGGCTGTACAGCAGGTGCAGGATGGCGTGCTCGACCCCGCCCACGTACTGCGCCACCGGCATCCAGCGCCGCGCGGCCTCGGGGTCGAACGGCCCCTCGGCGTAGTCGGGCGAGAGGTACCGCAGGTAGTACCAGGACGAGTCCACGAAGGTGTCCATCGTGTCCGTGTCGCGCAGGGCAGCGCCGCCGCACGCGGGGCACGTGACGTTGACCCAGTCCTCGGCGGACGCGAGCGGAGAGGTGCCCTTGGGCGCGAGCTGCTCGCCGCGCAGGTTGTCCGGGAGCCGCACGGGCAGCTGGTCGTCCGGGACCGGGACCTCGCCGCACGCCGGGCAGTGGATGATCGGGATCGGTGCGCCCCAGAACCGCTGGCGGGACAGGAGCCAGTCGCGCAGCCGGTAGTTGACCGTGCCCTCGCCCGTGCCGGCCGCCTCGACCACCTCGATGGCCTTGGCGATGCCCTCGGCCTTCGACAGGCCGTCCAGCGGACCGGAGTTGACGATCGTGCCCTCGCCGCTCGTCGCGACGCCGGTGGCCGCCGGATCCTCCTCGCCGGTGTCGAGCACGGCCCGGACCGGCAGGCCGAAGGCCTTGGCGAAATCGAGGTCGCGCTGGTCGTGCGCCGGCACGGCCATGATCGCGCCCGTGCCGTAGTCGGCGAGGACGTAGTCGGCGGCCCACACGGGCAGCTTCTCGCCGCTGAGGGGGTTCACGGCGTAGCGGCCGAGGAAGACGCCGGTCTTCTCGCGGTCGGTGTTCTGCCGCTCGATCTCGCTCAGGGCCTTGACCCGGTCCTGGTAGTCCGCGAGCGCCTGCGCCTGCTCCGGCGCCACGATCTCGCCGGCGAGCTCGGCGTCCGCCGCGACGACGAAGAACGTGGCCCCGTAGAGCGTGTCGGGGCGGGTCGTGAAGACGGTGACCTCGCGCTCGGGGCGTGCGTCGGTCGCCTCGATGGCGAAACGCACGTGCGCGCCCTCGGACCGGCCGATCCAGTTCCGCTGCATGGCCAGGACGCGCTCGGGCCAGTGGCCCTCGAGCTCGGCCATGTCCTCGAGCAGGCGGTCGGCGTAGTCGGTGATCTTGAAGTACCACTGGTTGAGGGACTTCTTCGTCACGGGGGTGCCGCAGCGCTCGCAGGCGCCGTTGACGACCTGCTCGTTCGCCAGGACGGTCTGGTCCTTGGGGCACCAGTTCACCGGGTGGTTCTTGCGGTAGGCGAGGCCGCGCTCGTAGAAGCGCAGGAACAGCCACTGCGTCCACCGGTAGTACTCCGGGTCCGAGGTGTGCAGGCGGCGCGACCAGTCGAGGCTCAGCGCGTACCGCTTGAACGAGGCGGCCTGCGTCTCGATGTTCCGGTACGTCCACTCGGCCGGGTGGGTGTTGCGCTTGATCGCGGCGTTCTCGGCGGGCAGGCCGAAGGAGTCCCAGCCGATCGGGTGCAGCACGTCGTAGCCCTTGAGGCGCCAGTAGCGCGCCACGACGTCGCCCATCGCGAAGGCCTCGGCGTGGCCCATGTGGAGGTCGCCGGACGGGTACGGGAACATGTCGAGCACGTAGCGGCGCTCGCGGCTGCCGTCGTCCTTGGGGGTGAACACCCCCAGCTCGTCCCACACCGCGGGCCACTTGGCCTCGATCGCGGCGAAGCTGTATGCCGCCCCTGCCGACTGTTCAGCGACCTGCTCTTCGCTCACCGTATCTCTCTCCACGTCTCTCTTCGTCCAGGCGTCCGCCTGCATCCTTCCCCTGACACACAAAAGCCCCTCGCACAGGGAGGGGCGGCCGCTTGCTGCTGGGGGGCCCCGGGGGCCCGCGCTGCAAGCGGCTATCGAAGCAGGAGGACGCCGCGCATGGAAGCCATGCTACCGCAGGCGCGGCGCACGACGGCGGGTGGCCGCCGTGCGCCGCGCGCAGGGTGCCGCTGGGCTACTTCACGTCGGCATCCACCCAGTCCATCGACTTGGACACGGCCTTCTTCCACAGCCGCATCTGGCGGTCGCGCTCGGCCGAGTCCATCTGCGGGCTCCAGCGCTTGTCCTCGCCCCAGTTGGCCGAGCACTCGCCGAGGTCCTTCCAGTACCCGACGGCGAGGCCGGCGGCGTACGCGGCGCCGAGGGCGGTGGTCTCGATGACCTTGGGCCGCACCACGTCCACGCCGAGGATGTCCGCCTGGAACTGCATGAGCGCGTCGTTGGCGACCATGCCGCCGTCGACCTTGAGCTCGGCCAGGGGGACGCCGGAGTCCGCGTTGACGGCGTCGAGCACCTCGCGCGTCTGGAAGGCGGTCGCCTCGAGCGCCGCGCGGGCGATGTGGCCCTTGTTGACGTACCGGGTCAGGCCCACGATCGCGCCGCGGGCGTCCGGGCGCCAGTACGGCGCGAAGAGGCCCGAGAACGCGGGCACGATGTACACCCCGCCGTTGTCCTCGACCGTCTTGGCCAGCGTCTCGACCTCGGGCGCGCTGCCGATCATCCCGAGGTTGTCGCGCAGCCACTGGATGAGCGAGCCGGTGACCGCGATCGAGCCCTCGAGGGCGTAGTGCGGGGCCGCGTCGCCGAGCTTGTAGCCGACCGTGGTGAGCAGGCCGTTCTTCGAGTGGACGATCTCCTCGCCCGTGTTGAAGATCAGGAAGCTGCCCGTGCCGTAGGTGCTCTTGGCCTCGCCGGTGTCGAACGCCGCCTGGCCGAACGTGGCCGCCTGCTGGTCGCCCAGGATGCCCGCGACCGGCGTCTCCCGCAGCAGCTGCGAGCCGTGCACCGTGCCGTAGGTCTCGGAGGAGGACTTGATCGCCGGCATCATCGACGCCGGGACGCCGAACGCGTCGAGGATCTCCTGGTCCCAGGAGAGGGTCTCGAGGTCCATGAACATCGTCCGGGAGGCGTTCGTGACGTCGGTGGCGTGCACGCCGCCGTCGGTGCCGCCCGTGAGGTTCCACAGGACCCAGGCGTCCGTGTTGCCGAAGAGGAGATCGCCGGCCTCGGCCTTGGCGCGGGCTCCGTCGACGTTGTCGAGGATCCACTTGATCTTCGTGCCCGAGAAGTAGGTGGCCAGGGGAAGGCCGACCTTCTGCTTGAACCGCTCGACGCCGCCGTCCTTGGCGAGCTCATCGACGATGCCCTGGGTGCGGGTGTCCTGCCACACGATCGCGTTGTAGACGGGCTCGCCCGTGTTCTTGTCCCAGACCACCGCGGTCTCGCGCTGGTTGGTGATGCCGACGGCGACGATGTCGTGGCGGGTGAGGTTTGCCTTCGAGAGCGCCTGGCCGATCACCTCGCGGGTGTTGCCCCAGATCTCCTTCGGGTTGTGCTCGACCCAGCCCGCCTGGGGGAAGATCTGCTCGTGCTCGAGCTGGCCGGTCGAGACGATCGAGCCCGAGTGGTCGAAGATGATGGCCCGGGTGCTCGTGGTCCCCTGGTCGATCGCGATGACGAACTGCTGTGCGCTCTGCGCCTGATCAGACATTCATGGCTCCTTTGGATGAGTCTGCAGTGACGGGTGCTGGGGGCTTGCTACTTCGCGACGACCGCGAAGATGTCAGGGAGGATGCGGGCGAAGAGCCCGGCGAGGGCACCCCCGATCAGGGGTCCGGCCACCGGGACCCACGCGTAGGCCCAGTCGCTTGAGCCCTTGCCCTTGATCGGCAGGACGGCGTGGGCGATGCGGGGGCCCAGGTCGCGGGCCGGGTTGATGGCGTACCCGGTCGGGCCGCCGAGCGAGACGCCGATGCCGACCACGAGGAGGGCGACGGCGAGGGGGCCGAGCCCGGAGGGGGTCCCTCCGAAAGCGAGGATCACCTCGACGAGCACGAACGTGCCGATGATCTCGGTGATGAGGTTCCAGCTGTTGCTGCGGATGGCCGGCCCGGTGGAGAAGGTTCCGAGCTTGTTGGCAGGGTCTTGCTCGTGGTCGAAGTGCTGCTTGTAGGCGAGCCAGCATACGACGGCGCCGAGGAACGCGCCGAGCAGCTCGCCGCCGAAGTAGGTCAGGGTCGAGGCGACGTCGACCTTGACGCCCGGGGCGTACTCGCCCTTGCCGTTGAGCAGCAGGCCGAGGGTGACGGCGGGGTTGAGGTGTGCGCCGGACTTCGCAGCGATGTATACGCCGGAGAACACGGCGATTCCCCATCCCCACGTCACCATCAGGAAGCCGGCGGCGTTCCCCTTCGTGCCCCGCAGCGCGACGTTCGCGACGACGCCGCACCCGAGGAGGGTGAGCATCCCGGTACCGAGCACTTCGGACAAGAAGACGATCCCTAGAGACATCTTTGACTCCTTGCGGTATTCAGGTGTTGCCCCGGGCCGGCCGGCCCGGGGCATGGTGCGATGCGCCTCAGGCGACCAGGTGGTCGACCTCCACGCGGTGGCGGTCGGCCAGCGTGGCCACGGCCCGCTCGACCTCCCGCTGGGTGTGCTGCGCGTCCCAGCCGAGGAACCGGGCGCAGTGTCCGGCCACCTCGTCAATGAGCTCGGCCGTCACCAGGCCCCGGAAGGCCAGGGAGGTCCGGCGGATGAGGATGTCGATGGCGTGCCCCACCTGCTCGTGCAGCGCCATCCACTCGAGCTCGCGGACGCTCAGCTCCTTGGTGCTCTGAAGCAGACTGTCCTCCCCAGCGCGGAGGAATTCAATGACTTCCGAAGCACGCGTTCCGTACCGGGCGAGGAGGACCTCGGCGCGGGCCGCGTCGATCTCCCCGCCGGTGTGGGCCTTGAGCCAGCGCTCTGTCGCCTCGGGCGTCGACGGGAAGCCCTGCCCGCCGCCGATCGGCAGCTCGCCCGTGCTGACCTTCCGGGTGCGCCCGATCAGGCCGAGGACCTCGTTCGCGAGGTGCTCGGAGAGCGCGCGGAAGGTGGTCCACTTCCCGCCCACGAGGCTCAGCATCGTCTGTCCGGAGCCGCCCGGCAGGGGTGCTCGCTCGATCCGGTAGTCGCGCGAGACGAACCCCGGGGCGGTGTCGTCGTGCCGCGGGAGCGGGCGGACGCCGGAGAACGTGTAGACGATGCTATTCCTGCCCACCTCGATGGTGGGGAAGACATGGTGGATGAGGTCGAAGAAGTAGGCGATCTCCTCGTCGGTGCACGTGGGGGTGAGGTCGTCGCCCGCGTCGATGTCGGTGGTGCCCACGAGGACGCGGTCCCCCATCGGGTAGATCAGGACGATGCGGCCATCGCTGTGCTCGAAGAAGATCTCGCGCCCCGCGCAGGCCGCCAGGAGCTCGGGATGGTCGAGGACGATGTGCGAGCCCTTCGTACCGCCCATGAACTTCGTCGGGGCGCCGAAGGAGCCGTTGGTTGCGTCGACCCAGGCGCCGGTGGTGTTGACCACCACGTCTGCGGTGAAGTCGAACTCCTCGCCGGTGAGCTCGTCGCGGAGCCGCACCGCCGCGCCGTCGTGCGCCGAACCGGCCGAGCGCCCGGTGAGGCCGACCGCCGAGACGTAGTTGGTGGCGCGCGCGTGGGCGCCGGCGGCGAGGCCGTCGCGCAGGACGTCGAGGGTGAGCCGCTCGGGGTTGTGCACCGAGGCGTCGAAGTAGGTGGCCGTGTACTTCAGATCCGGCCGCAGGCGCGGGAGCTCCGCGAGGGCCTTCTTCCGGCCGAGGAACCGGTGGCGCGGCACCGTGCCGCCGTTGCGCGAGAAGGCGTCGTAGAGGCTCAGCCCGAGCTTGATCAGGACGGCGCCGCGCTCCTGCGGCTTCCCCGAGCGGTGGGTGAGGAAGCGCAGCGGGGCGTTCAGGATGCCCGAGAAGGTGGAGAAGATCGGGATCGTGGTCTGCAGCGGCTTGACGTAGTGCGGGGCGATCCGCAGGAGCCGGTTGCGCTCGACCACGGACTCGTTGACGAGCCGGAACTCGCCATTCTCGAGGTAGCGGATGCCGCCGTGGATCATGTGCGAGGACGCACCGGAGGCGCCGTCGCAGTAGTCGCCGCGCTCCACCAGCGCCACGTCGACGCCCTGGAGGGCGAGATCGCGGAAAGTGCCGACGCCGTTGATGCCGCCGCCGATGATCAGGACCTTCGCGTGGGGCGCGGCCTTGAGCGATGCGACGCCTGCTCGGGGGTGGGCTGGGCGTGGTGGGGATTCTGGGGCACGTGGACCTCCTTGGCCTAGGTTGTGCGTGGCGCTCCCGCTATTCTTGGAAGGGCTGCGAAAGAAGTTCAAGCAGTCTGCACGAACGTGCAGAAAGGACCGCCGTGGGACCCTCCGAGACCGATCCGCACCGGGCGCCTGTGAGACAAAGCTCACCCGGGACCATTTCCCGCCGGCACCAGGACGCCCTCCTCGCTGCCCGCCTGTACTACCTGCAGGACCTGACGATGGACGGGATCGCGCGCCAGCTGCGCACCTCGCGCTCGACCGTGTCGCGCCTGCTCACTCTGGCCCGGGAGTCAGGGCTCGTCCAGATCCAGATCCACAGCCCGATCGATTCGGCCGTGGAGCTCGAGACGGCGGTGGCCGAGCAGTTCGGCATGGCGCCGTCCTCGGTCCACGTGGTCCCGCAGGTCGAGAACCTCAACGAGGCGGAGACCTTGGACCGCGTCGCGATGTACGCGGCCCGGACGCTGACCCCCTTCGTCTCGTCGAGGACCGTCATCGGGATCGCCTGGGGCTCGACGCTGAGCGCCATGAGCCGCTACCTCAACCGCAAGCCCACCCACGGGACGACCGTGGTCCAGCTCAACGGCGCCGCCAACACCCAGACGATGGGACTCGGCTACGCGAGCGAGATCATGCGGCGCTTCGGGAGGGCCTTCGACGCCGATGTCGAGGAGTTCCCGGTCCCCGCGTTCTTCGACCGGCCCGAGACCAAGGACTGGATGTGGCGCGAGCGCAGCGTCCGCCGCGTCCTCGCCGTCCAGGAGCGCATGTCGCTCGCGGTCTTCGGCGTCGGCTCGGTCGGCGCCGAAGTGCCCAGCCACGTGTACTCCGGCGGCTACCTCGACCGCGACGACCTCGAGTCCCTCGCCGCTGAGGGCGTGGTGGGAGACGTGGCCACGGTCTTCTTCCGGGCGGACGGCTCCTCCGACGGGATCGGCCTCAACGCCCGCGCCACAGGCCCGGACTTCGCGGCACTGCGCAGGGTCCCCCGGCGGCTGTGCATCGTCTCCGGGCCGTCGAAGGCGGAGGCGCTGCGCGGTGCCCTCAACGCGCGCCTGGTCACCGACCTCATCGTCGACGAGGCGACCGGCAGGGCCCTGCTGACCGAGCACGCCTAGTGCGGCTGCCGGACGGTCGGCTGATCCGGCCGGGCACGCCGGTAGGGTGGAGACCATGATCGCCTCCCCCACGGTCCCCCTTGCCCGCGGCGTGGCCATCCCCCAGCTCGGGTTCGGCCTGTACAAGGTGCCGCCCGAGGACGCGGAGCGGCTCGCGGGCGACGCCATCGCGGCCGGGTACCGGAGCCTCGACACGGCGGCGATGTACGGCAACGAGGCGGGCGTGGGCCGCGCCGTCCGCCGGGCGATGTCCGACGACGCCCCCTCCGGCCGCCTCGACCGCACCGAGCTGTTCGTCACCACGAAGATCTGGAACACGGACCAGGGGTACGACGCCGCCCTGCGGGCCTTCGACCGCAGCCAGGCCGAACTCGGGCTGGATGTGGTGGACCTGTGCCTCATCCACTGGCCGTGCCCGCGCCGGGACCTGTACGTCGACACGTATCGCGCGCTGATCCGGCTGCGCGAGGACGGAAGGGTCCGCGCCGTCGGCGTGAGCAACTTCCAGCCCGAGCACCTGCGCCGCCTCGTCGACGCGACCGGCGAGGTGCCTGCCGTGAACCAGGTCGAGCTCCACCCGTGGCTCCAGCAGCGCGAGCTGCGCGCGCTCCACGCTGAGCTCGGCGTTGCCACCGAGGCCTGGTCCCCGCTCGCGCGCGGGCACATCCTCGAGGACCCGGTGCTGCGCGGGATCGCCGAGGCGCACGGCGTGAGCGTGGCCCAGGCGGTGATCCGCTGGCATCTCGAGGAGGGGACGATCGTGATCCCGAAGGCGAGCAGCCCGCAGCGGATCCGCGAGAACGCGGACGTCTTCGGCTTCGCGCTCACCGACGGCGAACGGGAGCGGATCGCCGGCCTCGACCGGGGCTTCCGGAGCGGCTCCCACCCCGATGACGTCAACTGAGAAGGACATGACCCCCATGACGCTGGCCGCAGAGCCGTTCCTGTCCGAGCAGCTGGCCGCGCGGGAGCGCCTCGATACCGTCGACGTCGCGGGCGCGCCCACGGCTGTCTTCACCTATGAGCCGGTCAGCCGGCCGGGGACACCGCCGAGCGCCGACGCACCGACCGTCCTCGCGGTCCATGGCTTCCGCGGCACGCATCACGGACTGCTGCGGATCGTCGATGCCCTCCCCGACGTGCGGTTCGTCATGCCGGACCTGCCCGGCTTCGGCGCCTCCGGCGTCCTGGCCGGCGAGCATTCGATCGACGGCTACGTCCGCTGGCTCGCCTTCCTCGCTGACGGGCTCGCCCTCGGGCGGGACACGGTGCTGCTGGGGCACTCCTTCGGGTCCATCGTCGCGGCGCACTTCATGGCGCGGCACCCGGGCCGCTTCGAGCGGCTCGTCCTGGTCAATCCGATCTCGGCACCGGCCCTCGAGGGGCCCCAGGCCGTCCTCAGCCGGCTCGCCGAGTTCTACTACTGGGGCGCCGCCGCCCTCCCGTCCCGTCCGGGCACCGCCCTGCTGCGCAGCCGCGCTGTGGTGCGCCTCATGAGCGAGGCCATGGCGAAGACCCATGACGCCGGCCTGCGGGCCTTCGTCCACGGGCAGCACCGCGAGCACTTCAGCGAGTTTGCCGCGCGGTCCTCGCTGCTGGAGTCGTTCCGGGCCTCGATCTCCCACGACGCGGCGGAGGTCGCGGACCAGCTGCACCTTCCGGTGCTGCTCGTGGCGGGCGAGCGGGACGAGATCGCCGCACTGCCGGATGTGCGGCGCTTCCACGCGCGTCTGGCCGATTCGCGCCTGACCGTGGTTCCCGGGGTCGGACATCTGATCCACTACGAGACGCCCGGTCCGGCGGCGGCCGCGATCGCCGACTTCATCTCCGAGAGGACGGCATGAGGATCCTCATCGACGCCCGCTTCACGCGCACGGACCAGCACGACGGCATCAGCCGGTTCGGCGCGAGCCTCATCGAGGCAGTGGCGCGCCGGGCCGACGTTGCCATGCTGATCAGCGACGACCGGCAGCTCGCACTCCTGCCGCCCGTGCCCCACGTCAAGGTGACGAGCCCGCTGTCTCCGCGCGAGCTGTTCATCGCCGCCCAGGTCAACCGGCTCCGGCCCGACGTCATGTTCTGCCCCATGCAGACGATGGGCTCGTGGGGGCGGCGGTACCCGCTCATCCTCACCCTGCACGACCTCATCTACTACGAGCATCCCGAGCCGCCCGGGTTCCTCCCCGCGCCCGTGCGCGTGCTGTGGCGCCTGTACCACCGCGCGTACTGGCCCCAGCGGGTCCTGCTGAACCGGGCCGACGTGGTCGCCACCGTGAGCCACACGACCCGCTGGCTCATGTCCGAGAAGCGTCTCACCCGCCGCCCCGTCCGGATCGTCGGCAACGCCCCCCAGGGCGGCCGCGAGCCGAGGCCTGCGGCGGCCGGCGCCGAGAAGACCCTGCTGTACATGGGGTCCTTCATGCCGTACAAGAACGTCGAGACGGTGATCGCGGGCATGGGGCACCTCGCGGACTACGAGCTGCACCTCCTCTCGCGGATCTCGCCGGCCCGGCGCGCCGAGCTCGAGTCCCTCGTCCCGGCCGGGGCCCGCGTCGTGTTCCACGGCGGCGTGTCGGAGGAGGACTACGAGTCGCTCCTGAGGCGCACCACCGCGCTGGTGAGCCTGTCCCGCTCCGAGGGCTACGGGCTGCCCCTCGTCGAGGCGATGAGCCTGGGGACGCCCGTGGTCGCGAGCGACATCCCGATCTTCCGCGAGGTCGGCGGCGCAGGGGCGTCCTACGTGGACCCTGACTCGCCTGCCGACTTCGCCGCCGCCGTCCGCGCGCTCGAGGCCCCCGGCGCCTGGGAGGCGGCGTCCGCCGAGGCCCGTGCCCAGGCCGCGACGTTCAGCTGGGACGCCTCCGCCGAGGCGCTGCTCGCCGCCGCCCGCGAGGCCATCGACTCCCACGCGCGGCGCAGCCGGCGCCGCTGATCCCCTGCGGCACGTCCGCGCCCTGCAGGGCGTGGGCCGGCCCGCTCACAGCACGCTGCTCACAGCAGGTCGCTCACAGCAGGTCGGGGGCGTCGATGCGGAGGGTCACCGGGCCGCCGGAGCGCCGGACGGCGAGGGAGATCCGTGCCGCGTGCAGGCCGCGGGCCACGGCCGGACCCGCGGCAATCGGGAAGAAGGCGAGGGCCTGTGCCGGCTCGCCCGGGACGGGGCCCACGAGGCGCACGCCCGGCAGCGACGTCACGTCCCGCGCGACGTCGAGGAACGCCTCGACGTCGCCCATGGCACCGGTGACCGCCGCGGTGCGTACCGCCGGCGGCAGCGACAGCTCGCGCCGCAGGGCGAGCTCCCGTGAGGCGAACCCCGCCGGATCCCAGCGCACGAGGGCGGCCAGCGCCTCGCTCTCCCCTGCGGTGATGACCACCCGGCCGCCGGCCGACGCCGGGCGCACGAGGGCGGCGGCGTTGAGCCACCGGCGGAGGGCCTCCTCGGGCGCGCGCAGGCTCTCCCGGCGCAGGAGCGCCTCCCCGTCGAGGAGGAGCGCGGCGGCATAGCCCTCGGGCGCCAGGGGCTCGGCCCCCACCGTGGCCACGACGAGGGCCGGCGACCCCGGGACCTCGGACTTGACTGAGTCGCCGGCCGAGGTGACCACGACCGCTCCGGGGAAGGCTCGGCCGAGCTCCTCGGCCGTGCGCAGGGCGCCGATCGCGGTGCGCCTCAGGGCGTGGGCTCCGCAGACGCGGCAGGAGAAGGCGAGCTCGGGTGTCCCGCACCACCGGCAGGCCACGAGGCGCTCGCGGCCCGAGGGCTGCTCGGCGAGCGGCCCGGAACAGTGCCGGCACCGCGCCGGCTCGCGGCAGCGCTCGCAGGCGAGCGACGGGGCGTAGCCCGCCCGGGCCACCTGCACGAGCACCGGGCCCTCGGCGAGGGCCTCGCGGGCCGCCTGCCAGGCCGCGTGGGGCAGCCGCGCGACGCGGGCGAGCGGGTCGCGCGCGGATTCGATGCTGTCCGCCGTGCTCGTGATCCGGGGCGTGGAGGCGCGCAGCGCCGCCCTGCCCGGAGCGATGCGCTGCAGCCAGCCCGACTCGACCAGTCTCTGGGCCTCGACCGAGACGGCGTGGCCCGCGAGCAGCGCCGCGCAGCCGGCCTGGTCGGCGCGCAGGAGCAGGACCTCGCGGGCGTGGAAGTAGGGCGCCCGCGGCTCGAGGTACAGGTCGTCGCCGTCGTCCCAGCAGACCACGAGCCCGAGGTCCTGCACGGGGGCGAACACGGCCCCGCGGGTCCCCACCGCGATCCGCGCCCTGCCGGTGAGGAGCTCGAGGAAGGCCCGGGAACGGGCGCTGGGGCCGTCCTCCGCCGAGAGCCTCACGGCCGGTTCGCCGGGGAGCGCAGCCTGGAGCGCCGCGTGCATCCGGTCGAGGTCCCGCCGGTCGGGGACCACTACGAGGGCTCCCCGCCCCGAGGAGCGTGCGGCCGCCACGGCAGCGGCGATGGTGTGCGGCCACGCGTCGGGCCCGTAGCCGTGGGCGGTCTGCAGGACGGCCCGCGGGCTCCCGCCGGCCGCCACGTGGCGCAGGAACGCGCTGCCGGGGTTCAGCTCGCTCCAGCCGGCGTCGGCGCGCGGCGCGGCCGGCGGCTCGGGTGCGGGCCCGGCGGCCTCCCCGGCCCGCGCGGCGAACTCGGCCTCGACCTTGACGGCCCGCGGCGGGACGGCGAAGCGCAGGACATCGCCGAGGGCGCCGCCCCACCGCTCGGCGACGGCGGAGGCGAGCTCGGCGATCTCGGGAGCCAGGACGGGCAGCGGCGAGAGCACGGCGCCCAGCGGCGAGAGCCGCACTCCGGCGTCGGACGAATCGCGCCGTTCGAGCAGGAACCCGACATGCTCGCGGCCGGCGATGCGGACCTTGACGCGCACGCCCGGCGTGGCCGCGTTGTCCAGCTCCTCCGTCACGAGGTAGTCGAAGAGCCGGTCCAGCTGGGGCAGCGGGGACTCGACGCACACGCGCGCCACCGGCAGCTCACGCGCCGGCCGCGGACCGGGCTGGGCCTGCTCGGGCAGCGGGAAGCCGGTCAGCAGCGACGGCTGGACGGGCTCGGCGGGCTGCTGGCTCGCGCTCATCGCCCGCGCCTGACGCGGCTCACGCCCCGAAGAAGTCCTTCAGATCCTGGACGCGGTCCAGCCGCTCCCAGGTGAAGTCCGGCTCCTCGCGGCCGAAGTGACCATGGGCGGCGGTCTTGGCGTAGATGGGGCGCTTGAGGTCGAGCGCCTCGATGATGGCCCGTGGTCGCAGGTCGAAGACCTCGCTCACGGCCGCGCTGATGCGCAGCGGGTCCACGCTCTCGGTGCCGAACGTCTCGACATAGATCCCCACGGGGCGGGCCTGCCCGATCGCGTAGGCCACCTGGATCTCGGCGCGCCGCGCGAGGCCCGCGGCGACGACGTTCTTCGCGACCCAGCGCATCGCGTAGGCGGCGGAGCGGTCCACCTTCGACGGGTCCTTGCCGGAGAAGGCCCCGCCGCCGTGGCGCGCGAACCCGCCGTAGGTGTCGACGATGATCTTGCGGCCGGTCAGGCCGGCGTCTCCGACGGGGCCGCCGATGATGAAGGCGCCGGCGGGGTTGAGGATGCTGCGAACATGGTCCGATTCCAGCTCGGCCAGGGCCAGGACAGGCTTGACCACGTGGTCCGCGAGGTCGGCGCGCAGGGTGGCAAGGTCGGTGCCCTCGGCGTGCTGGCTCGAGATGACGATGGTCTCGACGCTCACGGGGCGGTCGCCGTCGTAGCCCACGGTCGCCTGGGTCTTGCCGTCGGGCCGCAGGTACGCGAGCTCGCCGTTCTTGCGCACCTCGGTCAGGCGCTCGGAGAGGCGGTGGGCGAGCCAGATCGGCGTGGGCATGTAAGTGGCCGTCTCATCCGAGGCATAGCCGAACATGATGCCCTGGTCGCCGGCGCCCTGGAGGTCGTACTCGTCCTCCATCGTGCCCTCGCGGGACTCGAGGGAGTTGAACACGCCGTCGAAGATGTCGGAGGACTGCTGGCCGATCGAGACCGAAACGCCGCACCGCGCGCCGTCGAAGCCGTTGGCCGAGGAGTCGTAGCCGATCCCGAGGATGGTGTTGCGCACGATCTGCGGAATCTCGACGTACGCGTCCGTGGTGACCTCGCCCGCGACGTGGACCAGGCCGGTGGTGGCCATCGTCTCCACCGCGACCTTGGACTCCGGGTCGGCCGCGAGGAGCGCGTCGAGGATGGAGTCGCTGATCTGGTCGCAGATCTTGTCGGGATGCCCCTCGGTCACGGATTCGGAGGTGAAGAGGCGCAGGGCAGTGGTGCCGGAATCGGGAGCGTGGGTCACTGGTCCACTCTACTGGGTCGTGCGGGCGGCGAGCTCACAGGTGATCCGGCGCACGACGGCGGCCGCCACCTCGTCCTTGCTGCCCGCCGCGTGCTCGGGCTCGCCATCGCGGGCGAGGATGAGCACGGAATTGCTGTCCCGGCCGAAGACGCGCTCCGACCCCGTCGCGTCGTCGCCGACCTCGTTGAGGACGAGCAGCTCGCACCCCTTGCGGGCGAGCTTCGCCCTGCCGTAGTCGAGGGCGCTCGAGGCGTCGTCGCCGGTCTCTGCGGCGAAGCCCACGATCAGCTGGCCGGGCTCGGCGTCGTTCCGCCGCTGCACGAGCTCCACCAGGACGTCGGGGTTGCGGACGAGGGTGATGACGGGATCGGCGGCGTCGTCGCGCTTCTTGATCTTGCTGGCCTGCGGCTCGGAGGGGCGGAAGTCGGCCACCGCGGCGGCCATGATGACGACGTCGGCGCCCGGGGCCTCGGCGAGCATGGCCTCGCGCAGGTCGAGCGCAGACCCCACGCTGACGACCCGGGCGCCTTCGGGCGCCGGGACGTCCATGTGGGCGGCGACCAGGGTGACGTCGGCGCCCGCGTCCGCGGCCGCGCGCGCGAGGGCGGCGCCCTGCTTGCCGGAGGAGCGGTTGCCGAGGAAGCGCACGGGGTCGAGGGGTTCGCGGGTGCCGCCCGCGGAGACCAGGACGCGGCGGCCTGCCAGCGGCCCGGCGGGGCGGCCGGCGTCGTCCTCCGAGGGTCCGCCCACGAGGGCGAGGGCGGCGCCGAAGATCTCCTCCGGCTCCGGGAGCCGGCCGGGGCCCGAGTCCGCGCCCGTGAGGCGCCCGGAGGCGGGCTCGAGGACGTTCACCCCCCGCTCGCGCAGGAGCGCCACGTTGGCCCGGGTGGCAGGATGCTGCCACATCTCGGTGTGCATGGCCGGCGCGAGCAGCACCGGGCAGTGGGCCATGAGGAGCGTGGTGGTCAGGAGGTCGTCGGCGTGGCCGCCCGCGGCGCGGGCGAGCAGGTCAGCGGTCGCGGGGGCCACGACCACCAGATCGGCCTCGTGGCCGAGGCGCACATGGTTGACGGTCTCGACTGCCTCGAAGACGTCGGTGCGGACCGGCTTGCCCGAGAGGGCCTCCCACGTCGCCTTGCCGACGAAGCTGAGCGCGGCCTCGGTGGGCACCGCGGTGACGTCGTGCCCGGCCTCGGTGAACAGCCGCAGCAGCAGGGCCGCCTTGTACGCGGCGATCCCGCCGCCGACCCCCAGGACCACGCGCACGCAGCCGACCTCCTCCTGGCTCCCGGCCCCTACTGGTCCTCGGACTCCGCGGGGGCCTCTTCCTCGGCGGCGGGGGTTGCGACGAGGAGACCCTCGTTGATCTCGCGCAGGGCGATGGAGAGCGGCTTCTCATTCAGGCGGGTGTCGACGAGCGGGCCGACGTACTCGAACAGGCCCTCGTGCAGCTGGGCGTAGTAGGCGTTGATCTGCCGGGCACGCTTCGCGCCGAAGATCACGAGGCCGTACTTGGAGTCGGACTTCGTGAGGAGGTCGTCGATCGGCGGGTTGATGATGCCTTCGGGGGTCGAGGACACAGTTGGTCTCCAATGCTCTTTCGTAGCGGATGGCCGGCGCGCTAGCGCGACGCGGGCCGGGCGTGCGGCGTCAGTCCCATGAGTGACACAAGCTCATCTGCCGCGCGCTTCACGTCGTCATTGACGACGGTGACGTCGAACTCGGGCTCGGCAGCGAGCTCTATTTTAGCCGTTTCGAGCCGGCGCTGCTGTTCCTCGGCCGTTTCGGTGCCGCGCCCGCGCAGCCGGCGCACCATTTCGTCCCAGCTCGGAGGGGCCAGGAACACGAACTGCGCGTCCGGCATCGCTGCCTTCACCTGCCGCGCGCCCTGGAGGTCGATCTCGAGCAGGACGTGCTTCCCGGCGGCGATCGCCTCCTGGACGGTGCGGCGCAGCGTGCCGTAGCGGTTCTGCCCGTGGACCACGGCCCACTCAAGGAATGCACCCTCGGCGACGAGCCGCTCGAACTCGGTGGGGCCCACGAAGTAGTAGTGCACCCCGTCGACCTCGCCCTCGCGCGGGGCGCGGGTCGTGGCCGACACCGAGAGCCACACCTCCGGATAGGTGTCCCGGATGTAGGTCGAGACCGTGCCCTTGCCCACAGCGGTGGGTCCCGCGAGGACGGTCAGCCCGCCGTGCCCGGCCTCGGTTGCGGCCCTCTGGCCCTGTGCGTGCTCCACGCTGTCCCTTCGTCTCAGCCCGGGGCGCCCCGGGCATGCTTCAGCCTGCCAGAAAATCTACCAGCGCCCGCCGCTGGTGGACGCCGAGGCCCCTGAGCCGGCGGCTCGGAGCGATGCCGAGTGTGGCGAGGATCGCCCGGGCGCGCACCGGTCCGATGCCGCGGAGGGACTCGAGCATCTCGGTGACCCTCAGCCGTGCGAGCGCCTCGTCGAGGTCCGCCTGGGCGAGGAGCTCCTCCACTGTCAGCTCACCCGACTGGAGCGCTGCCTTGGCGCGCGAACGGGTCCCGCGCGCCTCGACCGCCTTCCCCAGTGCCGCGCGCCTCTCCTCGGGTGTCAGGGGTTCCAAGGCCACTGCGCCGCCTCCGTGCTCGCCCGGATCGCTCGGGAGCCCGCGGCCACAGCGGCACGCGGACTCCCCTAGAACGTAGACCGGCGCGACTCAGCCCCGCAAGCCCTCGAGGGTCCGCTCCGCACGGGCCCGCACCCCCTGCGGCCCGGGGCCGCCCGCGAGGATGTCCCGGCTGGACGTCCCCAGCACCCGCGTGTAGGCGGCCCCGAACGTCTCCTTCAGGACTGCGGGGGTGGCTCCCTGGGCGCCGAGGCCCGGGGCGAGGATCGGGCCGCCCATCGCGGCCAGGTCGAGGCCGAGGCGGCCGATGGCGTCCCCGACCGTAGCGCCCACCACGAGGCCCACGGAGCCGTGGCCCCGTTCAGCTCCCGCGTACCGGCGGTTCTCCGCGGCCGCGGCGTCCACGATGCGGCGGGCCACGGAGGCCTCGCCGCCCACGTGCTGGACCGAGGCGCCCTCGGGGTTGGAGGTCAGCGCGAGCACGAACACGCCGCGGCCGGTCTCCGCGGCGGTGTCGAGCGCGGGACGCAGCGACTCGAACCCGAGATACGGGCTGAGGGTGACGGCATCCGCCGCGAGCGGGGACCCCTCCCCCAGCCAGGCCTCGGCGTACGCCGCCATGGTGGAGCCGATGTCCCCGCGCTTCGCGTCGGCGATCGTGAGCAGTCCGGCGTCGGCCGAGGCCGCGAGGAGCTCCTCGAGCGCCGCGATCCCGGCCGAGCCGTGGCGCTCGTAGAGGGCGACCTGCGGCTTGAGCGCCGCAGCGACGTCGGCGACCCCCTCCAGGACCGCAGCCGAGAAGCGGCGGAGGCCCTCGGCGTCGTCCGTCAGCCCCCAGGCGGCCAGCAGCGACGGGTGCGGGTCGACCCCGACGCACAGCGGGCCCCTGGCGGCCATGGCCCCGGCGAGCCGCTCGCCGAAGGGCGAGCGGCCCACCGGGAGGCCGGCGGGCTCAGGCACGGGCCGGCTCCGCGGCCAGCTCGGCCGGCGCAGCCGATGCGCCGCGGACCGAGGCGGCGTGCTCCTGCAGGCTCGTCACGTCCCACTCGAAGCTGCGCATGGCCTCGATCGCGAGGACCGCGAAGTTGAACTCCGCGACCGTCGTGATGCAGGGCTTCCCCACCGACGTGGCGGCGGCCCGGATCTCGTAGCCGTCGCCGCGCGCGGCGCCGCCCGAGGGCGTGTTGAAGACCATGTCGACCTTGCCGTCGTTGATCAGGTCCACGATCGTGCCCTCGCCGCCGTCGCTGACCTTGCGCACCACCGTGGCGCTGATGCCGTTGCGGTTGAGCACGGCGGCGGTGCCGCCCGTGGAGAGGATCTCGAAGCCGAGGTCGGAGAGCTTCTTCACCGCCATGATGATCGAGCGCTTGTCCCGGTTGGCCACCGAGACGAACACCCGGCCAGAGGTCGGCAGCGAGCTGTTTGCCGCGGCCTGGCTCTTGGCGAACGCCGTGTCGAAGTGCTTGTCGATGCCCATGACCTCGCCGGTGGAGCGCATCTCCGGACCGAGCAGGCTGTCCACGACCGTGCCCTCGGGCGTGCGGAAGCGGCTGAACGGGAGCACGGCCTCCTTCACGGCCACGGGCGCGCTCTCGGGCAGCACCGCGCCGTCGCCGGTCTCGGGCAGCATGCGGTACGCGCTGCGCAGCTGCTTGATCGTCACGCCCGTGCCGATGAGGGCGGCGGCCTTGGCGAGCTGGACGCCGGTGGCCTTCGAGACGAACGGCACGGTGCGGGAGGCGCGCGGGTTGGCCTCGAGCACGTAGAGGACGTCCGCGGCGAGGGCGAACTGGATGTTGATGAGCCCGCGGACGCCGACGCCCTCGGCGATCGCCTCGGTGGCGGCCCGGACGCGCTCGGCCACGTCGGTGCCGAGGGTGACCGGCGGCAGCACGCACGCGGAGTCGCCGGAGTGGATGCCGGCCTCCTCGATGTGCTCCATGATCCCGCCCAGGTACAGGTCGGTGCCGTCGTAGAGGGCGTCGACGTCGATCTCGATCGCGTCCTCGAGGAAGCGGTCGATCAGGACCGGGTGGTCCGGGGTGATCTCGGTCGCGTTGTCGATGTAGCGGCGCAGGTTGGGCTCGTCGTAGACGATCTCCATGCCGCGGCCGCCGAGCACGTACGAGGGCCGCACGAGGACCGGGTAGCCGATCTCGTCCGCGATGCGCCGCGCCTCCTCGAAGGAGACGGCGGTGCCGTTCTTCGGCGCGACGAGGCCGGCGTCGTCGAGCACCTTGGCGAAGGCGCCGCGGTGCTCGGCGAGGTCGATCGCCTCGGGCGAGGTGCCGAGGATCGGCACGCCCGCGTCGGCGAGCTGCTGGGCCAGCTTGAGGGGCGTCTGGCCGCCGAGCTGGACGAACACCCCGATGACGCCGCCCGTGCGCTCCTCCGCGGCGATGACCTCGAGCACGTCCTCGAGCGTGAGCGGCTCGAAGTACAGGCGCGTGGAGATGTCGTAGTCGGTGGAGACGGTCTCGGGGTTGCAGTTGACCATGACGGTTTCGTAGCCGGCCTTGCGCAGCGCCATGGTGGCGTGGACGCACGAGTAGTCGAACTCGATGCCCTGGCCGATCCGGTTGGGGCCGGAGCCGAGGATGATGATGGAGGGCTTCTTGTGGAGCTCGACCTCGTCCTCCTCGTCGTAGGACGAGTAGTGGTACGGGGTGTACGCGGCGAACTCGGCCGCGCACGTGTCCACGGTCTTGTACACCGGGCGGACCCCGAGCGCCTGGCGCACGCCGCGGACCACGGCCTCCGAGGAGTGGGTCAGCGCCGCGATCTGCTCGTCCGAGAAGCCGTGGCGCTTGGCGAGCCGGAGCACCTCCTCGGTGAGCGCCGGGGCGGCCTTGATCTCCGCCGCGATCTCGTTCAGGAGGACGAGCTGGTCGAGGAACCAGGGATCGATCTTCGTCGCCTCGAACAGCTCCTCGACGGTCGCGCCGCCGAGGAGGGCACGCTGCACCTGGGCGAGGCGCTGCGTGGTGGGGCGCTTGGCCTGCTCGACGAGTTCGGCGACCTCGTAGTCCGGGACCGGCGAGAAGTCGAGCTGGGCGCCCTTCTGCTCGAGGGAACGGAGCGCCTTCTGCAGGGCCTCGGTGAAGTTGCGGCCGAGGGCCATCGCCTCGCCGACGCTCTTCATGGTCGTGGTGAGGGTCGGGTCGGCGGCGGGGAACTTCTCGAACGCGAAGCGCGGAACCTTGACGACCACGTAGTCGAGCGTCGGCTCGAAGCTGGCCGGCGTCTTCTGGGTGATGTCGTTCGGGATCTCGTCGAGCGTGTACCCGAGGGAGAGCTTCGTGGCGATCTTGGCGATCGCGAAGCCGGTGGCCTTGGAGGCCAGGGCGGAGGAGCGGGAGACGCGCGGGTTCATCTCGATCACGACGACGCGCCCGGTGGCGGGGTCGACCGCGAACTGGATGTTGCACCCGCCCGTGTCCACGCCGACCTCGCGGATGACGGCGATCGCGACGTCGCGCAGCTTCTGGTACTCGCGGTCGGTGAGCGTCAGTGCCGGCGCGACGGTGATCGAGTCTCCGGTGTGCACGCCGACGGGGTCGAAGTTCTCGATCGAGCACACGACCACGACGTTGTCGTTCTTGTCGCGCATCATCTCGAGCTCGTACTCCTTCCAGCCGAGGATGCTCTCCTCGAGGAGCACCTCGGTGGTCGGGCTGTACTGGAGGCCGGCGCCGGCGATGCGGTGCAGGTCCTCCTCGTTGTAGGCCATGCCGGAGCCGAGGCCGCCCATCGTGAAGGAGGGGCGGACCACGACGGGGTAGCCGAGGTCCTCGACGGCCGTGAGCGCCTCGTCCATGGTGTGGACGATGTGGCTGCGGGCGCTCTCCGCGCCGCAGCGCTCGACGACGCCCTTGAACTTCTCGCGGTCCTCGCCGAGCTCGATCGCGTCGACGTTCGCGCCGATGAGCTCGACGCCGTACTTCTCGAGCACGCCGTTCTTGTCGAGCGCGATCGCCGTGTTGAGGGCGGTCTGTCCGCCGAGGGTCGGCAGGACCGCGTCCGGGCGCTCCTTGGCGATGATCTTCTCCACGACGTCCGGGGTGATGGGCTCGACGTAGGTCGCGTCCGCGAGCTCCGGGTCGGTCATGATCGTGGCGGGGTTCGAGTTGACGAGGATGACCCGCAGGCCCTCCTCCTTGAGCACCCGGATGGCCTGCGTGCCGGAGTAGTCGAACTCTGCGGCCTGGCCGATCACGATCGGGCCGGAGCCGATGACCAGGACGCTCTTCAGGTCTGTGCGCTTGGGCATTACTTCTTCGCTTCCTCGGTCTCAGGGGTCTTGGTGCTCGCGGACGACGACTCCATCAGGTCGATGAAGCGGTCGAACAGGTACGCGGCGTCGTGCGGGCCGGCCGCGGCCTCGGGGTGGTACTGGACGGAGAACGCCGGGATGTCGAGGCACGCGAGGCCCTCGACGACCTGGTCGTTGAGGCTGATGTGGGAGACCTCGACGCGGCCGTAGCGCTCCTCCGGCGCCGTCGTCGCGCCCTCGAGCGGGGCGTCGACGGCGAAGCCGTGGTTCTGGCTCGTGATCTCGACCTTGCCGGTGCGGCGGTCCATGACGGGCTGGTTGATCCCGCGGTGGCCGTAGCGCAGCTTGTACGTCCCGAAGCCGAGGGCCCGGCCGAGGATCTGGTTGCCGAAGCAGATGCCGAAGTAGGGCAGCTTCTCATCGAGCACCGAGCGCAGCAGGCGCACCTGGGCGTCCGCCGTGGCCGGGTCGCCCGGGCCGTTGGACATGAAGAAGCCGTCGGGGCCGACGGCCCGCACGTCCTCGATGGTCGCGGTGGCGGGGAGCACATGCACCCGGACGCCCCGCTCGGCGAAGCGGTGGGGGGTCATGGCCTTGATGCCGAGGTCGATGGCCGCGATCGTGAAGCGGGGCTCGCCCTCCCAGCCGTGCTCGGCCGGCTCGACCGTGTAGGCGGTGTCCACGCTGACCTCCTCGGCCAGGCGGGCTCCCTCCATGGGCGCGCTCGCGCGCACGTCCTCGAGCAGCTCCTGGTCGGGGCGGCGCGCGGCGTCGCCTGAGAAGATGGCGGCGCGCATCGTCTTGTGCTCGCGCAGGTGGCGGGTGATCGCGCGCGTGTCGACACCCTGGATGCCGACGATCCCCTGGGCCTCGAGCTCCTCGTCCAGGCTGCGCTCGCTGCGCCAGTTGGACGGTCGGCGCGCGGGGTCGCGGACCACGTAGCCGGCGACCCAGATGCGGCGGGACTCGGCGTCCTCGCTGTTCACTCCGGTGTTGCCGATGTGCGGCGCGGTCTGGACGACGATCTGCCGCGCGTAGGACGGATCGGTGATCGTCTCCTGGTACCCGGTCATGCCGGTCGCGAAGACGGCCTCGCCGAAGGTGGTTCCCACGACGCCGTAGCTGTGGCCGCGGAACGTCGTCCCGTCCTCGAGCACGAGGACGGCGGGCTGCCGCGTCCTGGTGCCCTGCGCCGGGCCGCCTGCGGCTGCCGCTGTCCCTGCCTCTGGCACGCTGGTGGCGTTCTCAGTCACTGCTCACTCTTTCCCTGACCCGCGGCGCGTCCGGCCGCGGAACCCATCACATTCTCGATTGCTGCCACGAGGGCGTTCTTCTCTTCGGCGTAGCGGGGTCGGAACCCCGTCTCGACGGCGGTCTCCCCGAGGAGCCAGCCGACGACGACAAGGCCGTCCTTCTCGACGAACTTCCCGGCCATCCCGGAGGCGAGGCCTACATCCTGCAGGTCCTCACGCGGGATGAAGACGGCACTGGCGCCCGACCGGTCGAAGGCCACGCCGTCGTCGAGGACCACGGCGTCCGCCCCTGTCCGCACTCCGAGGCCGTGGGCGGCCACGCGGTCCAGCCAGTCCCCCGCCGTGGTCGTGACGACGTACTGGCCGCTGCATCGGTAGCGCTCGGCGCCGGCGTCCGCCGGGACCGGACGGGGCGCCGGGATCCCGGACTGCCGTCTGAGCCGCCCGCGCCATCCACGCCACATGAGGCCGGCGAGGACCACGGCCAGGGCGAGCATCGCCAGGCCCGGTCCGAGGCGGTCCATCAGCGCTCCCCTGCGTGCGCGCCGGCGAACGCGGGGTGCGGGGCGTTGAGCGCGCCGTCGAGCACCGTCGGATGGCCGGCGTAGAAGGTCGCGATGACCCGTCCGGGCAGCTCGCGGCCCGCGAAGGGCGAGTTGCGGCCCTTGGTGGCCTGGGCAGCCGGGTCCACCGTCCACCGGGCGGCCGGGTCCACGAGGACCAGGTGCGCGGGCTCGCCCTCGGCGAGCGGACGGCCGTGGTCGCTGTCCCGGCCGATCTTTGCGGGTGCCTCGGACATCGCGCGGGCCACGTCCCGCCAGCCCATGAGGCCGGTCTCGACCATCGCCAGCTGGACCACCGAGAGCGCCGTCTCGAGGCCCGTCATCCCCATCGCGGCCTGCACCCACTCGCACTCCTTGTGCTCGCTCGGGTGGGGGGCGTGGTCGGTCCCCACGACGTCGATGGTGCCGTCGGCGAGGGCCGCGCGGAGCGCCTCGACGTCGTCGTGCGTCCGCAGCGGCGGATTGACCTTGTACACCGGATCGTAGGTGCGCACGAGCTCGTCGGTGAGCACCAGGTGGTGCGGGGTGACCTCCGCCGTCACGTCGATGCCGCGGGCCTTGGCCCAGCGGATGATCTCGACCGACCCGGCGGTCGAGACGTGGCACACGTGCAGGCGCGATCCCACGTGCTGGGCGAGGAGGACGTCGCGGGCGATGATGCTCTCCTCCGCGACCGCGGGCCAGCCCGGGAGGCCGAGGACCGAGGACACGGCGCCCTCGTTCATCTGCGCGCCCGCGGTGAGCCGCGGTTCCTGCGCGTGCTGGGCGACGACGCCGTCGAGGGCCTTGACGTACTCGAGGGCACGGCGCATGAGGACCGGGTCGTGGACGCACATGCCGTCGTCGGAGAACATCCGCACGGCCGCGGCGGACTCGGCCATGGCGCCGAGCTCCGCGAGCCGCTCGCCCTTCAGGCCCACGGTCACGGCCCCGACGGGACGCACGTCCGCCCAGCCGGCGCGGCGTCCGAGGTGTGCGACCTGCTCGACCACGCCCGCGGTGTCGGCGACCGGATTCGAGTTGGCCATCGCGTGCACGGCCGTGTAGCCGCCCAGGGCGGCGGCCTTCGATCCCGTCTCGACGGTCTCGGCGTCCTCACGGCCCGGCTCGCGCAGGTGCGTGTGGACGTCGACGAGCCCGGGCAGCGCGACCAGGCCGTCGGCGTCGACCACGGTGGCGCCGGAGGCGTCGAGTCCGGACCCGACCCCGGCGATCACGCCGTCGGCGATGAGGAGGTCGGCGGAGGTCTCGCCGTACAGGGAGGCGCCCCGGACGAGGTAGCGCGGCGAAGCCGTCATGAGGCTGTCTCCTTCAGCTCGGGGGCGGCCGCGGGGTAGCCCGCGGATCCGCCGGACATCAGCAGGTAGAGCACGGCCATGCGCACGGAGACACCGTTCGCGACCTGCTTGAGGACCTGGGACCGCTCGGAGTCCGCGGCGGCCGAGGAGATCTCGAGCCCTCGGACCATCGGCCCCGGGTGCAGGATGACGGTGTCCTTCAGGCCCAGCTCCGACAGGCGGGCGAACCGCTCGTCGCCGAGGCCCCAGCGGCGGGAGTACTCGCCCGTGGAGGGGAAGTAGGAGGCGTTCATCCGTTCGGCCTGGACGCGCAGCATCATGATGGCGTCCGGGCGCGAGGCGATGGCCTCGTCGAGGTCGTAGGTGACCTCGCACGGCCACCCGTCGAGACCGATCGGCAGGAGCGTGGGCGGGGCGACGAGCGTCACGTGGGCCCCGAGGGTGGCCAGCAGCCACACGTCCGAGCGGGCCACGCGGGAGTGCAGGATGTCGCCGACGATCAGGACGCGCGCGCCTGCGAGGTCGGCCCCCGCGGACGGCGTGCCCGAGAGGCGGGAGAGGTGGCGCCGCAGCGTGAACGCGTCGAGGAGTGCCTGGGTCGGGTGCTCGTGGGTCCCGTCGCCCGCGTTGACCACCGCCGCGCTGATCCAGTCGGTCACGGCGAGCCGGTGGGCGGCGCCGGAGGCGGAGTGGCGGAGGACGACCGCGTCGGCGCCGATGGCCTCGAGCGTCTGGGCGGTGTCCTTGAGGGACTCCCCCTTCGAGACGGACGAGCCCTTCGCGGCGAAGTTGATCACGTCTGCGGAGAGCCGCTTGGCCGCGGCCTCGAAGGAGATGCGCGTGCGGGTCGAGTCCTCGAAGAACAGGTTCACCACGGTGCGTCCGCGCAGGGCGGGCAGCTTCTTGACCTCGCGGGAGTTGACCGCGCTCATCTCCTCGGCGGTGTCGAGGATGCGGATCGCGTCCTCGGCCGAGAGGTCCTTCGTCGAGAGCAGGTGCTTCATCCGTGTGCCGCCTCCTCGGGGCCCTCGATGGCCACGAGGTCCTCGGGGAAGCCGGAGCCGGCGTCGACCTCGGCGAGGCGCACGCGCACCTTCTCGGCGCGGGAGGTGGGAAGGTTCTTGCCGACATGGTCGGCGCGGATCGGCAGCTCGCGGTGGCCGCGGTCGACGAGTACCGCCAGGCGCACCGAGCGGGGCCGGCCGAGGTCGACGAGGGCGTCGAGGGCGGCGCGGATGGTGCGGCCGGAGAACAGCACGTCGTCGACGAGCACGACCACCTTGTCGTCGATCCCCCCGGGCGGAAGGATCGTGCGGGCCGGCGGGCGGGTGGGCTGCCGCGAGAGGTCGTCGCGGA
This sequence comes from Sinomonas atrocyanea, assembly GCF_001577305.1. Lineage (NCBI taxonomy): Bacteria > Bacillati > Actinomycetota > Actinomycetes > Micrococcales > Micrococcaceae > Sinomonas > Sinomonas atrocyanea. Next base: position 2,322,277 of record NZ_CP014518.1, read on the forward strand.
ACATCGTGATGTCGAGCTGGCCGACGACGGCGGACGGGTCCACCGCGGGATCGGCGGCGGCGAGCTTCGCCGCGAGCCGGACGGCGAGAGGATAGCCCCGGCGCGGGATGCCGAGGAGGACGATCCCTTCGGGGCCGCGGTTGGCTTCGAGGATCTCGTGCGCTATGCGCGTCAGCGCGCGGTCGATGTCGCCCCCTGAGAGGACAACCCGGCCGGCACTCACGCTGCGCTCTTCTGCAGAGGCAGGTGCCACAGCAGACCCCTTTCCCCGCCTCACAGGACGGAATTAAATGAGGAAAACTGTCGATCCACGCTATCACAGGCCCGCCGCCCCGGACGCCCGGTGTGGGCGCCGTCACGCGCCCTCCCGCGCCGCCGGGCCGGAAGCATCGAGGCGGCGCTAGCCTTGGGCCATGACGAGCAACGAGCCGCCGCGGTGGGAGCAGCCCGAGCCCGGAAGCTACGTCCCGCCGCCCCGCCCGTGGCAGCCGCCTGCAGCGCCCGCGGGTCCCGCGGCGCCCGCACCGGGCACTCCCCCGGCGTCCGCGCCGGCGGCTGGGCCGGGCGGCGCGTGGCCGCCGCTCGCGCTGCCGCCCGCGCGCGGGCCGCGGATGCGCCCGGGGGCGCTCGCGCTGCTGCTGGGCGGTGCCGCGGCGCTGCTCGCGGGGCTGGCCGTGGTGGTTCCCTTCCTGCTGCGGGCCACGGGGAGCTCCGGGCTGCTGGTCGGCTTCGTGCTCTCCCTGTTCCCGCTGGCGATCGTGCTGCTTGCGGTCTTCGCCGTAGACCGCTGGGAGCCCGAGCCGCGGGGACTGATCGTCCTGGCGCTCGTCTGGGGCGCCGTCATGTCGGTCGCGGCGACGGCGTTGATCCAGCCGCTGTTCCTCGACGCCTTCGGACCGCGCTCCGGCGCCGCCGCGACGCTGCGGTTCCTGGCCACGGTCGAGGCGCCCGTCGTCGAGGAGAGCGCCAAGGGGCTGGGTCTGCTCATCCTCATGCTCGCGGCGCATAAGTATGTCGACGGGCCGGTGGACGGGATCGTCTACGGCATGACGATCGCCGCGGGGTTCGCCTTCACGGAGAACATCCTCTACTTCGGCCGGTTCTTCAGCGAGACCTCCGGGTCCGCCGCGTCGCTGGCCGTCATCTTCACGATGCGCGGAGTGCTCTCCCCGTTCGCCCACGCGATGTTCACGGGGACGCTCGGGCTCATCATGGGGCTCGCCGCCCGGCGCTGGAGCCCGGGCCTGGTCGTGGGCGCGTTCCTCGTGGGCCTGGCCCCGGCCATGCTCCTGCACAACATCTGGAACAGCGGCGGGGAGGACTTCTTCCTCCTCTACGTCCTGGTCCAGATCCCGCTGTTCGGGGCGGCCGCGCTGGGGGTGTACTTCCTGCGGCGGGCCGAGGCGCGGCTCACGCACGCGCGCCTCGTGGAGTACGCCCAGGCCGGCTGGTTCTCGCCCCTCGAGGTCGAGATGCTCGCGACGCCGCGGGGCCGCAGCGCGGGCCTGAGGTGGGCAGGCGGCGTGGGCAGGCGCCCCGCGATGCGGTCATTCATCCGCACCGCGACGGACCTCGCGGCGGCGCGCCAGCGCGTGCTCAGCGGTCGCGACGTGCGCGGCTACGCCGCGGCCCAGCAGGAGCTCCTGGACCGCATAGGCCGCGAACGTGACGCGCTGCTCGGGGTGTCCGGCGGCCGCCCGCAGCTGTGAACCGGGCGGCCGCCGAACTGGGGCCGGTCAGGCCAGCAGCGTCGGCTTGAGCTCCTGGAGGCGCCCGAGGAGCCCGTTGACGAAGCTCGGGGACTCGTCGGTGGACATGGTCCGGGCCAGGGCCACGGCCTCGCTCACGGCGACTGCGTCCGGGACGTCGTCGTTGAAGAGCAGCTCCCACAGGCCGATGCGCAGGATGATGCGGTCGACCGAGGGCATGCGCTCGAGCGTCCATCCCTGCGCGTAGGTCCTCAAGATCTCATCGATCTGGGGCTGCCTGGCGGTCACGCCGTCCACGATCTCGACGGTGTAGGGGTTGATCACCTGCTCGGTCCGGTCCCGGCGGCCCTGGATGGCCACCGACGCCGGAACACCGCGCTGCTCGGCCTCGAAGAGGATGTCGAGGGCCCGCGCACGGGCCTTTCCACGGGCGCTCACTAGTCGTTGACACGTCCCAGGTAGCCGCCGTCACGGGTGTCGACCTTGACCCTGGTGCCGGTCTCGAGGAAGAGCGGAACCTGGATCTCGTAGCCGGTCTCGACGGTGGCGGGCTTGGTGCCGGCGGACGAGCGGTCGCCCTGCAGGCCCGGCTCGGTGTAGGTGATCTCGAGCGTCACGCTCGGCGGGAGCTCGACGTAGAGCGGGTTGCCCTCGTGCAGCGCGATGAGCACCGTCTGGTTCTCGAGCATGAAGTTGGCCGCGTTGCCGACGGTCTCGCCGGCGACCGTGATCTGGTCGTACGTGTCCGTGTCCATGAACACGAAGTCGGCGCCGTCCTTGTAGAGGTACTGGAAGTCACGGCGGTCCACCGTGGCGGTGTCGATCTTGGTGCCGGCGTTGAAGGTCTTGTCGACGACCTTGCCCGAGAGCACGTTGCGCAGCTTGGTGCGCACGAAGGCACCGCCCTTGCCCGGCTTCACGTGCTGGAACTCGATGACGTTCCACAGCTGGCCGTCCAGGTTCAGCACGGTGCCGTTCTTGATGTCGTTGGTGGTTGCCACGTGGCGCCTCTCGTTGCGTTCGTCTCGTCAAATCCGCAGACCATTCTAACCAGAGCGCGCCCCGTGGGCCGTCACTGCTCGCGGCTGCGCAGCTCCCGGGCCCGCCCGAGGGCCACCGTCGAGGAGTAGATGAGGCTCGCATCGGCCGAGGCGGCGACCCGGAGCTCGAGCGCCTGGGAGAAGGCCTTCTCCGCCGCGGCGTAGTTCCCGCGGGAGAACTGGATCTTGCCCAGGTACTGCAGGACCATCGCCTCGTTGGGCGTGCCCTTCGACTCGCTCAGGAGCTGCTGTGCCCGCTCCACGGCGCGGTCGTTGCGGTTTCCGGCGCGCAGCACGTCGAGTTCGAGCACCTTCAGACGGAAGGACTCCGGGTCGGTGTAGCGGGCCTCCACGAGGATCTCCGCGGCCGCGCTGACGTGCCCGCGGGCCAGCTCGACGAGCGCGTGGTCGCGGGGGTCGCTGCTCGCGGCGAGGGCGTCGGCACAGCGTTCCTCGTCGACGACCTCTGTGTCCAACGTCTCCGGGTTGACCGCGACGCCGGGGAACCCCGCGTCCGGCCACTCGCGGCGGTCGCTGATCATTCTGCGGCTCCCTGCGCGATCTCCTGGTAAGCGGCGAACAGCAGCGACGCATCGGGAACCTCGAGGATCCCGGGCTTGGCGACGTCGTCGAGCACCACGAAGCGCAGGAGGTCGCCGCGGGCCTTCTTGTCCCGCCGCATGCCGTCCAGGAGGGCCTGCCAGCGGTCGCCGCGGTACGTGGTCGGCAGCCCGAGCGAGGTCAGGATGGTGCGGTGGCGGTCCGCCGTGGCATCGTCGAGCCGTCCCACGCTGCGCGCCAGCTCGGCGGCGAACATCATGCCCACGCTCACCGCGGCGCCGTGCCGCCACGAGTAGCGCTCCGCCAGCTCGATCGCGTGGCCGAGGGTGTGGCCGTAGTTGAGCACCTCCCTCAGGCCGGACTCCTTGAGGTCCGCCGAGACGACCTTGGCCTTGACCGCGATGGAGCGCTCGATCAGCTCGCGCACCACGTCCGAGGCGGGGTCCGCGACGGCCTCGGGGTCCTTCTCGATGAGGTCGAGGATCGCGGGGTCCGCGATGAAGCCGCACTTGACCACCTCGGCCATGCCGGTGAGCAGTTCGTTGCGGGGCAGGGTGGCCAGCGCGTCGAGGTCCGCCAGGACGGCCGCCGGCGGGTGGAAGACCCCGACGAGGTTCTTGCCCTCGGCGGTGTTGATGCCCGTCTTGCCGCCCACTGCGGCGTCGACCATGCCGAGCAGGCTCGTGGGCAGGTGCACCACCCGGACGCCGCGCAGCCAGGTTGCCGCGACGAAGCCCGCCACGTCGGTGACCGCTCCCCCGCCCACCGAGACGATGGCGTCGGAGCGGGTGAAGTCGTTCTGGCCCAGCACCTGCCAGCAGAACGCCGCGACCTGGATGTGCTTCCCCTCTTCGGCGTCGGGGATCTCCGCCGTGAGGGCGGTGAACCCGTCGGCCTCGAGCGACTCGCGGACGGCGTCTCCGGTCGCCCTCAACGCCCTGGGGTGGATCACCAGCACGCGCCGCACCCGCTCGCCGAGGACCGGGGCGAGCCGGCCGAGCAGGCCGTGTCCGACCACGACGTCGTAGTTCTCGGCGGGCGTGCTGCCCGTGACCTTGATGACCCCAGCGTCGCTGCTCATGCGATGACTCCCTCGGTGGCACGGCGGCTCCCGGCCGCGAGCGTGCCCGCAATCTGGGCGGCCACTTCGGCCGCGGTGTTGTGCCCCGTGTCCACGCTCAGCGTCGCGAGCGCCTCGAAGACGGGGCGCCGGCGGTCCATGAGGGCCTTCCAGCTGTTCTCTGCGTCGCCGTGCAGCAGCGGTCGGTCGGCGCTGCCGACGAGCCGCGGGGCGACGTCGTCCCATGATGCCCGCAGGTACACGCGGTGCACGTCGGTGAGGAGTGCCCGGGTCTCGTGCCGCAGGACGGACCCTCCCCGAGGGCGAGCACGAGCCCCTCGGGATGCCTCTGGGCGAGGACCTGTGCGATGACGTCCGCCTCGGCCTGCCGGAACGCTTCCTCGCCGTGAGCGGCGAAGATCTCGGGGATGGGCCCGTGCTGGGCGACCACGAGGGCGTCGGTGTCGAGGAAGCGCGCGCCGAGGAGCTCTGCGAGGGCCGCCCCCACCGAGCTCTTGCCCGAGGCCATCGGGCCGAACAGCACGATGGGACGGTCCAGCCGGCCGCGGGCGGCGGTCATCCCGCCACCGAGTCGAGCGCTGCCGGGATGGCGGCGAGGAACGACTCGAGGTTGCGGCGGGTCTCCCCCACGGAGTCGCCGCCGAACTTCTCGAGGACGGCCTGCGCGAGGACGAGCGCGACCATGGCCTCGGCGACGACGCCCGCGGCGGGCACCGCGCAGACGTCCGAGCGCTGGTGGTGCGCCTTGGCGGCCTCGCCCGTGGCCACGTCCACCGTGCGCAGGGCGCGCGGGACGGTGGCGATGGGCTTCATCGCGGCACGGACGCGCAGGACGTCGCCGATGCTCATGCCGCCCTCGATCCCGCCGGCCCGGTTGGTGGAGCGGACGATCTTGCCGTTCGGCTCGCGCACGATCTCGTCGTGGGCCTCCGAGCCGCGCCGGGCCGCAGTGCGGAAGCCGTCGCCGACCTCGACTCCCTTGATCGCCTGGATGCCCATGAGGGCGCCGGCGAGGCGCGCGTCGAGCCGCCGGTCCCAGTGCACGTAGCTGCCGAGGCCCGGCGGGAGGCCGTAGGCGAGGACCTCGACGACGCCGCCGAGGGTCTCGCCCTCCTTGTGGGCGGCGTCCACTTCGGCCACCATCGCCCCGGAAGTCTCGGCGTGGAAGCAGCGCAGCGGGTCGGCGTCGAGCGCCTCGACGTCGCCGGGGAGCGGAAGCGGGGCGTCGTCGGGGACGGCGACGCCGGCGATCTGGGTCGTGTGGCTCACGAGTTCGATGCCGAGCTCGGCGAGGAACGCCGCCGCGGCGGTGCCGAGGGCCACGCGCGCCGCGGTCTCGCGGGCGGAGGCCCTCTCCAGGACCGGACGGGCCTCGTCGAAGCCGTACTTCTGCATGCCCGTGAAGTCCGCGTGGCCGGGGCGAGGCCGGGTGAGCGGCGCATTGCGCGCCTGGCCCTCGAGCTCGGCCGGATCGACCGGGTCGGAGGCCATGATCTGCTCCCACTTGGGCCATTCCGTGTTGCCGACCTGGATGGCCACGGGGCCGCCCTGGGTCTTGCCGTGCCGCACACCGCCGAGGATCGTGACCTCGTCGGCCTCGAACTTCATGCGCGCGCCGCGGCCGTAGCCCAGGCGGCGGCGCGCGAGGGCCTGGCGGATGTCCTCGCTTGTGAGGGCGACGCCGGCGGGGAGCCCCTCGAGGATGCCTACGAGTGCCGGGCCATGGGACTCACCGGCCGTCAACCAACGCAACATGACATCAATCCTGCCACGCGGCGGCGCTATGCCGTGTGCTGGGGTGCGCCCACTGAGGCGCACATCACATCTATGACGGCCTGCGACCGGGCGTCCTCCCGCCCGGTGAACAGCACGATCTGCTCGACGGCCTGGTAGACGAGCATCTCGAGCCCGTGCAGCACGAGGCCTCCCCGCGCCTGCCACGCGGCGGCCAGCCGGCTGGGCCACGGATCGTAGGCGACGTCGAGCAGGACGTGCGCGGCGCCGTCGTCCGTCGGCACGGCAGTCAGCTCCGCGGCGAGCCCGTCGGCGGCGCGCGGCGGCAGGGTGCTGACGACGGCATCTGCCGCGGCGAGCCGGGCGGCTCCCCCTTCGAGCGGCGAGACGGCCACCTGCAGGCCGAGCCTGGCAGCCAGCGCGGCGGCCTCCCCGGCCCGTGACGCATCACGCGCGAGGAACTCGACGCGGCGGGCGCCGAGCCTCGCCAGGGCGGCGACGGACGCCAGGGCCGTGTTCCCGGCACCGACGACCACGGGATCGCTCACGGCATCCAGTCCCGCGTGCCGGAACGACTCGGTGATGCCGAGGACGTCCGTGTTGTGCCCTACGAGGACTGGGCCGGCGGCCGAGTCCTCGACCACCACCGTGTTGAGCACGCCGAGCTCGGCCGCGAGGCCCTCGACGCGGTCCACGAGCGGCACGAACGCGGCCTTGAGCGGCATCGTGACCGACAGGCCCCGCCATCCGGGCTCCCGCCGCACGCGGGCGGCGAAGGCCGGGAGCTGGTCCTCGGTGAGGTCGAAGGCGCCGTACTCCATGTCGATGCCCAGCACCCGGTAGGCGGCGCGGTGCAGGGCCGGGGACTTCGAGTGCCCGATGGGGTGGCCGAGGACGGCGGCGCGGGCCACGGTCACTGGCACTTGCCCGGGTTGGCGGTGCACCACTGCTCGTACTGGGCCACGTAGCCCTGGTGCTCGGCGTAGGTCTTGGCGAACTTCGTCTCCCCCGTGTCGAGGTTGACCGTGACCCAGTACAGGTAGTCGTTCGGGGTCGGGTGCGCCGCCGCGGCCACGGCCTTGGACCCCGGCGAGCCGATCGGCCCAGGCGGGAGGCCCGGATGGACGTACGTGTTGTACGGGTTGGACGCGTCCTGCTTCTGCGCCTCGGTCAGCTGCACGGTCTTCGTGCCCAGCCCGTACGTCACCGTCGCATCCGACTGGATCAGCCCGTTGGTCTGGTCGTTGGGCTTGAGCCGGTTCTCGATCGCCCCGGCCACGTTCCCGTAGTCCGCCTGCCCGCCCTCGGCCTGCACGATGCTCGCCACCGTCAGGACCTGGTACTGCTGGTCCGGGTCGGTGATGCCGTCCTGCTTGAGCTCGTCCACCGTGGTCGAGACCAGCTTGGCCAGGATGTCCTTGGCCGAGGTCCCCACCGGGAACCGGTACTCCCCCGGCGCCAGGTAGCCCTCCAGGCTCTTCGCCTTCGCCGGCAGCCCGAAGTCCCCCGGCTTGGAGTTGAGCGCATCGAGGTCCTTGCGGTCCACCGAGGCAGCCTTCGCGATCGCATCGAGCGAGTCACCCACCCGCATCCCCGCGCTCAGGGCGAAGTAGATCACCTTCGCACTGTCCGAGCCGGCCAGGATCGCCGCCGCGTCCGAGGCCTTCATCTCCTTCTTGAACGTGTAGTCACCGGGGTGGAGATCGCCGCCCGCCGCCGCAAAGGCCTTGAGGAAGGTGCCCGCGTCGGCGATCACGTCCTGCTGCTGGAGGGTGCTGGCCACGGCGGCAGGCCCGGAGCCGGGCTGGACGGTCACCACGACCGAGCCCGAGCCCGGGCCGGGGAAGTCCTTGACCTGGTCGATGCCCAGGAGCGGCTTGAGGAACTGGACCCCGATCAGGGCCGCTCCGACGAAGAGGCCCAGGGCGAGGGTGAGCCCGATGACGACCCTGAAGCGGCGGGACCGCCGGGAGGGCTTGGGCGCGACCGGCTCGCCGAAGACTCCGTGGCCCGCGTCGAGCGGCAGGGCGATGTCGAGCGGGTGGTCGTCGACGGCCAGGCCGTGGTGCCCGTGCTCAGCCGCGTCGAGGAAGTCTGCGTCGTGGGCGTCGTCGTGCACGCCCAGGGAGTGTGCACCGTCCCAGGCAGGATGGCCGGCCGGCTCGGCGGGTGCGGGCTCCGGTTCGAGGACGGCGGGGGCCGCCGCGCCGCGGGTGAAGGCCTGAGCGGCGGCCGGGAAGACGTTGCGGCGGATCGGTGCGTCCTCGGACGGCGCCGAGACCCGGTCCACGAGCCTCGTGGCGGGCTGGGCCTCGGGCACGGCGGGGAGATACGACGTCGCCGCCGGGTCGCCCGTGCCGGAGGGCGCAGCTCCGCCTTCGGACGGGAGGTGGTGCAGGGAGGCATCCGCTGCGGGGCGTGCCGCCGGAACGGGTGCTGGCAGCACCGAGGGGGCGCCCGACTCGGCGGAGGGGATCGCAGAGGGCGGGGAGTAGGCGGGCGCGTGCGGGCCGGACGACGGCGGGTAGGCGCCCCAGCCCATCGTCGCGGAGGTGGGCGGGACGGCCGCGTCCGCCGTCTCGAAGGAGCGGGCGCGACGGCGCCCGTGGGGGGTCCCCGCGCGGGGACCGCCGCCGTCCGGAGAGGGGGCAGCGCGGTCCTCGGAGGTCGCGGCTGGCGTGGACGGTCGGCCGGACTGCGGCGGGCGGACCTGGGAGGGCACGGTCTCCCACGACGCGGCCGGGCCGCGCTGGGGTGCGGAATCCGCGGGCGGCGACGTCCCGTCGGAGGCGGCAGCGGTCCGGGGGAAGGCGGACGGAGGGGACGTCGAGGCGCGCCGCTGCGGGGCGAGCATGCGCTGCTGCTCCTCCTGACGGGCGCGCTCACGCTCACGGATCTCGCGGCGGGTCAAGGGCCGGTCAGGCACGGCCGGGGTCGTGTTGTCCTGGGGGTCCATTCTCGCTAGCCTCTCACATCCGAGTCGTCGCTGCGGATCTCCCCAGTCCGCACCTCCGGGACACCCACAGGGTCGCCGGCCTCACCGCGGCCACGGATCAGGTCCAGCGCGTGCTGGAGTATACCGACCGCCGCCATCTGGTCCACCACTCTACGTTGCTCGCGGGCGTCCATGCCGGCCGCCCGCAGGCTGCGCTCCGCCTCGACGGTGCTGAACCTCTCGTCCACGAGCCGCACGCCGCAGGCGGTCCCAGCCGCGTCGAGGGCGACGGCCAGTCGCTCGGCGAAGGACCTCGCGAGTGCCGCGGACTGGGTCTCCCGGCCCGCGAGCGTCCGCGGCAGGCCGACGAACACCTCGACCGCGCCGCGGGCGGCGGCCTCCTTGGCGAGGACGGCGATGTCGCTGTTGCGCTTGGGATCCCGGGACAGGGTCTTGAGCGGGGTGGGGAGGATGCCGTCGGGGTCGCACACGGCGACTCCGACACGCACGGTTCCCACGTCCGCGGCGAGCCGCACGCCGCGCGGGAAGGGTCGTTCCGGGTGATGGGGGGCAGTCATAGGCGGCCCCCGCTAGCGCTGGGCGACCGCGGTCGCGACCGCGCCCAGCGCCTCGACGATCTTCGACGGGTCGGTCCCGCCGCCCTGGGCCACGTCGTCCTTCCCGCCGCCGCCTCCTCCGAGGATCCCGGCGGCGGTGCGCACGAGGGCACCTGCCTTGACGCCGGCAGCACGTGCCTCCTCGTTGGTGGCGACGAGGACCGCGGGGCGGCCCTTCGCGACGCCGGCCACCGCGACGGCGGCCGGCCCGGAGCCGAGGCGGGCGCGGAGGTCGAGCGCGAGCGCCCGCAGCTCGTCCGCGGAGCCGAGCTCGCCGGCGTCGTGCGTGATGAGGCGGACCCCGGCGACGTCCTTCGCGCTGCCCACGAGGGCGGCCGCGGAGGCGGCGAGCTTCTCCTTGCGGAGCCGCTCGAGCTCCTTCTCGGCCGTCTTGAGCTTCTCGAGCGTCGCGGAGATGCGGTCGGTGAGCTGCGCCGAGGGCACCTTGAACATCTCGCTGAGCTCGGACACGAGCGCCCGCTCCGCCGCCTGGTGGCGGAACGCGTCGAGGCCCACGTAGGCCTCCACGCGGCGGTTGCCCGAGCCGACCGACTGCTCGCCGAGCAGCGTCAGGCTGCCGATGAGCGCGGTGGTGCCGACGTGGGTGCCGCCGCACAGCTCCATCGACCACGGACCGTTGATCTCGACCACGCGCACGCGGGAGCCGTAGTTCTCGCCGAACAGGGCCATGGCCCCCGCCGCCCTCGCCTCGGCGAGCGGCATCTCGGCGGTGTTGACGGAGAAGTTGTCGCGGATCGCGAGGTTGGCCACCTCTTCGATCTCGCTCCTGGCCGCGCCGGAGAGCTGCTCGCCCCAGGCGAAGTCGAAGCGGAGGTAGCCGGCCTTGTTGAACGAGCCGCGCTGGACCGCCTCCGGGCCGAGGATCTGGCGCAGGGCGGCGTGCACGAGGTGCGTTGCGGTGTGCGCCTGCTCGGCGCCGTGGCGCCGTTCGCGGTCGACGGCGGTGCGCACCAGGGCGTCGGCGCTCAGCTCGCCCTCCCGCACGATCGCCTTGTGGACCGACAGGCCCTTGATCGGGCGCTGGACGTCGAGCACCTCGACGAGGACGCCGTCGGCGCTGATGAGGCCACGGTCGGCCGCCTGGCCGCCCGCCTCGGCGTAGAACGGGGTCTCCTCGAGGACGATCTCCACTTCCTCGCCCGCCGACGCGCGGTCCACGCGGGAGCCGCCGGCGACGAGGCCGCGGATCCGGGACTCGCCGCCGAGTTCCGTGTAGCCGGTGAAGACGGTGTCCCCGGCGGCGTGCAGCTCCTGGAACAGCGTCAGGTCGGCGTGGCCGGACTTCTTCTCCTTGGCGTCCTTGCGGGCGCGCTGGCGCTGGTCTTCCATGAGCGCCCGGAAGGCGGTCTCGTCGACGGAGACCCCGGCCTCCTCGGCCATCTCGAGGGTCAGGTCGATGGGGAAGCCGTAGGTGTCATGGAGCGTGAAGGCCTCCTCGCCGGAGAGGGGCGAGCCAGCCGACTTCGAGGCCTTCACGGCCTCGTCGAGGCGCGCGGTGCCGGCGGCAATCGTGCGCAGGAACGCCTTCTCCTCGCCGTACGCGATCCGGCTGATGCGGTCGAAGTCCTTCTCGACCTGCGGGTAGACGCCCTTCATGGCATCGCGGGAGGCCGGCAGGAGCGCAGGGAGCACGGGCCTGTCGACGCCGAGGAGGCGCATCGCGCGGACAGCGCGCCGGATGAGGCGGCGCAGCACGTAGCCACGGCCCTCGTTCGAGGGCGTCACCCCGTCGGCGATGAGCATGAGCGCGCTGCGGACGTGGTCGGCGACGACGCGCATGCGGACGTCGTCGGCGTGGTGCGGATCGTCGGCGGCCTCGGCGGAGGTGTACTCCTTGCCCGAGAGCTCGGCCGCCTTGTCGATCACGGGGCGGACCTGGTCGGTCTCGTACATGTTCTCGACGCCCTGGAGGATCATCGCGAGGCGTTCCATGCCCAGGCCGGTGTCGATGTTCTTCTTGGGCAGCTCTCCGACGATGTCGAAGTCGACCTTCGAGCGCACGTTCTCGATCTGGTACTGCATGAACACGAGGTTCCAGATCTCGATGTACCGGTTGTCGTCCGCGGCGGGGCCGCCCTCGATGCCGTAGGCGGGGCCACGGTCGTAGTAGATCTCGGAGCAGGGCCCGGCGGGGCCGGGCTGGCCGGTGGACCAGTAGTTGTCGCTCTTGCCCATGCGCTGGATGCGCTCGGCGGGAATCGAGGTGTGCGCCAGCCAGAGGTTGGCCGCCTCGTCGTCGTCCTCGTAGACGGTGACCCACAGCTTCTCGGCGGGCAGGCCGTAGCCGCCGTCGTCGACGCCCTTCGTCAGGAGGTCGAACGCGAAGCGGATCGCGTCCTCCTTGAAGTAGTCACCGAAGGAGAAGTTGCCGCACATCTGGAAGAACGTGCCGTGGCGGGCGGTCTTGCCGACCTCCTCGATGTCCCCGGTGCGGATGCACTTCTGGACGCTGGTCGCGCGCGGGAAGGGCGGCTCCTCGCGGGCGGTGAGGTACGGGATGAAGGGGACCATGCCCGCCACCGTGAACAGCAGGGAGGGGTCGCTCGAGACGAGCGATGCCGAGGGCACCGCCGTGTGTCCCTTGCTGACGAAGTAGTCGATCCAGCGTCGGGTGATCTCGTGCGACTTCATGGGCGTGTTCTTCAACCTTCTCTACGAGTGGACGCGGCGCGCCGCGGCGCCGGACGGCCAGCAGATCCGGGCACTGGTGGGCCCGGATGCCTTCATCAATTCTAGGCGCGGCAGCTAGTCCTGCAGGCCGAGGCCCTGGCGCAGCTCGCCTTCGCGCTCGGCCATCCCTGCGCGCACCTGGTCCGCGAAGTGGGCCACGCTGTCCGCGAGCGAGGCGACGGCCCGGTTGATGCCCCCGGGTGAGGCGAGCGAACGGGCCGCGGCGATCTTCTGGTAGGCGACGGCGCCGAGCGCCACGCCCACCGACAGCCACACGATGCGCTTCACGACGGTTTCCCTTCCTTGGTTGCTGCCGGACGTGCCGGTCAGCGGCTGCGGCGGCCGGAGGCGCGGGGCGTCCTCTGCCGCTGGGCGAAGGCCGAGCGGACGCCGTAGGAGAAGGCGGCCACCTTCACGAGCGGCGAGCCGACCGTGGCCGCGACGAGCGAGGAGAGCGCCGAGACGTTCGCGGTGGTGTCGGAGACGTTGGAGGCGATCCCGTCGACCTTCTTGAGCTGCTCGTGCGTGGTGGAGACGGTCATCGTGACCTCGTCCATCAGGGGGGTGGCGCCGTCGGCGAGGGTGCGGATCGAGGCGCGGAGCTCGTCGAGCACGCGCCCGAGCTTCAGGATCGGCACGGCCAGCAGGGCCACGAGCACGGCGAAGACGCCTGCTGCGATGAGTCCTGCGATGTCCCCTCCGGACACGGTTCCTCCTCCCGGCGCGCGGCTGGCCCGCGCACCCTCTGGCTACCTTACACACGCGAGGAGCCCGCGGCGCGCGCCGCGGGCTCCTCGTCACTGCCCGTCCGCCCGGGGGCGGAACGGATCAGCGGGCGTAGTACTCGACGACGAGCTGCTCTTCGCAGGTCACCGGGATCTCGGTCCGCTTGGGGCGGCGCACCAGGCGGGCCTGGAGGGCCTCGAGCTTGACGTCGAGGTAGCCGGGGACGGCGGGCAGGACGTCGCGGTGGGCGCCGGCAGCGGCGACCTGGAACGGCGTCATCGTCTCGGAGCGCTGGTGGACGCCGATGAGCTGGCCCTCGGCGACGCGGAAGGACGGGCGGTCCACGCGAGCACCGTCGACGGTGATGTGGCGGTGCACGACCAGCTGGCGGGCCTGGGCGATCGTGCGGGCGAACCCGGCGCGGAGCACGAGGGCGTCGAGGCGCATCTCGAGGAGCTCGATGAGGTTCTCACCGGTGAGGCCCTTGGTGCGCTTGGCCTCCTCGAAGGCGCGCGTCATCTGCGCCTCGCGGATGCCGTACTGGGCGCGGAGGCGCTGCTTCTCGCGGAGGCGGACCGCGTAGTCCGAGTCCTGCTTCTTGCGGGCGCGGCCGTGCTCACCGGGGCCGTACGGGCGGCGCTCCATGTACTTGGCGGCCTTGGGGGTGAGGGCGAGGCCGAGAGAGCGCGAGAGGCGCGTCTGACGGCGGGCACGAGTGCTCGACACGTGTGTCCTTTCATTGTGCCGCGGCGTGTGGATTCCTGGCCTCCCGAGGTGGAGAGCATTGGCCCGCGACTGCCTTCTGCTACCGACGGGCGCACCCCACGCAGGGGGCAGCGGCCCGGACGTGCCAGACGGTCATCCAGCCTAGCACGGATGCGGGGCGTCAGCTGCCGCGGACGATTCCGCGCAGGCGCTCGACGCGGGCCTGCAGCTCGCGCTCGGCGCCGTTGGCCGTGGGCACGTAGTAGTCCTTGCCCACCAGGTCGTCCGGCGGGTACTGCTGGCGGGCCACCGAGTGCGGCGCATCGTGCGCGTACCGGTAGCCCTTGCCGTGGCCGAGCCGCTCGGCGCCGGCGTAGTGGGCGTCGCGCAGATGCGGCGGGATGCCGGTCCCGAGGCCGGCCCGCACGTCTGCGATGGCGGCGTTGATCCCCATGTAGGCGGCATTGGACTTCGGGGCCGTGGCGAGGTGCACCACGGCCTCCGCGAGCACGATCCGCCCCTCCGGCATGCCGATGAGCTGGACCGCCTGGGCCGCGGCGACCGCCGTCTGGAGCGCGGTGGGGTCCGCCATCCCGATGTCCTCGGCGGCGGAGATGACGATCCGGCGCGCGATGAAGCGCGGGTCCTCCCCCGCCTCCACCATCCGTGCCAGGTAGTGCAGCGCCGCATCCACGTCGGATCCGCGGATCGACTTGATGAACGCGCTCACCACGTCGTAGTGCATGTCTCCGGCGCGGTCGTACCGGACGGCGTGGGCATCGACCGCCTTCTCCGTGTGGGCCACCTCGACGGTGACCGGTTCGGCGGGGTCCTGCCCGTCGTCACGCGCCTGCCCGAGCGCGACGGCGGCCGCCGCCTCGAGCGCGGTCAGGGCGCGGCGGGCGTCGCCGCCGGCCAGGCGCACGAGGTGGTCCGCGGCGTCGTCCGCGAGCCGCACCGCGCCGCCGAGGCCGCGCGGGTCCGCCGCCGCCCGCTCCACGAGGCCGCGGATGTCCTGGTCCGTGAGGGGCCTGAGCGTGAGCAGGAGGGAGCGGGAGAGCAGCGGCGAGACCACCGAGAACGACGGATTCTCCGTGGTCGCCGCGACGAGGACGACCCAGCGGTTCTCGACGCCGGGGAGGAGCGCGTCCTGCTGCGCCTTCGTGAACCGGTGGATCTCGTCCAGGAACAGCACGGTCGTGGTGCGGTGCAGGTCGCGGGCGGTCAGCGCCTCGTCCATGACGCGGCGGACGTCCTTGACGCCGGCCGTGATCGCGGACAGCTCGACGAACTTGCGGCCCGGACCGCGGGCGATCACGTGGGCCAGCGTCGTCTTGCCGGTCCCGGGAGGGCCCCAGAGGATCACCGAGCTCGGTCCGGTCACGGAGCCGCCGGCGGCGGCGCCCTCGGCGAGCTGGCGCAGCGGGGACGCCTCCCCCAGCAGATGCTGCTGCCCGACGACCTCGTCGAGGGTGCGCGGACGCATGCGGACGGCGAGCGGGCTGCGCTGGGCGTCCCGGGCCGCCTTCGCGGCGCGCGCGTCAGAGGCGGCCGACGGCGCGCCCTCCTCGCCGCCGTCCGCGTAGCCGCCGTCGCTGGAACCGAACAGATCTTCCATCGCCACTACGCTACCCCGCGCCGCCGACACCGCGGGACCGGTTATCCACAGGGCCGGCGATCGACGGGCGCGGAGCAGTCCCCCGCTGCTACGTTCGCAGCGGGCGGCCGGAATGGGCCGCCTTCCGCACACCCATCCGGGGGGATCATGATTCGCTCGCGCCCTACGCCCGCCATGCTCAGCCGCTTCAGGAGATCGGTCGCCTCGGCGGCCTTGCTCGGACTCGCTCTGGGCGCGGCGGGATGCAGCCCTGAGCGGGCCCCTTCTGTCCCCGTCGACAGTGCCGCCGTCACCACCGACCTCTCCCGCGTTCCGCGGCACTTCACGGGGGCACGGTCTCCGGCAGCCCGTGGGGCCATGGTCGGCGTCGTGGTCTCGTCCGGCGTCGGTGTCGGCGGCCCAGGGCGGATCTCGCTCTCCGATGACGGCGGTGCCACGTGGAAGGATGCCACCATCGACGGCCAGCCGGCCACCGAGGCCTCGCTCGAGCGCCTGGTCGCCGGGCCGGCAGGCTGGCTCGCCCTGGGCCGAACGGCTACGGCGCAGAGGGACCGCCTCGCGGTCTTCACGAGCGCCGACGGCCGCGCATACGCCCAGTCCGGCGAAGGGATCGCGATTCCCGAGGGGGGGACGGTGCTCGCCGCGGGCACCACGTCCGGATGGACCGTCATGTTCCGCAAGGACGAAGCGCCATGGCAGGTCGCCACCAGCGCCGACGGGATCGTCTGGGACGTCGGCACGGCATCCTCGCGGGGACTCGCCTTCCCAGGCGAGCTGTTTCTGAACGACCTCGCCTCGTCCGGTCGCGAGCTCATGGTCGTGGGCCAGAACGAAATCCCATCGTCCTCCGGGGGCACGGCCATCTCGTCGGTGATCGCACGTTCCACCGACGCCGGCCTGACGTGGAAAACCGAGCGGCCCGCCAGGACGGAGTACGGGTCCGGATACAACGATGGCTTGCGCGCGGCGACATGGTCTCCGCAGGGATTCGCCGCCGTCGGCTGGGCCTGGGTTGATCCGGGAACCACGGCGCCGCAGGCGGCCTTCCTGCGGCCCCGAGGCTCCTCCGGGCTGGTCGCGACCCTCGAAACGGCGCTGCGCGACGGAACCCAGCGCAATCAGGGCGCCGACACCCTCGAAGAATCGGAGGGCGCGTACCTCGCGGCCGGCAACGACGGTGAGCCGACGGCGGTGACCCAGAGTCTGCGAGTCGGCACCCCCGGCTCATGGAAGACCGTGTCCCTGCCCGGGCTGCCAGAGCACACCCACCGGTTTGCTGCAGGCAACGTCGCCGTGCCAGGCGGCTTCCTGTCCTTCCACGACGTCAGCAATTCCCTGACCGCCGACACCGAGGTCTACTACGTGGAGCCGTCGGGGAAGGCCACACTCCGCTCCTCGATCCCCGCGCCCTCGGCACCCACGACGGAACTCACATCGATCGCCCCTGTGGGCACGGGCATCGAGGCGCTCGGACACGCGGGCGCGCAAGCCGCGGTCTTCCGGCGCTCCGAGGGCGGATCCTTCGGCTCGCCGACCCTTCTGCCATCGGATCCACCCGTGCGCTTCGGGGGCCTGCGCGCCGCAGAGGGTGCCCGGCTACTGTTCGGCCAGAGGCAGCTTTCCACCAGCACCCATGGTGTTGCCTGGACGAGCACGGACGGCTCCCAGTGGAACACCGGGTCCGAGGCCGTCCTCAGCCCCGGCCCGCAGGACAAGACGGTGATCCGGGACGGGCTCGTCGCCCAGGGGACGTTCTTCGTCGCGGGCGAGGTCGACGACCGCCAGGGCACCGTCAGCGGCGCGATTGCGGTCCGGGGGCACGATGACATGCAGTGGACTCGGCCGAGCACGGGCGCCTTCGCCGGAACGAAGGGCACTTCTGTCACGGTGCGCAGGCTCGCCGAGGCCCCGGACGGGTCCATCATCGCGATCGGGACGGCGACCACGGCGGGCACCGCGCGGCTGAAGGCCTGGCGGAGCACCGGCGGATCGGCGTTCGCCGAGGTGCCCGTGCCTGCGGCCCCGGAAGGGACAGACCGGACCGTGGGAGGCCTCGTCCGCGTCGGCACGAGGCTCGCCCTATCCGTCACCGACGAACTCGCCGACCGCACGCGGCGCGTCGCGGTCTACGAGAGCAGCGACAGCGGCGCGACCTGGTCCGCCGCGCCCCACGATGCGCTCGAGGGGAACGAACCGATCGCCACGGATCTGGCCTCGGACGGCGAGGATGCCGTCCTGGTCGCCACGGTGGGGACCAGGACGCGGTCGCATGCCGCAGCGCTGCGCCGCGGGGCCGACGGCGCGTGGCGGGCCCTCGGGCTCGACAGCCGCGCGCTCGCGTCCGGCAGCACCACCGTCCTCGACAGCGCACTGTCCGGGGGCCACCTCGTGATCTCTGCCGAGACGGGCCCGGCGGCTGAGCGCAGGGGCGCGGTCGTGGACATCCCGCTGCCGGACCGGCCCTGAGCAGGCACGGCGAAGGCGCGGCCCCAGCGGGAGCCGCGCCTTCGCCGTCGTGCGCGTCGAGCGAGTGCGGGGACTACGCCTCGGCGCCCTTCTTCGGCTCGGGCTTCGCGTCGACCCCGGCCTCCTTGCGCTGCTCCGGGGTGATCGGGGACGGCGCGGCCGTGAGCGGATCGAAGCCGCCGCCCGTCTTCGGGAAGGCGATGACCTCGCGGATGGAGTCGACGCCCGCGAGGAGCGCGACGACCCGGTCCCAGCCGAACGCGATGCCGCCGTGCGGCGGCGCACCGTACTTGAAGCCCTCGAGGAGGAACCCGAACTTCTCCTGGGCCTCCTCGGCCCCGATGCCCATGACCTTGAAGACGCGCTCCTGGATGTCGCGCCGATGGATACGGATCGAGCCGCCGCCGATCTCGTTGCCGTTGCACACGATGTCGTAGGCGTAGGCGAGGGCCTCGCCCGGATCGGTGTCGAAGGTGTCGAGGAACTCGGGCTTGGGCGAGGTGAAGGCGTGGTGTACCGCCGTCCACGCGGAGTAGCCGAGGGCCACGTCGCCCGATGCCTTCGCATCGGCAGACGCCTCGAACAGCGGGGCGTCCACGACCCAGACGAAGGCCCAGTCATCCGGGTCGATGAGGCCCGTGCGGTGGCCGATCTCCACGCGCGCGGCGCCGAGGAGCGCCCGCGAGGGGCCCTGCTCGCCCGCGGCGAAGAAGATGCAGTCCCCGGGGTTCGCCCCGACGGCCGCTGCGAGCCCCTCGCGCTCGGCGTCGGTGAGGTTCTTGGCGACCGGTCCGGCGAGCTCGCCGTCCTCCTTGTACAGGACGTAGGCCAGTCCCTTCGCGCCGCGCTGCTTGGCCCACTCCTGCCAGGCGTCCAGCGTGCGGCGGGGCTGCGAGGCGCCGCCGGGCATGACGACCGCACCGACGTACGGGGCCTTGAAGACGCCGAACGTCGTGTCCTTGAAGTACTCCGTGAGATCGGTCAGCTCGAGCCCGAATCGCAGGTCCGGTTTGTCCGAGCCGTACTTCGCCATGGCCTCCGCGTAGGTCATTCGGCGGATCGGGGTCGGGACCTCGACGTCGATGAGCTTCCAGAGGGCCGCGACGATCCGCTCGCCGAGGGCGATGATGTCGTCCTGCTCGACGAAGCTCGCCTCGATGTCCAGCTGGGTGAACTCGGGCTGCCGGTCCGCGCGGAAGTCCTCGTCGCGGTAGCAGCGGGCGATCTGGAAGTACTTCTCGATCCCGCCGACCTGGAGGAGCTGCTTGAACAGCTGGGGGGACTGCGGGAGGGCGTACCACGAGCCGGGCGCGAGGCGGGCGGGCACGAGGAAGTCACGGGCGCCCTCGGGGGTGGAGCGCGTCAGCGTCGGCGTCTCGACCTCGAGGAAGTCCTCGGCGTGCAGCAGCTCCCGGGCCACCCGGTTGGCCTCGGAGCGCAACCGCATGGCCCGGGCGGGGCCGGGGCGCCGCAGGTCGAGGTAGCGGTGGCGCAGGCGCGCCTCCTCGCCGACCTCGACGTGCTCGTCGACCTGGAAGGGCAGCGGATCGGCCGTGTTGAGGACGATCACCTTCGCGGCCATGACCTCGATCTCGCCCGTGGCGAGGTGCGGGTTCTCGTTGCCGGCCGGCCGGCGCTCCACGGTGCCGACCACCTGGAGGACGAACTCGTTGCGCAGTCCGTGGAAGACCTCTTCCTCGCGGACGACGACCTGGGCGACCCCCGTCGAGTCGCGCAGGTCCACGAAGGCCACCCCGCCGTGGTCTCGGCGGCGGGCCACCCAGCCCGCGAGGGTGACGGTCTGTCCGATGTGCTCGGGACGCAGTGTTCCGAGGCCGTGTGTGCGCAGCACAGCTCTTCTTTCAGTAGGGACGAGTTGGTTCGGATCGAGTTTACCCGCAGGGCCTCAGGCCGACGGCGCCGCGGCGATCTGCGGCACGAGGTCCTCCGCGGGCGGCATCCACGAGTCGGGGTCGGCGGCGACCTGCTCGCCGGAGCGGATGTCCTTGACCTCGTGGGTGCCATCGGCGTGGGTGAACCACACGAAGGGGATGCCCCGGCGGTCCGCGTACTTGATCTGCTTGCCGAACTTCTCCGCCTTGGCGGCGACCTCGACCGCGATCCCCCGGCTGCGCAGCCTGGCGGCGATGCCCTGCGCGGCCGCCCACGCGCCGTCGTCGACGAGCGTCACGAGCACCGCCGTCGGCACCGACCGGCTCGCCGTCGCCAAACCCTGGCTGAGGATCCGGGAGACGAGCCGGGTGACGCCGATCGACAGTCCCACGCCGGGGAACTTCCGCGTACCCTTCGTGGCCAGGGCGTCGTAGCGGCCGCCGGAGCAGATCGAGCCGAGCTGCTCGTGGCCCACGAGCACGGTCTCGTAGACGGTGCCCGTGTAGTAGTCCAGGCCGCGGGCGATGCTCAGGTCGGCGACCACCTTGCCGGGGGCGACGGCCGAGGCCGCCGCGATGACCTCCTCGAGCTCGGCGAGCCCTTCGGCGAGCAGCTCGTCCTCCACCCCGAGGGCGCGCACCTGCTCGACGAAGGACGTGTCCTCGGTGCGGATGGAGGCCAGTTCGAGCGCGGCCTTCGCCTGCTCCGCGGTGGCTCCGAGCTCCTCCTGTAGGAGCTCCGCGACCCGTTCCGGGCCGATCTTCTCGAGCTTGTCGATGCTGCGCAGCACGCCCGCCGTGTCGGTCAGGCCGATGCCGCGGTAGAAGCCCTCGGCCAGCTTGCGGTTGTTGATCCGCAGCCGGAACGGCGGGATCGGGAGCGCGGAGAGCGCCTCCGCGATGACCAGCGCCAGCTCCACGTCGTAGCGGAAGGGGAGATCGCCGTCGCCCACCACGTCGATGTCCGCCTGGGTGAACTCGCGGGCCCGGCCCTCCTGGGGACGCTCGCCGCGCCAGACCTTCTGGATCTGGTACCGGCGGAACGGGAACGCGAGGTAGCCGGCGTTCTCGACGACATAGCGCGCGAAGGGGACGGTGAGGTCGAAGTGGAGGGCCAGCGCATTCGCGTCGTCCCGGCTCGCCGAGTCCTCGTCGTCCTGGAGCCGCGAGAGGCCGTAGACCTCCTTGTCGATCTCGCCCTTGCGCAGGAGCTGGCCGACGGTCTCCACCGCCCGGGTCTCGATCGACGCGAACCCGTGCAGCTCGAAGGTGCGCCGGAGGGTGTCGAGCACGTGGAGCTCCACGAGCCTCTCCTGCGGAAGCCACTCGGGGAATCCGGACAGCGAGGCGGTACGTGCCATGGGTGACAAACTCCTTGTGCGTAGACTGACTGCTGCACAAGTTTATGCGCCTGTTCAGGCACCCTGAGATGAGCGTGCGGATGGAGGACTGCCCGGTGGCCAAGCGGAACGTGCGTGAGGACCGCCGTCGCATCCAGCTCATGGACGCGAAGGCCGAGCTGCGCAGGGGCAAAGAGAGACGGCGCCGTCGCGACAACACGATCGCCGCCACAGCCACCGCGGCCGCGGTCGTCCTCGCGGCCGTGCTGCAGGGAACGGTCTTCGCCTCCAACCCGACCGCGTCGGAGTACGCCGCCGCCCAGGCCGGGCTCGAGGCGCCCACGCCGTCGGCCACGCCGAGCGCCGCCCCGAGCAACGGCCCCCAGATCCCCAAGCCCGCAGCGGCCGCTGGGAAGACGTTCACCGGCAGCCTCGTCCTCAACGGCAAGCCCGTCGGGTTCGAGCTCGACGGCACGAAGGCGCCCCAGGCCGCCGCCGTCTTCTCGTCCCTCGGGCAGGCAGGCACGCTGAACGGCCGGCAGTGCGGCCGGCTCACGACCGGCGCGTCCTTCGCCCTCCTGCAGTGCGGCCAGAAGGCGGACGGGTCCGCCGACCCCTCCTACACCTGGGGGCCGCTGGAGAACACGCCGGCGGACGGCAAGTACCCCGCGGGCACGATCGCGGTCGCGCGGACCGCGGGCAACGCCTACGGGAACGGCCAGGAGTTCTTCATCGTGTACAAGGACACCACCATTCCCTCGGACAGCGCCGGCGGCTACACGGTCGTGGGCCACGTGACCTCAGGCCTCGACGTCGTCCAGGCGATTGCCGCCCAAGGCGTCAAGACCGGCAATGACGGGGCTCCCGTGACGCCAGTCACGATAGACTCGTTCACGGTGAAGTGACGCGGGCTGCCGGTACCCCGGCAGCCCCTCCGAAGGACAAACCACAATCGAAAGAGTTCTAGCGGTGACCGAAAGTCAGAAATCCGACGACACCACGGCCGCAACGGCCGCGTCCGTACCGTCCCCCGCCGCCTTCGCGGCCAAGCTCAAGCCAGCCGCGCCGGTGGCGCCGTCCCCGGCCCCCGCCGTCGTCGCCGCCCCCGTTGCGGCGCCCGTCTCGCTTGCCGAGGCCTCGAAGTGGGGAAGAGTCGAGGGCGATGGGCACGTCTTCCTCACCATCGACGGCGAGGAGCACCCGGTCGGGCAGTACCCGGGGGTCTCCGCCGACGAGGCGCTGGCCTACTTCGCGCGCAAGTTCGAGGACGTCCTCGCCCAGATCGGGCTCCTCGAGCAGCGGGTCGCCTCCCACGCCGCCGTCGCCGACGTCCGCAAGGCCGCCTCCCATCTGCGGGCCCAGCTCGCTGAGCGGGCGATGGTCGGGGACCTCCGCGCGGCCGAGGGCCGCCTCGACGCCCTCGAGCAGTCCCTCGTCCAGGCGGAGGCCGCCGAGAAGGCCCAGCATGAGGCTGCGCGGGCCGAGGAGCTCGCGCGGCGCGAGGCCATCGTCTCCGAGGCCGAGCAGATCAGCGGCCAGGACCCCGAGCGGACCCAGTGGAAGTCGAGCGGGGCCCGGATGAACGAGCTCTTCGAGGAGTGGAAGTCGTCCCAGAAGTCGGGGCTGCGCCTCGGGCGCGCCGCCGAGGACGCCCTGTGGAAGCGCTTCCGCGCCGCCCGGACCCAGTTCGACCGGCACCGCCGCGCGTACTTCTCCCAGCTGGACAGCATCAACGCCCAGGCGAAGACCGTGAAGGAGCGCCTCATCGCCGAGGCCGAGTCGCTCCAGACCTCCACGGACTGGGGCTGGGCCGCCGGTGAGTACCGCCGCCTCATGGATGAATGGAAGGCCGCTCCGCGCGCCAGCCGCAAGGAGGACGACGCCCTCTGGGTCCGCTTCCGGGCCGCGCAGAACGTGTTCTTCGAGGCACGCCAGGCCGCCAACGACGCGGTGGACCGGGAGTACTCGTCGAACCTGAAGGCCAAGGAGGCCCTCCTCGCCGAGGCCCAGCAGATCCTGCCGGTGCAGGACCTGAACGCGGCCAAGAAGGCGCTCCAGTCCATCCGGGAGCGGTGGGAGGAGGCGGGCCGCGTCCCGCGTGCCGACATGGGGCGCATGGAGTCGGGACTCCGCCGCATCGAGGACGCGGTCGCGCAGGCCGAGCACGAGAACTGGCGCCGCACGGATCCGGAGACGAAGGCCCGTACCGACTCGGCCCTGAGCCAGCTTGAGGCCTCGATCACGAGCCTCGAGGAGGAGCTCGCCGCGGCCCAGTCGAAGGGTGACGCCCGGGCGACCGCCAAGGCCCAGGAGGCCCTGGATGCGCGGCGCCTGTGGCTCTCGACGCTGCAGAAGTCGGCGGACGAGCTCGGCTGATCCGGCTCCGCCCATCCTCCTGAGGGCCCGGCACAGCCATCGTGCGGTGCCGGGCCCTCAGTGCGTCCGCTCCGCGGGGCGTTGTCCACAGGCATCGGCCCGGGCGCGCGCACAGCCCGCAGGCCGGGGCATGATGACCGTATGCCAGATTCCCTCTTCCCCCGCGGCGCGGGCCTCGGCGGGCCGCCCGTGCTCACGGCCGGGTGCCCGTTCAGCGCCGTCGAACTGCAGGCGATGGAGTCCGACGGGGTGGTCCGGCGGATTCTCGCCCAGGTGTATGTGCCCGCGGCGGCGCGTGCCACGGCCCAGCTGAGGGCGCGGGCGCTGGCGCAGACGCTCACTCCGCGGGTGCGCGAGCGGACCGTGGCGGGGCGGATGACCGCAGCCTGGGTCCTGGGCTGCGCGCCGGCGCCGGAGCGGCCGGTCATGCTCGTCGAGAGCACCCGGCGGCTCGCGCGGCTCGGCACCGGAGACAGGCTTCTGGTCCACGAGGTGCGCTTCGGGGACCTCGACGTCGTCGACATCGCGGGACTGAGGGTCACGAGCGGCCTCCGCACGGCGATCGACCTCGCGCTCCACTCCGAGGAGCGCACGGCGCTGCCCGTGCTGCGGCGACTGCTGGACCATCCCGGCCTGGGACTCACACCGGCCCTCGTGTCCGCGGGCCTCGAGGCGATGCCCAGGCAGCCCCACAAGGAGAGGGCGCGACGCGTGCTCGGCTGCCTCGGCTCTCCTGAGGGCGCCACACCGGAGGGCCGCCCGGCGGGCGGACCGCTCGAGCGGGGGCCTTCCTGCTAGGTGCGGCGCCGGTTGCCGGTGGTGCGGTAGACGTCGAACACGCCGTCGATGCGGCGCACCGCACCCAGCACATGGCTGAGGTACTTGGGGTCCCCCATCTCGAACGCGAAGCGAGAGACGGCCAGCCGGTCGGTGGACGTGTGCACGTGCGCGGAGAGGATGTTCACGTGGTTCTCGGAGAGCACGCGGGTCACGTCGGAGAGCAGGCTCTTGCGGTCGAGCGCCTCCACCTGGATCTCGACGAGGAACACGCTGGACTGGGTGGGCGCCCATTCGACGTCGACCATGCGGTCCGGCTCGGCACGGAGCGTGGCGATGTTCGTACAGTCCGTCCGGTGCACCGAGACCCCGGAGCCGCGCGTCACGAAGCCGATGATGGGATCCGGCGGCACGGGCGTGCAGCAGCGGGCCAGCTTGACCCACACGTCGCCGACGCCCTTCACGATCACGCCGGAGTTCGAGTACTTGGGCGGGGTGCTGCCCTTGGTGGGCGCGATCGTCTCGGCGATGTCCTCGGCCGCCCCGGCCGCCCCGCCGAGGCTGTCGACCAGCTTCTCGACCACCGACTGGGCCGACGCGTGGCCGTCGCCGATGCCGGCGTAGAGCCCCGCGATGTCCTGGTAGCGGAACTCCTGGGCCACGGCGAGCAGCGCGTCGTGGCTGAGCAGGCGCTGCAGCGGGAGGTTCTGCTTGCGCATCGCCCGGGTGAGCAGCTCCTTGCCCTTGTCGATCGCCTCCTCGCGGCGCTCCTTCGAGAACCACTGCCTGATCTTGTTGCGGGCCCGGGCGCTCTTGACGAAGTGCTGCCAGTCCTGGCTCGGGCCGGCGCCCTCGGCCTTCGAGGTGAAGATCTCGACCCAGTCGCCGTGGTTGAGCTCGCTGTTGAGCGGGACGAGCTTGCCGTTGACCCGGGCCCCGATGGTCCGGTGGCCCACCTCGGTGTGCACCGCGTAGGCGAAGTCCACCGGGGTGGATCCGGCCGGCAGCGCCATGACCTCGCCCTTGGGCGTGAACACGAAGACTTCCTTCGCGTTGATCTCGAACCGGAGCGAGTCGAGGAACTCCCCCGGGTCCGAGGTCTCCTGCTGCCAGTCCACGAGCGAGCGGAGCCAGCCCATTTCGGAGGCCTTGCCGCTGGGCGTGTGGCTCTGGGTGCGCGGCTGGTCCTTGTACTTCCAGTGGGCCGCGACGCCGTACTCGGCCCGCCGGTGCATGTCGTGCGTGCGGATCTGGATCTCGACCGGCTTCCCGCTCGGCCCGATCACGGTCGTGTGCAGCGACTGGTACATGTTGAACTTGGGCATCGCGATGTAGTCCTTGAACCGGCCCGGAAGCGGGTTCCACCGCGCATGCAGGGTGCCCAGCACCGCGTAGCAGTCGCGCACCGTGTCGACCAGGACGCGGACGCCCATGAGGTCGTTGATGTCGTCGAATTCCTTCTGGCGGACGATCATCTTCTGGTAGATCGAGTAGTAGTGCTTGGGGCGGCCGGTGATCTCGGCCTTGATCTTCGCCGCGCGCAGGTCGTCAGCGATCTGGGCGCGGATCACCGAGAGCTGCTTCTCCCGTTCCGGGGTGCGCGCCCCCACCATGCGCACGATCTCCTCGTACACCTTGGGGTAGAGGGCCGCGAAGGAGAGGTCCTCGAGCTCCCACTTGATGGTGTTCATGCCGAGCCGGTGCGCGAGGGGCGCGAAGATCTCGAGCGTCTCGCGGGCCTTGCGGGCCGAGGATTCTGGTGAGACGAAGCGCCAGGTGCGCGCATTGTGCAGCCGGTCCGCGAGCTTGATGACGAGTACGCGGATGTCCTTGGCCATCGCCACGACCATCTTGCGCACGGTCTCCGACTGGGCCGCCTCGCCGAACTGGACCTTGTCGAGCTTCGTGACGCCGTCCACGAGCATCGCGACCTCGGGCCCGAAGTCCTTCTTCAGCTGCTCGAGCGTGTAGGAGGTGTCCTCGACGGTGTCGTGCAGGAGCGCCGCGGCAAGCGTCGTCCCGGTCATCCCGAGCTCGGCCAGGATGGTGGCCACCGCGACGGGATGGGTGATGTAGGGGTCGCCGCTCTTGCGCTTCTGCCCCTGGTGGCTGCGCTCCGCGACCTCGTAGGCCCGCTGGATGAGGTCGAAGTCCTCCCGCGGGTTGTTGGCGCGCACGGTGCGCAGCAGCGGCTCGAGGATCGGCGAGTGGGCGCTCGGCCCGCGGCCGGTCAGCCGTGCCAGCCTCGCGAAGGACCAGTCCCGGCGGCCGAGCGTAGGGCGCTCGAGCAGGCTGTTCCCGCCCGCGCCGGCAGGTGCCGGGGCGGCCTGCGGTGCGGGGGACGCCGTGCGCGCGGGCGACGACGGGCCCCCGGCGCCGCTCCCCGCGGCACCGGGCGCCCCTGCCGGGGCCTGGGACGTCGGACGCTCCACCACCGAGGGGACCTCCATTCGTTGACGGGATTCCCTCAGTGTATGCCCCGCGCGGCCGCTCAGACGGCCGCGTTCGCCGAGGAGCGACGCGCCTCGACGCGCTCCGCCTGCTTGCGGAGGCCGGGCTCCCGTTCGCGCAGCCACGCGTACATCGGCGCGGCGATGAAGATCGTCGCGGCGGTGCCGATCAGGATGCCGACGAACAGCGCGAGCGAGAGGTCCCGCAGCGTCCCTGCGCCGAGCAGGCCGGCACCGATGAAGAGGATCGCGGCGACGGGCAGCACGGCGACCATCATGGTGTTGATGGAGCGCACGAGGGTCTGGTTCACGGCGAGGTTGACCTCCTCGACGAAGGTCCTGCGCGTCGACGCCGTGATGTCCGCCGTGTTCTCGCGGATCTTGTCGAAGACCACCACGGTGTCATAGAGCGAATAGCTGAGGATGGTCAGGAAGCCGATGATGGCCGACGGGGTCACCTCGAACCCGCTGGCCGCGTACACCCCGGCGGTGATGATCATCGTGACGAACATGCCGGTGAGCGCGGACAGCGACATCTTCCAGGTGCGGAAGTACAGCGCCATGAGCACGGCCGCGAGGGCCACGAAGATGACGAAGCCCAGCAGGGCCTGCTTGGACACGTCCGCTCCCCACGTCGGCCCGACGAAGGATGACGTCACATGGTCGGCGGCGACCCCATAGGCGGTCGCGAGCTTGCCCTTCACCTCGAGGGTCTGGGTATCGCTGAGCCGTTCCGTCTGGACCCGCATCGTCCCGGGCGCGATGTTGCTCACCCGGGGCTGGTTGCCGGGCGCCACGGAGTCCACGGCCTGCTCGCCGCGGTGGACGTCGGTGGAGGCCGTGTCCGAGACCCGGAACTCGCTGCCGCCCCGGAACTCGATGCCGAGGTTGAACCCGCCGGTGAATACCGGGATGAGGATCGAGACGAGGACGAGCACCGCGGCCGCCCCGAGCCAGATCTTCTTGCGCTCCACGAAGGGGTAGGAGCGCTTGCCCGTGTAGAGCTCGTTGCCGAAGCGTGCGAAGAAGTTGGACATCAGTTCTCCTCCCCCGCGCCCTTGGACGCGCGGCCGCTCCGCCCGGAGGCAGCGGTCATCTCGGACTGCTTCTGGGCCTCGGCGGCGCGGCGCTCGGCGATGGTCATGCGCCGGCCGGCTTCGCGCGCGGCGGCGGCGTTCTTGGGCTTGAGGTTGGCCCTGGCGGCCTCGGAGGCCTCGCGGAGCCGGCCGGCGCCCCGATAGAGGGGCACGGCGCCGAGCCGTTCCGGGTCGAGGCCGGAGAAGCGGTGGCCCTCGCCGAAGAAGCGCGTGCGTGCGAGCACCTGCAGCATCGGGTGGGTGAACATGAAGACGACGATGAGGTCGGCGATCGCGGTGAGTCCGAGGGTGAACGCGAAGCCGCGGACGTTGCCGACCGCGACGAAGTAGAGCACCACGGCGGCGAGGAGGTTCACGGCCTTGGAGGCAAGCACGGTCCGCTTGGCGCGCTTCCACCCGTTCTCGACGGCGGAGACCAGGCCCCGGCCCTCGCGGAGCTCGTCGCGGATGCGCTCGAAGTAGACGATGAACGAGTCGGCCGTCTGGCCGATCGCGACGATGAGGCCCGCGACGCCCGCCAGGGACAGGCGGTAGTTCTCGGTCCAGCCGAGGATGGCGATCGCGAGGTAGGTCAGCGCGCCGGCGACCACGAGCGAGGCGATGGTGACGAACCCGAGCGCGCGGTACTGGAAGAGCGAGTACACCACCACGAGGAGCAGGCCGATCGCACCGGCGAGGAGGCCCATCTCGAGCTGCTGGGTGCCCAGCGTCGCCGAGATCTGGTCCTCGCTCTGGATGTCGAAGCTGATGGGCAGCGCGCCGTAGCGCAGCTGGTCCGAGAGCGCCTGGGCGCTCTGCTGGGTGAAGTTGCCGGTGATCTGCGGCCGCCCGTCAGTGATGACGGCCTGCGTCCGGGGCGCCGAGAGGACCTTGTCGTCCAGCACGATCGCGAACTGGGCCTTGGGGTCGTTCTGATTGGCCACGTAGTAGCCGTTGAGGCGTTCCGTCACGGCCTTGAACTTCTGCGTGCCCGCGTCGTTGAACTGGATGTTCACGGCCCACTCGTTGGTGACGGCACCCTGGCGGCCCTGCTGCAGCTGGAAGGAGGATCCGGCGATGTCCGTGCCGACGACCTCGACCGGGCCGAGGATGTACTTCACCGCGGGCTGGGTCCCGTTCGCGGCCTCGCAGGTCACGAGGGGCTTGCTGGGGTCGGACCGCTGGGTGCTCTCCGGCTGCGGCTTCGTGCAGTCGAGCGCCTCGTACTGCTTGTAGACGTCGGCCGTGATCCAGTTGGTGTCGCTGGCGTTCTTGGGCGCCGCCGTCGGCTTCGGGAGCTTGTCGGCCGTGAGCTGCTGGTCGGCCGGGACCGCCGCGGGATCGCCGGTCGTGAGCACGGGCCGGAAGTTCATGTCGGCGGAGGCCTGGATCAGCTGGCGCGTCTCCGCGGACGGTGTGCCCGG
Source organism: Sinomonas atrocyanea (assembly GCF_001577305.1). Taxonomy (NCBI): domain Bacteria; kingdom Bacillati; phylum Actinomycetota; class Actinomycetes; order Micrococcales; family Micrococcaceae; genus Sinomonas; species Sinomonas atrocyanea. Next base: position 2,351,495 of record NZ_CP014518.1, read on the forward strand.
GAGGCTCACCACCACGTTGCGCCCCGACTGGGTGCTGATCTCGGCCTCGGACACACCGGAGCCGTCGACGCGCTGCCGGATGATCTCGACCGCCTGGTTGAGCTGGTCCTGGTTGATCTGAGACCCGCCCGAGACCTTCGGGGCGAGGATCATCTCCGTGCCGCCCTGGAGATCGAGGGCGAGCTTCGGCGCCCAGGATGCCTGGCCCGCCAGCTTTCCGCCGCCGAGGATGCCGACGAGGGCGAGCAGGATGACGCCGAGTGAGATGAGGGTCTTCAGTCCCGGCCGCGTGCGGGATCGTGCCATGGTGGTCCTTCGATGGGGGACGGCGCCCAGTGGGCGCGGAGCCGCCCGGCGGTGGCCGGGCGGCGCGTTCGGCTACTTGCTGGTGTTGCCTTCGTCGTTGAGGCGGCGCAGGGTCTCCTCCGGCGTCTCGTCGAGCCGGTCCTCAGGACGGGGGGCCGCCTCCTCGGACTTGCCGAGCGTGATCCCGGACGACGGCGCCGCGCCGGCCTCGGGGGCGGCCTCGCCCGCCAGCGGGGCAGCGGGCTCGCCGGCCGCGGGGGCGGCGGGCTCGATGACCTTGGTCACGGCCTGGCGGTGGACGGTCGCCTCGTTGCCGGGGCTCAGTTCGAGGACCACCTTGTTCTCGGCGTCGTTCACCGAGACGATCCGGCCGTAGAGGCCGAAGCTCGTCATCACCTCCACGCCGGGCGAGAACTTGGACTGCATCTCAGCCTGCTGCTGCTGCGTCTTCTTGTTCCGCCGGAACATGGTGAAGATGAAGAAGGCGAAGACCGCCAGCAGGAGGATGGTCATCAGGTCCATACAAGGTCCAATCTGTGTGGGGCTCGGGTAGCGTTCGGGCGGGTCCCGGGCGCGGCATAGGGGCCCTCGGCCACGCGAGGGTGTGATCCCAGTCTAAGGGCACGCTGCAGGGCGGCCCCGATCAGTCCAACGATCCATCGGCCTCGTCCGAGCCCGGACCGAACAGCGTTGCGCTCTCGGCGAACGGGGCGCTGGCCGGGACCGGGAGGCCGAGGTGCTCGTAGGCCAGCGGCGTGGCGATCCGCCCGCGGGGCGTCCGGCCCATGAGGCCCTCGCGGACCAGGTAGGGCTCGGCGACCGTCTCGACGGTCTCCGGTTCCTCCCCCACCGCGATCGCGAGGGTGGACAGCCCCACGGGGCCGCCCCCGAACTTCGTCACGAGTGCGGACAGGACCCCCCTGTCGAGCCGGTCAAGCCCCCGCGCGTCGACCTCGTACATGTCCAGCGCCGCGCCCGCCGCGCGCGCGTCGATCTGCTCGATGCCGTGGACGAGTGCCCAGTCCCGCACCCGGCGCAGGAGCCGGTTCGCGATGCGCGGGGTGCCCCGCGACCGCCCGGCCACCTCGGTGAACCCGGCGGAGGTCACCTTCAGGTCCAGAAGGCCCGCAGAACGGCGCAGCACGAGCTCGAGCTCCTCCACGGTGTAGAACTCGAGGTGGCCGGTGAACCCGAAGCGGTCCCGCAGCGGCCCGGGGAGGAGTCCCGCCCGGGTGGTCGCCCCGACGAGGGTGAAGGGGGGCAGGTCGAGCGGGATCGCCGTCGCGCCCGCGCCCTTGCCCACCACGATGTCGACCCGGAAGTCCTCCATCGCCATGTAGAGCATCTCCTCGGCGGGACGCGACATGCGGTGGATCTCGTCCAGGAAGAGCACCTCGCCCTCGGAGAGCGAGGACAGGATCGCGGCGAGGTCGCCGGCGTGCTGGATCGCCGGGCCGGAGGAGATCCGCAGGGGAGCATTCATCTCGCCGGCGATGATCATGGCGAGCGTGGTCTTGCCGAGGCCCGGCGGTCCGGACAGCAGCACGTGGTCCGCGGTGCGGCCGCGCATCCGGCTCGCCTCGAGCACCAGCGAGAGCTGGCGGCGGACCCGCCCCTGGCCCACGAACTCGTCGAGGAACTTGGGCCGCAGCGCCGCCTCGAGGGCCCGTTCCTCGGGCTCCTCCTGGCTGGCGACCAGCGACGGCTCAGCCACGGGCGCCGGCCTTCAGCGCCCGGGCGCCCTGGCCGAGCCAGCGCAGCGTGGCCCGCAGGATCTCGGGGACGCTTCCCGAGGCGGCGACCTCGGGAGCGTCGGCCATCGCCTTCTCGATGCTCGCGGCGGCGTCCTTCTCGCTCCACCCGAGGGAGGCCATCGCCTCGATGACCTGGGCCTTCCACGGCGCCTCGGCCCCCGCGGCGGCGACCGCGGGCTCCTGGGCGGTCCCGAGGGGCACGAGCTTGCCCTTGAGTTCCAGGACGAGCCGGGCGCCCACCTTCGGACCGATCCCCGGCACCTTGGTGAAGGCCTTCGCGTCCTCGGAGTGCGCCGCGACGCGGACCGCCTCCGGGCTGTGGACGGCCAGGACGGCCAGCGCGAGCCGCGGGCCCACCCCGGAGACGCCCAGAAGCACCTCGAAGACCTCCCGCTCCTCGGCGTCGGCGAACCCGAACAGCGTCAGGGAGTCCTCGCGCACCACGAGCGAGGTGTGGACCGTTGCCTCCTCGCCGAGCCTGAGCCCGGCGAGGGTCTGGGGCGTCGCCCAGAACGCCATGCCCGCGCCGTTGACGTCGATGACGCCCGAGGACAGCCCCACGTGGGCGACCGGACCGCGGAGGAAGCTGATCACCGATACCCCTTGCCTTGCCCGTTGCCGTGGCCGTTGGATCCGAACATATCTACGAGAACTCTAGCGGCCGACGGCGCGGACCCGCCTCAAGGGGCGCGGCGCGCCTTCGCCTCGGCTCGCCCTTCCGCCACCCGGCGCGTGCGCGGCTCATCGGCCGCGGCGCGCCTTCGCCTCCGCTTCCTGCCACAGCCTCTGCGCGGCCGTGAGCGCCGTGGCCTGCATCGCCGTCGTGCGTCCCGCCGCGGAGGGCGAGCCAGGAGCGCTGCCGCGCCACGCGTGGGCGAGGGCCAGCGCGAGCGCGTCGGCGGCGTCCGCCGGGCGCGGGGCCGTCTCGAGCCGGAGGATCTTGGTGACCATGCGCGTGACGGCGTCCTTGTCCGCGCGGCCGCTGCCGGTCACGGCGGCCTTGACCTCGCTGGGAGTGTGCAGCGCGACCGGGATGCCGCGGCGCGCCGCCGCGGCGATCACCACGCCCGAGGCCTGGGCGACGCCCATGACGGTGCTCACGTTCAGCTGGGAGAAGACGCGCTCCACGGCGACGACCTCCGGCTCGTGGCGGTCGAGCCATTCGTCGATCGCCTGGGCGATGGCCAGCAGGCGCGCGTCCAGAGGCTCGTCGGCCTTCGTCCCCACCACCCCGACGGCGACGAGGGTCGCCCGGCGGTCGGCGGCGACGTCCACGACGCCGATGCCGCAGCGGGTCAGGCCCGGGTCGACGCCCAGCACCCGCAGGCCGGCGCCCGGCCTCGCAGTCCGCGCGCCGGGCGCCTCGGGGGTACTCACGCCTCAGTCGTTCTCGAGCTCCGCCATGACGTCGTCGCTCATGCCCGCGTTCGTGTACACGTTCTGCACGTCGTCGAGGTCTTCGAGGGCATCGACGAGGCGCACGAACTTGCGCGCGCCGTCGGCGTCGAGGTCGACCTCCATCGAGGGCACGAACTCGGCCTCGTCGGTGTCGTACTCGATGCCGGCCGCGGTCAGGGCGTCGCGGATGGCCTGGAGGTCGGCGGGTTCGGAGTAGACGATCCAGTTCTCGCCGCCGTCCTTGACCTCCTCGGCACCGGCGTCGAGCACCGCCATGAGCAGGTCGTCCTCGGAGAGGCCGTTCTTTGGCAGGACCACGACGCCCTTGCGGGCGAACAGGTAGTTGACCGAGCCCTGGTCGGCCATGGAGCCGCCGTTGCGGGTGACCGCCAGGCGCACATCCGCCGCGGCGCGGTTGCGGTTCTCGGTGAGGCACTCGATGAGGAGCGCCGAGCCCTGCGGCCCGCGGGCCTCGTACATGATCTCGGTGTACTCGATCGCCTCGCCGGTCAGGCCGGCGCCGCGCTTGATGGCGCGGTCGATGTTGTCGTTGGGGACCGAGTTCTTCTTCGCCTTGCTGACGGCGAGGTCGAGCGCGGGGTTGCCGGAGAGGTCGGGGCCGCCCATGCGCGCGGCGACCTCGATGGTCTTGATGTACTTGGCGAACGCCTTGGCACGCTTGGCGTCGACGACGGCCTTCTTGTGCTTGGTGGTCGCCCATTTGGAGTGGCCGGACATGCCTACGCTTCTCCTCTGATCATGCGGATGAAAAGTTCATGGATCCGTGTCTCGCCCGTCACCTCGGGGTGGAACGATGTGGCGAGCAGCCGTCCAGAACGCACTGCGACAATTCTAGACCTGCCCCCGAGCGTCGCCGTGTGCGACGCGTGCGCTGGATCGACCTCGGCGAGGACCTCGACGTCGGGGCCGACGCGCTCGACCCACGGCCCGCGGATGAACACGGCGTGGACGGGCCCGCGGCTCTGGTCCACTTCCTTGAAGTCCAGATCCGTCTCGAACGACTCCCGCTGGCGGCCGAACGCATTGCGCCGCACCGTGATGTCGAGGCCGCCGAACGACTCCTGCGGCCTGCCTGCAAGATCAGGAGTGGGGTCCGCGATCTCGTCGGCGAGCAGGATCATCCCGGCGCACGAGCCGTACACGGGGAAGCCTGCGCGGATCTTGGCCCGCAGCGGCTCGGCGATGCCGAAGGCACGGGCCAGCTTGTCAATGGTGGTGGACTCCCCGCCGGGGACCACGAGGCCGTCGACCTCGTCGAGTTCCTCGGGACGGCGCACCTTGACCGCCCGCGCGCCGGCCTGCTCGAGGGCTGCGAGGTGCTCGCGCACATCGCCCTGCAGGGCGAGCACACCGACCACGGGCGCGCCCTGGTCCTGGGCTGGGCGGGGATCCGGTGCTGACTGCGGCGGGGTCGGGGCGTTCGATGTCACCGTGACAGTCTAGTCGGGACCCTCCGCGGCGGTTCCCCGGGGCCCCGCCGGTAGCATGGAGCGCAGACCCGCAGGACAACAGATGAGGACAGCACTATGTGCGGAATCGCCGGCTATTTCGGCGCTGGGCTCGATGAATCGCTGCTGGCGGCGATGAACACCTGCATCGTGCACCGGGGGCCCGACGGCGAGGGCTACTTCACCGACGGCAGCGTGGGGCTCGCGCACCGGCGGCTCGCGATCGTCGACGTCGCCCACGGCCAGGAGCCGATGATCAGTGCCGACGGCCAGACGGTCCTCGTCTACAACGGGGAGGTCTACAACTACCGGGAACTGCGGGCCGAGCTCGAAGCGGCCGGCCGCAGCTTCCGCACCGCCTCCGACACCGAAGTGGTGCTGCAGGCGTACGAGGAGTGGGGCGCCGAGGCGTTCGACCGGTTCAACGGCATGTTCGGCCTGGCCATCTTCGACCGGCACCGGGGCCAGCTGGTCCTGGCCCGTGACCACTTCGGCATCAAGCCGCTCTACTGGGCCAATGCCGGCACCGAGCAGGATCCCCGGCTGCTGTTCGCCTCGGAGATCAAGCCGATCCTCGCCACAGGGCTCGTCGAGGCCCGGCCCAACGAGCGGATCCTGTACCGGTACCTCCAGTACCGCATCCACGACGACACCGAGGAGACCTTCTTCGACGGCGTCCGCAAGCTGCTCCCGGGCGAGATGATGACGGTGGACCTCGCCACGAGCCGCTTCCGCATCTCCTCCTTCACGCGCCTGCGGGAAGAGCTCGCCGAGCTGGCCGAGGTCAACACGCCCTACACGCCCGAGGTCATCGACGAGTACCGGCGCCGCTTCACCGAGGCCATCCGGATCCGCCTGAACTCCGAGGTCCCCGTGGGCAGCGCGCTCTCGGGCGGGCTGGACTCGTCCGCCGTCGTCGTCACCATCAACCGGCTCATGCAGGAGAAGGCGGAGGGCCTCGAGGCCGTCGGCGCGAAGCAGAACACATTCAGCGCGGTCTTCCCCAACGCGATCAACGACGAGGAGGCGTACGCCGACGCCGCCATCGCCGCGTGCAGCGGCACCATCGAGGCGCACAAGATCAAGCCCACCCCGGAGGGCTTCGACGCGGACCTGGCCGACTTCGTGCGGACCATGGAGGAGCCCATCATCTCCTCGGGCCCCTACGCGCAGTACTGCGTCATGAAGGAGGCCTCCAAGCACGTCACGGTGCTCCTGGACGGCCAGGGCGCCGACGAGATGATGGCGGGCTACATCCCCTACTACTTCGCCTACCTCCGCCAGCTCAAGGCTGCCGGCGACTACGCGACGCTGGCCAAGGAGTCGGGCTCGAGCCTGGACATCTTCTACCGGCTCGGCCGCTTCCGGCTCAAGGGCATGGCGAGCGGCAAGAAGACCGTCTCGATGGGCACCCTGCTGAAGAAGTCGTGGACCGGCAAGTTCTCGGGCGAGTCCTTCGGCAACATCCCGGCGAACCTCAAGGCCCGGCTCATCGACGACCTGTTCGCCAAGTCCCTGCCCTCGCTGCTGCGCTACGAGGACAAGAACACGATGCGCTTCTCCCTCGAGGGCCGCGTGCCGTTCCTCGACAAGGAAGTGGTCAAGTACCTGTTCAGCCTCTCCGACGAGGCGATCATCAAGGAGGGCTGGAACAAGCGCGTGCTCCGCGACGCCACGCGCGGCCTCCTGCCCGAGATGATCAGCAACCGGCGCAACAAGATCGGCTTCACCACGCCCGAGGCCGAGTGGTTCACGCTCATGAAGGAGCGCATCTACAAGGTCTTCATGTCCAACTCGTTCTACTCGCGCCCGTACTGGGACCGCGAGCAGGTCCTCACCGCCTTCGAGGAGTACCTCAACGGCAAGAACGACGCCGACACGATGATCTTCTGGCGCCTGCTGAACGTCGAGCTGTGGCTGCGCGAGTTCATCGACAAGGACGAGGCGCCCGCCGACGTCAAGGCGGACAAGAGCGACTACGAGGCCAACCCCGGCAAGGAGCTCGACATCGCCTCGGGCTCGGGGGTGTACCGCCGCTACCCCCTGCAGACGGACGTCTTCGCGAAGGACACCGAGCTCGCTCCGGCCGTCACGTCCTACGTGGAGCGGTTCTTCGACGGGCTGCCCGGCGCCCCCGAGGAGGCGCGCGCCGCCGTCGACGGCAAGGCGTGGTACCTGCTGGTGAGCGAGAAGATCGTCGCGATCACGCAGGGCCGGTCCTTCCCGGTCTGGGAGATCGAGGTCTCCCCCGCCGCCCGGGTCCTGTCGAAGTTCGTCACCCGCACCCCCGCGGGGATCGGGCTCGGGAGCCCCTGGTCGATGCAGATCGCGATCAACGAGGTGGGCCTGCCGCTCATCGCCAAGGCCGCCGCGGCCTCCGTGGTGGGCAAGCTGCAGGGCAAGAGCGGCGTCTTCTACGACGTGGTCGGGAACAACATCAACGCGATCGACGGCGCCACGCCGTACAGCCTCGGCGCCGCGAGCAACTCGGTCAAGCTCGCCCCGAAGGACCCCGAGGGCGTGGCCCGCGCCCTCAGCGCGGCCGTCCGCGCGGCGCTGCCGGCCCGCGCCGCGGAGCTGTTCGGCGGCACCGCCATCATGGACGCCAACGACCTCGGCGTCGTCGTCATGGGCCACGACACGGACCTGCCGACCGAGACGATCGCCGGCATGTTCAAGGACAACCCCCAGGGCCAGGGGGCCCAGGCCACCCCGATGTCGCTCGTGTTCACGCAGGGCTGACACGCCCGCCCGGCGGATACCGGGTACGACGGCGGCCGCGCACCTCGCGCGGCCGCCGTCGCCCGTTCTGGGGGCCGGCGGCGCACCGGCGCGGCCCCCTTGTCCGCGTGCCGCGGCACATGAAAGCCTCACTTCATGACGAACCCGCTCCTCGCCCCCAGCCCGCTGCCCTACGGGCTCCCGCCCTTCGCCGACCTCAACGATGCCGACTACGCGGAGGCCGTCCGGGCCGGCCTGGCCGAGCACCTCGCCGAGATCGACGCGATCGCCGGCAGCAGCGCCGCGCCGGACTTCGAGAACACCGCGGTGGCGATGGAGCGCTCGGGCGCCCTGCTGAACCGTGCCGTCTCGGCGTTCATGACGCTCGTGTCCTCGCACGGCACCGACGGCATCCGGGCCCTCGAGAGCGAGCTCATGCCCGAGCTCTCGGCCCACGAGGACGCCGTCTACCTCAACCGCACGCTCTACGAGCGCTTCGCCGCCATCCCCGTGGAGGGCCTCGACCCGGAGTCCGAGCGCCTGGTCTCCGAATGGCTCGCCGCCTTCCGGCGCGCCGGGATCGCCCTCGACGAGGCCGGCCAGGAGCGCCTGCGCGAGGTCAACGCCGAGCTCACCCGCCTCGGGACGGAGTACGGCCAGCGGGTCGCGAAGGGCATCAACGAGGCCGCGGTCCTCGTCACCGACCCCGCCGAGCTCGCGGGCATGCCGGAGGACGACAGGGCCTCCGCCGCCGAGGCGGCCCGCGCCGCCGGGCACGAGTCCGGCTGGCTGCTCACGTTCATCCAGCCCACGGCCCAGCCCCACCTTGCCGTGCTCGAGGACCGCGGCCTGCGCCGCCGCATCTTCGAGGCTTCGGTCTCCCGCGGCAGCTCCGGCGGGGGGACCGACGTCCTCGACCTCGTCACCGCGATGGCCCGGCTGCGCGCCGAGAAGGCCGAGCTGCTCGGCTTCGCCGACTTCGCCGAGCTGGCCGTCGACGACCAGACCGCGCCGTCGATCTCGGCTGTGGAGGACATGCTGGGACGGCTGGCTCCGGCGGCCGTGCGCAATGCCGCGGGCGAGGCGGAGGCACTCGCCGAGGCCGCGGGCCACGAGCTCGAGCCGTGGGACTGGGCCTTCTACTCCGCCAAGGTCCGCCGGGAGCGGTACTCCGTGGACGAGCAGGCCCTGCGGCCCTACTTCGAGCTGGACAGGGTGCTCGAGGACGGCGTCTTCTACGCCGCCGGGAGGCTCTTCGGCCTCACGTTCCGGGAGCGGCCCGACCTCTCGGGCTACCACGAGGACGTGCGCGTCTGGGAGGTGCTCGACGCCGACGGCTCGGGCCTCGGGCTCTTCCTCGGCGACTACTTCGCCCGGCCCACGAAGCGGGGCGGGGCGTGGATGAACTCGCTCGTGGAGCAGTCGCGGCTGCTGGGCCACGCCCCCGTGGTCATCAACAACCTCAACGTCCCCAAGCCCCCGGCCGGCGAGCCCGCGCTCCTGACGCTGGACGAGCTCCGGACGGTCTTCCATGAGTTCGGCCACGCCCTCCACGGCATGCTCTCCGACGTGCAGTACCCGCGCTTCTCCGGGACCAACGTGCCCCGGGACTTCGTCGAGTACCCGTCCCAGGTGAACGAGATGTGGATCTTCGATCCCGACGTCGTGGCGAACTACGCGCGCCACCACGCCACGGGCGAGCCGCTCCCCGCGGAGACCCTCGCCCGGCTCGACGCCGCCCGGCTGTGGGGCGAGGGCTTCGCCACGACCGAGTACCTCGGCGGCTCCCTGCTCGACCTGGCCTGGCACCGGCTCCGCCGGGGCGAGGAGGCCCAGGACGCCCTCGCATTCGAGGCGAAGGCGCTCGCCGATGCCGGGGTGTCCGTGCCCCTCGTGCCGCCGCGCTACCGCACCGGCTACTTCCAGCACATCTTCGCCGGCGGCTGGTACGCCGCCGGCTACTGGTCCTACATCTGGAGCGAGGTCCTCGACGCGGACACCGTCGAGTGGTTCAAGGAGAACGGCGGGCTCACCCGCGCCAACGGAGAGACCTTCCGCCGCGAGCTCCTCTCCCGCGGGAACTCCCGGGACCCGCTGGCCTCATTCCGGGCGTTCCGTGGCCGGGACGCGGACGTTGCGCCGCTCCTGGCGCGCCGCGGCCTCGACTGAGCCGGGCAGGCCTTCTTCCGCGGGCGCGGTCCTCGGGGCACCGTGCCCGCGCGCTGCGCTCTATGGACGTTGTGCCCTGCCGCCGCACGCGCGGCGGGAGGACAGTGGAGGAACGCGAGGAGGTCGCCATGCACGTCTTCAAGGACAGGTCCCAGGCCGGCCGGGAGCTCGCCAGGGCCCTCACCCGGTACCGCCACCAGGACGCGGTGGTCCTCGGACTCCCCCGCGGCGGGGTCCCGGTCGCCTTCGAGGTGGCGGTGGCCCTCGATGTGCCGCTCGACGTGATCATCGTGCGCAAGCTCGGCGTGCCCTTCCAGCCCGAGCTAGCGATGGGCGCCATCGGCGAGGGGGGCGTGCGCGTGCTGGACGAGCACGTCATCGCCGTGTCGGGTGCCACCGAACGCGAGCTCGCCCTGGTCGAGGCCCGCGAGCGCGAGGTGCTGCGGGAGCGCACCACGCGCATCCGCGCGGTGCGGCCGCAGGAGGACCTGCGGGGGAAGACGGCGATCGTGGTGGACGACGGGATCGCCACGGGCTCGACGGCGCGCGCCGCGTGCCGGGTGGCACACGCCCTCGGCGCAGCCCGGGTGGTCCTCGCCGTTCCGGTGGGCCCGGCGGACACCGTGGGCGAGATCGCGGAGGCGGACGAGGTGATCTGCCTGACCACCCCTTCCCCCTTCCGGGCGGTCGGACGGTTCTACCGCGACTTCTCGGCGACGACGGACGACGACGTGCTGCAGCTCCTCGACGCCGCGGGCCGCCGTGCGGTGCATCCCGGGCCGGTGGACTCCCCCGCCTCGATCGACGAGGACGTCGCCATCCCGGTGGACGACACGACCGTCCGGGGCTCGCTGCACCTGCCCGCCACCGGAGCCATCGTCGTCTTCGCGCACGGCAGCGGCAGCAGCCGGCACAGCCCGCGGAACCGCGCCGTGGCCAGGGTGCTGCGGGATGCGGGCTTCGGAACGCTCCTCATGGACCTCCTCTCCCCGGAGGAGGAGCTGCTGCGGCACGCCGTGTTCGACGTCGAGCTCCTCGCCGCCCGCCTGACGGCCGTGACCGACTGGCTGCGCGCGGTGAGCGCGGGGCCCCCGCGCCCCGTCGGCTACTTCGGAGCGAGCACGGGCGCCGCGGCCGCGCTCTGGGCCGCCGCCGAGCCCGGGGCGGACATCGGTGCGGTGGTCTCGCGCGGCGGACGCCCGGACCTCGCAGGTCCCCGGCTCTCGGCGGTGCGCGCGCCGACCCTGCTGATCGTCGGCGGCGCGGACCGCCAGGTCCTCGAGCTCAACCGGGAGGCCGCGGCGCAGCTCACCTGCCGCCACCGCCTCGAGATCGTTCCCGGGGCTACGCACCTGTTCGAGGAGACGGGGGCGCTCGACGCCGTCGCGCGGCTCGCGCGGGACTGGTTCGCCGAGCACCTCGTGGGCGAATCCGAGCCGCGGGCGAGGGCGGGCACTCCCTGAGCCGGGCACGCCCGGAGCCGCAGCCGCTCCCCCGGCGTCCCGTCAGGGCCGTCAGGGCCTGGGCTGCTGGTGCGCGGCCAGGTAGGCGACGAGGCCGCCGACGGTGGCCACCGCCGGATAGTCGTGTTCGGGGATGTCGATCGCGGTCGCCGCTGCCAGCTGCTCGATGAGCCGCAGGAAGTCGAGGGAATCGAGGTCGAGGTCCTGTCGGAGCCGGTCCGAGTCGTCCAGCGTCTGCGGGTCGATCTCGGGGGCGATCTGGCGCAGCGCCGCGGCGACGGCCTCGCGGGGGTCCACGGGTGTCATAGGTCCTCCGGGGTGAGCAGGAGCTCCTGGAGCCGGGTGAGGTAGCGGCTGCCGCCGAGGCCGTCGCTCACCCGGTGGTCGGCGGAGAGGGTTGCCGTGGCGGCCATCCGGACGCCGAGCATGCCGTTCTCCGCCCAGGGCCGCTCGGCCACCCTCCCGAGCCCCACCATGGCCACCTGCGGGGGCACGATCACGCCGAACACGGCGTCGACCCCGAGGTCGCCGAGGCTCGTGGCCGTGATCGTGGCGCTGGCCATCTCCGTCCGTGCGAGGCGTCCCGCCCGCGCGCGGGCCACGAGGTCGCGCAGCTTCTGCATGAGCTCGTCCACGCTGAGGGTGTCGGCGTCGAGCAGCGCTGGGGCCACCAGGCCGCCCCCGCGCAGGGCGACGGCGACGCCGAGGTGCACGCGGTCGCTCGGGTCGAAGCCGTGGTCGGTCCAGTAGCCGTTCATGCCCGGGACCTCCTTGGCCGCGACGGCCGCGGCCTTGAGCAGGAAGGCCGCGGGGACGAGGCGGTCGGAGACGGGCCGGGCCAGGTTGCGCTCCTGCAGGACGGCGCCCATCCGGGCGAGGTCGAGGGTCGTGCTCAGGTAGTAGTGCGGGATCGTGGCCTTGGACTTGGCCATGAGGGCGCCGAGGGAGGCGCGCAGGCTGGCCGTGCGCCCCTCTGCGGGGGCCACGGCGGCGGGGGCCTCCGCGGCGCGGGCGGGGGTCGGCTCCTGCGGTGGCGTGGGCGGCGGAGCGGCGTGCTCCGGGAGGCCGGCGGGGGGCGCGCCGGGAGCGGGGAGGCCAGGGGCGGCGGCCGCGGCCCTGCGGACGTCCGCCTCGGAGATGCTCCCCTGCTGGCCCGTGCCGGCCACGGTGGCGAGGTCGATGCCGAGCTGGGCCGCGAGCCGCCGCGCGAGGGGCGAGGACCGCACGCGCCGGCCGGCCGGCGTCGGCCGCGGGACCGCAGGCGGCGCGGCGGCCGCCTCTGCCTCCGCCGGCGGCGCGGCCGGCTCGGGAGGCGGTGCGGCGGGGACGGGCCCGCCCTCGTCCGCGGGTCGCCGCTCGTCCCGGGGGCCGGCCTCTTCCCCCGGCTCAGCGAGGCTCAGGATGGGCGTCCCGACCGGGACGGTCTCGGCGAGGTCCACGAGGTAGCCGCCCACGACGCCGTCCTCGAAGGACTCGACGTCCATGAGGGTCTTGTCCGTGTCGACGACCGCGATGAGGTCTCCTTGGTGGATCGCGTCGCCCGGATGCACGAGCCATTCGACCACCTTGCCGTGCTCCATGTCCGCCCCGAGCGAGGGCATGCGCAGCTCATGCACCGGCGCCCACCGCCTCGAGCGCCGCGGCGACCACCCGGGCGGCGGAGGGCAGGGCGGCCTCCTCGAGGTGCTTGGGGTAGGGCATGGGCACCTCCGCTCCGCAGACGCGGGCCACGGGGGCGTCGAGCTCGTAGAAGGCCTTCTCCGCGATCCTGGCGGCGATCTCGGCCGAGAGGCTGCCGCTGCGCCACGCCTCGTCGACGATGACCGCCCGGTGGGTGCGTGCCACGCTGGCGAGGATCGTCTCCTCGTCGAGCGGGCGCAGCGTGCGCAGGTCGATGACCTCCGCGGCCACGCCCCGCTCGGCGAGCTGCGCGGCGGCGTCGAGCGTGAGCGGGAGGGTGCCCCCGTATGTGATGAGCGTGACGTCGGTGCCCGGCCGCCGGATCTCGGCGCGGTCGATCCCGACCGGGCCGGCGTCGTCGGCCAGCTCGCCCTCGGCCGCATACAGCGAGCCGTGCTCGAAGATGAGGACCGGGTCCGGATCCGCCAGGGCCGTCCAGAGCATCCCGCGGGCGTCCTCGAGGGTCGCGGGGGCGAGCAGACGCAGGCCAGGGATGTGGGCGTACCAGCCCTCCAGGCTGTGGGAGTGCTGTGCGCCGAGCTGCCGCCCCGCGCCCGTGGTCATGCGGATCACGAGGGGGACGTTGAACTGGCCCCCGGACATGTGCAGCAGGGACGCGGCGCTGTTGACGATCTGGTCCAGGGCCAGGAGGCTGAAGTTCACGGTCATGATCTCGACGATGGGCCGCATGCCGTTCAGTGCCGCCCCGATGCCGGCGCCGACGAAGCCGGACTCCGACAGGGGGGTGTCGCGGACGCGCTCGGGCCCGAACTCCTCGAGCAGGCCCAGGCTCACCGCGTAGCAGCCGCCGTAGGCGCCCACGTCCTCGCCCATGAGGAACACCCGGTCGTCGCGCTGCAGGGCCTCACGGAGGGCCGCGCGCATGGCCTCCCGGTAGGTCGTCTTCACGGTGCGCGCCCCTCGCTGTACACAAAGCGCTCCAGGGTCTCGATGGGCTCGAGGGTGCCCGCCTCGGCGAACGCGATGGCGTCCTGGACCTCGTCCTCGGCTTCGCGCTCGAGCGCGGCCCACCCGGCGTCGTCCAGGTCGCCGGCGGAGGTCAGCGACGAGCGGAGGAGCGGGATGGGGTCGCGCTCCATCCAGGCGGCGACCTCGGCCCGCTCGCGGTATCGCTCGGGATCGAACATCGAGTGGGCGCGGAAGCGGTAGGTGCGCAGCTCGAGGAAGTACGGGCCGCCCCCGGCCCGGACCGAGTCCACGGCCTTCCTCGCGGCGTCGGCCACGGCGAGGGCGTCCATCCCGTCCACTTCCCACGAGGGGACGCCGTAGGAGGAGGCCTTGAGCGCGAGGTCGGTCTGCGACTCGGAGCGGGCGAGGGCGGTCCCCATGGCGTAGAGGTTGTTCTCGCAGCAGAAGAGCACGGGCAGGCGCCACAGGGCCGCGAGGTTGATGCTCTCGTGGAACTCCCCCTCGGCCATCGCGCCCTCGCCGAAGAAGCACACCGTCACGCGGTCGCGGCCCTGCATCGCGTCGGCGAGGGCCAGCCCGACGGCGAGGGGCAGCCCGCCGGCCACAATCGCGTTGCCGCCGAAGAAGCGCGCGTCAGCGTCGAACAGGTGCATGGACCCGCCGCGGCCGTGGCTGCACCCCTCGGCGCGGCCGTACATCTCGGCCATGAGCTTCCTTGCCGGGATGCCGGCCAAGAGGGCGTGCCCGTGCTCCCGGTAGGTGGCCACGATCGCGTCCCCCGGCTCGAGGGCACTCGTGACGCCCGCGACGACGGCCTCCTCGCCGATGGACACGTGGAGGAACCCGCGGATCTTCTGCTCGGTGTAGAGCCGCACGCACGCCTCCTCGAGGCGCCGCACCCGCAGCATCGCCCTCAGGAGCGCGCGGGGGCTGCCGGGGCCCGCCGCCGCGGCGTCCGCGGGCGCCGTCATGGCCGGGCCTCGAGGGTGGAGACATCGCCTTCCGGCAGGCCCAGCTCGCGGGCGCGCAGGAGGCGGCGGAGCACCTTGCCGCTGCGGGTGTGCGGCAGGGCCGCTACGAAGTCGATCTCGCGCGGGGCCACCGCGGCGCCCAGGCGGCGGCGCGCGAAGCCGAGGATGTCGAGGCGGAGGGCCTCGCCGCCCTCGTACCCCGGGCGCAGTTCCAGGAAGGCCTTGACCAGTTCCCCGGCCACGGGGTCTGGCACGCCGATGACCCCGGCTTCCGCCACGGCGGGGTGTTCCATGAGGGCGCTCTCGACCTCGAAGGGGCCGATGAGGTGGCCGGAGGACTTGATGACGTCGTCGCCGCGGCCCACGAACCAGTAGTACCCGTCAGCGTCCCGGGTCGCGAGGTCGCCGGTGAGGTACCAGCCGCCGACGAAGCACTTGCGGTAGCGCTCGTCCTCGTTGAGGTAGCCGCGGAACATGGAGGGCCAGCCGGGCCGCAGCGCGAGCTCGCCCACCTCCCCGGGGTGCTCCACGGGCAGCGCCTCGCCGTGCTCGAGCACCGGGCGCCCGTCCCGGTCCCGCTGCAGCACGGTCGCCTCCACCCCGGGCAGCGGCCTGCCCATCGATCCCGGGCGGATGTCCATCGCGGCGTAGTTGGAGATCATGATGCCGCCGGTCTCGGTCTGCCACCAGTTGTCGTGCACGGGCAGTCCCAGCGCCTCCTGCCCCCACAGCACGACCTCGGGGTTGAGCGGCTCGCCGACGCTCGCGACGAAGCGCAGCGCCGACAGGTCGTGGCCGGAGGCCCGCTCGGCGCCGGCCTTCATCAGCATCCGCAGCGCAGTCGGGGCCGTGTACCAGACGCCCACCCGTTCCGCGGCGAGGATGCGGTACCAGCGGTCGACGTCGAGCTCCTCCTCGTCGACGACCGCGGTGACCCCGTGCACGAGGGGGGCGATGATCCCGTACGACGTGCCGGTGACCCAGCCCGGGTCCGCGGTGCACCAGTAGACGTCCCCCTGGTGGAGATCGAGCGCGTAGCGCCCCGTGGCCCAGTGGGCCACCACCGCCTCGTGGACGTGCAGGGCGCCCTTGGGCGTTCCGGTGGTCCCGCTCGTGAAGTGCAGGAGGGCGTAGTCCCCCGGCCGGGTCGGCACCGTCTCGGCGAGGGGCTCGGCCGTCTGCAAGAGCGCGGCCAGATCGAGCGTGTCCGGCTCGGGGTCGCCGTCCGCGTCGACGAGGAGCACGTGGCGCAGGTCCGGGCAGTCGGGCCGGAGGGCCGCGACCTTCTTCCGGTACAGCGACCGCGTGGTGACGAGCACCTGGGCGCCGCCGAGGCGCAGCCGCTGCCGGACGGGGTCGGGTCCGAACGCGGAGAACAGGGGGCAGAACACGCCGCCTGCCTTGAGCGTCCCCAGGACGGCTGTGTACAGCTCGGGGCGCCTGCCCAGGAGCGAGAAGACGCGGGCGCCCTCCTTAAGGCCGAGGGCCCTGAGGAGGCCGGCGAACCGGGCCGTCCGCTCGGCGAGGACCGCGTAGGTGAGCGACTCGACCGCACCGTCCGCGCGCACGAAGCGCAGCGCCTCGTGCTGGGCCCGTGGCCCGACGGCGTGCCGGTCGACGGCCTCGTGGGCGATGTTGAGGGCGCCCCCAGGCAGCCCGTCGAGGTGCTGGCGGGCTCCCTGCCAGGTGAAGGACGAGCATTCGCGCGCGTAGTCCGCCAGGTGCGGGGGGACTGCGAGCGCGGACGGATCCTTGTGGATCGTGGGCCACACGGTGCCCGTCGGTGTCTCGGCGCTCACCTCACCATGACACGCCCGGCGATCCGGGCCGGCCCAGTGCCTAAAGTCCCCGCGGCGGGGCCCGGCGCGGTGGTTGGGCTCGAAGATGTCGTCGACGTTGATGCCGGTGTCCACAGTGGGCGTCCGCAACGCGGCAGCCGCACTCGGATCTCGGACGGCACATGGCAGATCTTCGAGCGGAGCGCCCTGGCGAGATCGAGGCGGCGAAGCCACTGTTCGCCTTATGGTTCCTTCGTTCCGACGAGATGTCCTGACAGGACGTCCTGCCCTTGAGCTCCCTCAGTAGGCGGCGCATCGGGGCCTGGGGCTCACCGCACCCCCCCTAGCTGGCCTGCCCGGACTCGTTGCCGTCTGTGGGCTCCTCGTGGAGCCGCTGGAGCGCGGCCTTGCGCGCGCCGCGGATGTGCGCCCTGACGGCCCGTTTGGCCGCGGCGGGGTCTCCGGCGAGTATCGCGTCCAAGATCCGCCGATGCTCTACCCGCGACTTCTCAAGGCGCCCGGGCATCCGCAGGGTGGTCTCGATGCCCCGGGAGAGGATTTCCTGCAGCACGCCCTGGGTCTGGGCGAGGAAGCGGTTGCCTGCGGCTTCGACGATGCGCAGGTGGAAGGCTGCATCGAGCTCCTGAAGGCGACGCCAGTCCACCTCAGCCTCGGAGCTTGCGGCTGCGAGGCTCTCGTGGGCAGCGCTGACGGCCTCGAGTCTTGCCGGGTCGCGGTAGCTGGCCGCCCAGGCCGCTGCCGGCACCTCCAGCACTTCCCGCATGTCGTAGAGCTCCTCGATGGCGATGTCCTCGCCGTAGAGGGCTGCGCGCAGCTTGCGGGTGGGCTCCGGGTCGGCGACGAAGACCCCGCTCCCGTGCCGGACGTCCACCCGCCCCTGGGCCTTCAGCGCACCGAGCGCCTCCCGCAGCGACGGCCGCCCGACGCCCAGCTTCGCTGCGAGTTCACGTTCGGGAGGGAGCCTGTCGCCAGGATGCAGGTGCTCGCTCGCGATGACGTCGAGGATCCGCCGCATGACCAGCTCGGACACGCTGCCCTGCCGGACCGGCGCCCACGCCTCCTGAGCCTGCATCGTTCCCCTCCTGTCACTCGAGCACACACCGTCTCGAAGGTAAGACCACCTTACCTGTTTTCTCCGAAATATCTTCCAGAGGGGGTTGTGCCCCTCGTCACAGCGTGGCAGACTTTCGGATCAAGAGGTAAGACCTCTTTCCACTAAGGAGGACACATGACAGACGCATCAGGGGAGCCCGGCTTCCTGGCGCACTACGACGGTGACGTCGTGGCAGTGGCAGTGCGGGACCTGGAGCCCGGCCTCGTCGAGGGCGGGTACCTGCGCGGCCCGGCCTCGGTGACCGTCGAGCTCCACGACCCCGTCCCGCTGGGGCACAAGCTTGCACTGGCCGACATGAAGGCCGGCGACGACGTCATCGAGTACGGGCTACGGATCGGTATCGCCACGGAGGACATCAGCCGCGGCTCGTACGTCCACATCCACAATGTAAGGAGCGCCCGGTGGCAGAACAGCGTGGCCTGAGCGGATACCGTCGCGAGGACGGATCGGTCGGCATCCGGAACTACACAGTCATCCTGCCCGTGGATGACCTCTCCAATGCAGCGGCGGAGGCGGTGGCCAAGGTGGTCCCGGGCACGCTGGCGTTGCCCCATGCCTATGGACGCCTCCAGTTCGGACCGGACCTGGACCTGACCTTCCGCACACTGATCGGAACCGGCTCGAACGCCAACGTTGCCTCCGTGGTCGTGATCGGCATCGAGCCGAACTGGACCCAGCTCATCGTGGAGGGGATCGCCAAGACCGGGAAGAAGGTCCAGGGCTTCTCCATCGAACGCAACGGGGACCTCAAGACGATCGAGAAGGCTTCCCGGGCGGCAGCGGCGTTCCTGCAGGAGGACTCTGAGAAGTACCGTGAGCCGGTTGAGCGCCGCGAGATCATGATGTCGATCAAGTGCGGCGAGTCCGACACGACCAGCGGCTTGGGGTCGTGCCCCACGACGGCCGAGGCCGTCGACCGATGGGTCGATGCCGGCGGGACCGTGCTCTTCGGGGAGACGACCGAGCTGACCGGCGGAGAGCATCTGATCGCGGAGCGGTGCGTGAACGACGCCGTACGCCAGCGGTTCCAGGCCATCTACGACAATTACATCGACGTCGTCGAGCGCACGGGGGCGAACCTGCTCGGCTCCCAGCCGACTCAGGGCAACATCCGGGGCGGCCTGTCCACGATCGAGGAGAAGGCGATGGGCAACATCGCCAAGACCGGAACCAAGCCCGTCGTCGGCGTGCTCGACTCGGCCGAGGCCCCGGGGGCCGGCCCCGGCCTGTACTTCATGGACACCTCGTCTGCGGCCGCCGAGTGCATCACGCTCATGGCCGCTGCCGGGGCCGTCGTGCACCTGTTCCCCACAGGGCAGGGCAACGTGATCGGCAACCCGATCGAACCGGTGGTCAAGATCACGGCAAACCCGCTCACGGCCGAGACCATGAGCGAGCACATGGACGTGGACTGCTCAGGACTGCTGCGGCGCGAGTACGACCTCAGCTCGGCCGGGGACCAGCTGATGGAGGTCATCGACCGCACCGTGAACGGGCGTCTGACGTGCAACGAGGTGCTCGGCCACCGGGAGTTCGTCATGACCAGGCTGTACCCGAGCGCCTGATCCCCGCGCCGGGGAGGGGCGGCCGCCCTTCCCCGGCGCACCCTGCAGAACACCCAGGAACGGAAAGACATGTCGCAAGAACTGACCAATCTGATCGATGGCGTCTGGCAGGACACCACTGAGCACGTCGACGTGCTCAACCCGGTGGACGGCTCCGTCGTCGGCCGGATCGGGTATGGCGGCCTCGAGCATGCCCAGGCCGCGGCCGACGCCGCCGCTGCCGCACTGCCTGCGTGGGGCGGCACCCCCGCCAGGGTCCGCGCCGACCTGCTCCACCGGGCCGCGGAGCTGATCTCGGCCAGGGCCGAGGAGATCGGCCTGCTGCTGGCCAGAGAGGCAGGGAAGCGGCTGCCCGAGGCGGTCGGGGAGGTCCGCTTCTCCGCCGAGTACTTCCGCTGGTTCGCGGAGGAAGTGCGACGCCCGCACGGCGCGGTGCACCCCCAGGAGGCACAGGAGCGCCGTCACCTCACCTTCCGCCGGCCCGCCGGAGTGGTCGCCAGCCTCACGCCCTGGAACTTCCCCTGCTCGATCCCGGCGCGCAAACTGGCCCCCGCCCTGGCCGCCGGCTGCACCGTCGTCGCCCGCGTCTCCGAGCAGGCGCCGCTCGCGGCAACAGAGCTTGTCCGATGCCTCACCGATGCGGGCATGCCGCCGGGGACGGTCAACCTGGTGCACGGCGCGCCCGCAGAGATCACCGGCGCGTTCCTGGACCACCCCGCGGTCCGGGTCGTGTCGTTCACCGGCTCCACCCCGGTCGGGCGGAAGATCATGTCCCAGGCAAGCAGTCGAGTCGTCCGGCCGCTCCTGGAGCTCGGGGGGAACGCGGCGTTCATCGTGTTCGACGACGCCGACCTCGACGCCGCGGTGACCGGCGCGATGCTGGCCAAGTTCCGCAACACCGGCCAGTCCTGCATCGGCGCCAACCGGTTCTTCGTCCACGCCTCCGTCCACGACGACTTCGTCGCCAGGTTCTCGGCCGCCGTGGACGCCATGAGCATCGGGGACGGGCTGGCCTCGCCGGTGCCCGACCTGGCCGCATGCATCGACCATCGGAGGGTCCGGGCGGTCAACGGGCTGGTCGAAGAGGCCCTCGACGCCGGCGCGAAGAAGGTCACCCGCGACTTCAGCCTGCCCGAGGGCGCGTTCTGCGCGCCCTCGATCCTGGTCGACGTCCCGGACCGTGTCGGCCTGGCCACAGAGGAAGTCTTCGGCCCGGCGGCGGGGATCTTCCGATTCGAGGACGAAGAGGAAGTCCTGCAGCGGGCCAACGCCACCGAGATGGGCCTCGCCGGCTACTTCTACACCCGCGACCAGGCAAGGATCTGGCGCGTCGGCGAGCAGCTCGACGTCGGGATCACCGGCATCAACAACGCCCTGCCCACTGTGGCGTTCGCCCCCATGGGCGGGACCAAGCAGTCGGGCCTGGGACGTGAGGGAGGGAGCCTGGGCCTCGAGGAATTCGAAGAGACCCGCTACCTCTCCATCGGGATCTGACTCCCCCACCCCGTGCCCCGCGCGGGACCCACAACCATCCTCACCCGCAAAGGAGCGGAGAGTCATGGCAGGACAAGCATTGATCATCAGGAGCGCGCGCGACGTCGTCGACGCGGTCAACTCGGGCGCTGTGCGCGGAGGCAACGAGGTGGCGATCGTCATCATCGCCCTCGGCGGCATCTTCATCGACGCCTACGACTTCACCTCGGTGGCCTTCGGGCTCAAGGACATCACCGCGACCTTCCACATCGACGCCTGGACCGAAGGCATCGTCGCATCCTCGATCATGATCGGCGCCCTTCTGGGAGCCGTCTCCGGCGGCTACCTGGTAGACCGGATCGGCCGCTACAAGATGTTCATGGCCGACATGCTCTTCTTCGTCGGCGCCGCCATAGGCTGCGCCCTGGCCTGGAACGCGGTGTCCCTGATCGTCTTCAGGTTCGCCATGGGCCTGGGAATCGGGCTCGACTTCCCCGTGGCGCTGGCCTTCGTCGCCGAATACACCGCCCGCAAGGGCAAGGGCGGCCGGGTCACGCTGTGGCAGCCCATGTGGTACGTCGCGACCGGCACGAGCTTCGCCGTCCTCCTGCCGCTCTACTTCCTGATCCCGCAGTCCGTCCAGAGCGAGCTCCTGTGGCGCTGCGCCGTGGGCTTCGGCGCCGTGCCAGCGCTGATCGTTCTTCTGGTCCGGCGGCGCTACATGGAGGAATCCGCCTCCTGGGCAGCGAACCAGGGTGATCTGGCAGGGGCGGTCGAGATCCTGAAAAAGTCCTACCGCGCCGACGTCCAGCTCGCCCCCGAATCAGAGCTGCAGTACCCGCCGAAGCTCGCCAAGTCGCCCCTGGCTGGCATCAAGGCCCTCTGGAGCCCCCGGTACCGGCGGCGGACCATCCTGGTCGGCATCGTCGGGGCCTGCCAGTCGATGCAGTACTACGCCGTCGGCTTCTTCCTGCCGTTCATCATCGGCACCTTCATGTCCATGAACCTCCTGGCGACGATCACGATGCCTCTGCTGTTCAACTTCCTCTTCGGGGTCACCGGCGGCTTCGCCGGGGTCATCCTCATCCGCAGATTCGGCTCCTGGATGCTGACCTTCATCGGGTTCCTCGTCTGCTTCGGCGTGCTGGTAGCACTCGGCCTGCTCGGACGCCCCACATCCTTCGGAGCAGGGATCATCATCGGCCTGCTCCTCGGCGTCTTCGTCTACTTCCACTCCGCCGGACCCGGCGCCCAAGGAATGACCATGGCCACCCTGAGCTACCCCACATCCCTGCGCGGTACCGGCGCCGGCTTCGGACAGGCCGTCCTGCGGGTGGGCTCGACCATCTCGCTGCTGTTCTTCCCCGTCCTGGTGCACCAGCTGGGAACCCGCGTCTTCCTGGTCGTCGCCCTCGCCCCCTCATCGGCCTCATCGCCCTGCTCAGCATCCGCTGGGAACCCACCCGGGCCGACGTCGACGCAGAGGACTACGAGACGGTGCCCCCGCAGAAGACCCGCCCAGCCACTGGAAACACGAAAACCACCGGAACAACGAAAGAGGCCACGCTGTGAAGATCAGCTGCATCGGCGCCGGAAACATGGGCGGCGCCGTCGCCCGCCGCATCGCGGCCAACTCCGACTTCGCCGTCACCGTCTACGACCCGTCCCCCGCAGCGGTCGAGAAGTGCGTGGAGGCCGGCGCCACCGGCTCCGACTCGCTCGAGGCAGCGGTGACGGGCGCCGACGTCGTCCTCACCAGCCTGCCGACCGTCCCGCTGGTCCTCGACACCATCCGCCAGATCCTGCCCAGGACCGACGAGGACACCGTCATCGTTGACATCTCCACGATCGACCCACAGTCGGCCCGCACTGTCCTGGACCTGTGCACCGAGTTCCGGAGACCCTTCGTGGCCTGCCCCCTGGGGAAGACGCCGGCCCACGCCGAGAACGGCCAGATCCCGCTCTTCGTCGGAGGCGCCCCCGACGCGGTGGCCACGATCGAACCGCTGCTGGACTGGATGGGCGAGAAGACCTACAACTTCGGCACCGTCGAGGCCGCGACCGCCTTCAAGCTCATCTCCAACTTCATCGGCATGGCCAACGTCGCGATCCTCGCCGAGGGGCTCGCCGTCGCGCTCAAGGCCGGAATCTCCCCGGATGCCTTCGCCGAGGCCCTGGCCGACACCGGGGCCCGCTCCTTCCAGTCCGACCTGCGGCTGCCATGGATGCTCGAGCAGGACTGGACCTCCCGGTTCGGGGTCGACCTCGCCGTCAAGGACGTCGGCCTCGCCGTGGCCTCCGCCCTGTCCTGGCGCATCCCCGTCCCGGTGGGCTCCGCCGCCCTCGCACAGCTGATCTCCGCCTCGACCCGCGGCTACGGACGCGAGGACGTGGTCTCCATGCTCAAGCTCATCCAGCCCGACGCCGAAGAGCAACGATGAGCACCGTCGTCGTCACCGAAGACGTCACCGGCCCCGCCTACGACAAGCTCGCCGCAGCCCGGAGCCTCCGCCGCGACGCGGAGGCGTGGAGCTCTCCCGAGCGGCTCCGAGAACTCCTCGCCCACGCCGAAGCCGTCATCGTCCGGAACCGCACCCAGGTCGACCAGGCGTTCCTGGAGGCCGCACCGTCCCTGAAGGTCGTGGCTCGGGCCGGGGTGGGCCTGGACAACATCGACCTGGACGCCGCCGACCGGGCAGGAGTAGTCGTCGTCGCCCCGCTCGGGGCGAACGCATCCAGCGTCGCAGAACACGCCCTCGCCATGGCCCTGGCACTGTCCAAGTCCCTCATCCCCTCCAGCACCTCCACCAAAGCCGGAGGCTGG
Source organism: Sinomonas atrocyanea (assembly GCF_001577305.1). Taxonomy (NCBI): domain Bacteria; kingdom Bacillati; phylum Actinomycetota; class Actinomycetes; order Micrococcales; family Micrococcaceae; genus Sinomonas; species Sinomonas atrocyanea. The sequence continues at coordinate 2,375,131 of NZ_CP014518.1, forward strand.
GACCGTACCCCCACCCAGGAGCTCAAGGGCCGCACCTGGGGCCTGCTCTCAGCCGGAGCCACCGCCCGTGCGACAGCACGACTGGCCCGGTCACTCGGGATGGACGTCGTTGCCTACGACCCCTACATCGGCCCCGACCACCCCGAGGTCCTCGAGATCGGGCTCGAGCTCGCCCCCTCGACGATGTCCTCTCCCGGGCCGACGTGCTCAGCGTCCACCTGCCCCACACCCCGGCGACCGACCGGCTCCTGGACGCTCACCGGCTCGCCCTCCTCCCCCGCGGCGCCCTCCTGATCAGCGTGGGGCGAGGCGAAGTCGTCGACGAGTCCGCGCTGCTCGAAGCCCTCACCACCGGCCGGCTGGGGGGAGCCGGACTCGACGTGCGGGCGAAGGAGCCGCCCATCACAGGGGCCCTCGAAACGCTGCCGAACGTGATCCTGACCCCCCACGTGGCCGGGATCAGTGTGCAGGCACAGCAGCGGATCGGTGAGATCCTCTGCGACCAGATCAGCACCGTGCTCGACGGCGGACAGGCGACCTGCGCAGTGGGACGCCACGTAGTCCCCGTCCGGGAGACCGTGGCATGAAGATCAGGTACGCAGACGCCGTCGGACTCGCCACAGACCTGCTGCTCGCCGTCGGCTACGACAGGCCCAAGGCAGCAGCAGTCGCCCGGGCGCTCGGACTCGCAGAAGCATGGGGGCTGAGCTCGCACGGCCTGCTCAGGCTCCCCCTCTACCTCGACCGCACCCTCGCCGGAGGCTACGATCCCGACGCCGAGCTGACCACGGTCACGGACCTCGGCGCGCTCCTGGTCCTGGACGGGGCGACCAGCCTGGGCCACTGGCAGATGAGCCGCGCCGTAGAGCTCGGGACGCCGCGCGCGAAGCAGTTCGGCATCGCCGCCATCGCCATCGGCAACTCGGGCCATTGCGGCGCCCTCGGCGTCTACGCGGCCGACGCAGCCGAAGCAGGCCTCGTCTGCCTTGCATTCTCCTGCGGCCCGGCAGTGCTCCCCCCGTGGGGAGGGAACCAGCGCCTGCTCTCCACCTCTCCGATCGCCGCGGGATTCCCACTTACCCCACAGCCGGCGATCGTCGACCTCGCCCTGAGCACAGTGGCCCGCGGCAAGATCGCCGCCTACGCCAACCGCAAAGAATCCCTGCCCGAAGGGTGGGCACTCGATGCCGCAGGGCGGCCGACCACCGACCCCGAAGAAGCACTCCTCGGGATGCTCTCCCCCTTGGGAGGCGCCAAGGGCTTCGCACTCGCCTTCCTCGTGGAAGCCCTCACCGCAGGCCTCGTCGGCCCCAGCCTCTCCAAGGACATGCCGGACTTCTTCGACCAGAACAGTCTCGGCCGCCCACAGGGGATATCCCACCTGCTCCTCCTGATAGATCCGGCCACGACTGACGCAGGAGGCGACCCCGAGGCCGCCCTCCAACGCTTCGCCGCCCTCGCCGCGGCCACAGACGCTGCAGGAGGACGTGTCCCCGGAGCCCGCAGACTCGCCCCCAGCCGAATAGGCCCCCATCTGGTTGTCGACGTCCAAGACGAACTACTCGAAGGCCTCCGGGAACGCCAAAGGGCCACCGCCCCCACAGCCGACGGCCCCACAGCCACACCCTGAGCCGCTTCAGGACGCTTCACGACGTCTCGACTGAAGGTGCTACCGGCCAGAAATACCGGAACGGCCAAAGCAGCGGCGGGGACTGTCTGATTGACGGTGTGAATGGCGTGGCCTGGCCGAAAGGAAGGGCCATAACCGACACCATCGAGATGATCGATCACGTGACGGGAGAGATCATCGATGAGAGACCGCCGGTGAGCCGCTCCCTGGCAGAGCGAGCGCCTCACCGATCTGGGCATCGGGCATGCCCCTCGTCTCCGGCAGCCCGCCGGGGCTGGCCTGCTGCGGGACGTGCACTGACGCTCCCGCACCACCACCACGGAAAAGCAGCAATGGTGATGCAACTTTAGGTAACGTTGCTCCCGGTGGCACCTCCGCCACCCCATCACCACCCGGTCGGGGGCACCATTGGACCTCAGAAGTCGCCGCGAGCTCGCGCTGCAGATCACCGGCGTCAGCAGGCTCGTCCCCGCGCGGCCGCCCGCGGCGAAGGCCGACCCGCCGCCGGCCCCAAGGACGCCCCCGGTCTCCCCATCGCTGCTCACGGGGAATGTCATCGCCCTGCCGCGCCCTGAGCCGGCCCAGCCGCTTCACGAGACCATGCTCGAGATGCTGTACGAGGCGCGGCGGCGCGGCATGTCGCACACGCGGGACCCGCTCCCGGCCTGCGAGCTCATGCTGGAGATCCACGCTCCAGCCGGGGAGCTGCTGGGAATGCCCTGCGCAGCCTGCCACGAGCCGTGGCCCTGCAAGACCGTGCTGGGCATCCTCGGCGGTCTGGAGCCCGCCGTCTAGGCTCGACCCACGTCCAGCGGTGCTGCTGACATGGCGGCCTGTCGCCCCAAGGACGGGGTAAGCACATCGTCATGGCGGAGCTGCTCTCGCGGCGATGAGCTCCTATGCGGGTACCGCAAGGCGGTACGGTCCTCAGGCATGCGAATCTGGAGGCGTCGCCTTCAGGCCCCGCGGCGTCGGCAGCGACGGCTTGGTGAGGGAGTCGAGGAGCTGGAGCTTTTCGGCGGCGGGGCCGTCGGGGCTGGCGTGGTAGATGACGAGCATCTGGCCCGAAGGGCCGCTGACGGCGAGCTTCTCGCGGTGGAGACGCAGTTCGCCGAGCTGTGGATGCTCCAGTCGCATCTCGGCGCCCTCGCGCTCGCGGACCTCGTGGCGCGCCCACAGGGCCCGGAAGTGAGGGCTGGCCAGTGAGAGTTCGCCGACGAGTCCGATGAAGCGCTGGTCATGAGTGTCGGTGCCGACGGACTGCCGGAAGCCGGCCACCAGTCGCTCGGTCGCGCTCTCCCAGTCCGGATAAAGGTCCTTCTCCGCGGGGTCGAGGAAGACGTCCCTGAGCCGGTTGCGGCCGACGGCCAGGCGGGGCGAGAGCGCGGTGGCCAGTGAGTTGGCGGCGAGGACGTCGAAGTAGCGGCCCTCGACGAAGGCCGGCAGGGGAAGCGTGGCCACCAGCATGGCGACGCCCGCAGGGACCGATTCTCGGCGGGGCGCACGCCTCCGGCGACGTGGCCGCGGTTCACCGAGGCTGAGGAGGTAGGCCGTCGCGTCGTCGTCGAGCTGGAGGACGCCGGCGATGCCCTCCCCGTGGCGGCCGACGTCTCCGATCCGCTCGCGGTCGCGGCACTGTTCGAGGCAGCGGACCGGGCCTTCGGCGGCGTCGACGTCGTGGTGCACGCAGCCGCACGCATGAGGCTCTCTCCACTGGCCGATTTCAATCTCGAGGACCTCGACCGGATGCTGCGCATCAACGTGCTCGGGACCTGTATCGTCAACCAGCAGGCCGCCCGGCGCGTCCGGCCCGGCGGCGCGATCGTGAACCTCTCGTCCTCCGTCATAGGCCGGGTCCTGCCGGGCTACACCGGCTACGCAGCCAGCAAGGCGGCCGTCGAGGCGATGACCTTCATCCTCGCCCACGAGCTCCGCGGACGCGACGTCACCGTGAACGCCATCGCGCCCGGGCCGACGGCCACCGAGATGTTCCTCGACGGCAAGAGCCCCGAGCAGATCGAGTTCTTCGCCAAGGCCGCGCCCCTGGAACGTCTCGGCACCCCCGAGGACATCGCGAAGGCGGTCGCCTTCCTGGCCGGCCCAGATGGGCACTGGATCAACGGGCAGACGCTCCGGGCGAACGGCGGAGTGAACTGAACGGGCCCACGCCGCCAGACCATGGCGGCGTGGGCCCGAAGTGACCTCGCGTGCTGAGGCTTACCAGCCGCGCTCGGCGAGGCGGTGGGGCGCCGGGATGTCGTCGACGTTGATGCCGACCATGGCCTCGCCCAGGCCGCGGGAGACCTTGGCGATCATGTCCGGGTCGTCGAAGAAGGTCGTGGCCTTCACGACGGCGGCGGCGCGCTCGGCCGGGTTGCCGGACTTGAAGATGCCGGAGCCGACGAACACGCCGTCAGCACCCAGCTGCATCATCATCGCCGCGTCGGCCGGGGTGGCGATGCCGCCGGCCGTGAACAGCACGACCGGGAGCTTGCCGGTCTCGGCGATCTCCTTGACGAGCTCGAACGGGGCCTGCAGCTCCTTGGCCGCGACGTAGAGCTCGTCCTCGGGAAGGGAGGTGAGGCGCTTGATCTCGGCGCGGATCTTGCGCATGTGCGTGGTCGCGTTGGAGACGTCGCCGGTGCCGGCTTCGCCCTTGGAGCGGATCATGGCCGCGCCCTCGTTGATGCGGCGCAGGGCCTCGCCGAGGTTGGTCGCACCGCACACGAACGGGACGGTGAACTTCCACTTGTCGATGTGGTTCTCGTAGTCGGCCGGGGTCAGGACCTCGGACTCGTCGATGTAGTCCACGCCGAGGGACTGCAGGACCTGCGCCTCGACGAAGTGGCCGATGCGGGCCTTGGCCATGACCGGGATGGAGACGGCCTCGATGATCGAGCCGATCATGTCCGGGTCCGACATGCGGGACACGCCGCCCTGGGCACGGATGTCAGCAGGGACGCGCTCGAGCGCCATGACGGCCACGGCGCCGGCATCCTCGGCGATCTTCGCCTGCTCGACGTTGACGACGTCCATGATGACGCCGCCCTTGAGCATCTCGGCCATGCCACGCTTGACACGGTTGCTGCCGGTCGTGGGAGCCGAGGCGTTTGCTTCAGTAGACACGTGCTCGTCTTTCTTGTCGCGCGGAAAGCTTGGAAAACGTCTGTGGGGACACCTCAGTCTAGCCCCGGCGCGCCGCCTGCCGGTGCACTGCGAGCACCCGCTGGACCACTGTGACGGCGCTGGCCGCCGCGAGGAGCGCCAGGGTCCATGTCAGGAACGGCACGGGCAGGCCGAGGCCCGTCAGGCCGGCCACGACGAGGGTCGAGACGAGCCGCTCGGCGCGCTCGGCGATGCCGACGTTCGCGGCATAGCCGAGCGACTCGGCCTTGGCGCGGGCGTAGGAGACGATGTTGCCCAGGGCAAGGCAGGCCACAGCGAGGGCCCCGGTCGCAAAGCTCTCGCCGCCGCCGAAGAACCAGCAGGCGAGGCCGCCGAAGACCGCCGCGTCCTGGACCCGGTCCAGGGTCGAGTCGAGGAACCCGCCCCAGGTGCCCGCGCGCTGCGACAGTCGTGCCATGAGGCCGTCGATGACGTCGGAGAAGACGAAGGCGGTGATGACCACGACGCCCCAGAACAGCTGGCCCAGGGGGAAGAGGATGACCGCGCCGAGGGTGACGCCGAGGGTTCCGGCGAGCGTGACGGCGTCCGGGGAGACGTGCAGGCGCAGCAGCAGCCGCGCGAGCGGGGTGAAGACGCGGCCGAAGGCGTCGCGCGCGTGCCTATTGAGCACCCGCGGCCGTCCCCTCGCCCGGCCAGGCCTCCGCGAGCAGCCGGCGTGTCTCGTCGAGGGTCTGGGTGATCTGCTTGGTCTGGGCGATGATCGGCAGGAAGTTCGCGTCCCCGCCCCAGCGTGGGACCACGTGCTGGTGGAGGTGGGCGGCGATCCCGGCCCCGCCCGCGTCCCCCTGGTTGATGCCCAGGTTGAAGCCGTGCGGGCGGGACACCTCCCGGATCACGCGCATCGCCGTCTGCGCGATCTGCGCCATCTCCGCCGTCTCCTCCGCGGTGATGTCGGTGTAGTCGGCCACGTGCCGGTACGGGCAGACCAGGAGGTGGCCCGGGTTGTAGGGGAAGAGGTTGAGGATCGCGTAGCAGGTCCGCCCGCGGTGCACGATCAGGGACTCCTCGTCGCTGCGGCCCGGCGCCGCGCAGAACGGGCAGTCCTTGTCCGTGTACTGGTTCTGCCCGCCCTTGACGTAGGCCATGCGGTGCGGGGTCCACAGGCGCCCGAACGCGTCCGGCGTCCCGGGCAGTTCGAACGGATCCGTCACGGCGGCGTCGGACGCGGCCTCGCCGACGGCCGACTCCGCCTGCTGGCCCTGGGCTCCCCCGGACCCCGCCACGTCAGAGGGCCCTCGAGCGGACGGCCTCGACGATCCGCCGCACGGCCTCGTCGACGGGCACGCCGTTGTCCTGGCTGCCGTCGCGGAAGCGGAACGAGACGGCCCCGGCCTCGGCGTCGTCGCCGCCCGCGATGAGCACGAACGGCACCTTCTCCTTGCTCGCGGTGCGGATCTTCTTCGGGAATCGGTCGCTCGATGCGTCCACCTCCGCGCGGATCCCCTCCTTCTTCAGGCGGTCCACGACGTCGTACAGGTAGTCGTTGAACGCCTCCGCGACCGGGATGGCGACCACCTGGACGGGGGCGAGCCACGCCGGGAAGGCGCCCGCGTAGTGCTCGGTGAGCACGCCCAGGAAGCGCTCGATCGAGCCGAACTTCGCGGCGTGGATCATGACCGGCTCTTGGCGGGTCCCGTCGGCGGCCTGGTACTCGAGCCCGAAGCGCGCGGGCTGGTTGAAGTCGTACTGGACGGTGGACATCTGCCACGTCCGTCCGATCGCATCGCGGGCCTGGACCGAGATCTTCGGGCCGTAGTACGCGGCCCCGCCCGGATCCGGCACGAGCTCGAGCCCGGTCTCGAGGGCCACGCGCTCGAGGACGGCTGTGGCCTCTTCCCACTGCTCGTCGGTGCCGATGAACTTGTCCGACTCCGGGTCGCGGGTGGAGAGCTCGAGGTAGAAGTCGTCGAGGCCGAAGTCGCGCAGGAGGGAGAGGATGAAGGTCAGCAGGTGCTTGACCTCGCCCGGGGCCTGCTCCTTGGTCACATAGGAGTGCGAGTCGTCCTGGGCGAAGCCGCGGACGCGGGTGAGGCCGTGGACCACGCCCGACTTCTCGTACCGGTAGACGTGCCCGAACTCGAACAGCCGCATCGGCAGCTCGCGGTAGGACCGGCCGCGCGAGCGGTAGATGAGGTTGTGCATGGGGCAGTTCATGGCCTTGAGGCGGTAGTCCTGGCCCGGCTTGGTGATGTTGCCGTCCTCGTCGCGCTCCTCGTCGACGTGCAGCGGCGGGAACATGGTGTCCGCGTAGTACGGCAGGTGGCCCGAGGTGTGGAACAGGCCGTCCTTGGAGATGTGGGGGGTCCCGACGTACTGGAAGCCCTCCTCGATGTGCCGGCGGCGGACGTAGTCCTCCATCTCCCGCTTGATGATCCCGCCCTTCGGGTGGAACACGGGCAGGCCGGAGCCGAGCTCGTCGGGGAAGGAGAACAGGTCCAGCTCGGCGCCGAGCTTGCGGTGGTCGCGCCGCTCGGCCTCCGCGATGCGGTCCTGGTAGGCCTTGAGGGCCTCCTTGGTGGGCCACGCCGTGCCGTAGATGCGCTGGAGCTGGACGTTCTTCTCGCTCCCGAGCCAGTAGGCAGCCGCGGAGCGGGTCAGCGCGAAGGCGTTGGAGATGAGCTTGGTGTTGGGCAGGTGCGGACCACGGCACAGGTCGCACCAGATGACCTCGCCGCTCTTGCGGTCGATGTTGTCGTAGATCGTGATCTCGCCCGCGCCGACCTCGACGTTCGCGCCCTCCTTGGCCGCGGCGTCGTGCGCCTTCGAGTCCTGGTCCTTGACCCCGAGGAGGACGAGCTTGTAGGGCTCGTCGGCCATGGCGGCGCCGGCCTCGACCTCGGTGACGACGCGGCGGCGGAAGACCTGGTTCTGGTTGACGATCTTGAGCATCATCTTCTCGAGGGTGCGCAGGTCCTCGGGGGTGAAGGGCTCGGCGACGTCGAAGTCGAAGTAGAAGCCGTCCTTGATGTACGGGCCGATGCCGAGCTTGGCGCCCGGGCGGAGCTGCTGCACGGCCTGGGCCATCACGTGCGCCGTCGAGTGCCGCAGGACGTTGAGCCCGTCCTCGCTGGCGATGTCGACGCCCTCGACCACGGCGCCGTCGGGGACGGACTGGTCGAGGTCCTTGAGGACGCCGTCGACGCGCATCACGACGATCTCGCGGTGCCCGTCGAACAGCTCGGTCCCCGTGGTGCCCGCCGTCACGGTTCGCGGTTCGCCGTCAACGGTGATCGTCATCTGCTGGGCCTCTGGCACGGGTCTCTCCTCGTCATGTTCCGGCTTCATAGCTTGTGGCATACGGGGACCACAGCCAGCCAGCGTCAAGCCTATCGGATCGCGCCCTCCGTCCCGGGCGGCGACGGGGCCTCGTGGCCGCCCGGCGCCGTTGGCGATAATGGGCCCATGTGCGGCAGATACGTCATGGCCCGTCCCGTGGGCGACCTGGTGGCGGAGTTCGACGTCGACGAGACCTACATCGACGAGCTCGAGCCCTCCTACAACATCGCCCCGACGGACCCGGTGCCCCTCGTGCTGGACCGGCGCGAGAAGGACACCGGGGAGCTCTCCCGCAAGCTCGTCACCGCGCGGTGGGGTCTCGTGCCCCCGTGGGCAAAGGACACCAAGGGCGCCGCCCGGCTCATCAATGCGCGGCGCGAGACGGTCACGGAGAAGCCCTCCTTCCGCAAGGCGGCCGCGGCCAAGCGCGCGCTCGTCCCCGCGGACGGCTACTACGAGTGGGAGAAGAGGGAGAGCGCGGCGAAGCCGGGCAGCATCGAGAAGGTCCCCACCTACCTCCACGCGGACGACGACGGGCTGCTCGCCTTCGCCGCCCTGTTCGAGAACTGGCCGGACCCCACCCTGCCGCCCGACCATCCCGGGCGGTGGCTGCGCACGTGCACCATCCTGACCGGTCCGGCGACCGACGCGCTGGGCTACATCCACGACCGCACCCCGGTCATCGTCCCGCGCGAGATGTGGTCGGACTGGCTCGACCCGGAGACCACGGCCGAGGCGGACGTGAAGGCGCTCATCGACTCGATGCCCGAGCCCCACCTGGTTCCCCGGATCGTCGGGAGCCTGGTCAACAGCGTCCGCAACAACGGTCCGGAACTCATCGAAGCGGCCGGATGACGCCCCCGGACGGGGAATATCCCGCGTCCGCCCCGCGTTCCCTATGCTCGGATCCCCCAACCCCTAGGAGCACACCCATGGACACCTTCACCCCGGCCGCCGGCACGATCACGATGTTCTCGACGACCTGGTGCGGCTACTGCAACCGGCTCAAGAAGCAGCTGGACGCCCAGGGCATCGGCTACACCGAGGTGAACATCGAGGAGGTCGAGGGCACCGCCGAGCTCGTCGAGCAGCTCAACGGCGGCAACCGGACCGTCCCGACCGTGATGTTCCCGGACGGCAGCGCTGCGACCAACCCCTCGGCGGCGCAGGTGAAGGCCAAGCTCGGCCTCTGACGCGTGCGGGCGTCCGGCGGTCTGCGCCTCGGACCCGGTTTGCCCAGCCTCCCCCGGCCCCTCCTACGATGGCCCCACACCGTAGGACGAGTCAGGGGAGGTTTTTTCATGGCCAGCACAGCTCAGGAGTCCAGGATGCATGAGGTGAAGGGCGTCGTGGTGCGTTCGAAGGGTGCTCCGGCGACGGTGGAGACGATCCTGGTGCCGGATCCGGGGCCGGGGGAGGCGCTCGTGGACGTGCTCACGTGCGGGGTGTGCCACACCGACCTGCACTACAAGCAGGGCGGCATCGGGGAGGACTACCCGTACCTGCTCGGGCACGAGTCCACCGCCGTGGTCTCGGCGGTCGGCCCGGACGTGACCGACCTCAAGCCCGGGGACCGGGTCATCCTGAACTGGCGGGCCGTGTGCGGGCAGTGCCGGGCCTGCGCCAAGGGCCAGCCGCAGTACTGCTTCGCCACCCACAACGCGACCCAGAAGATGACCCTGGCCGACGGCACCCCCCTCTCCCCCGCCCTGGGCATCGGCTCCTTCGCCGAGAAGACCCTCGTCGCGGCCGGGCAGTGCACCAGGATCGACGAGGACGTCGACCCCGCCGCCGTGGGCCTGCTCGGCTGCGGCATCATGGCCGGCATCGGCGCCGCGATCAACACCGGGGAAGTGAAGCGGGGCGAGTCCGTGGCCGTGATCGGCTGCGGCGGGGTCGGGATCGCCGCGATCGCCGGGGCCAGGCTGGCCGGGGCGACGACGATCATCGCCGTCGACCTCGACCCGGCCAAGGTCGAGCTCGCCAAGACCCTGGGCGCCACCCACGGGATCGTCTCGCGCGAGACCGACCCGGTCGAGGCGATCCGGGACCTCACCGGCGGCCACGGCGCGGACGTGGTGATCGACGCCGTCGGCCGCCCCGAGACCTACCGGCAGGCCTTCTACGCCCGCGACCTCGCCGGCCGCGTGGTCCTCGTCGGCGTCCCCACCCCGGAGATGACCCTCGAGCTGCCCCTGCTGGACGTCTTCGGCCGCGGCGGGTCGCTGAAGTCCTCCTGGTACGGCGACTGCCTGCCCTCCCGGGACTTCCCGATGCTGGTCGAGCAGTTCAAGCTCGGCCGGCTGCCCCTGGACGCCTTCGTCACCGAGCGGATCGGCCTGGGCGAGGTCGAGGCCGCGTTCGAGAAGATGCACCGCGGCGAGGTCCTCCGCTCCGTGGTGGAACTCTGATGCCGGGCCAGGGCCGCGCCCGGATCGACCGCGTCACCACGTCCGGCACCTTCTCCCTCGACGGGGGGACCTGGGAGGTGGAGAACAACGTCTGGATCGTCGGCGACGACGCCGAGGCGATCGTCATCGACCCCGCGCACGACGCCGGCGCTGCCGCCGCCGCCGTCGCGGGCCGCACCGTGGCCGCGGTCCTGCTCACCCACGGCCACGACGACCACATCCGCCACGCCCGCGAGTTCGCCGACACGGTCGGCGCCCCCGTGCTCCTGCACCCGGCCGACCTCATGCTCTGGGACGCCGTCTACCCCGGCACCGTCCCGGACGCCGAGATCGCCGACGGGCAGGTCTTCACCGTCGCCGGGACCGAGCTGACCGCCCTGCACACCCCCGGCCACTCCCCCGGCTCGGTGTCCTTCCACGCCGAGGGGCTCGGGACGGTCTTCACCGGCGACACCCTCTTCGCCGGCGGCCCCGGAGCCACCGGCAGGTCCTACTCCGACTTCCCCACCATCATCGACTCCATCCGCACCCGCCTGCTGACGCTCCCACCCGAGACCGTGGTGGACACCGGCCACGGCGACCCCACCACCATCGGCACCGAGGCCCCCCACCTGCAGGAATGGATCGACCGCGGCCATTGACCGCGGACCCGCCCCGGGCGGCCTGCGCCTGGGGCGAGGATGTGTGTGCGTGCCCGCGCCCGCGGGTAAGGCGCGGGCATGCGCACCGCCCTGCTGATCATCGACATGCAGAACTCGTTCTTCGAGTTCCCCGAGCTCGCGGCACAGCGCGGGCGGCTGGTCGCCGCCTGCAACGAGCTCATCGCCGCCGCCCGCGGCTCGGGGCTGCCGGCGCTCGTGGTCCGCACCGAGCACGAGCGCGACCAGTCCACGTGGACCCTGGCGATGCTCGACGACGGGCAGGGCTTCGCGTTCCGCGGCACCGAGCAGGCGGAATCCCTGCCCGAGCTGGACATCGACGGGCTGCCCCAGCTCGTCAAGCGACGCGACAGCGCGTTCGTGGGCACCGACCTGCTCCAGCGCCTGAGGACGTGGGGCACCGAGCGCATCCTGCTCGCCGGGGTCTCCACGCACCTGTGCCTCGCCCAGACGGCCGCGGACGCCTACGCGCTGAACCTGCGGGTGGCCTTCGCCGCCGAGGCGATGGGCGCCGAGGACGCGGGCCAGGCGGACGCGATGCTCACGATCCTCCTCGAGCAGTACCGCCAGGAGCGGCTCGGCCGCGAGGATGCCCTCGCCGTGCTCGGCGGGGTGAGCGAGCCCACCGTCAGGTGAGGGCGCCCTGGTCCCTGTACATGGCCACGAGGGCGGTCTCGACGGCGTCGACGGTCACGCCCGGCACGAGGTCGTCCGCGGCGCCCGCGGTGGCGGGGTCGAAGGGCAGCGCGAGGGCGCGGTAGACATCGGTGAGCACAGCCCGCACGGGTGCGGCGTCGGCCACGACGAAGACCGAGGAGAACAGCCACGCCCCGGCGACCACCCGCTGGGCCGTGCCGACGAGCTTGAGGCGGCCGCCCGCCGTCGTGCTTCCCGGGCCGCCGCCCTGCCCTGGGAGGTCCGCGCCGGCGGGGACGCCGTGGACGCTGAACTCGCCCGGGCAGTACTCCCCCGGGATCTCGCCCACCCGGGCGTCGACGCCGAGGGTGCGCAGAACTCCCGCGTAGAGGTCGCCGAAGACCTCGAACCGGTGCCGGTGGCCCACCATGGCCTCCCGGGCCGGCTCGATGTGGTCCACGATCAGCGTCCCGGCGTGGTACGCCGCAGCGCGGCCGCCAGCGCGGCGGACCACGGGCTCGAAGCCGTGCTCGAGGGCCGCGGAGCGGGCCGCGTCGAAGCCGGGCAGGCGGGTGTCCCGCTGCCCGAACGCGAGGGTGCGCCGGGGGCGGTAGAGCCTGAGCGTCGCCCCGCGGGCGCGGCGCTTGACCTCATCGAGGAGCTCCGTGGCGCGCGCGAGCTCCGCAGCGGCGCCGCCCTCGTCGTCACCGGCCAGCCCAGTGCCGGAGACGATCTCGAGCGGCACGGAGGCGCCGCCGTTCCACGCGGCCACGGATCAGCTCCTGCGCAGCGTGAGGATCTGCTCGGCGCGGCCGAAGGGCCCGTCATCGTCGTGCAGCACCGAGGAGGTCAGGCCGATCCCGTCGGCGCCGAAGGAGACGTGGTTGTCGATGCCGAGCCACTCGCCCCGCGGCTCGCGGTACATGTGGATCTGGAGATCGACGTTCGGGAAGGCCCAGCTGCCGGGGCCCGGCGGGACCCGGGTCGCGATGCCGTTGGCCGTGTCAACGAGGCCGATGAGCCGGACCCAGTCCGGGCTCTGCGCGCCGCCGACGAGGGGGTGGGCGGTCCGGATCCACACCGTGCCGCTGCCCGAGCGGTGTCCCGGTGCCTGGTACATCTCGAGCGAGCGGATGTAGCCCCCGGGCCACTCGGTGGCCCCGTCCCAGCGCTCGCACTCCTCGCGCGGCGGAATCCGCGGGTCCTCGACCGCGGCGACCGCCGAGGTGTCCGCGGTGATGAGCCGCCATGCGGTGGCGCGGACGGCGGGACGGCCCTGGGCGCTGAGCTCGGCCTCGATCAGCTCGATCGTCCGCCCCGGGCGGACGGTGCGGGTGGTGACCTCGAACTCGCCGCCGTGGATGAGGCCGAGGATCTCATAGCCGATGCGGGCGATGCGCATCTCGGGCCGCGGCTCGTGCGCGGCCAGGGCGTGGGCCAGGATGCCGGAGGCGGGGGCCATGTGCTGCTCGTGGGCATTCCAGGCACCCTGCGCGTGGATGGTCGACCGGTAGCGGCCGCCGCCGAGGTCCTCGTAGTAGAAGTCGCCCACGGCGAGTTCGGGCAGCTCCTGCGCCCACGGGGCCGATGTCCCTGCCTGCTGCGTCACGTCTCGCTCCTCTCCTGGCCTGCTCCCCGTTGTGCGGCCCCGTCCACCTTATCGCCAGCGGGAGGCGGCACAGCACCGCCGTCGGGCGCGGAGCGGGCGCGTGCGCGGCGGAGGAGGACGAGCCGACCGGCGACGGCGGCCGCTGCCGCCGCACCCGCTGCCCAGAGCCACGGCGCCCCGGCCACGTGCTCGGCCCAGAGCTCCAGGGCGGCCAGGCCGACCGTCGCGTAGACGAAGGCCCAGAGGACCGACCCGGCCGCGGCGGCGGGCAGGTGGTAGCGCAGGTGCATGCGCCCGAGCCCGGCGGCCAGGTTGACGGCGGTCTGCAGCCCCACCGTCAAGAAGGTGAGGACGATCGCCATCGGGCCCCAGCGGTCGAGGATGCGCTGGGCGCGGGCGAGCCTGCGCGCGGGACCCGGGCGGCCCAGGCGGGCAGCGATGCGGCCGCTGCGCGCGGCTCCGGCCGCGATCCCCCGGCCGAGCCAGTAGGTCGCGGTGGTGCGGGCCAGGACGATCGCAAAGAGCACGGCCCACGCAACGCCGAAGGGCAGCGAGAGGATCTGGTCCACGTGCTCACCCCCGGGGCCGTGCGGATCTGGAGGAGGGGGCGGGGAACGAATGCCCTCCTGGTGTGAGCCTAGTCCAGCGCTGCAGGGACTATTTGCGCCCCCGGCGCGGTTCTGACCAACATGACCGTGACCCGTGCCGACGTGGGCTTCCGCTCCGAGCGTGGCCCCATCCTCATCGCCCTCATGCTCACCACCGGCCTCGTGGCCATCGACTCGACGATCGTGGCAACCGCAGTTCCCTCGATCGTGCGGGACGTGGGCGGCTTCTCCTCCTTCCCCTGGCTCTTCTCCGCATACATGCTCGCCCAGGCCGTCTCGGTGCCGGTCTACGCCAAACTCGCCGACATGCTGGGCCGCAAGCCGCTGATCCTGACGGGCATCGGCCTGTTCCTGCTCGGCTCGGTCCTGTGCGGGCTGGCCCCGACCATGGGCGCGCTCATCGCTTTCCGGGTCGTGCAGGGCCTCGGCGCGGGCGCCGTGCAGCCGATGGCCATCACCATCGCCGGGGACATCTACACGGTCGCGGAGCGGGCCAAGGCGCAGGGCTACCTCGCCAGCGTCTGGGCCGTCTCCTCCGTGGTGGGTCCGACTCTCGGCGGCGTCTTCGCGTCGCTGGGCATCTGGCGCGGGATCTTCCTGATCAACATCCCGCTCTGCGTCCTCGCCGCCTGGATGCTCGCGCGCACGTTCCACGAGTCCTTCGAGAAGCAGCGGCACCGGATCGACTACCTCGGCTCCGGGCTGCTGACCGTGGCGATGACCCTGTTGATCCTCGGCGCCCTCGAGGGCGGTCAGGCCTGGGCGTGGGCCTCGCCGCTGGGCATCGGCGTGCCCGCCGCGGGAGCGGCCCTGTTCGTGGCGTTCCTGCTCGCCGAGAGGCGTGCCGCCGAGCCGGTGCTCCCCACCTGGGTAATCTCGCGGCGGCTCCTGCTCACCACCACTCTGGTCTCCTTCGGAGTCGGGGCGATGATCCTGGGGCTGACCTCCTATGTGCCCACGTTCCTCGAGGGCGCCCTGTCCGTCTCCCCCGTGGTCGCCGGCCTCGCCCTGGCGGCGCTCACGCTCGGCTGGCCGATCAGCGCCTCCCAGTCCGGGCGGCTGTACCTGCGGATCGGCTTCCGCCGCACCGCGATCATCGGCATCGTGGTGGCGGTGGCCGGGACGGCCGTGCTCGCGGCGACCGCGCACACGCCGGGCGTGCTCTTCGTCGCCGGCAGCTGCTTCGTGATCGGACTCGGACTCGGGCTGACCGCCTCGCCCACGCTCATCTCCGCGCAGTCGAGCGTGGACTGGAGCCGGCGCGGCGTCGTCACGGGGACCAACCTCTTCGCCCGCTCCATCGGCAGCGCCCTCGGCGTCGCCGTGTTCGGCGCGATCGCCAACGGGATCTACGCGGCCGCGCCGAGCCAGCAGCTCGCCGTCGTGCCCGCCTCGGGGGCCGTCTTCTTCGCCGTCCTGGTGGTCGCGGTGCTCGCCGTGGCGGCCGTGCTCGCCATGCCGCGCGATGCGCAGAAGGAGCCGGAGGCCGCCGGCGCCGAGGAGGAGTCGCGGCGCCCCGCGCCCTAGGCCGGGCCGGTGGCGCCCTCGGCCGGGAGTGAAGCCTCGGGCTCACCGGAGTCCAGGCGCCCGCGGACCATCCGGAGGATCCGCGACAGCGCGAGCGAGATCGCCCCGGTGGCGTCGCCGGGAGCCTCGCGTGCCACCACTTCGTGGTAGGAGCCGCTGAGGGCGTCGACGGCCTCCTGGGCGCGGTCGAGCAGGGCTTCCGGCGCGTCCTCCTCGCCCCAGCCGCGCAGCGCCTCGGCGGTGGCGAGCAGCGCCGCGGCCAGCTCGGGGGTCAGCTCGGTCGGCACCCGCGTCCCGGCGCGCTCTTCCCAGATCACGCTCGTGAGCACGTCGGTGATGTCCTGGACCCGGAAGGTGGCGCGCTCGAGGGCCTGCAGGTCTGCGAGGTCCGCCTCGAGGTCGCGGTGGTGCCGCCTCCTGCGCGGGTTGGCCCGGGCGCTGACTTCGGCCTCCTCGACGGCGCTGCGCACGTCCGCCGCGCTGGCCGCCAGCAGTCCCTCCCTCGTGGACCACTCCTTGCGGCTCGGCGGCCATTCCTCCTCGGTGACCGCGGCCGCCATGTCCTCGAGCTGGTCGCCGAGCGCGTGGCGCAGGCGCGCGAAGGCAGGGGTCACGGCCGCGACGCGCAGCGGGGGGAAGACGATCCAGTTCACCGCGAGCCCCACGGCGACGCCGAGGCCCATCTGGACGAGGTAGGCCAGCGAGAAGTCGTCGCGCCGGTTGGCGCCGGCGACGAGGACGAAGAGCGCGGCGAGGGGAACCCACTCGCGTCCGCTGCCCATCCGTGGGAGCCCGCCGAGGACCATCCCCACCCCGACCACGAGCGCGACCGACCAGGCCGCGGTGTCCGCGAAGCTGCCCACGAACAGGGCTACGCCGATCCCCAGCGCGAGCCCCACCAGGCTCTGGAGCCCATTGCGGAGCGAGTCCGCCACGGTCGGGTACATGCTCACGAGGGCCCCGAGCGGGGCGTAGTACGGGTACTGGCCGAGTGCGCCCGGCATGAGCTGCGCGACGGCCCACGCGATGCCTGCTGCGAGGGCGGTCTTCCCGGCCAGGACGAGGCGCTCGGCCGAGGCTGCCTCCCTCAGTCCGTTGCGGGTGGCCGAGGGGGCCCAGAGGAGGAACTGTCGGAGTGCGGCGCGGGGCTGACGGGGAGAGGGAGCCATCTGTCCAGCGTGGCATGGGCCCGGGGCTGCGTCGACTTGAGTTGGCCCGCGGGGCGGTCAGTCCAAGGCCGCAAGTCGCTCCTGGGCCTTCGTCACGGCCCGGAGTTCGCGCTCCACAAGACGGGCAGCGAGCCCCCGGGCGCGCTCTGCCGCTGCCGCTTCCCGTTGGGCCGCCGCAAGGTCGTCCTCGAGCTCCGTGATCCGGGCGCGCAGGCTCCCGAGTTCGTCGGCCAGGCGCCGGGCGCGGGCGGCGGCGTCCGCGGCATCCCGCTCGGTGCCGGCGAGCTCGGCCTGTGCCTCGTCGAGGGCCTGCGCAGCCTCGTCGCGGTCCGCCTCGGCCTCCGCCCGCTCCTCGCGCCGGAGCTGCTCCGCCCGCCGGCGCTCTTCCTCGGCCTTCCGCTTCGCCTCCTGCGTCCGACGCTGGCCGGCGACGTCCTTCGAGCGCTCGCCGCTGTCGGTGCGCACCGTGCTGTCCCTGCGCCCCGTGTCTCCGTTCGAGGTGCCTCCGAGCCGGCCTCCAGGCTGCGTGGGGCCCCCGCGCGGCGCCGACGGTCCGCCGAGCACCTCAGGGACGGCCACGGCGCCGGAGAGGTCCACCGGCTCGAGGCCATTGCCCTCGAGAGCGCGGACCAGGAGTCCGCTCTGCACCGCCCTCGAGGCCTGCTCGTCCCCCATCGCCGCGCGCAGGGTCTGCTCGATCTCCGCCGCGGCGGCATCGCTCACTGCGACCCCGGCCTCGCCCGCGGCGGCCCGGGCGGCGGCCACCGCCTCGGGCAGGAGATGCGTGCGGTCTTTGCTGAGAGCGCGGAGGCGGGCGGGGTCCAGGTCCTCCTGGGCCTCCCGCAGCTGGGTGCCGAGGCTGACGAGGTCCCCCAGGGCTCCCGGTCGCCCGACGGCGAGCGCGTTGACGGCCCAGGCGGAGACAGAGGGCTTGGCGAGCCGGGCAACCCGCTGCGCGAGCTCGCGGTGGCCCTCGCGCCGGAGCTGCTTGACCCGGTCGTTGCGTGCCGCGGTGAAGGCGCCCGGCGGGCGGGCGTAGAGCTCGGCGGCGACGGCGGCGAGGTCCATGACACGCATCATAGGCGGCTGTGGCCGCTGGCAGCGGGTGCAGCCCGCTCCTGGCGCCCGGATCCATGACAGGGCCGTCATGCCCTAGACAGCTTTTGGATGGACTTTTCATACTTGTCATATCGACTTCGTAGCCCGGCAGAGCGCCGGCTCCTGTCGAAGCGGAACAGGCAGGAAAGACATCATGGGAGCAGACCAGAGGACCCGTGTGCTCCTGGTGAGCGCCTATCCCCCGCTCCTGAGCGCGCTGCGGGAGGTGCTCGAGGAGGAGGGCGTCGACGTCGTGGGCGAGAGCGGGACGATGCGCGAGGGCGCGCGGCTCGCGCGCAGGTGCGCCCCGCAGGTCATGGTGCTCGACGAGCACCTCCCCGATGGGGATGCGGAGGCAATGTGCCGCCGGCTCAGCGAGGCGGGCACACCCACCCGGTGCGTCATCCTCACCAGCCTAGGCGCCCGGAACGGACGCAGGAGGCCGCCGGGCGACCCCATCTTCGTGGTCCGCAGGATTGCCGACAGCGGGCTCCCCCAGGCCGTCCGGGCGGCCGCGGCCCTCACGTGAGCGGTTCCAGCCTCAGCTCCCTCGAGAGGCGGTAGGCGGCCCTGAGGTGAGGCCGTAGCCGACCACGAGGACGCGCCCGATCATGAGTGCGGAACGCCGGGGGGACACGATCTGCCGCATGCCCGGAGGCACCTTCCCGGCCAAGTAGCCCTATCTCCTCACCCTGGCCTCCCAGCCCTCCGAGACCACCGTGCTCCTACCCCTGCGGCGCCCGGCACCTGCACGACCTCCGGCCCTATCAGTCCGCTAGGTGGTCAGGACGTCGTAGGATCCCCTGCACCTGGTCGCCGATGCGGAAGCCGTCCCGGTCCATCCAGTAACGACGCAGCACGTTCAGCCCGATACAGATGTCCATTGAGTGGACGCCCTGCAGGGCCCCCAAGTCCTCGGTGATGAAGTCTGCCAGCTGGGCGGGGCCCGTGAACGCGCCGTTGTGGGTCACGGACGCGCTGCCCGCCACCATGGACACCATCCGCGCGGAGGGGTGCCGACTGAGGTCGGCCAGGACGTCCGGAATGGCAGAAGGGTCGACCTGCAGGGAGATGTTGGCGTTCAGGGGGAAGCCCACCGCTGCGGGTTCGACCTCGATTCGCGGCGAGATCGCCCCGGAGCCCAGGATCACCTGCATGCTCCGATAGGCAGTAGAACTGCTCACGGAGAGCTTCCTCCCCAGGTCGGCGGCTGAGATGCGCGAATTGCTGCCCAACTCCTGCAAGGTTCGAAAGTCGATCTCGCTCAGGTCTTCGATCCGCGTGAAAGGAGGCAGGACCACCGGGTCGGTGCAGCCCTCCAGTTCGCGCCGCTGCTGTTCGGTCAGGCGATTCAGGCGCCACGACTGGCCCACCCGCGGACTCCTAAGCACGAGCTGGCTCCGGGCGGAGGCGATACCCGGAATAGAAGGGATCCGACGGCTGATCAGGTCATTGGCGTCGGATCCCAGAAGCGGGTAGAGGTCCGCGTAGATGTCGGCGCTGCCCGAGGTGACCATCAGGAACTGGATCTCCGGAAACTGCTTGAGTTCCTCGGCAACCTCGTACGCGCGGCCGGGCTGACAACGGATCCACATCTGAAGCGGATTGCCCGACGTGACAAGGGGCCACGCGAACCGGCCGATGGCCTTGACCAGGCGCTCCTGCTGCAGGCGCTTGAGCTTCCGCGTCACTGTGGTGGTGGGCTGATCGAGGATCTCGGCGAGCTTGCTGGCCGGCACACGGGGGGCCACCTGCAGGGCGGCGACGATGTCCAGACTGACCGGATCGTCGATCACCGGCCAGTCATCGACTCGGGCGGGCGTCGGGTCAGCGCTCATGTGGGAAGGGTAGCACCGAGCGGCCATCCTAGAGCTGGTTAAAAAAGCCACATGAGCGCAAAAATGAGAACGAATTCACCAACCTGGGTCTTGTATATGATCGAAACCGTCCTTACGCTGAGTGAGATGGAGGTCACAGGCGGCATCCGACGTCGGTGCTGGCCGCGTCCTCCGCCCACCCAGCACGCGAGAGAGAGACGAACCATGAGCAGCGAACCCCCTTGGAGCTGGCCCGAGAGCACATGGAGGGGACACGTGGAGCGTGTCCGGGCCGGCCGGACGCTGATGGACCCGGCCCCGAGCCGACGGTGGCCCGAAGGAGCGAAGGCTGCCGTCCTGCTTTCCTTCGACTCTGACCACGAGACTCCGTCGTTGCGCGATGGGGAAACCAGCCCTGGAAAGATGGCCGCCGGTGAATACGGCATCAGGGTCGCCGTGCCCCGCATTCTGGAGCTCTTGGAGCGGTACGAAACTAAGGCGTCGTTCTTCATCCCTGCGGTCTGCGCCCTGCTGCGTCCGCATGAGGTACCCGGCTACGCCGATGCCGGCCACGAGGTGGCCGTACACGGCTGGATACACGAACGCAACACGCAGCTGAGCCACGAGCAGGAGCTGGACCTGCTGAGCCGGTCGCTGGAGGTGCTGCACAAGCAGTCGGGAGTGCGCCCCGTTGGTATCCGCACCCCGTCGTGGGACTTCTCCGATTCGACGCTCGATGTGGTCCGCGAACTCGGGTTCCTGTACGACTCCTCGCTGATGGCCGACGACGAACCCTACGAACTGCTCGCCGACGGCGTACCCACGGGAGTGGTAGAGATCCCCGTCGAGTGGATCCGCGACGATGCGCCGTACCTGATGATGGACCGCTTTGCCTCGCTCCGCCCCTACACCCCTCCTAGAGAGCTGCTGCGGATCTGGAAGGACGAGTTCGACGGTGCGTACGCCTCCGGTGGCGTTTTCCAGCTGACGATGCATCCGCACATCATCGGCCACCGCTCACGCCTAGTCGTCCTCGAAGAGCTGCTCGCCTACATCCGCGAGTTCGACGACGTCTGGGTCACCACCCACGCAGAACTCGCCGACCGCGTCTCCGCCCACCTCACCCCAAGGGACACCGAATCATGAGCGAACTGAGCGTGAACGAGACCCTCGTTCACCAGACCAGACTCTCCGCCCGCGGCCGCAAGGCCATCATCGCCGGTTCCATCGGCAACACCGTCGAATGGGTCGACTGGTCCGTATACACGACCTTCTCGTCCGTCTTCGCCCATCACTTCTTCCCCGCAGGGAATGAGATCGCGTCGCTGCTTGGCGCACTCGCCATCTTCGCGGTCGGGTTCGTGATGCGCCCGATCGGAGCCGCAGTGCTCGGCGCCTACGCGGACAAGCATGGACGGAAGAAGGGCCTCGTGCTGACCATCGGGATGATGGCCGGGGCGTCCTTGGTCATCGGCCTGATCCCTGACTTCGGCACTATCGGCGTCCTCGCACCTGCCCTCCTCTTCCTTGCCCGGCTCGCCCAGGGATTCTCCGCTGGCGGCGAGTTCGGTTCCTCCTCTGCATTCCTCATCGAATCTGCGGCCCCGCGGAGGCGGGCATTCGCCGGTTCTTGGCAGCAGGTCTCGGTCGGCGCCGGCATCCTCATAGCCTCGGGCCTCGGCGCCATTATCACCTCGACCCTGCCCAAGGACGCCGTCGATGCCTGGGGATGGCGCGCCGCATTCATCATCTGCGCTCTGCTCGGAGTCGTCGGGCTCTGGCTCAGGTCCTCCGTCGAGGAGACAGACTCGTTTGCGAAGGCGAAGGTCGCGGCAGAAGCGACGGCTGCCCGAAGCATCCGACCGCCCCGCGGCGCAGTGTTCACCATGTTCGTCAAGCACCCTGGTTCCACCCTGCGCGTCTTCGGCGTCACGATAGCCGGCACGCTGCTGTACTACATGTGGGCCTCCTATATGCCCACCTATGCGGCCGTCTCGACTCACATCCCGCTCAACCAGGCGCTGACGGCCAACTTCATCGGCGTCCTCATCTTCCTGGTCCTGCTGCCGTTCGCGGGTCTGCTCTCAGACAAGATCGGCCGCAAGGCCACCATGACTGCCTTCGCCGGTGGATTCTTGGTCTTCGCTTGGCCGGCTTTCCACTTCCTCAACGCATCCTTCTCGACGCTGCTGGTCATCCAGATCATCGGCATGATCCTGCTGCTCGGCTACTCCGCCAACTGTGCAGTGATCATGGCAGAACAGTTCCCCGCTTCCGTCCGCGCCACCGGCATCGGCGTCCCCTACGCCCTCGCTGTGGCACTCTTCGGCGGCACGGCTCCATACATCACCACCTGGCTCACCTCCAGCGGCCTCGGAAGCTGGGTCTGGCTCTACTGCGCGGTCGCAGCAGCCATCGGCGTCATCGTCTACCTGACCATGCCCGAGACCAAGGGAAAGGACCTGGATTGAGCCGCCACGTCCTGATCACCGGCGCCGGCAGTGGGATCGGCCGCCAGACAGCTCTTGCCTTCGCCCAGCAGGGCGCAATGCTCTCCCTCGTCGACCTCAGGACCGATGCCGCCGAGAGCGTGGCCAGCGAAGCCGAAGCCCTCGGCGCAGACTCAGTCCACGTGCACGCAGCCGACCTCCGCGATATGGAAGCACCGGCCACCATCGTTCGTGGCGTTTGGGGCGCTGCGCCAGTCGACGTGCTCGTCAACGCGGCCGGGGTCTACCCCGCCACCCCCTACCTCGATCTGGATGCCTCGACGTGGGACGCGGTGCAGAACCTGAACGTCCGAGCTCCACTGCTCAGCACGGTCGCCCTGGCACAGCTGGCCTCGGCAACAGGGCGCCGGGCCGTCGTCGTCAACATCTCCTCCGGCGCCGCGCTGCGCGCCCGCCCAGGGGCCGCACCATACGCCACCTCAAAGGCTGCCCTCGAGATGGCCACCCGCGCCTCGGCCCTCGAGCTCGGCTCGCTGGGCATCAGGGTCAACGCCGTCGCCCCCGGATTCGTCACCGTGAACAGCAAGGCCAACCCCGTCACCGAGGAGTACGCCGCCGCCGTCTCTCCCAATCCGCTCGGCCGCAGGGGGCGCCCAGAGGACGTCGCCAATGCCGTGCTGTGGCTCTGCAGTGACGCTGCCGAGTGGATCACCGGCGAGATTCTCCGTGTGGACGGCGGAGCCTCGACCGGCGCTATGAACCTGCCCCTCCACTGGGAACCCGCCACCAAGAAGGAAGCACACGCATGACCCTCGCGGACCTCCCCTACACCGTCGTCGGCGCCGGTGCCATCGGCGGCACTCTGGCCGTCCATCTCGATGCCCAGGGCGTCCCCGTCCAACTGGTCGACGCTGACCCGGGCCATGTAGAGGCCATCCGACGCAACGGGCTGCGCCTGCAGACCCCGGACGGAACCCTCACCGCACACCTGCCCGTCTTCGGACTCGACGACGCCCCCTCCCAGCTCAAAGGGGTGCTGCTAGCGGTCAAGGCTCAGACCACCGATAAGGCCGCCGCATGGATTGCGCCACGGCTCGCGCCCGACGGGTACGTCGTCTCGATGCAGAACGGCCTCAACGAGGCCGTCATCGCTGCTCACGTAGGAGCCGGGCGCACGATCAGTGCCTTCGTGGACCTCTTCGCCGACGTCATGGAACCCGGTCTGGTCAAGGACGGCGGTGCCGGAGGGATGGCACTGGGTGAATACTCCGGCGGGGTAAGCGAACGCGTGCACAACCTCGCCGCCGACCTACAGCACTGGGGATCCCCGGTGGTGACACCGAACGTCGACGGATTCCTCTGGTCCAAGCTCGGCTTCGGCGCCATGCTGTCCGCCACCGCGCTGGCCGATGCCGACATGGCCGACTTGATCCACCGGCACCGGCCCTCGATGGAAGGGCTCGCCGAAGAGGTCTTCGGCGTAGCAGAGGCCGAAGGAGTCGCACTCGAAGGGTTCGATGCTTTCGAGCCCACCGCGTACCGTCGGGGCGCCGACGCCGCCATGCGGGAGGCCGCCACCGACAGGCTGGTGGCATGGCTGGGCACGCAGTCGAAGACCCGCTCTGGAATCTGGCGCGACATCGCCGTCCGCAGACGCCCTACCGAAGTGCCCTGCCACTATGAACCAGTCATTGCGAGGGCCCAGGCGCACGGCATCGCAGTTCCACTCCTCACGCAGCTGGTTGAGCTGATCAAGGCATTGGAGACCGGGCACACCGAAATGGGCGAACCACACCTGGACGCGCTGGACGCGGCAGTCGGGGTCCGCTCATGAGAGACGCCCGCGCCGTCATCGCTCTTCAGGACTGGATCAGCTCCCACAGGGACGAGATGGTGCAGGACCTTTCGGACTACATCGGCCAAGAGACACCCTCCGACGATAAGAATCTCCTGATCAAGGGGCTCGACTGGACCGAACGATGGCTGGGTCTGAGGCTGGGCGCTCCCGCTGCTCGACGAATGGTTGACGGCGGCGACCACGGCGACACCGTGGTGGTCGACTACCCTTCCCCAACCCTCCCAGCTGCCCCTTGGGTCACCGCGCTGTGCCACTACGACACGGTATGGCAAGCAGGAACTCTCGCAGAATGGCCCGTATCGGTCGAGGGCGACGCCCTGACCGGGCCCGGTGCCTTCGACATGAAGGCAGGCCTAGTCCAAGCAGTCTGGGCCCTCAAGGCCTGCGACGCCGTGGGGGCAGTCCGCCCCCACGTGCGCCTCGTACTCAACGGTGACGAGGAGCTGGGCAGCCCCTCCTCCCGCACTGTCATCGAGGAGGAATCGCTTCGCGGGGCGTCAGTGCTCGTCTTCGAGGCGAGCGCCAACGGCGCCCTCAAGACCGCGAGGAAGGGCGTCGGCATCTTCCGGGTGGAAGCACGGGGCGAAGCTGTCCATGCTGGGCTCGACCCGGAGGCGGGAGCAAGCGCTATCGAGGAGATCTCACGGGTAGTCCTCCTGCTGCACGCGGCGTCCGATCTTGCCGCGGGAACGACTATCAACGTCGGTGTCCTCCGCGGCGGAACGCGGACGAACGTCAAGGCTGGCCGCGCCGTCGCCGAGGTCGACGTCCGCGTCAGCAGTGAGGCGGAAGCCCAACGCGTTGACAGCCTGCTCGGATCCCTGAGAGCAGAAAATCCCCTCGCGTCCATTTCGGTCGGGGGCGGGTGGAACCGGCCCGTGATGCAGCGGACGGAGAAGACGGCGGCGATGTTCAGCCGTGCCGTAGATGTCGCCACGGCGCTCGACCTCGATCTGCAGGAAGCTTCGGTGGGAGGGGCCAGCGATGGAAACTTCGCCGCAGCCCTCGGCCTCCCCGTCCTGGACGGCCTCGGGGCGGTCGGAGCGGGAGCTCACGCCCGCAACGAATGGATCAGCATCTCGGGCATGGTCGAACGGGCCGCTCTCGCCGCTGGTCTCCTGACGAGGCTCGTCTAGAGAGGGAGGCCGAGGCGGGGCTGGGCAATTCAAAGGTGCAGCCCCGCCTGCTTCTCCCCCGCAGTCACCAGCGTGGGTGGACCGCCTCGCGGAAGTACGCGTCGTAGATGCGCCGCACGCCGACGTCGAACTCCGGGCCCAGTGACGCTGCGCCGGCTGCCGGTGCCGCGTTTGCCCGTGCCTGATCGCCATTCCTCGCGCCAGGGATCACGGTCGACACCCCGGGCTGGGAGATGATCCAGGCCAGGGCAGCCTGTGCGGTGGTCAGCCCTGGCGGGACGAGCTTCTGGAACTCGGCGACCGCGTCCAGTCCCTGCTCGAAGTCCACGCCGGAGAAGGTCTCCCCGACATCGAACGCGGAGCCGGTCCGGTTGTAGTTGCGGTGGTCCCCTTCCGGGAAGGTGGTGCTCCGGCTGTACTTCCCGCTGAGCAGGCCCGAGGCGAGTGGCACGCGCACCACGATGCCCACTCCGGCCTCCACTGCCGCCGGGAAGACCTCGTCCAGGGGCTTGAGCCGGAAGGGATTGAAGATGATCTGCACTGTGGCGACGTGCGGCCGTGCGATCGCGGCCAAAGCCTCGTCGGCAGTCTCCACGCTGACTCCGTAGTGCCGCATCACCCCCTCCTCGACCAGTTGGTCCAGGGCATCGAAGACCCGGTCGTCTGCGTAGACCGAGGTGGGCGGGCAGTGCAGCTGGACGAGGTCGAGGGTGTCGCGTCCCAGGTTGCGGCGCGAGCGGTCCAGCCACTCCCGGAAGTGTTCCAGAGAGTAGTTCTCCGGGACCTGGGGCATCCGGCGGCCCATCTTTGTGGCGACCATGACCCCGGCGTCGGGATGCGCCGCGAGCCACGCGCCGATGGCCTGCTCGCTGCGGCCGTCACCGTACACATCGGCGGTGTCGAAGAACGTCACCCCCGACTCGGCGGCCGCGTCGAGGACCTGCCCGGCCGCCTCCGGGCCGACGTCGCCCCAATCGCCACCCAGTTGCCACGTCCCCAGGCCAATCACGGAGACTTCTCGACCAGTCCGTCCCAGCACACGCGTTTCCATGGGCTCCGACTATAGTGCCGAAACCTGCTTCCAGCGCGAGGGCGATCACGATGGCCGGGGAGGGTGAGCCCAGGGGTCGCTGAAGGTCGCCCAGATCGGTCGCGGACGTGTCGCGGCGGTGCCCGGCCGCCGTCGCCCGTTACGTTCCGCTGCCCGCTGGGTACCGCGTTAGTAGTGTTCCTGCATTCGGCACGGCGAGGACGGGGTGATTTCGTGGAGGACACGACAGCGACGAGTGGTCCGGCCGACGGGGATTCGGTCAACCGTGACGGCCTGACGCACGCCGTCCAGGAGCGCGGGGCGGTGGAGCTGCTCCTCATCCGGCACGGTGAGAGCGAAGGCAACGTCGCGGCCACGGAAGCGCGCGAGGCAGGTGCGGAGGTCATCGACGTCCCCGCCCGCGATGCCGACGTGGACCTCTCCGCGACCGGCCGGGACCAGGCCAAGGCGCTGGGCGCCGCGTTGGGGCGGATCGCCGAGGGGCTCCGCCCCGACGCCGTGGTGTCCTCTCCCTACGCGCGGGCGCGCCAGACGGCCGAGATCGCTGTGGAGACAGCGGGCTGGCCGCTGCAGGTGCGCACCGACGAGCGGCTGCGCGACCGCGAGCTCGGCATCCTGGACCGGCTCACCCGGCTGGGCGTCGAGAGCCGCTATCCCGAGGAATCCGAGCGCCGGGACTGGCTGGGCAAGCTGTACTACCGCCCGCCGGGCGGGGAATCGTGGGCGGACGTGGCTCTGCGGCTGCGGTCCGTGCTGGCCGAGCTGAACGACCTGGGTGTGGGGCACCGGGTGATGCTGGTGTGCCACGATGCGGTCATCATGCTGTTCCGGTACGTGCTGGAAGGCCTCAGCGAAAGGGAACTGCTGGACCTGGCCGCCAGGGAAACCATCCTCAACGCCTCGGTGACGCGGTTCGTGCGTCCCTCCGGGTCGGGACCGTGGACCTTGGAGAGCTTCAACGTGGCCGACCACCTGGCGGAGCAGGGCGTCGCGGTCACCGAGCACGGAGGTGACACCAGTGCCCGGCCGCGCTGATTCTCATGCCGCCATCCTCGTGACGCCGTCGCTCCTGCGACAGTGGCCGCTCCCCGCCCCCGGCCAGGACAAGTACTCGCGCGGGTCCGTACTGGTGGTCGGCGGAGCCCGGGCAACCCCCGGCGCCGCTCTGCTCGCCGGAACGACAGCACTCCGCGCCGGGGCCGGGAAGCTGACCCTAGCCGTGGCTGGATCGGTGGCCGTGCAGCTGGGGGTCGCCTTGCCGGAGTGCGGTTCGATCGGCCTGCCGGAAACCGACAGCGGCTCCATCAAACCGGAGCTCGCCCGGATCTCCCCGTACCTGGACGAGGCGGACACGGTCCTGGTGGGGCCGGGGCTGGACGACCCCGACCTTGCCGGGCAGCTGCTGGCAGCCCTTCTCGAGCGCGAGAGCGCCCGCGGCGACCAGTCCGGCGGCGACTCTGACGGCCGGGGAGGGCCCGCCGTCGTCCTCGATGCCTTTGCCCTGGCCGCCCTGGTGACGCTGGAGGACCAGCTGGAACCCTGGCGGGGCCGGCTGATCCTCACCCCGAACCGCAAAGAGGCCGCGCTCCTGCTGGGGCGGGACGTGGATGACCCGGAAAAGGACCTGGCCGAGATCTCCGCCAGGTTCGGCGCCGTGGTCACCTGCCAGGGGCTGATCACCCAGCCGCCCGGACGGGATCCGGAGGAACCGGACCTGTGGAAGATCACCACGGGATACGGCGGCCTCGGCACCTCCGGCAGCGGGGACGTCCTGGCGGGCGCGATCGCCGGGCTCAGGGCCCGAGGAGCCAGCAGCGCGCAGGCAGCCTGCTGGGGCACCCATCTGCATGCCGCAGCAGGCGACCGGCTCGCCAGCAGGCTGGGGCCGCTCGGGTTCCTGGCCCGCGAACTTGCCGACGAGCTGCCTGCGCTGATGCTGGAGTCCAGCGTCTGACGCTCACTAGCCGTGCAGAGCAGCCAGGGTTGAATAACCGCATATCGGGTACAACTTTGACGGGTTCACTGAAGCGCCGGGCACCCCGGCTGGCAGGGGGAGGAAACAGGAGGCGATCCGTGGCGAACACGCGCGAGCGGGCCCGGAAGACCCCAGCCCGGCTGGGCTGGCGGGGCTGGCTCAAAGCCCTCGGCCCGGGCCTCGTGACCGGGTCCGCGGATGACGACCCCTCGGGCGTGGCAACCTACGCCCAGGCCGGCGCCCAGTACGGGTACGCGGCAGTGTGGACCGCTCCCGTGGTGCTGCCGATGATGATCGCGGTCCAGGAGATGTGCGATCGCACCGCCACGGCAACCGGGGAGACGCTGGGCAAGCTCGCCCGGCGCCGTTTCGGCAGGGCCGGGGCAATCGTGGTGGGCATTCTGCTGCTGTGCCTGCTCGTGGCCAACATCGTCAACGTCGGGGCCGACCTGATGGCAGTAGGCAAAGGCATGGAACTGCTCGGGGCGGGCCCTTCCCAGCTCTGGGCCCCCATCGCCGGAGTGGGCCTGGGAGTGCTGCTGATGACCGGGTCCTACAAGCTGGTCTCGAAGGTCTTCATCTGGCTCTGCCTCGCCCTCTTCGCCTACGTCGTCGTCATGTTCCTCGCCGGGGTCCAATGGAACGAGGTCCTCGCCGGGCTCACCTTCCAGCGCCTCGACCCCAATCTGCAGTTCTGGGGTCTCGTGGCCGGGGTCTTCGGCACCTCGATCTCCCCCTACCTCTTCTTCTGGGAGAGCGGACAGCGCATCGAGGAGATGCGCGCCAAGTCCGAGAAGGGAGACCGCCCCGCCGCCGACACAGACATCCCCGACTACAAAGCCATCCGCCGCCGCAGACAGCAGCGCATCGACGTCGTGACCGGCATGACCGTCTCAGTACTGATCATGTTCGCCATCATCGTCGCCACCGGCGCCACCATCGGCCGGCACCCCACCGACATCAACTCCGCCGCCGACGCCGCCCAGGCCCTGAAGCCCGTGGCTGGGCCCCTGGCCGGTGCGGTGTTCGCCCTCGGATTCATCGGCACCGGGCTGCTGGGCGTCCCGGTCCTGGCCTCGGCAGCGTGCATCGGCTTCAGCGGCCTCACCGGCAAGAACTGGGGCTTCGACCGCAGCCCCCGCAAGGCCCCCCTCTTCTACGGGCTCCTGGTCGCCGGGCTCGTGGTCGGAACCATCCTCTCGGCGCTGTTCACCGACGCGATCGCCCTCCTGGTCCTCTCGGCCATGATCAACGCCATCGCGGCGGCCCCGTTCCTCATCGTCGTGCTCCTGATCGCTGGGAGCCGTCGAATCATGGGCGACAGGGCGAACCGCGCACTCTCAAGCACCATCGGCTGGGCGACCGCTGCGATCATGGCCGCCGCCGGAGTCATGGCGATATGGGCCCAGCTCTCAGGGAGCTGAATTCTCGCAGGCAGCTGAGCCCTCTCCCGGGCGGCCGCCGGCAGCACCCTGAGGATCCGCTGCCTCAGTCGAAATGCGTGGTGGGGTGAGGCTGTCCGAAACAGGCCCGGATCCGGACGCGATCCGTGCAGCTTCACTTTGCGATCATTCGAAGCCGTGAGGAGGAAGCCCACGGCCTATTCACGGGTCCTTCCGGATTCTGCCGTGACCACGCCTGCGGACAGCTGATCGGGGTCCGGGATCAAGGGGGCCGATGTTCCCGGCAGGTTGCGTTTGCGTCTTCGTCGAGCCCTTCCACCGCGGCCGCTGCCACGACGGAGAGGCTCTCGGCGATGCTCAGGAGCGCCACGGTGCGGGCCTGCCCGAACCGTCCCGCAACCTCGGGATCGGCCGCGCCCTCCTCCTGGGACGCCTCGAAGTAGGCCAACGCCACATCGAGCGGTTCGAATGCCACGGCATCGCTCCTCATGTCACGGGCTGCATCCGACCTTTGAAGTCAGGATCGGACCATCGGCGGCAGCTGCTGGTCCGGGGTTCGGGTCTTCGAAGCGGTCGTTCCTGCAGTCCGCTGAGGAGGACTCGGAGGAGAACGGTCGAGGTACCTCGGCGTCGCCGACGCGCTCGCACGGCATTTCAGGTACCGGGAACCGCCCGGGCACGGACCCCTGCAGTACGCCGTCCCAACGGTCAACGGAGAGCTCAAGCGCTACATCCGCGACCAGTCCTGGACGGTGAGGCCGCCCCGGGGCCTGCAGGAGACCAGGCTCAGGCGCAACGCCCTGCGCCGCCGCCTGGCCCAGGAGCTCCGCCGCGAGCCCTCTGCCAAAGAGCTCGCCGCCGCCGCCACGCGCCCAGACGATGTCGCCCAGGCCCGGCTCACCGACGCAGCCAGAGTCGGACAGCCCATGGAAGCCGACGAGGCGCCCTTCACGCCGGAAGGACGCCGGCTCCCGTCCGTCCCCCCCAGGACGATCTCCGGTACGCCCGCGTCGCGGAACTAGCCGCACTCAGGCGCGCCCTCTCGGACGCCTCCGGCCAGGAGAGGCACCTCCTGCGGCTGCGCTTCATCGAGGAGATTATCCGGGAACAGATCGCGCACGAGCTGGGAGTCAGCCAGATGCAGATCTCGCGCCTCCTCGTACGGATCCTCGACAGTCTGCGCCACCGCCTCTTCGACTGACGGTCACACCTGGGCACGGCACCAGACTCCTCTCGCCCCTTTCGGTAGCGGCCCGGGCGCCTCGTGCCAGCGCTGGGATTGGGAACGAGCTGGCCCTCCCACCGAGGCGCTCCGGCTGTGCACGGACGCGTATCCATCCCGCTGATGACCTGTCATGGCGGCGGGTCCCCCCCGGTAGCCCGAGTCCACGAAGAGCAGCGACTTCGTCCCAGACGCGGACCCTCTGGCGGCGAGGGAGGTCCGCTCGGACATCAGGGCGTGGTCAAACTCGGCGACGGCATCGATTTCGAAGAAGCCCAGATCCAGACGTTCCTACCCCTGCCTGACCCCAGCGTGAGCGCCGAGCATCGACACCTGACGCTGTCTCGGTTGGGGTTCCTTCGATGGGACTCCGTGTCATGCTGTTCAGGACTGTAGCGCCGCCCGCTCAACGGGCCTGCCGGTCTCGTACGTTGCGGCCACCGTACGAGTAGCACCCACGGTCCTGCCCGCGGCGGGCGACTGCTCGGGTCTCTTGGGCCTGGATGGGAGCGGCCCCGAGCCGTCCAGCTCGGAGTCGACGCCGCGCTCGCCCTGCGCTGGAAGCTCATCGCCGACGTGGCGGCCTCGATCACCGCGGGAGAGCCATGAGGCGCGGCAGCAGGCCGGAGGAACCACCCCAGGACTCCGCCCGCGAACTTACCGCCCTCGTGGATGTGCTGCTCCACGCCGCCCAGCCCGCGCTGGACGCCGACCGCTGAGGACAAGACCGCTGCGGTCAGGCTCCCCCACCCCCGAGGTTCCGCTTGGCTGGACAGAGCCCGGGTCGGGATGGGCTGCCCGTGCCCGGCGCTCAAGGACGCTCGGCGTCGCTGCCTGCCTCGCCCATCCGAGGGTGTGGCCGGCGACCACAGGTGCGGTCACCCCGTCCGGCTGGGGGGTAGCTGGGCGGGGCGCCGGGTGCCGGCTTCCCATCCCGAAAGGCGGCAGGCCAGCACAGTTCGACGATACGGCTGGCGCATCGAGCCGGCCAGAGGACTTCGGCCCGCCCTGGCCGTGGAGCCGCCCTCGCCCGTCGCCCCCCCTTCCCCCGCCCGCGTGGACGGCACACCAGGCCGGGACGGCGGGACGATCACGGAGGGCCCTAAGCCCCTCACGCTCCCAGAGCCCTCCTGCGAGCATGGAGTGCAGCCCCGCCCCGAGGCCGCACCCCCCGTGGACAGGGCTTGAGCAGTCCATCGACCGACGAGGATGACGGAGAGGTATCCGATATGGGCGCTGCAGAAAACGCCGAAGTGGTCCGGCGCGGCTATGAGGCCTTCAACGCAGGGGACTTGGCCGCCCTGAGCGAGTTGTTCGCGGAAGACGCGGTCTGGTACGCCGCTGGCAGTGGCGTACTGTCCGGGACCAAGCAAGGACGCGAGGCCATCTTGGCCTACTTCGGCGAGCTGGGCGCACGTTCCCACGGTTCCTTCCAAGCGGCGGTCCAGGACATCGTCGGCGGAGAAAGCCACACCGTAGGGATCCAGCAGAGCCACGCCGAGAACAACGGGAAGACCCTGAACCTGGCCACGGCCATCGTGTTCGCACTCCGGGACGGGAAGGTGATCGAAGGCCGCGAGTTCTTCGAGGACACGGCCAAGTCGGACGACTTCTGGAGCTGACCCTCAGCGGGGCAGGAACACCACACACACCCGGACCAACCAAGGAGCAGACATGGAAGCCGCCCCATACGGAGTCGTGCACTTCTTCCCCGGAGGCACCAAGGAGCAGTACGAGGCCTCGATCGCCGCCGTCCACCCCGGCGAAGGCCTCCTCCCCGACGGCCAGACCTTCCACGCGGCAGGACCTTCAGCCGGAGGCTGGACGATCATGGCCGTCCACGAGTCGAAGGAAAGCTGGGAGAAATTCCGCGACGGCATCCTCATGCCCCGCATGCAAGCGGGCATCGAGGGCGGATTCACATCGCCCCCCGAGGAGACCGTCATCGACCTGTACAAGATCATCCCCTGACAATCCGGCAGGCCACCTGAGGTCCAGCGCGTCCTCTCCGGGCATAGCCGGACGCGTTTCGGGAGGGACGAGGGCGCGCCGCCGTCCCCGCCCGGAAGGCCCGGGGCCCAAGACCCGCCGCGGGCTTCAAGCGTGCGGGCCGTGTCTCCTGCGCTCGGCCTGGGCCACGTACAGGGCTGCCTGGGTCCTGTGGTGAAGGCCGAGCTTGGCCAGGACCGCGGAGACATAGTTTTTCGCTGTCTTCTCCGCCAAGACCATCTCGTCGGCGATCTGCCGGTTCGTCATGCCCTGGCCGAGCAGCTCCAGCACCCGGGACTCCTTAGGTGTCAGGCCTTCGTAGGCCCCGGGCCTGGACTGTCTCGCCTCGATGGCCGCTGAGAGGATCCGGTCCTCCTCCTCGGGATCGAAGAGCACCTCACCCGCGGCGGCGCGGCGGACTGCCGCGGCGATGTCCTGCCCGGAGAGCTGCTTGACGAGGTACCCGGACGCCCCTGCCAGGACCGTTTTCCTGAACACCTGCTCATCATGGTCCTCGGCCAGGATCAGACACCTAATGCTCTTGTCTATCGAGCGGATGCGCCGGCAGACCTCGATCCCAGCCCCACCCGCCGGCCGCGCGTCGAGCACCGCCACGTCCGGCCGCAAGGCCGGAATCCTCGCCGCTGCTTCTGCAGCGGTCTCACTCTCCCCGACGACGACCATGCCCTGCTCCTCGAGCAGGTCCCGCAGGCCCCGCCGGGATACCTCATGGCCGTCCAGGAGGTAGACCCGGATCGCCTCAATGGCCTCGTCACTGCTGTCCACGTTGCACGCCTCTGGCTCAGCCCTGCTTGGACGGGCAGCCGCGGCCGTCCTCGAGATGTGCGAGGTGCGGCACACTCCCTGAGGTCCCCGTCCAAGGGGTTGTACGGAAGGGGAGCCTGTCTGGTCCAGCGCTCCCCGCGGGCGCGATTCTTGACCCGTCAGCCATGCTAGGGACCGCCCTCCTTGACGGGCGAGTACGAGACGGCGCGCACAGGCCGGCGGGGCCCGATGACCGCTTCATCCCTGAGCAGGACGAAGACCGTGGGCCCTCGGCCCTCCTCAGGCTAAGTACGAGCGGCGCGAGTGGAACAGTCACGGCAGGGACCTGCAGACGTCGGCGAGGAGCGGGCCCGCATGCCGGGTACCCTCATGCGGGGTACTGGGACGTCGGGCTCTTCCCGTGACCACCTCGTCCATGGGGTCCAGCCGACGGCAGTGCCGCGGGCGCCCTATCGCCGCTGGCTGCCTCCGTCAGCCTCCCGGAGCGGCCCCGTGGGCGAAACCACGCCCAAGTCCAGCCTTGGTACCGCGTTGGTGCCATGAGGGGATGGCCATGACACTCAGGCTCCCTGAAGACCTCGACCGCGAGCTGGACCGCCTCGCCGTCGAAAGCCACACCTCCAAGAGCGCGCTCGTCGTCGAGGGCGCACGCCAGCTTGTCGAGCGCAGTCGCCGCCCCGATCAGGTGTTCGACCTCGTGGTGGGCGTGGCTGACGGGACGGTCGAGCTCGAGAAGTCAGCCGAGATCCTCGCTGGGCACCTCCGCACGAACATCCCGATGAAACCCCTGCCGGATCGACGGTGCCAACGCCGCGACGCAGAGGCGAAGCTTCCGGCAGCCGTCCCGATACGGGCGGATCCCCCAAGCCGCTGGGGCACCTCCCTGCGCTGGCTCCCATCGGGAACCGCCGCCTGATTCGCACCGTGCCACGCCAATCCTGTCAATGATTCCCTTGATGAGACGGCCGCGCCAAAGAGCGCCAGAACATTGGCGGCGTGTCAGCTGGCTCGTGAGCTGGCTCCGCTCAGGCGGAGCGGTGAACGAGCCGTCTGAGCTGCGATCGACTGGGCCACGCGGCCGTAGGCGCTGGCTTCCTCTTCGGTGAGCCGCACTCCCATGAGGGACAGGCTCACCGCGAAGGAGGGCGATGATGTCTCCGATGGAACGGCTGCAGCGATGGCCGTTACGGCTGGGTGGAGTTCCCGGGCCTTGAGGGCGAAGCCTTTCGCCCTAATCTGCGGGAGCTCTTCCTTAACCTGCCGGGAGACCCGCGGGTCCCCATCAGGCAGGGACGCCAGTAGCGCCCTCCCCGCTGCGGTCGAAACGGCGGGCAGCCTGTCGCCGGGCCTTCCCGATGCCATGAGCGGGGCCTTCCCTTCGTGCCGGGCCATGACCAGCACTTGGGGACCGTCGAGTAGGACCAGTTGCACGAGCTCACGAGCCGCAATGCTCGATCTGGCGCACGCCTCGTGGAACGAGCGTACTTCTGGGAAGGAGTTCACATAGGCGCCGCCCAGTTCGGCCAGACGCCGTCCCAGTCGATAGCCGTCGGCTCCGCGCTCGAGCAGGCCACCCATTTCAAGGGCGGTGCATACCGATACAACTGAGCCGCGGGCAGCGCCGAGAACGTTCGCGATCTCGGTCGCTGCCATAGGCTCCGAGGGATGTGCCGCAAGGATCGCGAGCAGCTCGATGCAGCGGTTGACAGCCATGGATCCGGCCATTGGGACTTCTCTCTGAGAACGGCAACCTGATTCACGACAACCAGGCGGCGTCATCGGGGACCACCGTGGACCCGGGCGGAAGAACACGCGGCCGGCGCCGCGGCCCTCGCAAGCGTGCAGTACCGGGGCGGATCGGGAGAGGCAAACCCTCACCGTCGGCTTTCCCGGGTGGTGCGACGATAGGCACCTGAACCATCTAGCCGGCCGACGACAGCGATGGCTGATCGGGACGGCTCCGAGCACTGGCGTACTTGCCGCCAAGTCGCCCTGGGGCGACGCCTGCATGGCATCGCTTCCCCGGTACCGATGCAGGTCAGGCTTCAGGACTTCGAGCTGGGCCGACCGGGAATGTGGCTGAGAATGGACTTCGTGAAGCCACCGTCGACACAGATGTCCTGCCCGGTGACGTAACCCGAAAGCGGGCCCACGAGGAATTCGATGACGTTCGCGATGTCGATGGGATCCCCGATCCTCGCCAGCGGGATGATGTCCTCCCTCGCTTTCTTGATCTGGGGATCGGCGTACATGTTCTCCGTCATCCGCGTATGGGTCATGCCCGGGGACACGACATTCACACGGATTCCGTCGGGCGCCCATTCCAGTGCGAGGGTCTGGGCCAGCATCGTCAGTGCAGCCTTGCTCGGGCTGTAGGCGCCTGATCCGGCGTGCGGTAGCTGGCCCGACATTGAAGAGGTGAAGCAAGCGGCACCGCGGCTCTCTCTCAGGTGCGGGTAGCTTGCTTTGGCAAGGAGCCACGCTCCGCGGAGGTTGACGGAGAACATTCCGTCCCAGTCCTCGAGGGACAGGTCACAGATTGCGCCCGGGCTCGCGATTCCGGCGTTCGCCACCAACGCGTCCAGGCCGCCGAATTCTGCTGCTGCGGCCTCCACCAGCTGACTGGGCACGTCGGGGTCGCCGAGGTCGCCCGCCAATGCGATGGCGGTCCCTCCTATTGACTGGATGCCTCGCACGACTTGATCTTGGCTGCCGTTCGGCTCGTGTCCGCACACCGCGATCATCGGGTGCGCGCCCCGGGCAAGAGCCGCCTCTGCAAGCCTCACGCTTGCAGACGCCCCTATGCCGCTGCTTCCACCGCTGACCAAAGCCCTCATTGCACACACTCCTATTGACACGGATTCACATGGAAATCATTTGGATTGGTAACTAGATCGGGCGCCACGGCCGACGCGACAGTCCGTCAGCCACGTCGGCGCCTCGCGCCAAGGGGTTACTCCCCTAGCTCCCAGCCTCGGTTCCTGAGCTCGTCCAGCGCCTTCTTGAATTCGTGGCCGGGGTTCTCTTCGCGGATGACCTCGAGGACGACGTTGTCGACGCCGCAGGTTGCCTTGACGGCGTCGCCGAGTCCGTTCCAGTCGATCACTCCGGTGCCGATCGGGTCATGCCCCCAGGTTTCCGTGCCGGTATCGGAAATGTGGACGAGCCCGATTGACCGATGGTTCGCGAGCAGGGCCGCCACGGGGTCCTCCCCGATGTAGGCGGCGTTCGCGACGTCGTACACGATCTTGAGCGAATCGTCGTTGACCGCGTTCACGATTTCTGACAGGTCCCGGATGGTGGGAGCGAAGCAATAGGGCGTGTTCTCGAAGAGGAGCCGTGTGCCCGCCTGTCTGGCCATCGGAATCAGGGCCTCCAGGCTCTCGTGCATCCATCCGTGGACGTTCTCGAGGGATGGGGAGATCATGGGGCGTCTCGTGCCGGGGGATATGACGACCTCGCGGGCGCCCCAGGCTGCCGCCAGGTCGATTACCGACTTGATGTGCTCGATGCTCTTGCGGCGCATGTTGGCGCCGGGGCTGGCCAGGTTGATGTCGTATCCGCCGGCATTCAGCGACCTGATCGTGGCGCCGTATTCATTGAGCCTTGCATGGATGGCCGATCGTTCCGAGCCGGACATCTCGTCCGGCCAGCAGTGTGGAGAGCTGATCGGGACTTCAAAAGTGTCGTACCCATTGTCGACCAGTTCCGCGATCGCCTCAATCGCCGTGGTTGACCACAGATAGGAGAATGTGTTGATGATCATCGGGCTGTCCTTCTCAGCTCTGTGCCTGGGCTCTGCCGCTGGCAAGTCGTGGCGCCGGAATCCTGGGGTGTTCGTCTTCAGCCTGCACCGGCCGCACGTTCAGGTTCCGACGCCGAGGTGGGCTCCGCCTGCGACGTCGAGGGTCACGCCGGTGATGTAGCGGTTGTCCGGGTCGGCGAGGAAGAGGATGGCGCGGGCGACCTCCTCGGGTTCGGCGAACCGTCCCATTGGCAGCTGGGCGGCGCGTCGTGCCCGGTTGGCGGCTGCGTCCGGGCCGGTGTCCTTGGCGAACTGGGCCCACATGGGGGTGTTGACCGGGCCGGGTGCGACGGCGTTGACGGAGATGCCGTGGGGGCCGAGGATCTGGGCGAAGGACCACATGATGTGGAGCACCGCGAGCTTGCTCGCGTTGTACGGGAGGTAGTTGCTGCGGGCTTCCTTGGCGGCCACCGAGGACAGGACGACGATCGCGCCGGCGGTGCCGGTGCCGGTCATCGAGCGGGCCGCCTCGCGCACCATTGAGAACGTCCCGGAGGCGTTGATCCGCATGACGGATTCGAACTCTTCCGTCGTCGTCTCCATCAGGTCCGGGGTCGGGCCGAGCACCCCGGCGGCATGGATGAGGGCGTCGATGCGGCCGTATTTGGAGACCGTGTCCTGGATGACGCCGGCGCACTGCTGTTCGGAGGTGATGTCGAGGGGGAAGAAGTCCGCCAGTTTCTGGTCGGCCTTCGCAGCCCGGTCGGCGCCGAGGACGAGGGCGCCGGCCGCGGTGAGCGCCTCGACGACGGCGTTGCCGATTCCCCCGCTCGATCCGGTCACCAGGACGACCTGGTCTTTGAGGCTCATGCGGTCTTCCCCCTCCCGCTGGCACTAGCCCGTCGGTCGTCTGCACCAGGTGTTTGAGCTGCTGGCTTCATCTTTCGAACGTTCCTTTCGGTGGGGTGCGCGTGCTGCGGTGCCGGGTCCTGGGCTTGCCCTGCGGTCATTGTTGGGGAGGCGCTTCCCCTCCAACGACCGCAGGGCGGCCAGGCGCGTTCCGGGGGCGGTGGTTCGGCTCGAGGATCAGGTGGCGCCTACGGGCGGGAGCGCTTCGCCTGGCCCGGCGCCGAACCGATCTCGGCCACGAGGTTCTCGCCCTCGAGTACTTCGCTGTCGGCCAGGGCCACGGTGGCGCGGCCTGTCCGACTGCCGGTCTCAGGCAGGGTGAAGTAGACGATGAGGCACAGGGCGACGATGGCGATCATGTAGAACGCGACGTAGGTGGGGTGCCCGGAGC
Organism: Sinomonas atrocyanea; assembly: GCF_001577305.1. NCBI lineage: Bacteria > Bacillati > Actinomycetota > Actinomycetes > Micrococcales > Micrococcaceae > Sinomonas > Sinomonas atrocyanea. The sequence continues at coordinate 2,413,672 of NZ_CP014518.1, forward strand.
CGACGAACGCTGCGGCGATCAGCGGTGCGGTGCCGCCGAAGACTGCGATCACGATCTGGTGTGCGAGGCCGATGCCCGAGACACGGACGGCGGCCGGGAACAGCTCGGCCTGCATGGTCGGGTAGACGGCCTGCCAGATGCCCAGGACGACCCATCCGGAGGCGGAGACCAGGACGTAGACCCCGAAGCCGGGCTGGTTCAGGAGCAGGAGCAGGGGGTAGAAGAGCACGACCATGCCGATGGCGCCGATGATGGGGAAAATCTTGCGTCGGCCGAGCCGGTCCGAGAGAGCACCGCAGATCGGGACGATGACGACGAGCAGTGCTAGTCCGATGACGCTGCCGGCCAGGGATGAGGCCAGGTCGCGGCCGGTGGTGAGGTTGGCGTAGGTGGGGAGGAAGGTGGCCCAGGTGTAGTAGGCGACCGCGGGGGCGGAGAGCGCCGCTGTCTGCAGGAGGGCCTTGGGGTGCTCGCGGAGCAGGGCCCACAGGCGCGCCCACGCCGACCGCTGGTCGACCATGGCGGTCGCCTCGAACTCGGGGCTCTCGTCTGCTCGGGCCCGCATGATGAGGCCGATCACGCCCAGGACGCCGCCGACGATGAAGGGCAGGCGCCATCCCCAGGCGGCCAGGTCGGCCTTGGAGAAGGATGATGTCACGATCGCCCCAGCGCCGGTGGCCGCGAGGGTCGCCAGGCCGCTTGCCATGTTGGAGAAGGAGCCGAACAGGCCCCTCCTGTTCGCCGGGGCGTGCTCGACCATGAACGCGATGGCGCTCTGCTGCTCGCTGCCGGCCGAGATTCCCTGGAGGATGCGGGCGACCAGGAACATCACCGGTGCCGCGTAGCCGATCGTCGCGAACGGCGGGGTGAGGCCGACGATGAGGGAGCCCAGGGCCATCCCGGAGATGGAGAGGGTCAGGACGGCCCGTCGGCCGAACCGGTCGGCCAGGGGGAGATGATGATCCCGCTGAGCGGGCGCACCACGAACCCGATCGCGTAGGTGAGCAGCGCCGCAATGAGGGATGCGAAGGCCGAGTGGCTGGGGAAGATCTGTCCCGAGAACACCGCCGCCAGCAGTCCGTAGACGTACCAGTCGTACCACTCGACGAAGTGGCCGATCGTGCCGGAGATCATGTTCACGGGGCGGGGAGGGCGTCCGGGGGCGTGGGGCGTGGGCGGGATGTTCGGTGTCCCGAACGGATCTTGCGAGGTCGTCATTGAACTCTCCTTGCTCCTGGGGGTGTTGCTGGGGTGGTCTGGTTCTGGTTGAGTGAGATCGATTGCATCGCAGGGCAACGAGCGGTCCCGGGCGAGGATCCTGTGCCCGGAGGGCTCTGGATCAGGACGGCTGCGGGCTCAGCGCCGGGCGGTGTTGGTTGCGTGGCTTTCCCATTGGCGGCCTTCCTGTTCACCGCTCGGCAGCCCGGCGGACTGGAGGATGCGCTCGAGCAGCCTCTGGGTGGCGACGGCGTCGCGGCCGCTGGTGAGGGGCTGGCGGCGGTCTGCGAGGCGGTCGAGGAAGTGGTGCACTGCCTCGGCGAAGCCGAGGGTCTCGGTGGCGGTGGCCCAGCCGAAGGCCTCCGAGCTGAGGTCGCGGACGGTGGTGGTGCCGTCGACGGTGATGGCGACGGATTCCGGGGCCCGGACCTCGGCGGAGCGCCCCGCGCCGTAGGCGTCGAGCTTCTCGTTCCATGCGCCTGCGGTCCGGGCGGCCATCAGGACCCCGGTGCTGCCGGTGTCGAAGCGGATGACTGCCGCGGTCCCGTCCTCCTGCCAGGGGTCCTCGCCCGCGGTGTGGGCGGTCACCTCGGCGGCCTCGCCGCCGCAGTACCAGCGCAGCAGGTCGACCATGTGGATGGCGTTCTCGAATGTGGCGCGGTACTCCGATCCGGGCCGGTTCTTCTGCGCGACGCAGAAGGCGGCTCCGGCGTTCCCGAAGGCCTCGCGCCCTGCCACGTACACGGGGGCGTAGCGGCGGTTGAAGTCGACCATCAGGATGCGGCCGTGCTCGTCGGCGAGGTCGGCCAGGCGCTCGGCCTCATCGGCCGAGGGCGCGAGGGGCTTCTCGCAGAACACGTCCACCCCGCGCCGCAGGCAGGCCTCGACGGCGTGCGCGTGCTCCGAGCGCGGTGTCAGGACGAAGACGGCGTCCAGGTCCTCGGCCTCGAGCATCTCCTCGACCGTGGCGTAGGCGTTGCCGAAGCCCCAGCGGCGCATCAGCGCCCCGGGGTCGGGGCGGCGCGAGACGAGCGCGGCCAGCTCGACGTCGTCCCGCTTGACCAGGGTGGGCAGCTGGGCGATGGAGGCGATGTTTCCCGCTCCGACGACGCCGACGCGGGTCCTGGCCTGCGCGCTCACCGGGCGCTCCCGGGGACGGCCGTCTGGGCGAGGGCCGCGCGCACCGCGGCCGCGGACCGGGCGAAGCCGACCGCCGGCTCGGGCAGGTCCTGGGGGTGCCAGCGGTACTCGTACTCAAGGGAGAGGACGTCGTCGTAGCCGAGAGCGGCGAGGGATGCGAGGATTCCGGCCCAGGGCAGGACGCCCTCGCCGACGACGCGGGAGCGCACGGCGCGCTCGGACGCTGCGACCCGGGCGGTCTCGGAGGCCTGGAACGGTGCGTCCGGGTCGGTGAAGACGAGGTCCTTCACGTGCACGTGCCCGATGAGGTCTCCCTGGACGCGCAGCGCCTCCTGGTACGGCTCGTCGTGGGTGAACGTCAGGTTGGCCTGGTCGTAGAGGACCCGCACCGCATCGTGGTCCACTTCGCGCACGAGCCGTGCCGTCTCGGCCGCGGACTGGGTCATGGTCCCGAAGTGGTTCTCGACGCAGAGGCGAACCCCGGCGTCGGAGGCTTCCGGGGCCAGCGTGCGCAGGGCTGCGACGAGCCGGTCCCAGTGGGCGCCGTGGTCCCGGTCGCCCGGGTGCCATGACCCGGCGTAGACGCGCAGCCGGGCGGCGCCGACGGCCTGGGCGATCTCGATCGCGCCGCGGAACTCGTCGACCGCGCTCCGCCACTGGCCCTCCTCGAGGGCGTTGATCCCGGTTGTGTAGGGGGTCAGCCCGATGATCGGGACGCCCAGGTCCTCCGAGGCCCGCCGGGCCTCCTCGGCCGAGCGCCGGTCGCGCGGCGGCAGCGCTGAGCGGTAGCCGTCCTGGTAGATCACCTCGGCGGCGTCGAGCCCGGCGGCCGCGAACAGCGCGAGGGCCTCGGGGACGGTCTGTCCCGGGGTTCCGAGGGTGTGGCCTGCGAGGCGCATGGTCACTGGTCCTTTCTGGGGTTCTGGGGGCTGCCGTGAGCCAGTCGGCGGGGCCGACCAGGGGCGGCGGGTCGGCCACCCTGGAGCGGTCGACGATCTCCATCAGCAGCCCCCAGGGGGTGAGGAAGTAGGCCCATCGGTTGCCCGCGACGCGGGGGCTGTCGCCGGCGACCTCCTTGCGGTCGCCGAGCACCCGCACACCGGGGATGACGCGGAGCGCTGCGAGGGCCTCGTCGACGTCGTCCACGACGAAGCACAGGTGGTGGCCGCCGGCGTCGCTGTGCCGGGGGTGCTCGGTGCGGCGGTCCGAGGTGTCCCACTCGAACAGCTCCACGTTCAGGTTCGGAGGCATGCGCAGCATTGCCAGGGTCAGGCGCGCGTCCTGCGGCACGGCGAAGTTCTCGGGCATGAACTCCGCGTCGGGTCCCCGGGTGGAGCGGTAGAGCTCCTCGGCGCCCAAGGCCTGGACGAAGAACCGGACGGCGTCGTCGAGGTCGGGCACGGTGAAGGCGACGTGGTCGGCGTGCCGGAGGCCGGGGACGCGGGCCAGCTTCCCCTGCGTGGGGGCGCTCATGGCCGCGGCCCTGCGGTGGAGGCCCGCACCAGCAGCTCCGGCTCCAGGACGATGTGTCCGGCCGATCCGTCTGCCGCCTTCTTCTCGGCGAGTTCGATCGCGATGCTGCCCATGTCGGCGATCGGCTGGCGGACCGTGGTCAGGGCGGGGTTGAAGCGGGCGCCCAGGGCGAGCCCGTCGAAGCCGACCACCGAGACGTCCTCGGGGACGCGGAAGCCCCGGGAGGCGAGGGCGGAGATGACCCCGAAGGCGACCATGTCGTTGGCTGCGATGATCGCGGTGGGCCGGTCGGCCATCGCGGCGAAGTGCGCGGCGGCGCGGCCGCCCGCCTCGGAGTCGGCGCCGCTGTCCAGGACGATCGGCTCGCCCTCGGCCAGGTCCCGGTACGCGTCCATGCGGTCCTGGGCGGTGTGCGTTCCTGCGATGCCCGAGACGTAGCCGATCCGGCGGTGGCCGAGGGAGCGCAGGTGCTCGAAGGCGAGCTCGATGCCGCGGCGGCTGTCGACGGTGACGGTCGGGACGCCGGCGTTCTGGTCCACGCGGTCGATGACGACCAGGCGCTGCCCGAAGTCGAACTGCATCAGCGCGTCGATGTCCACCCGGGTCGAGGGGGCGATGATGCCGAACGGGGCGTACAGCGACTGCATCGCCGTCAGATAGCCGGCGGTCTGCACGTCGTCGCCGTTGGTGACGCACAGCATCAGCTGGTAGCCGCGCTCCCCCGCCGCCTCGGTCATCGTCTTGGCGAGCTCGGCGAAGAAGGGGTTGGTGATGTCGGGCACGATCAGCGGCACGAGGGTGCTCGTCTTGCGCCGCAGGGCCTGGGCGAGCGGGCTCATCGTGTACCCGAGCTTCTCCGCGACGCGCAGGATGTGCTCGCGCGTCTCCGCCTTGACCGCCTCGGGGCGGGAGAAGGCGCGGGAGACCGTGGAACGGTGCACGCCCGCTTCCCTGGCAACGACATCGATGCTGAGATCAGCCACGGTGTACTCCTTTTCGTTGGACCTCGTAGGCGTGCCAGATGATCCGCATCGCGTCCTCCAGCTCGCCCAGCGTCGGCATTCCGCGGAAGCCCTCGCCCAGGGTGCGCGCAACCTGCCGCACGAACGGATCGTAGAGAGGGTCGCTGTCGACGTTGATGACGGCTCTCTCAGTGCGCCCGTCGAGCCCGGTGAACACGGCCGACCCGTCCGTGTCGATCGAAGCGAATCCGACCTCGCCCGCGGACGAGTAGCTGCAGTAGCGCTGCAGCTCCGAGTGCGGGAACGCATACCCCACCTCGACGATCGCCTCCCGGCCGTCCGGGGCGGTCAGGACCAGGGTTGCGTGGTCTTCGACGGCCCCGGCGTGAAGGGCAGAGGACAGCCGCGCCGTGACCTCGGCGCCCGTGTTGCCGCTGCCGCGCAGGAACAGGTCGGCGAAGTGCGGGCCCAGGTTGGCCAGGCAGCCGCCGCCGGCCCGCTCCGGGTCGAGCATCCATGGGTTGCCGTTGCGCTCGTAGCGCTCAGGGGGGCCGGCGATGAACGAGAGCCTCTCGTACACCGGCCGGCCGGCCTTCGCCAGCCAGCTGTCCACCGGGCCGCCGCGCTGCACCAGCGGAACGGTGGCCGGGACCCCCGCCTCCTCGGCGGCGCGCCGGACCTCCTGCAGCTGCCCAAGCGAGGTGCCGATCGGCTTCTCCACGACGAAGGGAACGCCCCGCCCAATCAGCGCCCGGCAGATCTCAGGCATGCGGTCATGCGGGCTGAAGACGTAGGCGAGCTCTATGTCCCGCAGCTGCAGCAGCCGACGCCAGTCGGCCTCGACCGGGGCGCCCCACAGCTCGGCCAGTTCCCGCACGCGTCCTGGGTCCTCGTCGGAGAGCCCGACGACGTCATGCACCTCCGCGATCGCCGGAGCACAGAGCGGGACGTGCCAGTGCGAGGCCCCGAAGACGACAGTGCGCGCCCGGTTCACGAGGACACCCCGAGTCCGGCTTGGCCGCCGGGCGAGCGGTGGTCGGCCGAGGCGCTCGACTGAGCCGGATCGAGGCGGATCCCGGCGCCGTCCCGCAAGGACAGGCGGGCGCCCTCGGCTCGCGGCTCGAAGTGGACCATCACGGGAATCTCCTCAATGAGATCGGTTGCTGAGATCGGTTGCATTCAGCGTAGGGAGCGTGGGACAGTCTTGTCAACGGATCTTTTTCCACAGGAGGAACCCTGATGTTCACCAAGCTTCGGACCCTGCGCACGATCGATGACTCCGGGGCGGTCCTCATCGTCCGACTTCCCGATGCCGACACCGCCGAGCGCGTCGCGCACGCCGCGATCGAAGGCGGGTTCCGGGCGCTCGAGATCACCCTGTCCATCCCAGGCGCGGTCGACCTCGTCCGCCGCCTGGCCGCCCAGTATGCCCCCGAGGGCGTCGCGGTCGGCGCAGGGACGGTCCTGGACGGCCACGCCGCATACGAGTGCATCCGCGCCGGGGCTGCGTTCCTGGTCAGCCCGCAGCTCAACCCCGAGATGATCCGCGTGGCGAACCGCTACCAGGTGCCCACCATCAGCGGCGCGTCCACCCCGACAGAGCTGCTCGAGTCGGCCGAGGCCGGCGCGGACATCCTCAAGCTCTTCCCGACAGAAGGCGCGGGCATCCCCTACGCCAAGGCCGTGCTCGCTCCCCTGGCGCACCTGCCGATCATGCCCGCTGGAGGCGTGACGACGGAGAACGTCGCCGAGTGGTTCGCCGCCGGCGTCTCCGGCGTCGGTGTGGGGAGCGCCGTGACCAAGGCATGGCAGCCCGACGGCGACTTCACCAGGGTCGCCGCCGCCGCCAAGGAGTTCCTCGCGGCCGTGCAGGAAGCGCGCCGATGACCGAGCCGACCCTCCGCATCGTCATCGGAACCGCCGGCTCCGGCAAGTCGACCGTCGCCCAGCACCTCGCCCGCGAGCACGCCGCCGCCTACCTCGACAAAGATGCGATGAGCGCCCGCTTCGTCGAGGCCGCGCTCGCTGCCGCCGGATATGATCCCGGAGACCGCGAGTCAAACGCGTTCTACCTCGATCGCATCCTGCCCCTCGAGTACGACTCGCTCCTCGACGTCGCCGGAGCCAACCTCCGCCTCGGCCGCCCCGTTGTCATCGACGCCCCGTTCAGCCCATACCTCTCCGACCCCGACTTCATCACCACCGCCCGGAAACGCTTCCAATGGCCCACGGTCGAGGTCGAGGTGATCCGCGTCCGCGTCTCCCCCACCACACTCCAGCAGCGCCTGCGGGAGCGCGGCCTCGAGCGGGACCGCTGGAAGCTCGCCCACTGGCACGAATACTGGGCGAAGCACGGGGGCCAGGCATGCACCTGGACCGGCGTCCTCCTGACTGAATTCGACAACGACGCATCAACGGACCACCGGCCAAGGCCCTGACGATTCGACGCCGCTCTCTCAGACCAGGGAACAGCAGTCCGAAGCAACCCGGCGCCTCCACCGCTCGTGGGCATCCTCGCCGTGGACACAGACTCAACTCGATGCTTCTGCGTGCGGATGACCACATAGGGCAGAGCTCCAAAGGTTCCTTTGGTGAGGCGACCAATCACGCCTCGTGCCCCCTCCCCGGGCCCCCGGACACTCCGCCCGGCATCAAAGAAGGGCTCGGGCACCAGGGTTGTCCCACTCCGGTTCTTCTCAGGATCAGTCCACTCGAGCCTTTGATTGGAAGGCCAGGCAAGATGAACCCGGTCCACTGTCTCATCGGGGGTGAGACCGGGGCGACGCGTTCCAAGGGCTCGGAGCATTGGGTTTCGGGCATTTTGGACCTGCGAAACGCCTCCTTATGATCCGTGCGAAAGGTGGTGGGCGATCTGTCGGAACACGTGCTCGAACTGGGGCACGGGAACAGCCGGGTCGATGACGTGAGCCCCGAAGTGCGCGATCACGGTTTCCCTTTCCGGAGAAACGTAGAGGCGCTGTCCCGAGCGGCCGCGGGCCACAAACGCACCCTCATCGTTGTAGGGGACCCACCAGAAGTCGTGGTAAGCCATGACGGGGCTATTTATTCTCCGGTCTCCCGGGCCTAAGACGTCGTGGGCCGGCCCTGCGGGGATCGTGGGGATGCCGCGGACGATCTCCTCCGGGAGCACCTGGTGTGCGCCCAGCGCTCCGCCACAACGTAACAGTTCACCAACACGTGCGATATCGCGAAGGGTGGCTGCGAAGCGGCCGCATGCGATCTCGCGACGTTGCCCATCGAGGCCGAACAACGCGTCCTCCTGCGCACCGATCTTGGACCAGAGGACGTCGGAGAGCAGCTCGGACAGGGAGGCACCGGTGACCCTGCGGATGGCTTCGGCCAGCGCTTCGGTGTTGCCGTTCTCGTAACGGAAGATCGTACCGGGCTCGTGTTCTGCGTGGGCGGTCGAGAGCCGTTCCATGAGGTTCCGTGGGCCGTTGTAGTCGTGAGGTCTGGGCAGGATGCCGACGGCGGTGAAGAACCGCTGCGCTTCGCTCTCCTTGTTGAAGGGGCGTCCCTCGTATCGGACCGCGGTCGCCATGTGCAGCAGATGGTCGACCGCCGCGTCGCCGAACGCAGTGCCGGCGAGCTCGGGCACGTAGTGATGCAGAGCGCGGCCGCGGTCGAGCTGCCGCTCCCGGGCCAGTACCGCACCGAGCAGCCCGACCAGAGACTTGCTCATCGAGGCGGTGACGTGCAGGTCGTGCGGCCGCATGCCGCGCATGTACCGCTCATACACGACGTTCCCCCGGTGCAGGACCAGGATCGCGGTGCTCTCCGACTCGGCCAGGAAGCTGTCGAGGGTCCGCAGGCCGTCGCCGGCGAGTTCCAGCGAGCCGAGGTCCTGGGCCTCGGATTGCAGGTGCCACGGGCCGCCGGCGCCGCGCCAGACCCTGCGGGTGGGTGTGGTCTCACTGCTCTGGAGGAAGTGGGCGCGCAGGGCTTCAGGGTCCTGCCTCCGCCGGGCGTGTTCCATGGGGGTCCTTTCGGAGGGTCATCGGTTGGGCGGGCAGGGGCACATGAGCAGGGGGCCGCCCTGTGGCCCCTCGCCCTCCGCTGGGCTGTCGGCTGCCGGCTGCTTCAGCTGAGGGAGGTGCCGGCTTCCTGTGCGGCCGCTGTCGCGGGTGCCTCGCTGTCCCGCATGTCCTTGCGCCTGTGGTCCGGGACGAGGGTTATCACCGCGAGGAAGCCTGCGATGGCCACCGTCGCGGCGATCATCCAGGTCTCCCAGCCGGCGGCGGCCACGACGCGGGGCGCGAGGAGCACCGAGGCGAGGACGAAGAGCCGCGTCACGAGATGGTTCAGGCCGAAGGCGAGTCCCTGGATGTCGGGGTGGACCTCCTCGATGTCCTCGGAGAAGCTGGCCATCCAGGGGCCGAAGACTGCCCCCAGCGCGAGGCCGGTTGCGGCGAGTAGCAGGATCAGCAGGGCCAGGGGTGCCTGGTGGCCTGCAGTCATCGAGGCGATGAACGCCGCGAGCAGGACGGTGGCGGCGGCGCTGCCGGCGAGCATGAAGGGCTTCCTCCTCTGCACGCGGTCCGAGAGCCAGGAGAAGAGGATGCCGCCGCCCAGGTTGCACAGCCAGAAGGCCATGGCGACGCCTGAGGCCAGCTGGATGCTCAGGGCGAAGTGGTCGACGAGCATGATCTGCGCGTAGGAGTTCATGGTGGCGAGGAAGACGTACATGAGCGCCATGGCGGCCACGTGGGCCCACACCGTCGGGCGCTGCAGCAGCAGCCGGAGCCGCCTTCCGCCGGCATCAGCGCGCTCGTGGAGCGGGTGCTGCGCGGAATGGACTGTGTGCTCCGTGGACCGGACGGTCCTTCGGACCTCGGGAGAGAGGTCGCGGAGCACCAGGGCCACCGCGACTGCCCCGACACATGCGAAGGCGCCCATCAGGTACACCTGGGAGCGCCACGAGTGGCCGAACGCCCCGAGCGTAAGGGCGGCGATGGCGGCGGCAAAGAAGCTCGCCCCCACGGGCCCCCAGGTCCACAGCGCGTAGGCCTGCGCCCGGCCCACGCGGGGGGTGAAGTCGCGGATGAGCGGGGCCGTCCCGGCCACCGCAACGCCTTCGACGAAGGCCAGCAGGATCCGCGCGATGAGGAAGTGGAGCATCGAGTCGGAGCCGGCCATGAACAGGCAGGCCCCCGCCGAGAGGAAGGAGAAGGGCACGAGGATCCGCACCCGCCCGACGCGGTCGACCAGCCCGCCCCCGATGTAGCCGGCGAAGGCGCCCACCAGGAGCGAGGCGGCCGTGATCAGGCCGTAGGTCTGCAGGGGCATGTGGAGGTCGGACAGGAGCAGCGGCAGGATCGGCGCCAGCTGGCCCTCGTAGGCCGAGATGAAGACGGCCAGGATCACCACGCTCACGTACACTCGGCGGCGCCAGCCGGTGGGGAACTCGTGGAGCAGTCTGCGAGAGGACAAGGCAGAACCTCAATTCCTAGACGTGATGTCCATTAATGATCGATGGCTCCAAAACTAGGCCACGTGAGACAGATCACGCAAGGCCCCTGCAGCTTGCGCCCGCGCCTCGGGTTCTGACCGCCCCGCCAGGGCGCGGACCGGCGTCGGCATCGCTTGCGCCGAGGACTCGGGGGGCCGGAGAACCAGTCCGGCTGCCTGTCAGACGGGCGGAGCGGCGAATCCCATGGCCCATTGGCGGCCGCGGCGCGAGAGGTCGACGAGGGTGGCCACGACCTGCTCCAGAGAGGGCCGCGGCTGCGGCGCCTCGAGCCACCAGAGGAGGACGGCGGCCTGCTCGCCTGCCCATGCGCGCGAGACCACGCGGAGGTCGACGCGGGGGCGGACCCTCTGGGCCTCCGTGCGGGCGAAGAAGATCTGGTACGCCGTCTCGGCCCACTCCTCGGTCAGCCTGCGCAGCCCGCGCCCGTCCCCCTGGCCGCGCAGGATGAGGCGGTAGGCATCGGGCTCCTCGGAGGCATGCCGGAAGAGCTCCATGACCGGCACCCCGGTGAAGCCGGCATCCTGCCTGTCGATCGGGGCCAGGCGGGCCCTCAGGCCCTCGAGGATGTCGTCCACGACATGGTCGTAGAGGGCTTCCTTGTCCTTGAAGTGGGTGTAGAAGGTGGCGCGTCCGATGTCGGCCGCGGCCACGATGTCCTCCACTGTGACCGGGGTGTATCCGCGTTCGAGCACCAGCGCGACGAAGGCTCTGCGCAGGGCCTCCTTGGTCCGCCGGATCCGCCGGTCTTCCAGTGCCATGCTCGCCTTTCCGTCCCCCACGGCGGCCGCGTCGCGGCCCGGTCCGAGCACGAGGAAGACATGTCCGCGCCCGACGCCCCCGCTGCGGAGACGCTGCGGCCGACGTCTGGCACGCACTCTTTCTAGCAGTTTTGCGACCCCTAGACTATTAATGGACACCGTGTCTATTATCTGGTGCTGTTGGAGAACCGAATTGGAGGACTGATGAACCTCGGTGACTACCTCAGCCGCAGCGCCGCGTACTGGCCTGACGCTGAGGCCTTGGTATGGAGCGGGCAGCGGTGGACCTACCGGAGGCTGGAGGCCGAGGCCAACCAGCTGGCGTCGGCGCTGCAGGGACGCGGATGCCTCCCTGGGACCGCCGTTGCTACCTTGGCGGCCAACCGCGGCGAGCTGGTCGTGGCCGAGATGGCGCTCTGCAAGGCCGGCGCGGTCCGGGTGCCCATCAGCACCCGGCTCGCCCCTGCGGAAGTCGAGCACGTGCTCGTCGATGCCGGCGTGGAGGTCGTCCTGGTCGATGCGAAGCACCGGCACATGGTATGCGAGATCGCCGACCGCCGCGGGCTCGCGCTGCTGGTCGTCGACTTCGACGCTGCCGGGGACGGCGATCTGGCTTTCCCGGCGCTGCTGGCCGAGGGCGATCCATCGCCGGTCTCGGTCGACGTCCCGGCCGGCCATCCCGCGGTGCTCAACTTCACCTCCGGGTCGACCGGGACGCTCAAGGCTGCAGTGCAGACGGTGGGAAACCGGCTGTCGAACATGCGCAAGATGGCAATGAACCCCCAGGCCACCCTCAGCAAGGGCTCCGTCTACCTGGTCGCCGGCCCCATCACGCACGCTAGCGGGATGGGCATCCTCGGCTGCTTCTTCCGCGGGGCAACCGTCGTGGTCCTGTCCGCGTTCGACGTCGAGTCCTACCTGGACACCCTCGAGCGCGAGAAGGTCACCCAGAGCTTCCTGGTGCCGGTCATGCTCAACCGAGTCCTCGCCTCCCCCACCCTGGGCCGCCGCAACTTCCCCCACCTGCGCAGCATCACCATCGGCGGCGCCCCAGTCGCGCCGGCACGGCTGAGGGAGGCCGTGGAGGCCTTCGGCCCGGTCATCAGCCAGGGGTACGGACAGGGCGAGACCACCAGCACCATCACCTTCCTCACGATCGAGGACGTGCTCCGAGGGATCGAATCGGACCCCGACCTCCTCCTCTCCTGCGGCCGGGCCGTCTTCGACACCGAAGTCCGGGTCGTCGACCCCGACGGCCGGCCCCTGCCCCCTGGCGAAGTCGGAGAGCTCCTGGCCCGGGGCCCCGACTGCGTGCAGGAGTACTTCCACGCGCCCGAGGCCACGGCCGAGCTGCTCCTGGACGGCTGGGTCCGCACCGGCGACCTCGGCTACATCCGCGAGGACGGCTACATCTTCCTCGTGGACCGCAAGAAGGACATGATCATCTCCGGCGGCTACAACATCTACTGCACCGAGGTCGAGGCCTCCCTCTACGACCATCCCGGGGTCTTCGAGGCCTGCGTCGTCGGCGTGCCCGACGAGCAGTGGGGCGAGACGGTCAAGGCCTTCGTCAGCCGCGCCCAAGGCACCTCGGTGTCGGAGGAGGAGCTCAGGGACTTCTGCAGCCAGCGGCTCTCGCGCGTCAAGGTCCCCCGCATCATCGAATTCGTCGAGGACCTCCCGCGCAACCGCAACGGCAAGCTGGACCGGCGCCTGCTGCGCGAGCGCGAATGGTCCGGCAGCGAACGGCGGGTGGGGTGACGGCCATGAGCTTCTCCCTGGAACCGGCCTACGACGACAACCCGCGCCTCGCCGACCTCGTGGCCCGGCTGCGGACGTACCTCTCCGGCGAGCTCGCCCAGTACGAGCAGGATCTCGGCCTCGGACCGGAGACGCCCCTGGACCGGTCCATGCTCGAGCCCGTGTGGCGGCGGAGCCGCGAGCTGGGCTTCTACGGAGTGCACCTGCCCGAGAAGCTCGGAGGCCAGAGCCTGTCCTTCACCGAGCTCGCCGCACTGAAGGAAGAGGTCGGCGCCTCGGGCCGCATCCTGTCCACCAGTGTGCTCGGAGACATGGGCGGCCCCCTGCGGGTGGGCTCGATCTTCGAATACGCCACCGAAAGCCAGATCCACCGCTACCTGCTTCCGGTGGTCCGCGCGGAGCGGGCCTGCTGCTTCTCCCTCACCGAGGACGACGCCGGCTCGGACGTGCGCGCCATGCGCACCACAGCCACTCCCGTCGACGGCGGCTACCGGATCACCGGCCACAAGGTCTTCAGCACGGGGGGCACGTTCGCGGACTTCTCGATCCTGGTCGCCCGCATGGCCGGAACCGACGATGTCTACTCGGCCTTCCTGGTGGACCTGGCCTCCCCCGGATGCGAAGTCCGCCCCGGCCGGGTTCCCCTGTCCGGGCAGAACATCGAAAGCGACATCGTGCTCGAGGACTGCTTCGTCCCCGCCGAGAACCTGCTCGGCGGGGAAGGGCAGGGCCTGAGGATCGGGCTGGGCCGGGTCGTGGTCAACCGTCTCCTCCACTGCCCCACCGCGCTCGGCGCGGCCCGGCAGGCGCTCTCCCTCGCGCTCGACTTCGCCGCCGACCGACAGGTCTCGGGCGGAGCCCTGCTGGAGAAGCAGGCCATCCAGCACCGCCTCGCCGACATGGCCACGGACTACTACGCGGCCAGGGCCATGACCTATGACGCATTGCGCGCCCTCGACGCCGGCGCCCGGCCCCAGACGGAATCGTTCATGTGCAAGCTGTTCGTCGCCGAGCGCGCCTTCGAGATCGCCGACGCGGCCCTGCAGATCCACGGCAAGGCCGGCATGGTCCGCGGCGCGCAGATCGAAGTGCTATGGCGCCGCCTGCGGATGTTCCGGGTCCTCACCGGCTCCTCCGAGATCCAGCGCAACGGCATCATCCGCGAACTCGCCAAGGTCGCCGGAGGCAGGGCATGACCGGCACACTCCAAGGCTCGGCAGGCCCGGGCACCCTTCAGCCAGCCGACGACGGGCAGGACCGCCGCGACGCCGAACGCGGCTTCATCGCCGCACTCGAACCCGGCCAGGTCACCGACGCCAACGGACGCGTCGTCTACGACGCCGAAGCCTACAGCTTCCTCGAGGAGGCTCCCCCGGCCACGGCCCATTCCGGTCTGTGGGGGCAGGGGCGCCTCGTCTCCCGCCAGGGGCTGTTCCACGTCGCGGAGGGGATCTACCAGGTCCGCGGGCTCGACCTGGCCAACCTGACCCTCGTCGAAGGGGACGAGGGCGTCATCGTCATCGACGCCCTCACCTCGGCCGAGTGCGCCGATGCTGCCCTCCGGCTCTACCAGGCCCACCGCGGAGTCCGCCCGGTCACCGCCGTCATCCTCACCCACCCGCACGCGGACCACTTCGGAGGCATCGACGGAGTGCTGGCCCACGCGGTCCCCCGCGTGCCCGTGGTCGCGCCCGAAGGGTTCCTCGAGCACGCCGTCTCCGAGAATGTCCTCGTCGGGCCCGCGATGGGCCGCCGCGCCGGCTTCATGTACGGGCACCGGCTCGAGGCCTCCCCGACAGGGCACATCGGCTGCGGGCTCGGGCAGCGCCTCTCCACCGGGGCCTCGGCACTGGCCGAGCCCACCGACACGATCAGGGAGACCGGCGAGGTCCGCGTCCTGGACGGGGTCGAGATCGAGTTCCAGCTCACGCCCGAGACCGAGGCCCCGGCCGAGATGAACCTCTACCTTCCGGCCTCACGGGCACTGTGCATGGCCGAGAACGCCGTCCACACGATGCACAACATCGTCACCCTCCGCGGCGCCCAGGTGCGCGACGCCCGGCAGTGGGCCCGCTACCTCACCGAGACCCTCGAGCGGTACGGCAGCCGGGCAGAGGTGGCCTTCGCGACCCACCACTGGCCGACCTGGGGAGCCGGGCCCGTCCAGGCCTTCCTCGCTGGGCAGCGGGACATGTACGCCTACCTGCACGACCAGACGGTCAGGCTGATCAACCGCGGGCTCACCGCCCGGGAGATCGCCGAGGAACTCGTGCTCCCGCCCGACTTGGAGGCGCTGGGGGCGAACCGCGGCTACTACGGCTCCCTCAGCCACAACGTCAAAGGGATCTACCAGCGCTACCTCGGCTGGTTCGACGGGAACCCCGCCCACCTGTGGGAGCACCCGCCGGCAGAAGAAGGCAGGCGCTGGGTCCAGCTCCTCGGCGGCACCGAGGCGGCACTCGCCCACGCCAGGGAACTGCTCGGCCAGGGCGGCGAGGGAGACGTACGCTTCGCAGCCACCCTGCTCGGCCACGTCGTCTTCGCCGACCCGGACAGCCCTCAGGCCCGCAGCCTCCTGGCCCAGGCATTCACTTCCCTGGCCTACGGCTGCGAGAACGCCACCTGGCGCAACTTCTACCTCACCGGCGCCAAAGAGCTCCTCGACGGGCCTCCGCCAGCACGCCCGCCCAGGCAGAAGCTCGTGGGCGCCCTGCCCGTCGAGCAGATCCTGGACTCCCTCACGGTACGGGTCGACGGGCCCCGGGCCTGGGACCTGGACCTGTCCATCGACTGGCACGTCACCGACGAGGGCGCCCTGCACCGCCTCCGCCTCTTCCGAGGAGTCCTCCTGCACCGGCAGGGCTCCGCCGCCGACGGCGGCGCCCAGCTCGCCCTCAGGACGACACGGAAGCAGCTGCTGGCCGTGCTGGCCACCGGGAGCCTGGAAGGCATCGACTTCGAGGGCGACCCCGCGGTCCTCTCCACCCTGCTCCAGGTCCTCGAAGCACCCGACCCGGCCTTCCCCATCGTCACCCCCTGAGCCGGCCACGCCCCAAGCACCGGCACCGGCCCGGGAACACTCCGGCCCGGCGCCCAGGCCGGCCCGCCATCCGCCCCCGGACGACGGCCTGACCGGCCAATCCCCCGAAGACGCACGAAACACGAGGAGAACAGATGACCATCAGCGCCACCCGCCCCCAGGCCCCCAGCCGACCTGCCAGCGTCAGCGGGGACCTCCTGGAAGACCACGACATCTACCAGCTGGACCGGCGGCTGACGGAGGAGGAACGCCGGATCCGCGACAAGGTGCGCGCCTTCGTCGACGCCGAGGTCCTTCCCGTCATCAACGACTACTGGGAGCGGGCCGAGTTCCCCTTCGAACTGGTCCCCAGGCTCGCAGAGCTGGGCATCGCCGGGACCGTGATCCAGGGCTACGGCTGTCCCGGAATGAGCCGCATGGCAGCCGCACAGGTCTCCGTCGAGCTCTCGCGCGGGGACGGCTCCATCAACACCTTCTTCGGGGTCCACTCCGGCCTGGCGATGGGCTCCATCAGCGCCCTCGGCTCCGAGGAGCAGAAGCAGCGGTGGCTTCCCGCAATGGCGCGCCTCGAGCGCATCGGCGCCTTCGCCCTCACCGAACCGGACCATGGCTCGGACTCGGTGGCCCTGGAGACGAGCGCCCGCCGCGACGGCGACTCATGGGTCCTCAACGGCGCCAAACGTTGGATCGGCAACGCCTCCTACGCCCACGTCGTGGTCATCTACGCCCGCGACACCGAGGACGGCCAGGTCAAGGCCTTCGTCCTCGAACGAGGCCCCGAGGAGGACTTCGCCCCCGGGTTCCGCCCCACCGTCATCACCGGCAAGATCGGCAAGCGCGCGATCCTCCAGCCGGACATCGTCATCGAGGACCTCCGCCTCCCCGAGGCGAACCGCCTGCAGAACTGTCGCTCCTTCAAGGACGTCAACAGGGTCCTGAACACCACCCGCGGAGGCGTGGCCTGGGAATCCCTCGGACACGCGATCTCCGCCTACGAGGACGCCGTCCGCTACGCACGCCGGCGCGTCCAGTTCGGAAAGCCCATCGGCAGCTTCCAGCTCGTGCAGAACACCCTGGCCAACATGCTCGCCGAGACCACGGCCATCAAGCTCATCTGCTTCCGCCTGAACGAGCTGCAGGACGAAGACGCCCTCACCGGCCCGATCGCGTCCCTGGCGAAACTCGCCGCCGCCAAAAAGGCCCGCTGGGTGGTCTCGGCCGCACGCGACATCCTGGGCGGCAACGGGCTGCTCCTGGAGAACAACATCGCCCGGCACCTGACCGACATGGAGGTCGTCTACACCTACGAGGGCACCGACTCCATGCAGTCCCTCATCCTCGGCCGCGCCATCACCGGCATCTCCGCATTCGCCTGAGCCCCCCACCACCACCCTCACCCGAAGGGAACACCATGCCCGAAGCTGTCATCGTCTCCGCCGTCCGCTCCCCCATCGGCCGGGCTCGCAAGGGCTCCCTGCGCGAGATGCGCGCCGACGACATGGCGGCCCAGATGGTCCTGGCCGCCCTGTCGAAGGTCCCCGAACTGGACCCCGCCGAAGTCGAGGACCTCATGCTCGGATGCGGGATGCCAGAAGGGGAGTCCGGCCAGAACCTGGCCCGCGTCGTCGCCGTCCGCGCCGGCCTGGACACCGTCCCCGGCACCACCGTGACCCGCTTCTGCGCCTCCAGCCTGCAGACGACCCGGATGGCGATGCACGCCATACGGGCCGGCGAGGGCGAGGTCTTCATCTCCGCCGGCGTCGAGTCCCCCAGCCGCCTCGGCCTGGGCCGCTCGGACGAGGACACCCGCAACCCCCGGTTCCGCGCAGCATGGGAGCGGACGGCCCAGCGGGCCGCCGGCGCAGCAGAGGCGTGGCGGGACCCCCGCGAGGACGGCCGGATGCCGGACGTCTACATCGCGATGGGCCAGACCGCGGAGAACGTCGCGCAGCTGCGCGGAATCAGCCGCGAAGCCCAGGACTCCTACGCTGTCCGCTCCCAGGAGCGCACCGAGAAGGCCCAGGCCTCGGGATTCTGGGACCGTGAAATCAGCCCGCTGACGCTCCCGGACGGCACCGTCGTCACACGCGACGACAGCCCCCGCCCGGGCACAACCCTCGACGCCGTGGCCGGGCTTCCACCTGCCTTCCGGCCCGACGGCACCGTCACCGCAGGAAACGCCTGCCCCCTCAACGACGGCGCAGCGGCGCTTGTCATCATGAGCGACCGGCGCGCCAAAGAGCTGCAGCTCACCCCGCTCGCGCGGATCGTCTCGACCGGGGTCTCCGCCCTCTCCCCGGAGATCATGGGCCTGGGCCCCGTCGAGGCGACGAAGCAGGCCCTCGCACGGGCTGGGATGACGATCGACGACGTCGACCTCGCCGAGATCAACGAGGCCTTCGCCGCGCAGGTCATCCCGAGCATGGAGGACCTGGTCATCCCCGAGGAGAAGCTCAACGTCAACGGAGGAGCGATCGCCCTCGGGCACCCTTGGGGCATGACCGGTGCCCGCATCACCGCCACCCTGCTCAACTCCCTCCAGGAGCAGGACAAGCAGGTCGGCCTCGAGACCATGTGCGTCGGCGGCGGCCAGGGCATGGCCATGGTCCTCGAACGGCTCTCCTGAAGCCACGGCCCACCCTGCCGGTCCCCATCTCCGCCCCCCTCGTCCTTGCCCGTTTACCACACCCGACCTCTAGGAGCAGAACATGACCACCCGTACCGCCATCGTCACCGGCGCGGCCCGCGGCATCGGCGCCGCCCTCGTCCGGCGGCTCGCCGCCGACGGAATGACCGTCGCCGCCGTCGACCTCTCCGCCGACGCCTGCGACGACGTCGTCGCAGCCGTTGCCGCCGCCGGCGGCACCGCAAAGGCCTACAGCGCCGACGTCTCCGACGAACCCTCCGTCGCCGAACTCGTCGACAGCGTCGCCCAGGACCTGGGCGCACCCACCGTGCTCATCAACAACGCCGGAGTCCTCCGCGACAACCTGCTCTTCAAGATGACCGCCGAGGACTGGGACACCGTGATGAACGTGCACCTGCGCGGCCACTTCCTCATGTCCCGCGCCGTCCAGGCCCACATGACCGGACAGGGCTGGGGACGGATCGTGAACGTCTCCTCGACCTCCTCCCTGGGAAACCGCGGCCAGGCCAACTACTCGGCCGCCAAGGCCGGCATCCAGGGCTTCACCAAGACCCTCGCCATCGAACTGGGCAAGTTCGGCGTCACCGTCAACGCGATCGCCCCCGGCCTGATCGAGACAGCCATGACGAAGGCCACCGCCGAGCGCATGGGCGTGCCCTACGAGGACTTCACGAAGAGGGCCGCCCAGCAGATCCCCGTCGCCCGGGTCGGCCAGCCTGAGGACATCGCAGCAGCGGCGTCCTTCTTCCTCCGGGACGAAGCGTCCTTCGTCTCCGGCCAGGTCCTCTACGTCGCCGGCGGCCCGCGGGCCTGAGTCCCGCCCGCCCACCCCTTAAGCAAAGGAAAGAGCCATGCAGACCTATCCCAGCCTCGACACCTACACCGAAGCGACCGGCAGCCACCTCGGGTACAGCCCCTGGCGGCCGGTCACCCAGGAGCAGGTGAACCTCTTCGCCGACGCCACCGACGACCACCAGTGGATCCACACCGATCCCGAGCGCGCCAAGGACGGCCCCTTCGGCACACCGATCGCCCACGGCTTCCTCACCCTCGCCCTCATCCCCGCCTTCCTGCGCGAGGTCTACCGCATCGAGGGACTGTCGATGGCCGTCAACTACGGCTCGAACAAGGTCCGCTTCCCCCGCCCCGTGCCCGTGGGCGCCATGGTGCGCGCCGGAGTCGAGCTGCTCGAGGTGGAGGACGCACCCCAGGGAATCAGGGCCACCACCCGGGTCACCGTCGAAGCCCAGGGCTCCGACAGCCCAGTCTGCGTCGCCGAGATCCTCTCGCTGCTGCGAGCCTGAAGGGAGAGCAAGGAGCCATGACCACCCACACTGCCCAGGCCGCTGCGGGTCGCCCATCTGCCGCCGAAGGCGGAGAGCTGGCTGCATCGGACGTCTACCCGCAAACGGTCCGCGCCCTCGTCCACCGGGGGCAGGACGCGCCAGCGCGCGTCGAGAACATCCGGCTCCGCCGTGCAGGCCGCGGCGACGTCCGGGTGAAGATCGCTTCGACCGGGGTCTGCCACTCCGACCTGTCCCTCTCCAACGGCACCCTCCCCCAGAGGTTCCCGGCTGTCCTGGGCCATGAGGCCAGCGGAACCGTCCTGGAGGTCGGAGAGGACGTCTCCGACGTGGCAGTCGGGGACAGCGTCATCCTCCTGTGGAATCCCTCCTGCGGGTCATGCTGGTTCTGCCAGGCCGGAGACCGCCACTTGTGCGCCCACGCCTCGGATGGGGCCCGCCGCCCGCTGGCCCTCGACGCCGACGGAGCGACCGTGTGGGCCGGGCTCGGGGTCGCCGGCTTCTCGGAGCAGACCGTCGTCCCGGCTGCCTCGGTCCAGCGCATCGAGGGCATCCGGCCGGACCAGGCCGCCATGCTCGGCTGCGCCAGCGTCACCGGAGTCGGGGCTGCGGTGAACTCGGCACGCGTCACCGTCGGGGAGAGCGTGGCGGTGACCGGGCTCGGAGGCGTCGGCCTGAGCGCCGTCCAGGGAGCCCTGCTCAGCGGCGCCTCCCAGGTCCTCGCCATCGACCGCAGTAGCGAACGCCTCGCCCTCGCCCAGGACCTGGGCGCCATCCCCGTCCAGGCCGACGGCGAGGCCCTCGCCAGGATCCGGGGTATGACAGGGAACCGCGGCGTCGACGCAGCCATCGACTGCGTCGGGGCCAGCGCCACCATCCGCCAGAGCTGGGACATGACACGACGCGGCGGAAGGACCGTCGTCGTCGGGATCGGCCGCAAGGAGGACTACGTCGCGTTCAGCCCCCTCGAGCTCTTCCACTCCTCCCGGTCCCTTATCGGCTGCGTCGCCGGCGGAAGCGACCCCCGCACCGACTACCCCCGCCTTCTGGACTGGGTGAAGGCCGGGACCCTGGTCACGGACGGCCTGATCACCGACAGGCTCGGACTCGGCGGGGTCGAGGAGGCCTTCGAGAAGATGCAGTCGGCCTCCGGCGGCCGCACCGTGATCGATCCGGCCCTGCCGTGAGCACGGCCGTGGAGCAGGCACTCGCCGACCCCGCGGACCTGATCTCGTTCGACTCGCTCCTCTCCGACGAGGAACTCGCTCTGCGGGACACGGTCCGGGAGTTCGTGCGCGCGGAGATCAGGCCGAACATCGCCCGCTGGTACGAGGACGCGCACTTCCCGCTCGAGATCGTCCCCGAACTCGCACGGCTCGGCCTGCTGGGCATGCACCTGGACGGGTACGGCTGCGCCGGCCGCTCGGCGGTCGAGTACGGCCTCGCCGGCGCCGAGCTCGAGGCCGGCGACTCGGGCCTGCGCACCTTCGTCTCGGTCCAGGGCTCCCTCGCGATGTCCGCGATCCACAAGCACGGCTCCGAGGAGCAGAAGGCCGAGTGGCTGCCGCAGATGGCCGCGGGCGAGGCGATCGGCTGCTTCGGCCTCACCGAGCCCACCGCCGGCTCCGACCCCGGATCCATGAAGACCTACGCCCGCCGCGCCGGCTCGGGCGAGGACGCGGACTGGATCCTCACCGGCGCCAAGCGCTGGATCGGCCTCGCCAACGTCGCCAAGGTCGCCGTCATCTGGGCCATGACCGACGCCGGCGTGCGCGGCTTCCTCGTCCCGACGGCGACCCCCGGC
Source organism: Sinomonas atrocyanea (assembly GCF_001577305.1). Taxonomy (NCBI): domain Bacteria; kingdom Bacillati; phylum Actinomycetota; class Actinomycetes; order Micrococcales; family Micrococcaceae; genus Sinomonas; species Sinomonas atrocyanea. The sequence continues at coordinate 2,435,270 of NZ_CP014518.1, forward strand.
TACACCGCCACCCCGATCCAGCCCAAGCTCTCCATGCGCGCCTCGATCCAGTGCGAGATCGAGCTCGACGAGGTCCGCCTCCCCCACGATGCGGTCCTGCCCAACGCCGCCACCGGGCTCAAGGGCCCCTTCTCCTGCCTGAACGAGGCCCGCTACGGCATCATCTGGGGCGCCATGGGCGCCGCCCGGGACGCGTTCGAGGACGCGCTCGCCTACTCCAAGGAGCGGCTCCAGTTCGGCCGCCCGCTTGCCGGCTACCAGCTGACCCAGGCCAAGCTGGTCGACATGGCCCTGGAGATCAACAAGGGCTTCCTCCTCGCCCTCCACCTCGGCCGGCTCAAGGACGCCGGGAAGCTCGCCCACCACCAGATCTCGGTGGGCAAGCTCAACAACTGCCGCGAGGCCATCGAGATCTGCCGCGAGGCCCGCACCATCCTCGGCGGCAACGGCATCACACTGGACTACTCGCCGCTGCGGCACGCCAACAACCTCGAGTCCGTGCGCACCTACGAGGGCACCGACGAGGTCCACACCCTCATCCTCGGCCAGCAGCTCACCGGAGAGGCGGCCTTCCGGTGACCGCGGGGGGGAACCGCACACCCTCTTTGAACCGAACAGGAGCACAGTGAACAACTACAGATCCGTCAACCCTGCAACCGGCGAGCTTCTCGCGGAATACCCGATCCTCCCTGACGAGGCACTCGCCGGGCTGGCCGACCGCTCCCAGCGGGCCTACAGCTCGTGGCGCTGGGAGGCTGTCGAGAAGCGGGCCGACCTGCTGGTCAGGACCGCCGACCTCTACGCCGAACGCGCCGACGACCTCGCCAAGATCGCGACCGAAGAAATGGGCAAGCCCATTGCCGAGGCGCGCAAAGAGGCCCAGCTCGCCGCGGCCATCTTCCGGTACTACGGCCTCAAAGGCCCCGAGCTCCTGGCCGACGAAGTCCTGCACCCCCGCAGCGGCGACAATGCAGTCGTCCGCTCCGCTCCCCTCGGCCCGCTCCTGGGCATCATGCCCTGGAACTACCCCTACTACCAGGTGGCCCGCTTCGCCGCACCGAACCTGCTGCTGGGCAACACCATCATCCTCAAGCACGCGCGCAGCGTGCCCGGCGCTGCCCTCGCCATCGAGGCACTCTTCCACGAAGCAGGCCTCCCAGCGCACACCTACCAGAACGCCTTCGTCTCCACCGGCCAGGTGGCGGACCTCATCGCCGACCCCCGGATCTGCGGCGTCTCCCTCACCGGCTCTGAGAAGGCTGGAACCGCCGTTGCCGAGATCGCAGGGCGCCACCTGAAGAAGCACGTCCTCGAACTCGGCGGGGCCGATCCCTTCATCGTCCTTGACGACCGCAATCTGGACCGCACCGTCCGGCTGGCAGTACTCGGCCGCATCAACAACGGCGGACAGGCGTGCGCCGCCTCCAAACGGTTCATCGTCCTGGACGAAGCCTACGAGTCCTTCGTGACCGCCTTCGCCGCCGCTATGGCCGGCATCAAGCCCGGCGACCCCACCGACCCCGACACCCTGCTGGGGCCGCTGTCCTCCGAAGCCGCCGTCGAAGAACTCCTCGACCAGATACGGGACGCGACCGACCAGGGCGCCGTCATCCTCGCCGGCGGACGACGAGCGGACCGGCCCGGAGCCTTCCTCGAAGCCACCGTCCTCACCGACGTCACGCCCCAGATGCGCGCCTACCACGAAGAGCTCTTCGGGCCCGTCGCCGTCGTCCACCGCGCAGCGTCGGTCGACGAGGCAGTCGAGATCGCGAATGACTCCCCCTTCGGCCTCGGAGCGGCCGTCTTCACCGCCGACGAAGCCCTGGGCCATGACGTCGCCGACCGGCTCGAAGCCGGCATGGTCACCGTGAACGGCGTGACCCAGACACAGCCCGACCTTCCCTTCGGCGGAGTCAAAGGCTCAGGAATCGGCCGAGAACTCGGACGCTACGGGCTCGAGGAATTCGTCAACAAGAAGCTCATCCGCGTTCCCCACATGGCCGGCAGGCAAATCGGATCGGCCGAAAACAACCCGAAAGCCCCAGCGGCCGCTCCCCAGTCGTAACGGGAATCTGCAAGAGGCGGGGAATTCTGCTGAACCCCCTTATCACTCCTCGACGTCACGTGCACGCCACAAGCTGAGGACCTAGACCGGAGGCGTCCAACGGCAGGCCATGCCCTCGGCCATCGGACCCCTCCGGTTCCCTCGGCCACACCTCACAAATGCCGTCCCATAAACCGTTCCTTTGACGGGACAGCCGCAAGACCGGCCAAGCGTCCCCAGCGCGCTGGGGACTCCCTTGGGAAGCCAGCGGCTCCTACTGCCACGTTCATCTTTGCAAGGTGTCTCACTCGCTCTTTCCGAGTAATGCAGAGGAAGGAGCTTTGACGGGACAGAGATCGCGGAAGAGTGGCGGCTTGGTGATGGCGCCTACGGCTTCACCTAGCCCGGTAGCATTCCTCCTCACACTGCTTCCCTCGCGGGGACCGGCCATCAGGATGACTCGATCATCGGCACACTCAGTCCTCTCACGACTCGTCGGCGGCGCTGGGAGGTGTGGGCGCCGCCTGGCGCGCAGGGCTCGGGCGTCGATGACGAGGCGGTGGTTGGTGCGCCAGAGCTTGTCGGCGATCTCGGTGCCTCCCAGGCGGGCGCCGTCCGCTCGAGGTCGGCCACCGGGCCGGAGCGCAGTGGAGGCACGGGCCACGCCCCGGGGCGACAGCCCGAGCAGCGAAGACCGGGGCCAGGGCGGCGCTCTGGCCGCCCCTCCGGCCCGGGTCGGTCTCGCGGCCGGAGCCGGGCGGGCGTGGTCAGTGTGGGAGGTGGAGGGCGAGTCCGAGGATGCCGGCGGCGAAGACGATCCAGGGCTCGGCGATCTTGAACCGCCAGAGCAGTCCTAGGCTGACGAGGCCGATGGCGGCGGTGGCCCAGTCTATGACGGCTTCGCGGGTGAGGACGACGACGGCCCCCGAGAGTGCCCCGGCTGCGGCGGCGGTGGCGCCGGCGACGAAGGCCTTCACGCGCCTGTTGTCGCGGTGGCGGACGAACCAGCGGCCCAGGAGCACGACGGCGAGGTAGATCGGGGTGAAGATGCCCACGGTGGCCACGATCGCGCCGGGGAGTCCGGCGGTGAGGTAGCCGATGAACCCGGCGGTGATGACGACGGGGCCCGGGGTGATCAGGCCTATGGCGACGGCGTCGAGGAACTGGGACTGGTCGAGCCAGTGGTGCTGGGTGACGACGCCGTCGCGCAGGAGAGGCACGATCGCCAGACCTGAGCCGAAGACCAGGGCGCCGGTCTGGAGGAAGAACAGGCCAAGGGGCAGCAGGGCGGCGGTGCCGCCGGTCCCGAGGGCTGCACCAGGCGCCGCGAGGAAGGCCGGGACCAGCGCGTGGCCGGGCGCCTTGGGCGGTCGGTGCGGTGCCTTGGGTGCTCGGTTCTTCCGGCGTCGCCGTGTGGGCGGGGCGTCGAGAAAGAGGATGAGGAGCCCGGCGGCGAGGATCAGGGGGATGGGCTCGGAGCCGGTGAGGGCGGTGACGGCGAAGACGGCGGCGCTGATCGCCCAGAGCCGCCAGTCGGTCCGGTCGGTGAGCTTGAGGAGCTTGTAGGCGGCGATGACGATGATGCCATGACGGCGGGGCCGATGCCGTAGAAGAGGGCCTGGACGATGCCGGTGCCGGAATAGGCGGAGTAGAGCGCCCCGGCGGCGACGACCATGAGGAAGGAGGGCCCGATGAACGCTCCTGCGACGGCGATCGCGCCGAGGCGGAGGAAGTAGAGCAGGATCTTCCCGAAGGGGACCTCGTCTGGTCCTTCGGGCGTGGTCCCCGCGCCCGGGGCCGGCCCGTCGGTACCGCCGTGCTTCATTTGGCGGGTTCCATGATGCGCAGGACGGGGTGGCCGCCGATGTCCTGGAGGGGGAAGTAGACCCGGTGGGTGGCCTGGTCGACGGCGACGGTGTGGGCGTGGTCGGCGAGCTTGGCCGAGGCCACCGGGGCCAGGGAGCGGTCCTTCTCGTCGAAGACGCTGACCGTGCCGTCCTCGGCGGCGACGTAGAGGCGGTGCAGGCCCTGGTCGTAGGCGAGCACGTCGGGGGTGGCGCCGGTGTCGAACCGGGCGGTCACCTGCCTGGACTTCAGGTCCAGGACGAGGAGCCTGGCGTTGTCCTCGCAGGCGATGAAGGCCAGCTGCTCGGCCCCGTCGATGTAGAGCCCGTGGTTGCCCTCGCACCCGTCGCCGACCTTGGTCCGGTCCGTGACCGTGTCGGTGACGGGGTCGATGGTGACGAGCTCGCCGTGGCTCTGCTCGTTGACGAAGACCTTCCCTGAGGACGCGTCGTCGACGACGTTGCCGGCCTCCCCGCCGATCTCCACGGGTGCGAGGGCCTTGGAGCCAGCCAGGTCCACCACCGTGACCGTGTGGTCGTGCTCGTTGGAGACGTAGGCCTTGCCCAGGGCGGGGTCGTACGCGATCCCGTCCGGGGTGTCGCCCGACTTCGCCCGGCCGATCTCCTTCAGGGTGGCCGTGTCGATCAGGGCCACCTCGTCCGTCCCCGTGGAGGCGGCCAGGAGCGTGTGCCGGTCGGGGCGACCATTACCCCGTGCACTGACGGGGTGCCTGTCACGGTGCCGGCGACAGCGGGCTTGTCGAGGTCGATCGCCTCGACCGTGCCGTCGCCGAGGTGGGCGATGTAGAGCCGGCGGGCGCCAGGGTCGATGGCTTGGTAGTCCAGCCGCGTCGGCGCGCCTGGCAGTGCCAGGTCCTGCACCTGCCGCAGCGGCAGGGCAGACGCCGGGGCCGCGGCGGACCCCGAGCAGGCGGTCAGGGCGACGGCGGCCGCTCCCGCGAGCACGGCGGCGGCCAGGCGGCGCGGAACTGGACGGAACGGCACGGCAGGCCTCCTGCGTCTCAGAGGACGACGACGTTGACGAGGAAGGCGACGACCGTTCCCGCCGCGACCACCAGGGACGTCCGGGCCAGCGGCCTCATCGCCGCTGCGACGAGAGCGGGGGGAAGCCCTCCGGCGATCAGGCAGATGACATCGCCGACGCTGACGGCAGGCATGAAGTCCTCGTTCAGCAACCACACATTGGCCAGCAGCCGCCACCCCACCACGGCGGCGAACACCCCGGCCGCGGACACCGCCAGGGGTGACGCGGGCCAGCGCGCGAGGAGCGCGGCGACGGCCACCGCCGCTGCCGAGAGCAGCGCGGCGAGCAGGATCAGCACGGGATCGATCATCAGGGGCTCCTCACGGTCGGTTCCATCGGCCTAGATGCGGGTGCGTCGCCTCGACTAGCTTACGCAACCATGGTTACACGCCTACGATGGGCGGGTGAACACCGCGTCCTTCGCCCCTGGCTCGTGGGTGCTGCTGAACTACCGGATGCCCCGGGTGCCCTCCAGCCCGCGGGTCGCCGTCTGGCGGCGGCTGCAGTCCCTCGGGGTGGCCCAGCTCGGCGACGGCCTCGTGGCCCTGCCCGCCGACGCGCGCACCAAGGAGCACCTCGAATGGATCGCGGCCGAGGTCATCGCCAACGCGGGCACCGCCACCGTCTGGACCGGACAGCCGGCGGCCCCTTCCGAGGGACGCAGGATCGCCTCCGCGATGCAGGAGGAGCGCCGGCAGGAGTACCTCGCCCTGACCCTGGAGGCCGCCGACGCCGCTGCGCTCGGCGGCGCGGCCCGGGCCCGGGCCGGAAGGCGGCTCCAGGGCCAGCACCGCAGGATCACGCGCCGGGACTACTTCCCTCCCGCCGAACGCGACATCGCCCGGGCCGCCGTCCGCGCCCTCCTCGCCGACCAGCCCACCGCCCGCCAGACGGCCCTGGCCGAGGAGGCCGGCCGGTGAAATGGGCCACCCGCCCCGGCGTGCACGTCGACCGGGCCGCCTGCGCCTGGCTCATCCGGCGGGCCATCGACCCCGACGCCGAATTCGTCTACACCCACGACCCCGCCGCCCTCCCGCCGACGCGACCCCCTTCGACATGCCCGGGGTCGACCTCGGCCACCACGGCCCCGACTGCTCCTTCGAGACCATCCTGCGCAGGTACGAGATCCACGACCCCGTCCTGAGCGCGATCGCCGAGCTCGTCCACGAGGCCAACATCGAGGACGACCGCTTCGACGCCCCGGCCCGCCCCCAGGCCTGGACGTCATCATCCGCGGCCTCTCCATCACCCTCGACGACGACGCCGTCCTCGCCGCCACCGCCCCGATCTTCGACGGCCTCTACGAGTACTACAAGCGCGGCCTCATCCTCGGCCGGGACCCGGCCTGAGGGCCGGGGGGCCGCTCGGGGGGCGGCCGGCCCGGCTGGTGCGGACCTCAGGGGCGCTCGAGGAAGGATTCGACCTTGGCCGGGTCCCGCTCGACGACATCGCCCAGGACGGCATCGGCCCTGGCGAGGACCTCGGGGGGCAGGACGACCCCCGCTGCGGTCGCGTTGTCCTTGAGCTGCTCGGGGCGGGAGGCGCCGACGATGGCTGCGGAGACGTTCTCGTTCTGCAGGACCCACGCGACCGCGAAGGCGGCCATGGACAGCCCAGCCTCCTCGGCGAGCGGCCTGAGCGCTTGGACACGTTCGAGCACTGCCGGCTGCATGTAGCGGTGGTCCGCCTTCACGGCGCCCTCCGCGGTCGAGAAGCGCGAGGCAGCGGGTGCGCTCCGTCCCGGCAGGTACTTGCCCGTCAGGACGCCCTGGGCGATCGGCGACCACACGACCTGCCCGATCCCCAGCTCCTGGGAGAGCGGCACGATCTCCGGCTCGATCACCCGCCACAGCATGTTGTACTGCGGCTGGTTGGACACGAGCTGGATCCCGAGCTCCCGCGCGAGGTCCGCCGCGGCCCGGATCTCGTCCACGGTCCACTCGGAGACCCCGATGTAGTGCGCCTTGCCCGCGTGCACGATGTCCGCGAACGCCTGCATGGTCTCCTCCAGCGGCGTCTCGTAGTCGTAGCGGTGGGCCTGGTAGAGGTCCACATACTCCATCCGGAGCCGGCGGAGGGAGCCGTCGATCGACTCCATGACGTGCTTGCGCGAGAGGCCGCGGTCGTTCTTGCCTTCCCCGGTGGGGAAGTAGACCTTGGTGAAGACCTCGACGCTCTCGCGCCGCACGCCCTCGAGCGCCTCCCCGAGCGCGCTCTCGGCGCGGGTTCCGGCGTAGGCGTCCGCCGTGTCGAAGGTCGTGATGCCCAGGTCGAGGGCCGCGCGCACGCACGCCGTGGCGGCGTCCTGGTCGATCTGCTCGCCGTGCGTGACCCAGTTGCCGTACGCGATCTCGCTCACGTACATCCCGGAGCTGCCGAGCCTGCGGTATTCCATTTGGGGTTTCCTCACATTGGTCGGGGATATGGTCAGCGGGCGCCCGCGCGCAGCCGGCGGGGCGGGGCCGTCGATCCGCGCACCACGAGCCTGGCCTCGATGCGGCTGGTGCGCGCCGGCTCGCCGGAGAGCGCTCCGATGAGCGCTTCGGCTGCGAGGCGCCCCTGCTCCGCGACGCCATGGTCCATGGTCGTGAGGCCGACGGCGCCGGAGAGTTCGTGGTTGTCGTAGCCGACCACCGAGAAGTCCCGCGGCACCTCGAGGCCGGCGTGCCGGAGGGCGGAGAGCGCCCCGAAGGCGAGCTCGTCCGATGCCGCGAAGACGGCCGTCGGGGGCTGTACCCGGGTGAGCAGGGAAGCCATTCCCGCTGCGCCGTCCTCGACTGTGTTCTCCACCCCGAGCTCGAGCGAGGGATCCGACGGCGCCCCTGCCTCGAGGAGGGCGTCGCGGTAGCCGAGAAGGCGCTCGGCCGGAGGCACCCCGCCCAGGGGCGAGCCGGGCGCCTCCCGGATGCCGAGGAAGGCGATGCGCTCGTGGCCGAGGTTGAGCAGATGCCGCACCGCCGCGCGTCCTCCGTCCCTGTCCTGGACCTGCACCGACGCCGCACCGGGGCGCTCCGAGCCGACCAGGGCCACGGACTGGCCCTGGGACTCCAGGGCGGCGAGCTCCTCGCCCGTGAGCTGGAGGGCCACGACCAGGGCTCCGTCGGAGCGCCCGTGCAGCCGAGGGCTCGCGAAGAACTCGGAGCGGAGCCTGGGCGTGGAGACCTCGGCCAGGAGCACGTCGTAGCCCTCGCCGCTGAGCACCCGCCCGGCCGCCGCGATGACCTCGGCGAAGAACCACTTCGACAGGAGCGGGACGACGACCGCGACCGTGCGCGTGCGCCCGGTCGCAAGCCGGGACGCGCTCGGAGAGGCCGCATAGCCGAGCTCGTCCGCCGCCTTCTGCACGCGCTTGCGGGTCATCTCTGAAATGCCTGGGATGCCGCGGAGTGCCCGCGATACCGTCGAAACCGACACCTCTGCGCGTTCGGCAACCGACTGGACGGAAACGGCCATGGACTGACAGTACCGGGCGCGGGAAGAGGAACGCAAGCGCTTGCGAAGATCCCACCGCTGGGGACCCGCGCGGCGCGCGGCAGCTGGCGCGTCTCCGGGCCGGTCTGGGTGCGGACTGCCACTACGCCTCGGGACGCCTCCCCGCTGCACGCTGCCCGTGGCCTCCCACGGATCTCAGCCCGCCTCGGGGCGGGCCGGGCTTCGGGGAGGGTGCGCTGTCGGAGGGGGGTGGTCGCGGGCCCCCGGATGGGGGATCCTTCGAGGGAGAACCTGGATCCGTGGCAGGGGCAGTCCCAGGTCGCCTGGTCAGGATTGAATTCGACGGTGCAGCCCAGATGTGTGCAGGCCGCGGAGAGCGCGTGGAGGGCCCCGGCCGGGTCTGCGTAGACGGCGGCCGGCTCCCCGTCGAGGTCGAGGACGGCGCCCTGGCCCGGCCCCAGCTGGGGCGCCCCTGCCGCGGAGGGCCCGCGGCCGCGGGGGCCGCCTCCGCCGCGCGGTCCTCTGCCGCACCGTCCTCGCGGCGGGGCACGGGAGGCGCGTCGCGGGTGCTGTCGAAGAGTCCTGCCCAGGGGCTCCTGAGCCCCGAGACGGCGTCGGCGACCACGAGCGCGGCGGCGGTGCCGTTCGTCAGGCCCCATTTCCGCAGCCCGGTGATGACATGGATGTGGCGTGCGCCGGGGGCGATCGGGCCGGCGTAGGGCAGCCCGTCGGAGGGCATGCAGTCCTGGGTGGACCATTGGTAGGCCGGCTCGCCGGCCCCGAGCCGTTCCCGGGCGTACGTGGCCAGGCGCCCGAACCGCTCCCCCGGCGCCCCGCCGCCGGGGACCGGGTGCCCCTCCCCGCCCACGAGGATGTAGTCGGTGCCGTCGATGCGGGTGCCGAGGATGGAGCGCATGGGCTCGTCGGCGCTGATGAAGGTCGCATCGCCGCCCAGCGCTGCCGTGGGGCTGGCGACGACGTAGGAGCGGTGCAGCCGGCAGAGCCGGGCGAACCGGCCGTGGTCGCCGATCGGGAGGTTCGTGGCGACGACGACATCGCGGGCGCGGACCCTCCCGCCCTCCGTCTCCACCAGCACGGGCGCGCCATCCCGGATGGCGCGGACACGGCTCTGCTCGAACACTGCGCCGCCGGCCCCGTCGAGGGCGCGGGCGAGGCCCTGGAGGTACCGGACCGCGTGGACCTGGGCCTGGCGGTCGAAGCGGACCGCGCCCTTGGCCGGGAAGGGCAGGGGGACCTCGGTGGTGTAGGAGGCGGGAAGGCCGAGTTCCTGTGCGAGCTCGGCCTCGGCCCGGACCCGGGCCAGGGCCTCCTCGCCCTCGGCCCAGGTGTAGTTGGCCACCCGGCGGAAGCCGCAGTCGATGCCCTCCGCCTGCACCGTCGCGGCGATGTGCTCGATCGCTGCCTCGTTCGCCTCCCCGTACGCCCGCGCGGCGTCGAGGCCGTGGGCGGCGGCGAGCCCGGTGTACGCCAGACGGTGCAGCGAGGTGACCTTCCCCGTGGTGTTCCCGCTGACCCCGGTCCCGACCCTGGCGGCCTCGAGCAGGACGACCGCCAATCCCCTGCGCCTGAGCTCCAGCGCGGCCGTGAGCCCCGCGATGCCTCCCCCGACCACGGCGACATCGGCCTCCACGTCCCCGGCCAGGGCCGGATACCCCGTCGCGGGGGCGCTCGCCAGCCACAGGGAGGCGGCGGCCTGCGCCTCTTGTGCATGTCCCATTCCAGGGCCTCCCTGCCCGTGGAGCCGAGGCCGCCCGGGTGCCGGTCTAGTACCCGGAGGTACCCGAGCTGGCGGAGGAGCCGGACATGCCCGGGGTGCCCGAGGCAGCTGTGAGCGGGGTCTGGATCATGGACCCGTCGGAGCCCACGACGTACCACACACCCGCTACACCCTGCCCATGTGCCTGTCCGGGACCGGTGTCCTTGGCGTAGTAGTAGATGGGCATCCCGTTGATCGTGACCTGCTGCCTGCCGTCAGCACTGGCGACGGTGCCTGTCTTGCCCGTGACGCCCTGCAGCTTCGGAGCCGTGTCGCTCGTGACAGCCGGCCAGAGCGAAGCGCATCCGCCCGTGCACGCGCTCTTCGTCTCCCCAGGCTTGTCGAGCGTATAGAAGTAGACCGTCACCCCCCTTCCGTCGACGACGATCCTCTGGCCCCCGACAGTCGACGTCTGCAGGCTCAGCGCTCCTGACCCGGACGCGGAGGACGTCGTTGTGGAGGCGCTCGACGCCGTCCCGCCTGCCCCGTAGCCGCTTCCGCTTCCACCGCTGCCCATACAGCCGGCCAGGGCAAGGGCGCAAGCTGCTGAGGCAGTCGCGAAGAGGAGAGCTGCTCGCTTGTTCATGATGTGCCCTTCCGATCCGGGTACGGCTCACCGCCGCTGACCTGAAGACGACGCTGCGCGCCATTCGGTTCAAGCGCGGCTCGGATTGGGGCCAACGTCGCGTGTGGATCGTGGCGGACTACGGCGCGCAGCAGCGGGCCGCGAGCTCGAGCCCGACGGGGTCCGCGAAGCGCAGCCGGCACTTGGGCTCTCTCGTCAAAGGTTCCTTTGACAGGACCGCGCGTCGGGCTTGCCCGATCCCCTGCCCTCCCGAGACTTCCTCGGAAATTGACAGCCGGGGAGTAGACCGGCCACGCCTGCTCCTCTTCGCACAAGAGCAAAGGGAGAAGCGCTGCTGGTTCTCTGAGGCCTGAAGAGCACGTGCTCGCTGGGCCTTCCGGCTTGGTCCCGAGTCCCAGCACGTTCACTGGTCAGCGCGCTGGCCTGCCCCGAGCCGGAGCGTGTCGCCCTGTCAGGCCAGAGCCACAGCGCATGTGAACCCGGCGAGCTCCTCCGGGCGGACGGGGACAGGATCGGCCGGCACGGCGCCGATCCCGGAGAGCCACACGATGAGCTCCTGCCGCTCGTCGAAGGTCAGGTGCGTCCCGTCGATCGTGTCCCCCCTCATGAGGGCCTCGACGTCCTGCGGGCGGCAGATGACCGCCTCCCACCAGCCGTTCTCCGTCCAGCCGCCCAGGCGCAGTACCGTCAGGCGCAGCTCGGCTCCGGGCGGCAGGCCCGAGGCGGCGTCCCGGATCATGTTCCGGTACATACTCCGGTCGTTCTCTTCCATCTCCACCATTTCCTTCGCGTGGTCCCAGGGATCGGCGCCGAGGCCGGCGGCGTCATCCTCTTCAGAGGGGGCGGGTGTGATCCGCGGCATGCGCTAGCCGAGGGTTGCGAGTGTCTGGCGCCGGGACTCGACGAGCACGGGTGTGCCGGCTCCGACTGTCATGACCTCGCCGTCGATCTGGAGCGGGATCGGGTCGGTGCTGGTGAACCTGTAGCTTGGCACGCTGGTCTGGACCCCGAGTCCGACGGTGACGGCCCGCAGGGCCATGAGCGCGATGCGCCACTTGGCCCCGTGGGGCAGGATGACGACTTCGAACATCCCGTCGTCCGGGAAGCCTGCCTCGCTGATGCGGCCGTACTTGGCGATCCGGGTGATGTTGGCCAGGATCAGGCTGTCCAGCACGGCCCGCGCGCCGTCCGCGCGGGTGATCTCCAGGGGTGTGAGGCCGCGCAGGGCGCGGGCCACGGAGAGCAGTTCGGTGAAGCGTCCCTTGACGCCCGCTTCGATGCCGATGGCCATCAGGGGCGTGAGCCCGAACCCCACATAGGAATGGGCGTAGCGGGACCACTGGTCCGGCCCTTCCCCTACGGTGAGTCGGAGGAGGTCGATGCGGCGGACGTCGCCGCGGACGATCGCGTCGATGATGGGCAGCGTGCGGGTGCTTCGCCGGTGGTCGTTGGCGTTGCCGGCACCCATGACAGCGCAGACGGCCTGGCCGCCGGCGTCCATGGCGCCATTGACGACGTCGTTGTACCCGCCGTCGCCGCTGATGGAGACCAGCAGCGGGCGTCCGCCCTCGGCAGCCGCCAGGGCACGTCCATGGCCGGGGAAGGCTGTGGGGCGCAGGCTCAGCGGCGTGTCGGGCAGGCGGGCGCCCAGCTCGGTCCGGAGCTCCTCGGCCAGGAGTGCCGGGGCCCGGCCGGACGGGTTGTAGATCAGGAGGATCCTGTCGAAGGGTGCCCCTTCACCCCGAGCCCTCATCGCGCTCCGAGGTGGCCGCCGTCGTCGTCCCAGACCTCGTTCTCGGCTTCTTCCTCGGCCTCTGCGCTGGGGACCCGAGCGGCCGGCGGGTCGTGGCGGGTCCTGTAGATGTCACTCACTGTGGCCTCCTCACGGGCCGAAGTCGATGGCGGCCGCTGTCTCGGCGACGCGCAGGAAGCGTTCGTGCTCTGCCTCGTCGAGGTCGGCGCGGGCCTGGCGCGCGAGGTCCTTCTGCGCCAGCGCCTTGAGGGTGGCAGTGCGCACGATGGTGCCCACGACCTGCGCGAGGCCGTCCCTCAGCTCTTCGAGGCTGGTGCTGAAGATCAGGAGCCGCCGGTCCGCGATCTGCAGGCCCGCGTGGCCGAAGCCGGCCTCTTCCAGCTTCCTGCGGGTGGATTCCGCGTGGACGGCCTCGATCTCCAGCGGGTCCGGGCGCCGCGAGAGGGATGCTGTGACGGTGTACCGCTGCGGCCCCTCGGACGTGAGGGTCTCGGCGGGCAGCGAGCTGAGGACGATCCCGGTCACCCGGAGGGGATCCTCCGGCCCGGTGAGGTCGCTTGGCCTGGCGAAGAGGTCCTCGGTGCGTTCTGGAGTGCTGTTCATGGCGTCTCCTCGGGCGTGGTTCCGGGCTGCGGCAGGATGATCACGCCCTGGCGCCGGCCTTGCGGGACCTGCGGGCATTGGATCGGAGCTGGACGATGCGCGCAGCGCCTGCGGCCGCGACGAGGATGCCGCCGCCGACTGCCGCGATGAGAAGCGCCATGCCCAGGGTGACGGTGCCTTCCAGCCCGAGGAACAGCACGCTGGCGGGCTGCTGATTCTGCAGGATGAAGACGATCAGCAGCACCAGGGCCAGCAGTGCCACCACGACGGCGGCCCACACCATCCCGACCCTGGTGGTCCTGGGCTTCCTGCCGGTCGCGGAGGGGGCCTGGACAGCCCCGGAATCCGGGCCGTTCCGTCCCGTAGCATCTGGGTGGGGCTCTTCTCGTCCTGCGGGGCTCTGGGGGTTGACCGGTAGAGAGGTCATGGTATTCAGCCCTTCTGAGGGGCCGGGACCCGGGCCGGTCTGCGGCTCCTGGGGTCCCGATCCACTGTCTTTCAGGCTACGCCCGCAGCGCGGCGGCCGGCAGGGTAGAAAGGACCGGGTCCGTCAGGGCTGCATGAGGCCGTGACACGGGTGCTGGGCCCGCCGTACCCTCAGAGGAGGGCAGGTGTCCGGTGCAGCAGGTGTCCGGTGCAGGAGTCTCGATCGGGGCGGTGCCCCCAGCGGATCCGAGGAACCATGGCCCAGAACAGCGAACCAGACGCCCGGGCCATTCGCCCGAACCGCGTGGTCAACAGCTATGTGGCCCTCCAGAGGCAGGTGCGGGACGCGGGCCTGCTCGACCGGAGGCGCGGCTACTACATTGTGCTCTTCGCGATCCTGGCCATCGCCTGGGCCGGCAGCTGGACCGGCTTCGCGCTCATCGGACCCTCGTGGTACCAGCTGCTGATCGCGGCTGGACTCGGGATCCTGATGACCCAGTTCGGATTCCTCGCCCATGAGGCCGCGCACAGCCAGGTCTTCGCCTCCTGGGCGGCCAACGAATGGTCCGCCCGCCTCATCGGCAACGGGCTCACGGGAATCAGCTATGCCATGTGGCAGCAGAAGCACTCGCGTCACCACTCCAACCCGAACGTGATCGGCAAGGATCCGGACATCAAGCCCGGGACCATCGCCTTCCACGACGCGGCTGCCGCCGCGCGGCCCCGCTGGCTCCGATTCGTCACCCGCCACCAGGGCTACCTGCTCTTCCCGCTCCTGCCGTTCCTCGGCTTCGCCCTGCAGGTCGACTCGTTCAGGTTCCTGCTCCGACGGGCCCCCGTGCAGCGCAGGGCGGTAGAGCTGGCGATCCTCACCGGCCGGGTACTGGCGGTGCCTGCCCTGGCATTCTGGCTCCTCCCCCCGGGCATCGCCGCCGCGTTCATCGGAGTGCAGCAGGGCGTCTTCGGCTTCTACATGGGCGCCACCTTCGCCCCCAACCACAAGGGCATGAAGATCTTCTCAGCGTCCGCACAGGCGGACTTCCTCACCCGCCAGGTCATGTCCTCGCGCAACATCCGGGGCGGGCGCATCATGGACGTCCTCATGGGCGGCCTCAACCACCAGATCGAGCACCACCTCTTCCCGACCATGCCCCGGCCGGCCCTGGCCCACGCCGAGAGCCTGATCCGGGCCCAGTGCGCCCAGCAGGGCATCCCCTACACCGCGACGAGCCTCGTGGCCTCCTACGGGATCATCATCAGATACCTCAACGCCGTCGGCCACGGCCTCGGCACCGTCTTCGAATGCCCCCTCGCCACCCAGCACCGCCCCAACTGAGCGCCCCGCGCCAGCTGACCGCCCCGCGCCGGCCGTCGAGACAAACCCGATCCGGCCACGGGCAGGACGCGAGGGAGCCGGGGCTGCCTGCTGGCTCGGCAGAAGCGCCTGGACTATGGTCAGGCAATGGTGGCAGCCGCCGCGGAACGCGCCCTCACGTCGTACCACTGGTTGGGCATCCCGATCGCCCTATTGGGAGCAGTCCTGCTGTCCCTGGGGACGCTCTTCCAGCACCGCGGCGTCGATGACAGCGCCGGGCCTCCCGGCCGGGGCCGCGGCGGCATGGGAGGGGGCCGGCTGCAGCGGCTCGTGCGCCGGCCGGCATGGCTGGCCGGAACCGGGATGCTCGCAGCAGCGGTCGTCCTGCAGCTGACGAGCCTCCGCTTCTCACCCCTGATCGTCGTCCAGCCACTCGGGGCCTTCGCCCTGGTGGTCACCACCCTGGCCACCGCACGGATGACCCGGGCCGTCCCCGGGCGGCGGACCGTGGTCTCGGTCCTGCTGTGCGTGGCCGGCGTCGCCGGGTTTGTGACCGTGGCCGCCCTCTCGGCCCAGGACGCGCCGATCAGCGACCACCACCTGGTGACCATCCTGATCCTGCTCGGGATCGTCCTTGCCCTCCTCGGCGCAGGCTTCGCCCTCTTCCACCGCAGATGGAACGCCATCGCCTACACGGTCGGTGCCGGGGTGCAGTTCGGCTTCGTCGCGGCCCTGGCCAAGACCGTCATCGCCAGAATCCTCCAAGGCGACTTCGAATGGCTCTCCCTGACCTGCCTCGCCGGCCTCGCGGCCGCGGCCGGATTCGGCGCCTACCTCGTCCAGAACGCCCACACGAGGGGGAGCTCCGAACTCGTCGTCGCCGGGCTGACCGTGGTCGACCCACTGGTCGCCGTCACCATCGGCATCACCGTCCTCGGCGAGGCGGACACCGCACCACCGGCGGCATTCGCCGGGTTCATCCTCGCCGGTGCGGTCGCGGTCGCCGGAGTGGCCTCCCTAGCCACCGTGCACGTCAGAGGGGTCCATGGGCGATAGTCGCGAGGATGAACATTATGGCCTCTGCACACGTCGTCCCCGAGAATCCCCACGGGCAGAACCTGAAGGCCCGAACAGCCCCGGGAAACTCTCCCCGCGGGAAGCCCCCGAACGGCCAGGGCCAGCATGGGGCGGGCCACGGCCGTCCTCGGGACGACAGGGTTACCTCGGGCGTGGCGCTGTTCGCTGCGGCTGCCGGCGGGAGGCGTCCAGGGTGTCGCAGCCGGTGCCTCTGCCCCACGGGTCATCCGGCTCAGGACCCATGCCCCGGAGAATCCGGAAGGCCGTCACCGCAGCGTAGCCCCAACGGTACCGCCCGGCGGCGCGCCCCTTTCATCGCCACTCACGAGCCAGGGACGTGGCGGAGCTCTGTGCCCAGCCCAGCGCGGGCCAGTACGCCCGGTTGATCAAGGCGTCCACCAGCAGCGTCGGGGCAGAAACAGGTCTAGTGTGGGGAGGGTCGGCAATCGCCGTCGGTACCCTCCAGGAGGGTTGATGAATTCCATCCAGTCCAGCTCCGAACAATTCGCACAGCACCTCAAGAGCGTCGGCGGATCGGAGGCCGACGTCAGCGGCTCCCCCTACGCGGTCGGCGAGGAGGACACCGTCGAGAATGTGGCGTCCGGCCTTCGGATCGGACAGCAGCAGCGGAGCGAACCAGCGGGCAGGCTCGCTGTCCTCCATGCCGCCGCCGAGGTCCTGATCAGTCGGCGCGACGAACACCGCCGGGACGATCACCCCGGAACCTCCCTGTCGGGGCAGTACCAGCTCGACATCCACCTCAGCGCCAGCCGCATCTTCCGGGTGCCCATCCCCGAGACCGACCTGGAGGCGGCCAAGGCCTGGGCCCTGGGACGGATCGAAGCCGAGGGCTCAGACTTCGGCGCCATCTACTTCCCCTCCGGAGGAGGCGACGCACCCGGCACCGGGGCGCTCGAATGCCGTTACGACCGTGCCGTGGGTTGGTACCGGTAGACCCGGCCACCGCGCAGCCAACCGCCGAGGCCCTACGGCAGGGCACTGCCCACCATGTGCCGCACTCGGCGTCCAGCACGGCTGCGCACTCTACGACAGGGCGGACACCGAGAATTGCCGGGTCTGCCGACCGAGCACACAGGCAGGAGGCACGACCATGAGGACCGCGGACGAACACGGCCCGCAGGCGCCCCGCTACAACGCCGAGCAACGGATGAAGACGCTGGCGGAACAGAAGGGACTCCGTCTGGAGCGGTCCGGGACCGCCGACGGGCAGCCGACATACTGGCTCATCGACCCCCGCACAGACGCGGTAATAGCAGGGGAACCGACCACGCGCTTCGGACTGACCCTCGACGAGGTCGCCCAAGTCCTCCGAGACCGCTAGCAGAGCCCGTCCTCGTCGTCCCGCGCGCACCTGGGCGGCGAAACGTGTCAAAACCCGCATCCGTAGGGTTGGGCAGCCCTTGCTTCTACCGCGGACCCGCGCGGCCTGAACCTTGGAGCAGGCACATGTCCTCCACACGCATCATCCCGAGCCCCGGGCGCGTCGATTCTCGCCATGCGGTAAGGGATGTCAGTCAAGCTCCGGACCGGGCACGGAGAAGTCCGGGGAGCCAGCCGACGTTCCGCTGCGCCCACGCAGCCCCCGTGTGGGATCCAAGACACGCTATGGGGAGAGAAGAAGGGTGTGAAGACCGAGGTGCCGAGCTGACCGGATGCGGGTAGAACCGTCCGATGTCCAGCCCGTCGACGACGTCCCATCAGCGGTTCATTTGACGAGACGAGGATGCTCCACGCTGTTCGCCGATACCGACGGCGTTCGACCGCCGTCGATGTGCCGGTGGATTTCAGCTGTCGAAACGGAGAGTAATCACCAAGCCGATCAGCGCAACCACGCCTGCCAGGAGCATTGCCGCCCTGGGATTGCCGAAGTTGAGCGTCCATCCCAGACCGAACCGGCGCGGAACCAGAAGCGAGCGGTCCTCACGGTTGACGTAGAACAGTCCGCGGCGCCAGTACCTGTCGTCGTCCCAGTGGGTCAGACCGGTGTCCTCCTCGCCGTCACCGGGCTCACGGTTGTTCCGCGCCAAGACGCCGACGGCCACGACGACGCCGGCCAGGATCGGGAGCACGACCACCAGCTGCGCCCACTGCGTGACCGTTCCGGTCCACATCAGCAGCGATGACCCCAGCATCCCCACATCGATCATCGCCGCCAGCCCAAGCAGGGCCTTGGCTCCCACCGCCATGTAGTGGCGGTGCCAGCGCGCGGAGCCAGCCGGGTGCGCCGGATCGATATCGGGCCGGCTGCGGAAGAAGACGGAAACAGCGATGCCCATGAGCAGCGCAGTCACGCCGATCTGCACGAACACCAGAGAGAACGCTGTGCCCACCGACTTGACGGCAAGCCGGTTGGGCACTCCCTTCGCGTGGTGCACAGCGAGCACCTCGGGCATCGAGGGGTAGCTGAGTACTCCGACCACCCCCGTGGCGGCGGTGACGATCAAGGGGACCTGGAGCGACGGGGCAGTCGACCCTAGGGCGTAGTTCCCTGCGTGTGGCCATCGGATGAGGCGCTTGGGCCCCTCCGCGATCCAAAGGCCCAAGGGCAGCGAGCCTATGTGCCCAGGAGCGTTCGCAAGCTCTCCGAGCGAGGACCCAAAGACCGTCTCGAGAGGAAGTGTCGCCTCCGTTGCAGCTCCCCGCCGCCCCGGCCTAACGCGCAGAGGCTTCGTGCGCCCGCTCTCATCCCTCCCTCTCCTTTGGAGGGCAGCCGCCACCTCACGGCGTCCCCCCGTGTTGGGGGCAGCGGCTATCGGGCTCTTTGGTCGAGCGCTGCGAGCTCGGATTCGAGCTGCTGTGTGAGGGTGCGCAGGCGCCGGAGGTGCTCCTGGGAGATGGACGCTGGCTGGGACGTGACCTGTGCGTCGACGTCGAAGACGGTGTTCGGGGCGTGCCAGACGTTGAACCATTCGAGGCCGTGGCCGAGGGCGTCGCGGGTGACGCCCTCGAGCAGGAGGAGTGGCTGGCCGGGGTGCGTGTTCAGCTTCTGGGCCAGGCCGGGATCTGCGGTCACGGCCTGGACCTGTCTGGGGCCTCCTGCCGGGTGGTAGCCGTGCTCGCGCATGAGGGCCAGCAGGGAGGCGTTCTCAAGCAGCGCGGGGGTGAGGTGCGGGAAGAGCTCGCGCGGGACCCAGGTGCGCATGAAGGCCACCGGCACCTGTTCCAGGTAGCGGGTCCGTTCGATCTCCCACGTGTTCTGCGTGTTCAGCGCCTCCGCGCCCGCGGCGGGTGGGGCCGCGGCCTCGAGGCGGAGGACGTGGGTCCGCAGCCGCTGGCCGTGGGCGGCGGCCTGCTCATCCAGACCGCCGGCGCGCTGGAGCTGGCGCCGGAGGACTGGCGCGGCTGCCACGACACTGCCCCGGCCGCGCTGGCGTCGGATGAGTCCGAGGTCGGCCAGGCCGGAGAGGGCCTGGCGCACGACGCTGCGGGAGACGCCGAACTGCCGCTGCAGTTCTTCCTCGGTGGGCAGGGCAGAGCCGGGGTGGAGCGGGAGGTCAAGGATCTGCCGGTGCAGGATGTCCCGGATCTGGGCATGCAGTGGCGTGCCGCTGTCCCGATTCAGCAGCGGGGCGCGCTCTGCGGGCTCCGCAGCTGATGGCCCTGCGCTCATGATGACTCCTCTGCTCTCCTTGCACATCCTATCCGGGCGCCTTGTGCCGGTGCCGCTTGACCGGTGACGCAGGTCACCGGTAATGTACGTACCAATTGTACGGACTAGTTCCGTCGAGTGACAGCCAATGGGGTGCACCAACGCTCGTGGGCGACCGATGGTGAAGACGCCAACGGCGCCCGGCCTCCACGGGGCCACGCTGCTGGTTCCCGCCGCGGAGCCGGCGGCTGCATCCTTGTACATCCCCTTTGTTCGAAACGGAGAGTCCATGCGCGATCCCCGCGCGGTGCGCTGCACCTACTACCTTGAGTCCGAGATCGATCCGGAGAAGGCCGCGGCCATCCTGGCCGGGGAGCAGTCCAGCGGAACCTTCCTGCCGGTGCCGGGCGAGTCGGCCCGGATCCGCGAGCGGCACGCCGCGCACGTCGTGGAAGTCCGCCAGCTCGGACCCCGCCGGCCCTCCCTGCCCTCGCGCAGGACCCCGGAGAAGGTCCAGGCGGCCCTGGTCACGGTCGAGTTCCCGATGGAGAACATCGGCACGGACCTGGCAACCCTCCAGACCACGATCGCCGGGAACCTGTTCGAACTGGGAGAGCTGTATGCCTGCCGGCTGCAGGATCTGGCCCTGCCCGAGGACTTCATCGCCGCCCACCCCGGGCCGGCCTACGGCATCGAGGGAACCCGCAGACTCCTCGGCAACGCCGAGGGCGTGATGGTCGGCACGATCGTCAAGCCCAATGTCGGGCTCTCGGAGGACGAATACCGGCAGGTGATCCGAGAGCTTGCCCTGGCTTCGATCGACCTGATCAAGGACGACGAACTGATGACCGACCCGGCCTACCTTCCCCTGGAGCGCCGCGTCGCGATCGCCACGGAGGAGATCCGCGCCGCCGAGCAGGTGACCGGCCACCCCACCATGTACGCCTTCAACATCACCGGTGACCTCGCCGGCCTGAGGAAGCGCCACGACCTGGTCGTCGAGGCAGGCGGCCGGTGCGTGATGCTCAACATCCCGATCATGGGTCTGCCCGCCTTGGCGTGGCTGCGCAGCTTCGCCGAGGTGCCGATCCACGGCCACCGCGCCGGTCTCGCGGCGACCATGCGGTCCAAGGCCCTCGGCGTCGACTACCGCGTCTGGCAGCAGCTCGCCCGTCTGGCCGGCGCCGACCAGCTGCACGCCAGCGGACTGGGCAGCAAGTTCTACGAGCCCGACGCGGAAGTCGCCGCCAACATCCGCAGACTGCTCGAGCCCCTGGGGCAGACGGCCACGCCGCTGCCGGTCCTGTCCTCGGGACAGAACGTCACCACCCCGGGACCCACCTTCGACGCTGTCGGGTCGACCGACCTGATGATGCTGGCCGGCGGCGGGGTGGCAGCACACCCCGGAGGACCCGGTGCCGGGGTACGGAGCCTGCGCCTGGCCTGGGCGGCCGCCGTCGCCGGCGTCCCGCTGGGCGCGGCCGCACACGAGAAGGCCCAGGTCGGGGACGAGTCGCTGCTGCTCGCCGTCCAGGCCTTCGGAAAGGGCGCCTAGGATGAACGCCTTCGGCTTCGTCGCAGACGATCTCACCGGTGCCGCCGACGTCCTGGCCCAGTCCCACCGCTACGGCCTGGAAGCCGCGCTGGTCATCGGCGACGCGCCGCTGCCGGAGGGCGTCGACGTCGTCGGATACGCCGGACCGGCGCGGTCCCTCGCTGGGGCGGCATTCGACACCCTGGTCCGCAGGGACCTGGCGGGCGTGGCCGCGCTGAACCCCCAGGTGCTGCTCTACAAGGTCTGCTCGACGTTCGACAGCTCGGCTGAGGTCGGCAGCATCGGGCGCGGGATCCAGCTCCTGCACGAGCGGTTCGGCCTGCACGGGGCCATCCCCGTCGTGCCCGCCCAGCCCGCCTTCGGCCGGTACACGGCCTTCAGCAACCACTACGCGGCCCACGCCGGCCAGATCCACCGGCTGGACCGCCACCCGATCATGTCGCGCCACCCCTCGACCCCCATGGCCGAAGCCGACCTGCGCCTGGTCCTGGCCGACCAGCTCGGCACCGGGCCGGTCCCCGGGGCGATCCACCTGCCCGCCTACGAGGACGGCACGTTCAAGGACGCCTGGGCGCAGCAGCGGCGGGAAGCGGGGGCGCAGGCGTTCGTCGTCGACGCCGTATCCGAGGCCCACATGGACGCGGTGGCCCAGGCGCTGCTGAATCAGGAACGCGGCCACGGACCGTCGCTCGTAGTCGGGTCAGGCGGGATCATGGCGGCCCTGGCCCGATCGGTATCGGAGGCAGCTCCGCGCACCCCCGGACCCCAGCAGCCCTCAGGCCCGGTCCTGGCCGTGAGCGCCTCGGCATCCAGCACCACCGCCGAGCAGATCGAGGACGCGCTCGCCCACGGCTGGGAGGACGTGCCCGTGCCCGCGGCGCTGCTGCAGCACCGTGACGGCGCAGCCGTCGCCGCGCTCGACCGGCAGGTCGCCCAGGCCCTGAGCGGGGGCCGCAACGTCGTCGTCCACACCACCCGCGGCCCCGGCGATCCACGCTACGGCGCGGCCAGGCCAGCCGGGGCAGGACACGTCGGTGCCCTGATCGGCGGCATCGCCGCCCGCGCCGCCGAGGCAGGCCTCACCCGCGACATCGCCATCTGCGGCGGCGACACCTCCAGCCACGGCCTGATCGCCATGGGCGTGCGCCAGCTGCGCGTCCGGGACCAGTTCGTCACCGCAGGCCCCATCCTGCGCGCCGAGGGCCCCTCCGCCGTCGCCGGATGCCGCCTGCTGCTCAAGGGCGGTCAGGTCGGCCCCCCGGACATCCTCCGCCGCTTCGCAGCCCAGCTGCCCGGCTGACCCCACCAACACACAGCACCCCACCAGACCAGCGAAAGGCGGCCCCCATGCGGGCAGTAGTGAAGAATGCGCCCGAACGAGGCGCCCAGTACGTCACCGACGCCGGAGACCCCAAAGCCGCAGAGGGCTCCGTCGTCATCGAGGTCGGCGCAGCGTCCCTGTGCGGCACCGACCGCGAACTCTACGAATGGACCCCCTCGGCCCAGGCCTTCAACCTCAACCTCCCCGTCATCCTCGGCCACGAGGGAGCCGGCACCGTCGTCGAGGTCGGCCCCGGCGTCACCGGCCTGCGCGTCGGCGACCAGGTCGCCCTCGAGAGCCACCTGACCTGCGGGCAGTGCTTCCCCTGCCGCACGGGCGACGCCCACACCTGCGAACGCACCGGCATCGTGGGCATGCACATCGACGGCGTCTTCGCCCAGTACACCGCGGCCCCGCAGGAGATCTGCGTCAAGCTCCCCACCGGCCTGCCGCTGGAATCCGGGGCCCTCCTCGAGGCCGCCGGAGTCGCCGTCCACGCCATCCAGCGCGCCGACTACGCCGTCGCAGGACGAGCCGTGCTCGTCAGCGGCGCGGGACCCGTCGGCCTGGTCGTCACCCACCTCGCACTGCTCATGGGAGCAGCCCACGTCATCGCCGTCGACCCCAACCCCTACCGCCGCGCACAGGCCGAGAAGCTCGGCGCGACCGCCCTGCACCCGGACGACGGCATCATCGAACGCTGTCGCGAGCTGACCGGCCGCCGAGGAGGCTTCGACGTCGCCTTCGAATGCTCCGGCGCCCCCGGCACCCTCACGACCCTCTTCGAGGCAGTCCGCCGCGAAGCCACCGTGATCACCGTCGGCCACCCCAGCCGGCCCGCGGAAGTCGACATCGCCGCCTACATCAACAAGAAGGGCATCACCCTCCGCGGGATCTTCGGACGCCGCCTCTGGGAGACCTGGGAACAGTCTCTGCTGCTGCTCGACTCCGGCCGCCTCCAGCTCGACTGGCTCATCACCCACCGCATGAAGCTCAGCCAGATCGACGAAGCCATCGACCTGCTCACCGGCGACGCCTGCAAGGTACTGCTCCTGCCCGGCCTCGGCTGACCCGAAGCCCGCGACCGCTCACCCCCCGACCCAACGGGCACAGCCCCCGTCCTCACACCCATGCACACCACAGCCCCACCAGTCCATCAGGAGAAATCAATGACGATTCCCATCAGGAGATTCCTGGAGAAAGTCCCCGGCGGAATGATGCTGGTGCCCCTGGGCATCGGCGCCGTCATCCACACCGTCGCCCCCAAAGCCGGCGACTTCTTCGGCTCCTTCACCGGGGCCTTCTTCACAGGCCTGGTCCCGATCCTCGCCGTCTTCTACTTCTGCCTCGGGTCAACCCTCGAGGTCACGGCCACTCCCTACATGCTCAAGAAGGGCGGGGCGCTCCTAGGGGCCAAGATCGGCTTCGCCGTCCTCGTCGGCCTCATCGCCGGCCACTTCCTCCACGAGGCCCCCATCGGCTCCGGCATCTTCGCGGGCCTCTCGGCCCTCGCCCTCGTCGCCGCCCTCAACGACACCAACGGCGGCCTCTACATGTCCCTCATGGGACAGTTCGGCCGCAAGCGCGACGCCGGGGCCTACTCGATCCTCTCCTTCGAATCCGGCCCCTTCCTGACCATGGTCACCCTCGGAATCGCCGGCCTGTCCGCGTTCCCCTGGCAGGCGCTGGTCGGTGCCATCCTCCCGCTCGCGCTCGGCATGCTGGTCGGCAACCTGGACAAGAGCATGCGGGCCCTGCTCGCCCCCCTCGTGCCGGCGATGATTCCGTTCCTCGGCCTCGCCCTCGGCCTGACCATCAACCTCACCGCAGTCCTCGACGCAGGGCTGCTCGGCATCGCCCTGGGCCTGTTCGTCGTCTTCGTCGGCGGCGCAGTGCTGCTCCTGGCCGACAAGGTCACCGGCGGCGACGGGATCGCCGGGCTCGCCGCCGCCACCACAGCCGGGAACGCCGCCATCGTCCCCGCCGTCGTGGCCGCCGCCAACCCCGTCTACGCCCCCGCCGCACAGCACGCCACCGTGCTGGTCGCAGCCTCGGTCGTCGTCTCAGCCGTGCTCTGCCCGATCGTCACCGTCGCATGGGCCCGCCGGGTACAGAAGAAGGAGCAGTCCACCGGCAAGGGAGACGCCACCGCCAAGGGCTTCCTGGAACCCGAACAGGCCGCAGAACCCCAGAGCTGACCGCACCTCGCGGCCCCTGAACCGGTCGCCACGGAATGACCGGGCCCAGGCACATCACCGCCTGGACCCGGTCAGCCCCGCTCCAAACCGCAGCCCCCGGCCAAGACCCCGGTGCCCGAGGAGCAGCAATGCCCACAGGCACCCCGCGCTGTGTCCACGAGCATCGAACCCGAAAGGAAGAAGAATGCCCGTCCACGGCGATACGGTTAAACGCATTCATCGGACCCAAGGATGGATGCCCCTCAAAGGCGACACCATCGAACTTCGCCAATGGGGCCAGACCCCACGCCTGGGCATTGCCGAGATGACCATGCCCGACGGATCCGGCTTCTGGCTCGAACCCAACGGCACCGAGACCAGGCTCTTCGTCCACCTCAGCTCCACAGACGTCCAGATCTGGGCCTGACCCACCGCTGCGACCGAGTGGCTTCCCGATGCGCCGCCTGCTCATAGGACGGGTGCCACTCACTGATGCCTCTGCTATGCGGCCGCCGAGAATGCCCAGGTAGCCGGGCCGCCACATAGCGATCCCAGAACCGTGTCACTTAGCGCTGCGATTCACAGCGGCCCCCGCCACCAGCGTCGCCCTCATTCGGCCATCAGCTCGGTTGCGGCCTTCTCGGCCGTCTTCAGCGCCCCACGACTGGTCGTCACGACCCCGAGAACGACGATGAGCGCACCGATGCTGGCGAGGATCAACCATCCGGTATGCGTTGCCTCGGCGTATGCGGGGCCGGTGAGTCCGGTGGCGTTGATGCCGAGGGTGGCTCCGAGGATGGCGACGCCGAGGGAGGCTCCGATCTGGTTCGCCGCGGCGGTGATGCCGCCTGCGACGCCGGCCTGTGCGGCGGGCATGCCGGACATGGCGGTGGCGCTGATGGGTGGGTTGGCCAGTCCCATTCCGGCACCGTTGAGCGCGAACGCGAGCACGATCAGGCCCGGCGGGGTATGCAGGGTCAGCCCAATCAGGAGCAGCCCAGCGGCAATACGTGCGAGGCCGGCGGCGATGAACAACCATCGGGACCCGTGCTTGCCGGCGATCCTGCCGGCCACCGGGGACAGGACGAGCGTCATCACCGCGGCGGGGAGTGAGTATAGGCCGGCTTCCAGCGCGGAGTAGCCGCGAGCGGATTGCAGGTACAGGGTGGACAGGAACAGCGACCCGGCGGTGCCTGCGAAGACGCAGGCGGCCATGACTGCGGCTCCCGAGAACGGGATGCTGCGGAAGACCCGGACGTCCAGCAACGGTTCGACGCGTCGTCGTTCGTAGAGGACGAGCGCGGTCACCGCCGCCACGGTGACGGCAAAGCATCCGATGACCGCGGGTGAGGACCACCCCAGCCGTGCCCCTTCGATGATTCCGTAGACCAGCGTCACAAGCAGGACGATCACGAGGACCTGCCCCACTGCGTCGAATCGGCGGGGACGCGCAGCCCGGCCCTCCGGAATGACTCGGGCTGCGAGGATGATCGCCGCGATGCCGATCGGTGCGTTGACCAGGAAGATGTACCGCCATCCGGGACCATCGACGAGGAGTCCTCCGACGATGGGCCCGAGGGCGATGCTGATTCCGATGACGCCGGCCCAGATGCCGATAGCGCGGGAGCGCGCTTTGGGGTCGTGGAAGGTGTTGCGGAGGATCGAGACCGCCACCGGGTTCAGCATCGCCCCGCCCAAGGCCTGGATGACCCGTGCTGCGATCAGGAAGCCGAGCGATGGTGCGACTGCGCAGAGCACCGAGCCGAGGGTGAAGACCGCGATGCCGAGGAGGAAGATGCGGCGGCGGCCGAAGCGGTCGGCCATGGAGCCGGCCATCAGGAGCAGAGCCGCCATCACCAGGGTGTAGGCGTCGAGGATCCACTGCAACCCGTTCACGGTCGCATCCAGGCCCTGCTGGATCGATGGCAGTGCGACGTTGACGATCGTCACGTCCAAGGATACCAGCAGCACGCTCATGCAGCAGACCACGAGCACCCACCGTTGCGTCCGCCGCTCGGGCGCGCTGACCGTCGTGGCCGTTTCCAGTGAGGCGCTCACCGCTGGCCGCCCCGGGTTGCGGCCGAACTTTCCCTCTGACTTTGCGTAGGCATAGCCACGAGCGTAGCTCACTATGGGGAGATATAGTAAGCAGCATGTCGGATACCGCCGTGCCCACCGTCGCACTCACCGGTCGGTTCGCGGACCGGGACAGTTGGGCGGCCGAGGGCTGCCCGATCGATGCCACGATCAGCCTCGTCGGGGCGCGCGCGGTGATACTGCTCCTGCGGGAAGCGTTCTACGGCGCTCATTGCTTCAAGGATTTCGTGGCGCGTGCCGGGTTCACTGAAGCCGTCACTGCCGCCCGCCTGAAGGAACTGTTGAACGCGGGAATCCTTGAGCTGCGTCCCTACCAGGAACCAGGGCAGCGCCGTCGTGAGGCCTACTACCTCACCGAGAAGGGCCTCGACCTCTTCCCGGTCCTCGTCGCTCTCGCCGCCTGGGGCGAACGATGGAAACCAGACGGCACAGCGGCCGCCTCACTCGTGCACGAGGACTGCGGAGCCGAACTGAAAGCCGACGTGCAGTGCGCGAACGGCCATCACGTCAACGTCAGTCAAGCAAGCCTCCGCCCCGTCGAAGGCGAATGAGCGTCGGCAGCGCCTCCCTCCGCTTCCTGCTCTCCCGGCACGCAACCGTTGGTAGACGGACCTGATTGTCAGGCTTTCCGTGCGTGCTCGGTGGTAGGTCAGGCCGGCCCGACGCAGCGTCGGCTAGGGACGACGATCGCGTCCATGGTCTTCACTCATGCCGTGCTTCCTCCCCGCTCGTGGGGATCTGACATCCGGGCACCGGCCGGCTTCCGGGCGAGGCGCCGGGGGGCTTTGGCCAGGGCGAGCTCGAACGGGCCGGCCAGCGTCCGGGACCCCGGCGAAGGCATGTCTCAAGGTAAAACGATCCCGCTCCCG
Organism: Sinomonas atrocyanea; assembly: GCF_001577305.1. Lineage (NCBI taxonomy): Bacteria > Bacillati > Actinomycetota > Actinomycetes > Micrococcales > Micrococcaceae > Sinomonas > Sinomonas atrocyanea. The sequence goes on from NZ_CP014518.1 coordinate 2,462,801, forward strand.
CAACCCAGCTTCCTGGTGCGGGATCCTCGGCCACGTGGCCCTTGCTGCGCACCGATGCCGCCCCCGGTTCTGCATAAACGGCACAGGCCCTGCGTCGCCGCCAGCGGTCGACGGACCGCGGCGACATCGCGTTGCAGTGAATCGCGGACCGCCGTGGGCTTGCGCAATCTAGGCGCCAGTCAGAATTGGAGTTAGCATGATTGACATGAAATCCGGGGCGCCCGCCCGCAGCTATGTGATGACGAAGCGGGCTCAGTCCGCAGCGGCCACCGCAGAGCGCATCCTCGACGCGGCAGCGGGCGAGTTCGAGGACGGCACCCCCATCGCCGGCATCACACTCGAGGCCGTTGCCGCCCGCGCCGGCGTGAGCGTGCAGACCGTCCTGCGCCGCTTCGGCGACAAGGACGGCCTCTTCGCCGCCTCCGCGGAGCGGCAGGCGGCCCGGGTGGCAGCGGAGCGGGACCCGGCCGTGGCGGGCGACCTGGCCGGCGCCGTCGTCAATCTGGCGGGGCACTACGAGCGGGACGGCCGCCTGGCCCTGCGCCTGCTGGCCGAGGAGTCCTCCTCGCCGTTCATGGCAGCGGTCACGGGCGCCGGCCGGGCCTTCCACCGGTCCTGGTGCGAGCGGGTGTTCGCGCCCTTCCTCGACGGGCTGGAGGGTGCCGGCCGCCGGCGCCGCCTGGCCCAGATCGTCGCCGTGTGCGACGTCTACGTCTGGAAGCTGCTCCGGCTGGACGCCGGACTGAGCTCGCAGGCGTATCGCGAGGCGCTCCTCGAGCTCCTCGAGCCCCTCACCCGGAGGCCATGATGTCCCGCATCCTCGCCTACACCTCTCCCGCCATCGGCCACCTCTTCCCCATGGTGCGGCTGCTCCTCGAGCTCAAGCGGCGCGGGCACGAGGTGCATGTGCGCACCCTCGCTGACCAGGTCGACCTCATGCGCGGCCTCGGGCTCGCCGCCGCACCGATCGACGCCCGGATCGAGGCGATCGGCCACCACGACTTCGGCGCCTGGAACACCTTGGAGGCCTTGTCGGCATCCGTTGACGTCTTCGTCCGCCGGGCCGCGGTCGACGGCGGCGACCTCGCCACGGCGGCCGCCTCGATCCGCCCGGACCTGACGATTGTCGATTTCAACTCCTGGGGCGCCCGCGCAGCCGCCCAGGCCCGGGGCGGGCCGTGGGCCGTGTTCTGTCCCTACACCCCGCCGGTCGCCTCGAGCGGGACACCGCCGTTCGGCCCAGGGCTCCCTCCCCTCGCCGGCCCAGTGGGATTGCTCCGGGACCGCCTGCTGCGCCCTCTCATCATGGGCCAGCTCGAGAAGCGGTTCCTCCCCGGCATCAACGCAGTCCTCGCCGCCAACGGAGTCCCGACCGTCACGAGCGCCGACCAGTTCTTCCGGTCCGCACCCCTGACCCTGGTCGCGACCTCCGAGCCCTTCGAGTACCCCCACCCCGACTGGGCGCCCGACCTACGCCTCATCGGAGCCCTCCCGTGGGAGCCCCCAGCGGAGGCACCGGAATGGGTCGAGGAGCCGGGTGCCCCCTTCGTCCTCGTCACCACCTCCTCCGAGTACCAGGCCGACGAAGCCCTGGCCCGGGCCGCAGTCGAGGGCCTGGCCGGCGAACCCTACCGGGTCGTCGCGACGATGCCCGCCGGCGTGCCGGACCTCGGCCCGCTGCCGCCCAACATCCGGGTCGAACGATTCATCCCGCACGGGCCCGTCCTCGCCCGCTCCGCCGTGGCAGTGACCCACGGCGGAATGGGCGCGACCCAGAAGGCACTTGCCGCCGGCGTCCCCTGCGTCGTCGTGCCCTTCGGACGGGACCAACTCGAGGTCGCCGCCCGCGTCAGACACGCCGAGGCGGGGATCCGCCTCCCCAAGGGCAAGCTGACCCCATCCCGGCTTCGCGAGGCCGTGCACCGCGCAGCCGGAATGGCCGAGGGCGCCCGCCGCACCGCCGCAGGCTACCGGGCAGCAGGCGGAGCAGCAGCCGGGGCACGGGCAGTCGAAGCGCTCATCGCTTAGGAACCCGACATCCCGCAGGCCGAGTCAGCCCCCAAGAGCCGGGACCGGCCCTGCCTCCCGCTGATGTACGCACAGCGAAGGATCACGGCGGCCGTGAACTCAGAGAGGCCCAATGCGGGCCTGCATTCTGATGGACCTCGGGAGTGCTCCATGTTCAAGCAGACTGCTCCGAGGCAACACCGCATCGACGAGGTCGCCCCGAGCCGGACATCACACGGTCCTCAGACGAGGAGCTTCGCGTAGACCACGAGGTTGTCGTCGAACTCACCGGTCGCCGCGTTGTAGCCGTCGCAGGTGATCAGGCGCAACTCTGACCCTGCTGTGTTGCCGTAGACGGTGGTCGTGGGGAAGGCGGCCTTGGCATACTTCTCGCTCCTGTAGACAGCGAAGACGGCCTGGCTGCCGCCGTCCCGCCGGACCTCGACCCGATCTCCGGGCTTGAGATCGTGCAGGCGGGCGAAGACACCGGGGCCGCCGCCGTAGGCGTTCACATGACCCAAGAGGACCGATGGCCCCGGTTCGCCCGGGGTGGGCGATTCGTCGTACCAGCCGGCCGGGGCGCCGGGGCCTGCCGGAGGAACCTCCAGCGAACCATCACCCTGCAGCCCGAGCCGGAGCAGTTCCGAGCTGGCACCGATCGAGGGGATGGCCAGATAGACCGCCGCGACCGTGCCAGCAGAGGCAGCACCGAGGCCTTTGCCGTCCCCCTATCGAGGTTGCCGGACGCCTGCGTCCGCGGTTGTGTGTGAGGAAGCGGTGGCGTGGAGGCCGTCACGGCGGCGGCGATAGGTGCTGCACCGCTCGGCGCGGATGCCGAGCCGGAACAGCCGCTGAGCAACAGGAGGGTGGCCACCGCAGCTGCGAGGCAGCTGCGGTGGCTCTGTGTCCTAAGAATCACAGATGGTGCGGTTTCGACGGACTAGGACTTGCTGGCGGCGTTCCGCCGGACCAGGTAGGTCCCACCGAGGGCTGCGGCGAGGGCGAGGCCACCGCCGAGGGCAATGGTGCCGACCGGGTCGGAGCTTTCCTAGGCAACGCCGGTTGCGGCTCCGCCCAAGCTTCAACGGACCGATACAACTCCACTCCGACATCTGAACGCACTGGAGACCGCCAAGAAGTCAGCTCTTCCTGCACGGGGCAAGTCACGCGTGGAGGTAGGCCATCTCCGCCGGAGCGGCGAAGGATGGAACGGACCCCCGAAAGCTTTCGAAGACTAAAAAGCGGATATGCTGCGAACAAGAGCCGACAATGCCGATTGGCAGATGAACCAGCGGCCCACTTGGAAGACATCCAAGAAGGCCGCCGATTTCACGCACATAGGATCCGATTCTGTCAACTAGACCTATTTCTCACACCAACGCGGGAATCCAGATTCACGTCCTCGGTGTTTAGGAGCTTGCCAATAGCCTAGTGCGATCCAACTTCCGAGAAGTGGTCACCGAACGGTGCTGGGTGGACCAGGGCGACCCTTGGCCACCTACGTGCAAGTCTTCCAAGCAGGTGCCTCACCACATCCAACATGACCGGCGTACATCTAACTGGTCGACGCCGGGCAAATGGATGGCCTATCTGCGAGAACTTGCAGATAGGCCATCCATTTCCGACAAATAGGTGCCTAGACTTGCAACTAGACCTCTATCTCACAATCCATCCCGCAAGTCAGACTGTCGTCGTCGGTAGCGACGATGTCGACGGTCGCTTACCTCGAGCCTGAACCTGAGAAGAAGTCGCGGTTCATTGGGCCAAAGGAAGGCGTTCTGGTCCGGCTGGTCCTGTGACAGCCAAAGGACGAAAGGACCAAGTTTGCTGTCACAGGACCAACTAGCTTGGCAAAAGGACCAAGTTGCCTGGCAATTTACAACGACTCAGAACTCCCAGTCCTCGTCCTCCGTGTTGACGGCCTTGCCGATCACATAGCTCGAGCCGGACCCGGAGAAGAAGTCATGGTTCTCGTCCGCGTTCGGGGAGAGCGCCGAGAGGATCGCCGGGTTCACGTCCGTGACCGAGGACGGGAACATGGCCTCGTAGCCGAGGTTCATGAGCGCCTTGTTGGCGTTGTAGTGCAGGAACTTCTTCACGTCCTCGGCCAGGCCCACCGGGTCGTAGAGGTCGTGCGTGTACTGCACCTCGTTCTCGTACAGCTCGAAGAGCAGCTCGAACGTGTAGTCCTTGATCTCCTGGCGCTTCGCCTCGGAGACCTTCTCGAGGCCCTTCTGGAACTTGTAGCCGATGTAGTAGCCGTGCACGGCCTCGTCGCGGATGATGAGGCGGATGAGGTCGGCCGTGTTGGTCAGCTTGGCGCGCGAGGACCAGTACATGGGCAGGTAGAAGCCCGAGTAGAACAGGAAGCTCTCGAGCAGGGTCGAGGCGACCTTGCGCTTGAGCGGCTCGTCGCCCCGGTAGTAGTCCATGACGATGTGCGCCTTGCGCTGGAGGTTCTCGTTCTCGAGGCTCCAGCGGAACGCGTCGTCGATCTCCTTGGTCGAGCACAGGGTCGAGAAGATCGACGAGTAGCTCTTTGCGTGGACGGACTCCATGAACGCGATGTTCGTGTAGACGGCCTCCTCGTGCGGGGTGACCGCATCCGGGATGAGCGAGACCGCGCCGACCGTGCCCTGGATCGTGTCGAGGAGCGTGAGGCCCGTGAACACGCGCATCGTGAGCTGCTGCTCCTGCGGAGTCAGGGTCGCCCACGACGGCACGTCGTTGGACAGCGGCACCTTCTCGGGCAGCCAGAAGTTGTTCACGAGGCGGTTCCACACCTCGACGTCCTTCTCGTCCTGGATGCGGTTCCAGTTGATCGCCTGGACGTGGTCGAGGAGCTTGAGCTTCTCGGGAGTCATCGCTGGTCCTTTCGAGCGGATCCGAACAGAGGGGGTGCCACCACTAGAGCATGCAGCTGACGCAACCCTCCACCTCCGTGCCCTCGAGCGCGAGCTGGCGGATGCGGATGTAGTAGAGCGTCTTGATCCCCTTGCGCCACGCGTAGATCTGGGCCTTGTTGATGTCCCGCGTCGTCGCCGTGTCCTTGAAGAACAGCGTGAGCGAGAGGCCCTGGTCCACGTGCTGCGTCGCGGCCGCGTAGGTGTCGATGATCTTCTCGTAGCCGATCTCGTACGCGTCCTGGTAGTAGTCGAGGTTCTCGTTCGTCAGGTAGGGGGCCGGGTAGTAGACGCGGCCGATCTTGCCTTCCTTGCGGATCTCGATCTTGGAGGCCACCGGGTGGATCGACGAGGTCGAGTTGTTGATGTAGCTGATCGAACCGGTCGGCGGGACGGCCTGGAGGTTCTGGTTGTAGATCCCGTGCTCCATGACCTGCGCCTTGAGCTCACGCCAGTCGTCCTGGGTGGGGATGTGCACCGTGGCGAACAGCTCCTTGACCTTCTCGGTCTGGGGCGCCCACTCCTGCTCGGTGTACTTGTCGAAGAACTCGCCGGAGGCGTACTTGGAGTTCTCGAACCCGCCGAAGGCCTGCCCGTGCTCCTTCGCGAGCAAGTTCGAGGCCCGCAGCGCGTGGAACAGCACCGTGTAGAAGTAGATGTTCGTGAAGTCCAGGCCCTCCTCGGAGCCGTAGTGGACCCGCTCCCGGGCGAGGTAGCCGTGCAGGTTCATCTGCCCGAGCCCGATCGCGTGGGACTTCGCGTTGCCCTCGGCCACCGAGGGGACCGACTGGATGTAGCTCATGTCGGACACGGCCGAGAGCGCGCGGATGGCCGTCTCGATGGAGCGCCCGAAGTCCTCGGAGTCCATCGTCTTGGCGATGTTCATCGAGCCGAGGTTGCAGGAGATGTCCTTGCCCACTGCGGCGTAGGTGAGGTCCTCGTTGTACTCGCTCGGCGTGGACACCTGCAGGATCTCCGAGCACAGGTTGCTCATGGTGACCTTGCCGGCGACCGGGTTGGCCCGGTTCACCGTGTCCTCGAACATGATGTAGGGGTAGCCCGACTCGAACTGGATCTCGGCGAGGGTCTGGAAGAACTCGCGGGCGTTGATCTTGGTCTTCTTGATCCGCGCGTCGTCGACCATCTCGTAGTACTTCTCCGTGACGGAGATGTCCGAGAACGGCTTGCCGTACACGCGCTGGACGTCGTACGGCGAGAACAGGTACATGTCCTCGTTCTTCTTGGCCAGCTCGAACGTGATGTCCGGGATCACGACGCCGAGGGAGAGGGTCTTGATGCGGATCTTCTCGTCCGCGTTCTCGCGCTTGGTGTCGAGGAACCGGTAGATGTCCGGGTGGTGCGCGTGCAGGTACACCGCGCCGGCGCCCTGGCGCGCGCCGAGCTGGTTGGCGTACGAGAAGGAGTCCTCGAGCAGCTTCATGACCGGGATGACGCCGGAGGACTGGTTCTCGATCTGCTTGATCGGCGCCCCGTGCTCGCGGATGTTGGTCAGCGAGAGGGCGACGCCGCCGCCGCGCTTGGAGAGCTGGAGGGCCGAGTTGATGCCCCGCGCGATCGACTCCATGTTGTCCTCGATGCGCAGCAGGAAGCAGGAGACGAGCTCGCCGCGCTGCTTCTTGCCCGCGTTGAGGAACGTCGGCGTCGCCGGCTGGAACCGCCCGGCGATGATCTCGTCGACGAGCTGGGTCGCGAGCTGCTCGTCGCCGCGGGCGAGGTGGAGCGCCACCATGCACACGCGGTCCTCGTAGCGCTCGAGGTAGCGCTTGCCGTCGAAGGTCTTGAGTGTGTAGGAGGTGTAGAACTTGAACGCGCCGAGGAACGTCTCGAACCGGAACTTCTTCTTGTACGCGCGGCCGAACAGCTCGCGGACGAAGTTCATCGTGTACTGGTCGAGGGTCTCGCGCTCGTAGTAGTCCTTCTTGATGAGGTACTCGAGCTTCTCGTCCAGGTCGTGGAAGAAGACCGTGTTGGTGTTGACGTGGTCGAGGAAGTACTGGCGCGCCGCGTACCGGTCGGCCTCGAACTGGATCCTGCCGTCCTCGCCGTACAGGTTCAGCATCGCGTTGAGCTCGTGGTAGCCCAGGCCCTTGTATTTGGCGGGCAGCTCCTTGGGGTCTGCCGTCACGGCGACTGCGGGCTCTGCGAGAGTCGTGTCCAAAATGCGTCCAATCCTTCGGTGACCCGGGCCACGTCGTCGGGCGTGCCCATGAGTTCGAATCGGTAGAGGTGGGGGACGTGGCACTTGGCGGCGACGATGTCGCCCGCTGCGCAGTAGTTGTCCCCGAAGTTCGTATTGCCGGCGCTGATGACGCCCCGGATGAGCGCCCTGTTGTGCGGATCATTCAGGAACCTGATGACCTGCTTGGGCACCGACCCCGCTCCCCCGGTCCCGCCGTAGGTCGGGACCACCAGCACGAACGGCGCCGTGGCCCTGAGGGCGGCCTCGCCCTGGTGGAGCGGGATCCGCGCGGCGTCCACGCCGAGCTTGTCGATGAACCGGCGCGTGTTCCCCGAGACGGAGGAGAAGTAGATGAGCCGTGCCGCCGTGGGGCGGGGTCCGGAATCCGAACCCGTGGCCCCGGCGTCGGCCGCGGCGAGGACCTGGGAGGTCATCTCAGCGCACTCCCTCGTTGGGATGGCGGAGTCGGGGCGTGCCCGACGCCGGGGATCAGGCCACCGAGGCTGCCGAGCTGCCCTCGGCGATCGCCGCGATCTTGTCCGGCCGGAAGCCGGACCAGTGGTCGGCGTCCGTGACGACGACCGGCGCCTGCATGTACCCCATGGACTTGAGGCGCTCGAGGGCCTCCGGGTCCTGGGTGACATCGACGCTCTGGTAGGCGATGCCCTTCTTGTCGAGGGCACGGTAGGTCGCGTTGCACTGCACGCAGGCCGGCTTCGTGTAGACCGTCACGTTCATGAATCCTTACCCCATTCTCCAAAGCTTCCCCAGCCGAGGCGTTCGCCGCTGCCGCACCGACGGCCGCCCTGACAGCCCTGTGATTCAGTCCTGCGCACCTCGGTGCCCTCGATACTACATGTAGTGCACGTCGCCGCCGAGGACCCCAAGATGTTGTCTTACAAGTATGTCATTCCTCACGCCGCGAGTCCACACGCAGCCCACATTTAATGCACCGCAGAAAGCCCGGATTCACGCCGTTCACGGCCCTGCGTCCACAGCCTGTGGATGCCCGGTTCCCACACCCGCGCCCAAGTGCGTGTCGCCCATCTCACGGCGTGTCGCGGCGTGTCGTAGGCTGGGCGGGTCGAGGCCGGAAGGAGCCGAGATGGTCAACCCTGTGCACCTGACGACCCTCATCGAGGTGGTCCGCCTCGGCTCGTTCGCGTCGGCGGCCGCCCATCTGGGGTACACGCCGTCGGCCGTGTCGCAGCAGATGGCGGCACTCGAGCGCGAGACCGGCGTCGAGCTCTTCCGCCGCACGCCGCGCAGCATCGTCCCCACCGAGGCGGCACTGGTGATGATCCGCCACGCCGAGAAGGTCCTCACGGACATCGACGCCCTGAAGGCGGCGACGGCCCGCGCCGCGGACGCGGCGGGCCGGGAGCTCCGCCTCGGCATCTTCCCGAGCCTCGCGACGTACGTGCTCCCCCGGGTCCTCAGCGGGGAGCGGTGGCGCCGGCTCGGCCTGGACCTGCACGTGTCCGTGGCCGAGCCCGGGGACACCATCCGGCGGCTCGCCTCGGGGGGAGGGCTCGATGTGGTCCTCGTCTACCAGGTGGGCCAGAGCGGCCTGGCCTGGCCGCACACCGCGGAGCGCCTCTGGATCGGCGACGACACGTTCCATGTGGTGCTGCCGAAGTCCTGGGGCATCGCCGACGGCGCGCGGGTCACCGCGGACCAGCTGGGCGGCATGCCGTGGATCGTCCACCACCCGGGGACCTCCGACGCGACGGTGATCGACCGACTCTTCGCCGCCTGCGGCCTCGCCCCGCGCGTGGTGGCCTACAGCGACGACTTCAACGCGAGCCTGGGCCTCGCCTCGGCCGGCCTGGGCGCGGCCCTCGTCCCCGAGCTCGCGCTCCAGGCGACGCCCGAGGGGGTCGTGCTCGTCGACGTGCCCGAGATCCGGCTCGCCCGGAACATCTTCGCCCTGCGTCCGCACGCCGCCGCGGACTCCGCCACGCGCCTCTTCCTCGACCTCATCGCCGAGGCGCTCGCAGCGCTGCCCGTCCGGGCCGCGCGGGCAGAGCGCGGAACGTCCCCGGGGTAGCGTGTCCGGCATGGCCCGCGCATTCATCGGCACCTCCGGCTGGCGCTACGCCAGCTGGCGCGGTGACTTCTACCCGCAGGGGCTGCGGCAGGCGGACGAGCTCGCCTACCTCGCCCAGCGCATGACCTCCGCCGAGCTCAACGGTTCGTTCTACTCCCTCCAGCGACCCTCCTCCTACGAAGCGTGGAAGGCCGCCGTCCCCGAGGGGTTCGTCTTCGCGGTCAAGGGCAGCCGCTACATCACCCACATGCTGCAGCTGCGCGGCATCGAGACGGCGCTGGCGAACTTCCTCGCCTCCGGTGTCCTCGCCCTCGGCGACACCCTCGGCCCCGTCCTGTGGCAGCTTCCGGCACGGATGGCGTTCGACGCCGGTCGGCTGGCCGAGTTCTTCGACCTCCTTCCGCGCACCACGGCCGACGCCGCGGCCCTCGCCGCGCGGCACGACGCCAAGGTCCCCGACGACAGGGCCCTGGTCAGCGCGGCGGCGGACCATCCGATCCTGCACGCTGTCGAGCCCCGGCATGCGAGCTTCGCCACCGGCCAGGCGCGGGAGCTCTTCGCACGGGAGGGCATCTGCATGGTCACCTCCGACAGCGCCGGGACCTGGCCGGAGGTCGATGCGGACACGTCCGGAATCCGCTACGCGCGGCTGCACGGCGAGGCGAGGCTCTACGGGGGCGGGTACTCCGAGGCGTCGCTGGACCGCTGGGCGGAGCGCGTGCGGAGCTGGCTCGGCGCCGGGCGCGATGCGTACGTCTACTTCGACAACGACGCCGACGGGCGGGCTCCGCACGACGCGGCGGCGCTGCTCGCACGGCTCGCCTAGGTGTAGTGCCCGGGCAGGTTGTTTGAGATTCGGCTGATGGGCGGGAGCTTGCCGATGGCGGTGTGGGGCCTGTGGTGATTGTAGAAGTGGAGCCATGCCGGCAGTGCTGCTCGGCGGGCTGATTCGGTGTTGTAGTGCTTCGCGTAGGCCCAGCCGTCGGCCATGGTGCGGTGGAACCGTTCGATCTTGCCGTTGGTCTGGGGCCGGCGGGGCCGGGTGAACTTGGGCTTGACGGCGAGGTCGGCGCAGGCGTGCTTCCAGGCGTGAGACCGGTAGGCGGAGCCGTTGTCGGAGAGGACCCGCTCGACGCGGACGCCGCGGTCGGCGAACCAGGAGACGGCGCGTTGGAGGACGCCGATCGCGGTGTCGGCGCGTTCGTCGTCGTGGATCTCGGCGTAGGCGACGCGGGAGTGGTCGTCGATGACGGTGTGGACGAACGCGTGCCGCAGCAGCGGGTTGCGGTAGGCGTTGCGTTCCTTGCCCGGTGTCGAGGCCCGGTTGCGGCGTCCTTGGGCGCGGCCGACGTAGCGCCAGCCGCCGCCGTCGGGGATGTTGCCGAGCTTCTTCACGTCGACGTGGATCAGCGCCCCGGGGGTCTGGTGTTCGTAGCGGCGGGCTGGTTCGCCGGTCTTGACGTCGATGTGCGAGAGGCGGTTGAGGCGGCAGCGGGTCAGGACGGCGTGGACCGTCGAGGACGGCATGCCCAGCCGTGCGGCGATCTGGACGAGGCCGAGCCGCTTCCTGAGGCGCAGGTGGACGATCTTCTTCACCAGCGGCTGCGGGGTCCTGTTCGGGTGCGAGTGCGGGCGGGAGGAGCGGTCGGCCATGCCGTCCCTGCCGAGCTCGAGATAGCGGTGGGCCCATTTCTGCGCGGTCGGCCACGAGACGCGGAAGTAGTCCGCGGCCGCCGCAATCGACCACCCCTCCTCGACGACCTTGCGGGCGAGGCGCAGCCGTTGGCGCGGCGTCAATGCCGCGTTAGCGTGAGACAAGAGAACCTCCTGGCCAGAGCGAAGTGGTAGCAGCTCCACTCTGCCGGGAGGTTCTCCTCACGTCACGAGGACCAGATCAAACAACGTCCATGGGCACTACACCTAGGGATGCTGGCCTGCCGCGCCCGCGCGGGCTTATCGTTCTGTCATGGAGACGGCAGTGAGCCAGCACTTCGGTGAGATCGCCCTCGCGCCCGGCGGCGGGAGGGCTGTGGCCGGCAGGTTCACCCTCGACGGCGTCCCCGTCGAGCTCGACCTCAACATCACGGCCCAGGACCGGCTGGACGAGGCCGCGCTGCACAAGGTGGACTACCGGCTCCGCTTCCTCCCCGAGCTCGTCGAGTCCGTCCGGGAGCTCATCGGCCAGCAGCTCGAGGACGCGGACAGCGCCGCGGAGCAGTACCGGCGCTTCCACTGCCAAAACGTCGACGACGGCGAAGTCCGGTCCGTCTTCGGCGTGGACCGCGCCCAGGACATCACGGACGAGGTGTTCCTCAAGGCCCTCCGGCTCGCCCATGTGGGCATCTTCCCCGCCCAGCCTGAGCGGTACTTCGTGCTCGACTTCACCCTCGGCGAGCACTTCACGGACGAGGTGCTCGTGGCCGCGGCGGACGCCGACGGCGTGGTCGACGACGAGGTGCTCTGGGACTGAGTCCCGCCGGACACCGCTGCGGGGCCCCTGGCATACCAGGGGCCCCGCAGTAAGCGACCTCACTCAGACGGCCGAGGACACGTCCGCGAGCGCGGCGCGGGCCACCTTCGCCGCCTCCACGAGGTTCCGCAGCGAGGCCTCGGTCTCCTCGTAGCCGCGGGTCTTGAGACCGCAGTCCGGGTTGACCCACAGCTGACGGGCGGGCACGTGCTCCACGGCACGGGCCAGCAGCTCCTCGATCTCCTGCTGGCTGGGCACCCGGGGCGAGTGGATGTCGTAGACGCCCGGGCCCACGCCGCGGCCGAACCCGTGCGCCTCGAGGTCCGTGACGACCTCCATGCGGGAGCGGGCGGCCTCGATCGAGGTCACGTCGGCGTCGAGGCCGTCGATCGCGTCGATGATGACCCCGAACTCCGAGTAGCACAGGTGGGTGTGGACCTGGGTCGCGTCCGCGGCGCCGGCCGTGGCCAGCCGGAACGCGTTCACCGACCAGTCGAGGTAGGCCGGACGGTCGGCAGCCCGCAGGGGCAGGAGCTCGCGGAGGGCGGGCTCGTCGACCTGGATGATGCCGATCCCGGCGTCCTCGAGGTCGGCGATCTCGTCGCGCAGCGCGAGGGCCACCTGGTTGGCGGTCTCGGCCAGCGGCTGGTCGTCGCGCACGAAGGACCACGCGAGGATCGTGACCGGGCCGGTGAGCATGCCCTTGACCGGCTTCTCGGTCAGGGACTGGGCGTAGGCGGCCCACGGGACCGTGATGGGCGCGGCGCTCGTGGCGTCGCCCCAGAGGATGGAGGCGCCGGCCTGCCGGGACACGTCGCCCCACAGGATCGACGGGCGCGTGCACCGCGAGCCGTAGGACTGCACCCAGCCGTGCACCGTGACGTCGAACCCGTCGAGGTGCTCGGCGAAGTACTGGACCATGTCGTTGCGCTCCGGCTCGCCGTGGACGAGGACGTCGAAGCCCAGCTCCTCCTGCAGGTCGATGACCCGGGCGATCTCGTCCTTCATGAGCCGCTCGTACTCGGCCTCGTCGATCGCGCCCTTGTTCAGGCGGGCGCGCGCACTGCGGACCTCGGCCGTCTGCGGGAAGGAGCCGATGGTCGTGGTGGGCAGCGGGGGCAGGTCGAGCACGGCCTCCTGGGCCTGGGCGCGGACACCGTACTCGGAGCGGGAGAAGTCGGCTGCCGTGAGCGCGGCCGTGCGCTCGCGGACCTCCGGCCGGCGCACGCCCGGCGCCTCGGCGCGCGTGGCGATGATCCGCGAGGACTCGGCCAGGGCCGCGTCCTGGGACCCCGGTGCGGCGAGATGGCCGGCGAGGGTCACGACTTCGCGCACCTTCTGGTCGGCGAAGGCCAGCCAGCTGCGCAGCTGCGGGTCCAGCTGGGTCTCCTCCTCCGCGTCGTGCGGGACGTGGAAGGTGGAGGTGGAGGTCGCGACGGCGACCGCGAAGCCGTGGCGGGCGCCGGCCTCGCGGAGGGCGTCGAGCGTGGCCGCGGAGGCTGCGAGGTCGTTGCGCCAGATGTTGTGGCCGTCCACGAGCCCGGCCACGACGGTCTTGCCGGCGAACTGCGCGAGGTCGGCGGGCAGCTGGCCCTTGAACAGGTCCAGGGCCACGGCCTCGGCACCCGTCGCCGCCACGGCGGCGGTCTGCTCGCCGAGGCCGCCGTACGGGGTGGAGAGGAGGATCGCGGGCCGGCCCGCCCCGACGGCCGGCGCCGTGAGGGCGGCGTAGGCGCGCTCGACGGCGGCGCCCAGCTCGGCGGCCGAGGTGCCGCCGGGCAGGTCGAGGTCGGCCACCAGGGCCGGCTCGTCGAGCTGGACCCACGGGGCGCCGGCGGCGGCGAGCTTCCCGAGGAGCTCGGCGTAGACCGGGAGGACGTCCTCGAGGCGGGACAGCGGCGCGAAGCCGGCCGGCGCGCCGTCGGACGCCTTCGACAGCGCGAGGAGGGTGACGGGCCCGACGAGGTAGGGGCGGGTGACCGTGCCGTGCGCCTTGGCGAGGGAGAACTCCTCCACGATCCGCTCCGAGGAGAGCGAGAAGACCGTCTCGGGGCCGATCTCCGGCACGAGGTAGTGGTAGTTCGTGTCGAACCACTTGGTCATCTCGAGCGGCTGCTGCTCGGCGTTCCCGCGGGCGAGCGTGAAGTAGGCGTCGAGGCCGAGGCGGCCGGCGTCGTCGTGCAGGGTCCCGAAACGGGCCGGGACGGCGCCGAGCGCCACGAGGGTGTCGAGGACCTGGTCGTAGAAGGAGAAGGTGCCGGGGACGGCGGCCTCGTCGGTGAGGCCGAGCTCGGTGAGGCGGGCCGCCGTGGCGAGCTGGAGCGCCTCGGCCGAGGCCTCGAGCTCCGCGAGGGAGCTGGCGCCGCTCCAGTAGGCCTCGACGGCCTTCTTGAGCTCGCGCCGGCGGCCGATGCGGGGGTAGCCGAGGACGGTGGCGGAGGGGAACTGGGCAGGGGTGTGCTGGGTAGCCATGGTGGAGTCCTTGGTGGTGGAGGTCAGTGGGTCAGACGGCGGCGACGCGGTGGCGCGCCGCAAGCAGCGGCCGGCTGGGCCGCGGGAGGTCGAGCCGGGCGAGGACATCGAGGGCCGCGCCGTGCTCGTTGAAGGTGTAGAGGTGCAGGCCCGGGGCGCCGGCCCCGAGCGCGGCCTCGGCGAGCCGGACGCTCGCCTCGGTGCCGATGCGGCGGACTGCTGCCGCATCGTCCCCGGCGGAGCGGAGCCTGTCGACGAGCGCGGGGTCGGGCGCGACGCCGGAGAGCTGGGCGAGCTTCTCGACGCGCCGCAGGCTCGTGAAGGGCATGATCCCCGGGATGATCGGGATCGTGACCCCCGCCCGCCGGGCGCGGTGCACGAGCGAGGCGTACTGGTCGGCGTGGAAGAAGACCTGCGTGATGGCGAAGTCCGCACCCGAGCGCTGCTTCGCCAGGAGCACCTCGATGTCGTGGACCTCGCTGGGCGATTCCGGGTGGCGGGTGGGGTAGGCCGCCACCCCGATGGCGACCTTGCCCGCAGCGAACTGCGCGCACCGGCGGCCCTCGACCCGTCGGATGAGCTCGATGAGGTCCTGGGCGTAGCGCAGCGCACCGCGCGGGAGGGCCCCGTCGCGGGGAGCGTCCCCGCGAAGGGCGAGGATTCCGCGCACGCCGCGGTCGAGGAGCTCGTTGACGACGGCGGTCAGCTCCTCGGGCGTCCCGCCGACACAGGTGAGGTGCGCGAGCGGGCGCAGCGTGGTCTCGAGCTGGAGGCGGTCCACGAGCTCGAGGGCCGTGTCGTGGTTGGACCCGCTCGCCCCGTAGGTGACGGAGACATAGTCCGGATCGGTGGCCTCGAGCTCGCGGATGGTGGTCCACAGAGTCTGCGAGGCGGCCGCGCTCCGCGGGGGGAACAGCTCGTAGGAGAGGGCGATGGGCGCCGGCGCGGCCGCGCCGGGTACGTCGATGAAGGTCGGTGGTGACATCTGCATCCTTGGGTGTCCGGTCTGCTCAGGCGCGCCGGGGCACGGCGCATCGCAAGAGCAGTGTTCTTCAGGGATCGCAGGGGAGGTCCACTCCTGTGGCGCCGCCGCGGCTGGCGCTGCTGACCAGGACTGGTCCCTGCGGCAAATGTCAGGCCCACACGGGGGCACCCACATCCCCGCTGAGGGGGATCGCTGACACGTTGCACGAGCAACTTGCCTACGAGCCTAGAAAGGCAGGAGCGGGTCCATCAAGCCCCCGCCCGAATGTGTCCTGCAGTGACGGAATGTGACCGAAGGCCGTCCGGCTACCAGGGCCTGTCGACGGGGGCGGTCGGCGGGGAGTCGAGGTAGTCGTCGCGCTGCTGTCCGTCCGAGCGTTCCTGCTGGCCGGCCTGGGACTTGCGCTCGAGGTCGCGCAGGCGCTGGTCCTGGGGCGTGCCGCCCTGCCCCGGCGGGGGCGCGGCCGAGGGCGAGGGGGCGGGGCCCTGCTGCCCGGACTGGTCCTGCTGTCCTGGCTGGCCCTGCTGTCCCGAGGGGTCGGGGCTGCCCTGCTTGGTCTGCAGCCGGTCCTTGGCCTCGTCGAGCCTCTGGCCCTGCTGCTGCTGGTTCTGGGGGCTGTTCTGCTGGAAGCACCCCTGCGGCGCAGCCTCGGCCACCGCTTCCCCGTCGCGGTAGAGCGCCCCCGCCTTCGGGGCGTCGCCCGCCTCCCGCGCCGCGTCGCCGAGCTTCTCGATCGTGAGCACGAGGTTGACCCGCACGGTGCACTCGTCGTCGGGTCCGGTCCGGCGCAGTGCCTCCTCGAACTCGGCGCGTGCCCGCGGCCAGTCCCCCGCCAGGACCGCGGCGTCGCCCGCAGCGAAGTGGGACTTGTGCGTCTCGACGAGGTCCAGGAAGCCCATGCCCGCCGCAGCCGAGGCGACGCCGCCGGCATCCTTGCCGTCGAAGGCCACGATGGCCCCTTGGGCGAAGGCGCTCATGCCCACCAGCTTCGCCGCTGCCAGCAGGAAGGCCAGGACGAACGGCAGCCCGCCCAGCAGCAGCCTCGACCGGCGCCGCAGCCGCGCGGTGCGCTCGTCTGCGCTCTCCTCGGCGGGCCCGGGGCCAGCCGTGGGCCGGCGTCCTAGCAGCGCCGTCATCCTGGCCTCCGGACCGGCAGGATCTCCAGCAGGGCGCGGCCCGAACGCACGAGCTCCGCGAGGGTGAGCCCGAAGGCGGCCAGGGCGAAGACCCAGTACAGCTCGAACCGGCCGAACAGGCCGGACTCTGCCGTGGGCCGCAGGGTTCCCGGCTGCGCCTGGACGAGGGCGGCGTCCACGGCGTCGCCTGGTCCGCGGTGCACGTAGGGGACGCCGAGCTGGCCCGCGAGCCCGCGCAGGGCGTCCTCGTCGATCCGGCTCACGGCGTCGGCGCCGGTGGACGGGTCGAGCAGGTAGGGCTGCTCGCCCTTGGCGTCCGGGGCGTTCTCCCGCATGCGGCCGCCGGAGGCCGTGCCGTATCCGAGCACCGCTCCCCCGCTGACGAGCCCTCGGTCGATCCCCAGCGGCGCCGGTGCGGTCGCGCTCGTCTGCTCGCCGTCGCCGAGGTAGAAGACCACGCGCTGGCGCTCCGGGGCACCGTGGGCCGACGCCTCGAGCCGCTGCCTCAGGGCGTCCGCTCCGGCGGTGATGCTCGAGCCCTGCGAGTACACGTAGTAGGCGGGACGCAGGGTCTCGGCGGTCGCCTCGAGCGCGGAGGTGTCCGCACTGAGGGGCATCCTGACGCTGCCCCTGGTGTCGAACGTGATGACGGCGAACTTGGCCCCGCCGAGCCGCTCGGCGATGGCCTCCATGTCCGCGCGCATGCCGTCGAGGCGGGGTCGGCCGCCATAGTCCTCGGCGGTCGAGCTCGTGGTGAGGTCGACGACGAAGAACACGTTCACGTCGCTCGCGGCGCCCTGCGCCTCGGCGCCGGGGATGCCGGGCCGCCACACGGCCGCGACGAGGCACAGCGCCAGCAGGCCCCGGAGGATCCAGGGCGTGCGCGGCCGCCCCGCCGCCACGGCGCGCCACGCGGCCCAGCCCACCCCGCCGAGCATCAGGGCGCTGGCCGCGAGAGCGGCCCACCAGGGGATCACGGGCAGCACGGTCATGTCCGTACCCTCCACAGGCCCAGCGCGAGCACCAGGGCCGCCGCCAGGGCGATCACCAGGGGAACCTCCGGCGTGTCCGCGACGAGACCGCGGGCCGCGGCCTTGGTTGCGGTCGCCTCGCTCGCCTGGATCTGGGCGATGATGCTGCGGGCCGCGGTGGTGCTCCGCAGCGGGAAGTAGGTCCCGCCGGTCGACTCCGCCGCCGTGCGCAGGCCGACGGCCTCTTCGGTGGCGGTGGCACCGCCGAAGTCGGCGGGGTTGAGGGCGTAGACCTTGACCTGGTTCGATCTCGCGAGGTCGGCGGCCTGCTGCAGCGTGAAGATCGGCCGGCCGGCGAGGTAGTTGTCCGTCGAGAGGATGACGGACCGCGAGCGCTGCTCCGTGCCGAGCCGCGGGAAGTTCGTCACGCACGCGGCCAGCCCGTCGCCGATCAGGGACGTGCCGCGCCCCTGGGACGTCCCCTCGAAGAAGGACGGGTCGCCGCCGCGCTGGTCGAAGGCGGACTGCGCCCGGCCCAGCTGCTCCTCGATGTAGGAGTAGTCGTCGGTGAGGGGGAAGACCTGCACCC
The DNA here is from genome assembly GCF_001577305.1 of Sinomonas atrocyanea. NCBI lineage: Bacteria > Bacillati > Actinomycetota > Actinomycetes > Micrococcales > Micrococcaceae > Sinomonas > Sinomonas atrocyanea. The sequence goes on from NZ_CP014518.1 coordinate 2,480,584, forward strand.
CGCTGCCGTCGAAGATGGTCAGGCCGATCCGCTCGCCCTGGAAGTCCCGCACCATGGAGGCCAAGACATCCACGATCGCCGAGTCGGCGCGGCTCATCGACCCGGAGGTGTCCAGGCACAGGATGATGTCACGGCTGCGCTGCTCGGGGCGCTGGGACGAGGCGAGGATGGGCCGGGCGGCCGCGACGAGGAGCGCGCCGGCGAGCACGAGCGCAGCGCCGACCACGACAGCGAGCCAGATCCGCTGCCGGCGTACCAGTCGCTGGTAGCTCGGCAGGGAGGCGAGGCGATCGCCGTGGGCGACCAGCACGGCGTCGTCCGTGCCCTTCTTCCTCCACAGCACAAGCGCCGCGGCGCCGACCAGGGCCAGCACCCCCGGCACGAGGAGCCAGGCGTAGTTCAGGTCCATGAGTCCACCACCGTCCGGGCGGCGGCGAGAGCGGCCTCGGCGTCAGGCTCTCCCGGGGCCGAGAACTCGCCGGGGTAGAAGCGCTCGACGGCGGTGGCCACCGCCGGGACCGGCTGCCGGCGCAGTTCCTCGAGGGTCATGCGGGACGCCCTGACGCCGGTGGCCTCCTGCACGAACCCGCGCACGATCTGCGACAGCTCCTGGGCGGCCGTGCGGGAGCCGATCTCCCCCGCCTCGAGCAGCGCGGCGATCTCCTCGATCCTGCCCAGGTACACCCGGCGGAGGCCGGGCGAGGCGTGGAAGCGCGGGATGGACGCCTCTGCCACGGCCCGGGGCGGCCGGGTGCTGACCACGGCGTAGCCGACCCAGCCGACGGCGGCGGCCGCGAGCGCCAGGCCCAGGAAGAGCCAGAATCCCGAGTAGGCCAAGGGGCCGTAGAACGGTGTGTCAGCGGGCACGGCGATGCCTCTCCAGGAGCCGGAAGAGGCCCGGAAGGACCTCGTCGACGGAGCCGAGGCGGCCTTCGACGATGCCGAGACGGTTCAGGATCCGCTCGCGGCGCTCGGTGCGCTCGGCCATGAGGCGCCCGTAGTCGCGCACCACCTCCTCCTCGGCTGCGAGCCGGCCCAGCAGCGGTGCCCCGCCGTCGACGTCGTAGCTGCGCCGGGGCGCGGCGGCGCCGACGAGCTCGGCGTCCAGGACCGTGATCCACAGGATCTCGTGCTGGACAGCGAGACGCGTCAGGAGCGCCTCGTCCTCCTCGTCCAGCGCTGCCTCGTCGGCGACGATGACGAGCAGGCCGCGACGCCGGACGGTCCGGGCCACGTGGGCGAGCTGGGCGGTGAGGTCGCTGCGGGCAGCAGAGGCGCCGGCGGAGGACTCGAGGCGGCGCAGGATCTGCTCGAGGTGGGCCTGGCCCGTGCGGGACGGGTGCGCGGCGGTGGCCGCGGAGTCCCCGGCGACGAGGGCCAGCTGGTCGCCGTGGCGGTGCGCCAGGTAGCCCATGACGCCGAGCGCCATGAGCATGATCTCGCGCTTGGGGTCCCCGCTCCGGGACACCGCGGCCATGCCCCGCCCGGTGTCGGCCACGAGGATGACCGTCTGCTTGCGGACGGCCGCGTAGCGCCGCACGAGGGGCGACCCGAGGCGGGCGGAGGCCTTCCAGTCGATGTCGCGGATCTCGTCGCCGGGGGTGTAGGCGCGCAGGTCGTCGAAGTCGAGGCTGCGGCCGCGGGACACCGCGCCGTACTCGCCGTCGAGCATCGTCCGCGCCCGGCGGTGGGCGAAGATGAACATCTTCGAGGCGACCCTCGCCACGAGGCTGGTCTGCACGGTGCGCCTAGGGGGTCTGCACGGCCGCGACCAGCGCGTCCACGACCGTCTCGACGGGCACCTGGTCCGCGGCGGCCTCGAAGCCCAGGATGACCCGGTGGCGCAGCACCCGGTGCGCGAGCGACTTGACGTCCTCGGGGACCACGTAGTCGCGCCCGGACAGGAGGGCCGCCGCCCTGGCTGCGGCGGCGAACGCGATGGACGCGCGCGGGCTCGCGCCGAATTCGATGTAGCCTGCCAGCCGCGGATCGATGTACTGCTCCGCGTGCCGTGTCACGTAGGTCAGCCCGACGATGTAGCGCACGATCGCCGGGTCGAGGTAGACCCGGCGGGCCGCGGCCTGGAGCCCCCTGATCTGGTCGAGGCCGGCCGCCGGTCCGGCGGAGGCATCATCGGCGTAGACCCCCCGGTCGATCCGGTGCAGGACCTCGGCCTCCTCCTCGGGCGTCGGGTAGTCGAGCACGTCCTTGAGCATGAACCGGTCCATCTGCGCCTCAGGCAGCTGGTAGGTGCCCTCCTGCTCGATCGGGTTCTGGGTCGCGAGCACGAGGAACGGCTCGGGCAGACGGTGGACCTCCCCGCCGATGCTGGTCTGGCGTTCCTGCATCGCCTCGAGCATGGCGCTCTGCGTCTTGGCGCTGGAGCGGTTGATCTCGTCGAGGAGCACGATGTTGGCGTGCACGGGGCCGAGCTGGGTCGTGAAGCTCGCATCGCGCGCGTCGTAGACCTGCGTGCCCACGATGTCGCTCGGCAGGAGGTCCGGCGTGCACTGGATGCGCCGGAAGGAGCCGCGGATCGAGTCCGCGAGCGTGGAGGCCGCGGTGGTCTTGGCGAGCCCGGGGACCGACTCGAGCAGGACGTGGCCGCCGGTGAGGAGGCCGATCAGCAGCGTCTGCCGCAGCCGGTCCTGGCCCACGACCTTCGATTCGAACTGCCGGGAGACTGCCGCGATGACGCGCGCCGCCTCGTCGAGTTCGCCGGCCGTCAGCGGCGGCGCCGGCGATCCCGTGTCGACGTGCTGGAGCATGGCGTCCCCCTCCTGTGCTCGCACCGCCCGGGCGCGTGCGCCGGCGGCTTGGTGCCCATGCTACCCGCCGAGCAGGAGCCGTTCTGCCCTCGGGGCGAGCGCGCGCTCGAGCACGAGGCACGCGGCCCCGACGGCCCCGACGTCGTCGCCCAGCACGGTCCCGGCGATCTCGACCCGGTGGATGCCGCGCGCGGCGAGGAGGTCGTTGACCATGTCGGGCAGCACGGCGAGGCAGAAGTCGGCCACCGGCGCCCAGAAGGGTCCTCCCAGGACGAGCCGGTCGACGTCGAGGAGGTTGCCGACCACGGCGGCCGCCCAGGCGAGCTTCCGCGCGGCCGCGCCGAGGATCGCGACGGCGCGCTCGTCGCCCTCCCCGACCAGTCGGCTCAGGTGCGCGAAGGCCTCCTGGAAGTCCCCGGCCGTGGGCTCCTCGCCGAGCGGCGAGAGAACGCCGGCCTGGATGGCCTCGCCGACGAGCCGCACGGGCTCGAGGACGGTGGCGATGGTCCCGCGCATCCCGCACCGGTCGAAGCATTCCGGACCGTCCGGGTCGACGATGATGTGCCCGATCTCGCCGACGTTGCCCGAGCTGCCCCGGTAGACCTCGCCGCCCAGGACGAGGCCGCAGCCGAGTCCGGTGCCCAGGTAGAAGAGGGCGAAGCTGTCCGCCCCGCCGGGAGCCCCGGCCCAGGTTTCCGCGACGGCGGCACCGGTGACGTCCTTGTCCATGGTGGTCGGCAGGCCCGTGGCCTCCTCGACCATCGCCCGCAGCGGGACGTCGACCCAGCCGCGCAGCAGCGGCGGTCCGACCACGGCGCCGCGGTCCAGGTCGATGGGTCCCGGGGCGGCCACACCGACGCCGGCCACGAGTTCGCGGGGGATCCCGGAGCGATCCAGGAGCCCCTCGATGGAGTCCGCGATGGCCGCGACGACCTCGTCGGGCTCCTGGCTGCGGGGGGTCACGAACATCTCCTTCACCACGATCTGGCCGACCAGGTCGAGGAGCACCACCGTGACGAGGCTCGGATCGAGGTGGACCCCGAGCGCGTACATGCCCTGCGGATTGAGCCGGAGGATGGTGCGCGGCTTGCCCGGCCCCGAGCCTTCCTTCCCGGCCTCGACGATGAGCTTCTGGTCCAGCAGGCGGCGCGAGATGTTGGAGATGGTCTGGGGCGACAGGCCCACGATCTGTGCGAGCTCGACGCGGCTGAGTCCCGACTCGGACCGGCGGATGGCGTCGAGGATGACGGTGAGGTTGAAGTCGCCCATGCGAGGCAGGTTGGTGCCACGTCGGGCGGCTGACTGGCGGGGCTCCGTCACTGGGTCCTCTCGGCAGAATCGCGGACGCGCTACTTCGGAGTACGTTACCGCGAAGGCAATTCTCCCACCGTCCGCGTGCCGCACCGCACTTCGGCCCAGCATTTGCACAAACGCAATTGTTTGCATGGCGCAAGCGGCGGGAAGGAGCGCACCAGCCGGCCGGGTGCGCCCCTGCTCCTGGCCGCGGAGTGATCGGAGGATTGCGGATGTCGTCTTGGCCGTTGTGGGCACTGCTGCTGCTCTTCGCTGTCGCCGCCGCGGTGATATGGGTCGCGGGCATCCAGCTCTCGAAGCAGACCGACGTCCTCGATGCGCGGCTGCACCTGGGCTCGGCGCTGGGCGGCCTGATCCTGCTCGCGGTCGCCACCAACCTGCCCGAGATCGCGATCACCGTGAGTGCGGCCCTCTCAGGCAATCTGGGCGTCGCCGTGGGCAACATCCTGGGAGGCATCGCGGTCCAGACCGTGGTCCTAGTGGCCCTGGACGCGATCGGCACCCGGAAGGGGGAACCGCTGATGTACCGCGCGTCCTCGCTGACGCTCGTGATCGAGGCGGTCACCGTCGTCGGGGTCCTGGGCGTCGTCGTGGCCGGCAGCCAGATGCCCTCGAGCCTCGTCGCCTTCCGCCTGACCCCTGCCGCCGTCCTGATCGCCGCCGTGTGGATCGTGGGCCTCCTCGCCGTCCAGCGCAGCCAGAAGGGCCTGCCCTGGCACGAGCAGGGCAATGCCCCCGGCTCCCAGTCCAAGCCCCAGGGACACAGCAAGGACTCCGGAGACGGCAGCAAGAAGGTCAGCACAGGCCGCGCGGCGCTGATCTTCTCCGTGGCAGCGATCGCCACCCTCGGCGCCGGCGTCGCGCTCGAACGCAGCGGGGACGCGATCGCCGGGCACATCGGCCTCTCCGGAGTCCTCTTCGGCGCCACCATCCTGGCGCTGGCGACCTCCCTGCCCGAGATCTCCACGGGCCTGGCCTCGGTCAAGCAGGGCGACTACCGGCTCGCGGTCAGCGACATCTTCGGCGGCAATGCCTTCCTGCCCGTCCTCTTCCTCGTCGCAGTGCTCATCTCGGGCCAGCCGGTGCTGCCCCAGGCGCACAACACCGACATCTACCTCACCGCGCTGGCGATACTGCTGACCCTCGTCTACGTCATGAGCCTGATCTTCCGACCCAAGCGCCGCATCGCGGGCATGGGCGTCGACTCGTTCATCGTGCTGGTCCTCTACCTGCTCGGCGTCGCGGGGCTCTTCGCCGTCGCCTCGGGGTAGGGCAGGTCCGGCACTCCTGCCGCCGCGGCTAGGGCCGCGCCACGTCCTGCACCACCTCGTTGCGGCGCAGGAAGAAGGGCTTGAAGGGCGGGTCGAAGCGGGCGAACCGGGGCGGCCCCGAGGGCTCGAGGCCGGCCGCGGCCATCGCGTCCCGCAGCTCCCGGCTGCGCTTGGCGAATGCCTCGCCGGAGCCGCGGCCGGAGAAGCGCAGCACGGCCGCCGTCGAACCCGGCACAGTGCGGATCCGCACCCGCGGATCGGCGGGCACCGGAGCCGACTCCTCGGTCATGCCGGCAGGGAGCACGAACGCCACCGCGTAGGCGCCCTCCCCCGCGGCGGCGCCGCCGGCACGGCTGGCATCCAGCGGCCCGCTCTGGAGCACGGGGGCGGTCATCGTCACCTTCTGGGACGGGGGCCGCCCCGGCGCCGCCCCCTGCACCACGGGTGCGGTCATGGCCAGCGACTGCCGGGCCGTGTTGTTCCCGCTGATGTAGTTGAAGAGGTGGCGGAAGGCGGCGTTGCCCGCCCGGTCGAAGGACGCGTCCACCTCCACCTCTGCCACGGTGTGGGCGGGGTAGCGCCGCAGCTCGAAGTCTGCGTAGCGCCGGAGGAGCTCGTAGGGCTGCTGTTCGGTCATGGTCCCTCCGACGGTACGCCGGGCGGCGGAGCACGAGAAGGGCCCTAGGCCCGCGGGTCCGTGGCGCGGACGTCCCGGGGGCGGTCCCGGCGCACCGAACGCGTCACGGTGAACTTCCGGTCGCGCCCTGCCACCTCGGTCCTGCCCACCGCGCTCTGGAGCACGGCCCGGTAGCCGAGGTGGCTGTTCGCCACGCACCACAGCTCGCCGCCGGGGGCCAGCAGCCGCCCGGCGGCGCGGATGAGCTTGAGGCCCGCTCCCGCGTGGACGCTCGCCCCCAGGTGGAACGGCGGGTTGAGGAGCACGACGTCGGCGGAGGCCTCGGGCAGCGAGCCGCCGGCATCGTCGTGCTCCACGGCGACCCGCCCGGCGACGCCGTTCGCCTCCATAGTGGCGCGCGCCGAGCGGACCGCCGCGGCCGAGCGGTCCGTGGCCACCACGCGCGCGCCGGGATGGCGCAGCGCGTAGGCGGCGGCGAGGGCGCCGGTGCCGCATCCGAGGTCGACGGCGGAGCTCCCGGGGCCTCCGGGCATGCGGTCGAGGAATCCGAGCAGGAAGCGCGTGCCGAGGTCGAGCCGCGGACCCGCGAAGGCGCCGCCGAACGCACACAGGGTCAGGCCCACGTCGTCGTGCGCCGTGCACACCGGGAACGGCGCCCGCTCCGGGACGGGGCGCGGGCGGGCCGCGGTCAGCAGCCGCGACTTCTGCACCGCGAGCCCGGCGCCGACCTCCGTGAAGCGGGAGCCGAGGACGGCATTCATGGCCAGCGTCATGTGCTTGACGCGCCCGCCGGCGACGAGCACGACGTCGCCGGCCGCCCAGCGGGCGACCGCGTCGGCGAGCTCCTCGAGCTCCGCGAGGCCGCGCGGGAGCTGCGCGAGGACCAGCCGGACACCGGAGAGCAGGCCGGCGTCCAGCTCGTGGGCCTCGTAGGTGCCCGCGAGGCCGAGGGCCGCGGCGTTGCCCGCGAGCGCCGCCCGGCCGGTCACGAGGTCCTGGTGGACCCGGACTCCGGTGAGTCCGGCGGCGGCGAGCTGGAGCGTCACCGCGCCGTAGGCGTCGCCGATCACCGCGATCTCCCGCCCCGCCAGTCCGCGCGCCGCCGCCTGGTCGATGCCGCGGGCACCGAGGAGCCTGTCGGTCGCGTCGAAGGCCAACAGGTTCGGCGCCTCGACATCGGGGTGGCGTCGGAGCTCGTCGAAGGGGAAGTCTGGCCTGCGTGGGTCGTGCACCCGTCCACCCTAGCGGCGCGCCAGCCACCCCAGTGCGGCCTGCGCGGCCCGGTATCCGGACATCCCGTGGCTCCCCGGTCCGGGCGGGGTCGCCGCGGAGCAGAGGTACACGCCCGGGACCCCGGTCGCGTAGGGGTTGACGGCCAGGCGGGGGCGTGCCAGGAGCTGGAGCCCGGAGGTGGCACCCGTGCCGATGTCGCCGCCCACGTAGTTGGCGTTGTGCGCCTCGAGGGCCGCCGGTCCCCGGACGGCGGTCGCCCGGATTCTGGCCCTGAAGCCGGGGGCGAACCGCTCGATCTGGGCCGTGAGCGCCTCGGTCGCATCCCCCGGGTAGCCGTGCGGGACGTGGGCGTAGGCCCAGATGGGGTTGATGCCCTCCCGCGACCGTGAGGGGTCGGCGAGGTACTGCTGGCCCACGAGGACGAACGGCCGTGCCGGCATCCGGCCTCGGGCCACGTCCGCCTCGGCCGCGGCGATCTCCTCGAGCGTGCCGCCGAGGTGCACGGTGCCGGCGCGGCGGGACTGCTCTGCCTGCCAGGGGATGTCCCCCTCGATCGCGAAGTCGACCTTGAAGGCGGCGGGGCCGTGGCGGTAGCGGGCGTAGGCCGCTGCTGTGCTCGCGGGGAGGCGCCGGGCGAGGAGCCGGGCGGCGGCACCGGGGGCGAGGTCCAGCAGGACGAGGTCCGCGCCGTCGAGCTCCCGGGCCGAGGTGACGGGGGCGGCGGTCTCGATGGTCCCCCCGAGGTCCGCGAGCCGGGCTGCGAGCGCGGCGGCGATGGTCCCCGATCCGCCCGCGGCGACCGGCCACCCGACCGCGTGCGCGGACGCGGCCAGGACCAGTCCCACGGAGGTGGTCAGGGGCGTGTGGAGGGGGGCGAACGCATGCGCGGCGATGCCGGCGAATAGGGCCCTCGCCTCCTGGCCCCGCCACCGGCGAGCCGTGACCGTCGCCGGGAGGACGGCGTCGGCCCCGAAGCGGGCGAGGGCCAGGGGGTGCCGGGGCACATGGAGCAGCGGGCCGAGGAACTCGCCGGCGATGGTGCCGAAATCGCGGGCGGCGCGGCCCACGAGCGCGTCCCACGCCGGGCCGTCCGCACCGAGTCCCGCCGTGGTGCGGGCCAGGTCCTGCCACAGGACCGCCTCCCGGCCGCCGTCGAGGGGATGCGAGAGCTGGACCTCGGGCCACAGCCAGCGCAGGCCGTGCTCCTCGAGCCCCAGCCCGGTCAGGAACGGCGACGCGGCGGCGAGGGGGTGGAATGCCGAGCAGTCGTCGGCGACCACCCCCGGCAGCGTCGGCTCGGACGAGCGGCATCCTCCACCGATCTCCGCCTGGGCCTCGAGCACCCGGACCCGGACGCCGTGGGCCGCCAGGTGCACGGCCGCAGAGAGGCCGTTGGGTCCGCTGCCGACGACGATGGCTGTGCTCACCCTCCCATCCTGCCACCGGCACTGGCGGCGGGGAGGGGCTGCGCCGCATCATCCCAGCATGGGCGTGGGCCGGAGGCAGACACGCGGCACGGAGGCTGGTGGCCGCGTGCTGCGCTGGATCCCCCTCGCGCCCTGGCTGCGGCACTATGAGCCGCGGTGGCTGCGCGACGACGCCGTGGCCGGAGCGGGGCTGTTCGCGCTCCTCATTCCGGCCGGGATGGCGTACGCGCAGGCCGCGGGGCTCCCGCCGGTCACGGGCCTCTATGCGACCGTGGTCCCGATGGCCGTCTACGCCCTCGTCGGGCCGAGCAGGGTCCTCGTGCTGGGGCCCGACTCCGCGCTCGCGCCCCTCATCGCGGCCTCCGTCCTGCCGCTCGCGGCGGGCAGCGCCGAGCGCGCCGTCGCGCTCGCGGGCCTCCTCGCCCTGCTCATGGGCGCCATCATGGTGATCGGCTCGATCCTGCGGCTCGGGGTCGTGACGCAGCTGCTGTCGCGGCCGATCCGGCTCGGATACCTCAGCGGGCTCGCGCTCGTGGTCTTCGCGTCCCAGCTGGCCACGCTGCTGGGACTCCATGCCGCGGGGGCCACGCCGTGGGAGGAGCTCGCGGCGCTGGCATCGGCACTCCGTGCGGCCAACCCGGTCTCGCTCGCGGTGGGCGCGGGCTCGCTGGCGGTCATGGCTGCGGCCGGGCTGCTCGGGTGGCGGCTCGTGGGCATGCTCGCGGCCGTCGTCGGGTCGGCGCTGGCCACCTGGGTCCTCGGGCTGGGCGCCCGGACCGCGGTGGCCGGCGCCCTCCCCTCCGGGCTGCCGCCCGCGCCGCTGGGCGGCCTCGGGTGGGGCGACGCGCTGGCGCTCGTGGTGCCGGCGGCCGGAATCGCACTCATGACGTTCGCGGACTCGGGCGTGCTCTCGAAGAGCCTCGCATCACGGTACGGCGGCGATGTCTCGGGCAACCGGGAGCTCGGCGCGATCGGGCTGGCGAACGCCGCGACCGGGCTCCTCGGCGGCCTCCCGGTCTCGGCCAGCGGGTCGCGGACCCCGGTGGCGCTGGCGGCGGGGGCGCGCAGCCAGCTCGCCGGGGTCGTGGCCGCCGTCCTCGTGCTCGCCTTCATGCTCCTCGCGCCGGGCGCCACCGCGTACCTGCCGACCGCGACGCTCGCGGCCGTGGTGATCGTGGCCGTGGCCGGCCTCGTGGACGTGCCCGAGATGGTCCGGCTCGTGCGGATGAGCCGGGCGGAGGCGGCAGTCATGGCGGCCACGTTCGTGGGCGTCACGACGCTCGGTGTGCTCCCGGGCATCCTCGTGGCGATCGGGCTGGCCCTGCTCGAGTTCGTCCGGCGGGCGTTCACGCCGTACCGCGCCGAGCTCGGCCACCTCGAGGAGGTGCCCGGCTACCACGACCTCTCCCGCCACCCCGAGGGCACCCGCATCCCGGGCCTCATCCTCGCGCGGTTCGATGCGCCCCTCTTCTTCGCCAACGGCTCGGTCCTCACGGACTTCCTCCGCTCGCTCGTCGAGTCCGCCAGCAGGCCCGTCACCCATCTGGTCCTCGCCGCCGAGCCGATCACCGGGATCGACACCACGGCGCTCGAGGAGCTCATCGAGCTCGACGAGTGGCTCGCGCAGCGCGGCATCCAGCTCGTGTTCGCCGAGCTGAAGGGCCCCATGAAGGACAGGCTCGTGCGGTTCGGCACCCGGGCGAGGTTCGGCGTCGACCATTTCTACCCGACGGTGAGCGCGGCCGTGCGGGCCCTCCGCGCCGACCGGGACGACCCGGGGACGCACGACGGCGGGGAGGAGCCTCCCGTGCCGGCCCCGCCCCCTGCATGAGGTGGGGCTAGAGCGCGGCGCTGCGCACGAAGTCGGCCGTCTGCCGCGCCAACGGGGCCACGACCTCCGCAGGGCTCCGCCTGGCGCCCTTGATGGCGAAGGAGTGGTCGCCGCCCTCCTGCCAGGTGAGGGTGGCCGTGGGGAGCTTCGCCACGACGCCCTCGAGCAGGTCTGCGCCGGCGAGGGTGTCGCGGGTGCCGGAGAGGAACAGCATCGGCAGCGTGATCCCGTACAGGTGCTCGTCGCGCAGCTTCTCGGGCTTTCCGGCCGGGTGCAGGGGGTAACCGAGGAACACGAGCCCGGCGGGCTCCATGGCGCCCTCGGCCACGGCCAGGGACGCCATGCGGCCGCCGAAGGACTTCCCCGCCGCCCACACCGGTTCCCCGGCGGAGCGGCGCCGCGCCTCCTCGAGCACGGCCGCCCACACGGGGACCGCCTTCGGCGCCCGGTCGGGAAGCTTCCTGCCCGCCTCCATGTAGGCGAAGTTGAACCGTAGGGTCGCCAGACCGAGCGCGTTGAGCGCCTCGGCGTAGGCGACCATGAATGGGTGGTCCATGCCGGCCCCGGCGCCGTGCGCGATGACGACGGTGGCGTCCGCACCGTCCGGGCGTGAGTAGACGCCGGAGACGTCGGAGACGGGTGTGGGGATCGTGAGGCGCTCGCCGTGGTCAGCCATGGGACTATCCTGCCGTTCATGGACCTCGACGTCAGGCCGATCCCCAAGCCCCAGCGCAAGCGGGCGGTGTTCGCGGCGTTCGCGAACCTCGCGGTGGGCGAGTCGTTCGTGCTCGTGACGAACGTCGAACCCGGGCCGCTGCGGGCGGAGTTCGACGACGACCAGTACGGCGCCTCCTCCTGGGTGTACCTCGAGCGGGGCCCCGTGTGGCGCATCCGGGTGACGCGGACCGCCTCCACTCCCCTGCCGCGGGTGCTCACCGACACCCGCGCGCTGGCACAGGAGCACGACGCCGACGCCTCGGGGGCCGTCTTCCGGCTCACCATGGGCAACCGCGACCTCGACTCGAACGTGATCGCCCTGCCGCCCCACGGCACCATCGGCGAGCATGTCGGGCCGGACCTCGATGTGCTGCTCCACGTCATCGCCGGGGACGGCACCCTCGCCACCGAGGACGGCGAGGTGGCCCTCGCGCCCGGGGCTCTCGTGTGGCTGCCCAAGCGCTCGCGCCGCCAGTTCACCGCCGGCGCCGAGGGCCTGCGCTACCTCTCGGTGCACCAGCGCAAGCCCGGCCTCGGCCTCACCCGCCGGCCGTGGTGAGCCAGCGCCCGGGGACCTAGTCGTCGGGGGCGGTCCGGCCCCGGGGGCGCGCCTCAGACTGAGAGGTTGTCGATCATGGCCTGGAGGGCCCGGAGCGTGCGCTCGTACTCGCCGTCCTCGAGGCCACGGACCGTCTGCGCGCGCAGCCCGTGGACCGTGTCCCGCGCGCCGTGCAGCTCCATCCGGCCCAGGTCCGTGAGCCGGTAGACCCCGCCCTTCTCCGCGACGAGGCCGCCGCCGAGCAGGGGCTCGAGGTGCCGCTCGCTCGTCTCCTCCGCCCCGTCATCGAGCAGGGGCGCTATCGCCTCGTCGAGCTGGGCGACCGTGGCCTGGGTGTCGGCCAGGACATTCAGGAGCTGCCACTGGCGCCGGCTGAGCCGATGCCGCTCGAGCGCCTCGTCGAAGCGCTCCTCGAGCAGCCGGTCCAGGGTCCGCAGGAGGAAGCCGATGGGGCGCTGGGTTTCTTGCATGGCGTCGCTCCGGTGGCGCGTGGGTCTCGGTCGAGACCACTATGCGCCGCCACGGGGAGCGCGGCTAGGGACCTCAGTCCGTCTGCAGCGCCTGGCTGCGGACCTCCCGGCCGGCAGACTTGACGGTCTGGGCCAGGCTCGCGGCCGCAGTGCCCTCGCCGTTGAGCACGGCGGAGGCGAGGTCCTCGACGAGGTCGATGTACTCGGTGATCTGCACGGGACCATCGTCGCCTCCCGACGTGTACCGGCAGCCGAGGGGCCGGTGAACGCCGGATGAAGGCTTCGTGGAGACACAGCGGCGAGGACCGCCTCGTGGGCGCCATAGCCACCGGATCACGCCCGAGGGAACCACGCCGCCACGCGGAGGCTTCCAGATGAGTCTCGGGGCCCTATCGCCACAGGTGATCCGGTCGTACCCTGCGCGTGTAGGGACCGCTGGTACCCCTGCCAAGGGTCCGCGCTCACGGCGCTTCGCCCGCTCGCGCCCCGGCAGCTGTGGCAGCGCAGCAGCAACACTTGATCGGAGTGCAAGAGATGACCGCAACATCAGCTCACAGCGCGGCAACGACCCCAGTCACTGTAGGACCAGCATTCGCCGATCCGGCTGCGCTTGGCCTAGGTGCCTTTGCCATGACAACCTTCGTCCTCAGCCTTGCCAACGCGAACGTCGTCCCGACGGCGGGCTCGGCTGTGCTCGGTCTGGCCCTCTTCTACGGCGGACTCGCGCAGGTCGCGGCCGGGCTCTGGGAATTCGCCAAGGGGAACACGTTCGGCGCGACCGCGTTCTGCTCCTTTGGATTCTTCTGGGCGTCCTTCTGGTGGCTCGAGATAAACCCGGACGTCGCCAGCAAGGCCGGGTCCGCTGGCGTCGGCGCCTACCTCCTCGGCTGGACGATTTTCACCGCCTATATGACAGTCGCCGCGATCAGGACCAACGGCGTGGTCCTCGCAGTCTTCGTCATGCTGACCCTGACGTTCCTTGCCCTCACCATCGGCGCCTTCTCAGGTTCCACCATCTTCGACCGCATCGGGGGCTGGCTCGGCATCATCACCGCGATCCTGGCTTGGTACGGTTCGTTCGCGACCGTCGTCAACGCGACCTGGAAGCGATCATTGCTTCCCGTCTGGGCAGCAAGGTAGGCAGCAGGATGGCCACCGCCCCAGAGGGGCCGCGTCCCTCTCCCTTGGAGAACCTGACAACCGAGGAGCGCGTCTTCCCTCCGTCGCCAGAGTTCGCCTCATCCGCGAACCTGCACGAAGACGCCTATGCCGAGGCCGAGCGCGATCCGCTCGCGTTCTGGGCCAAGCAGGCCGAGCGGCTCACGTGGTCGAAGAAGTGGGAGACAGTTCTCGACTGGTCGAATCCCCCGTTTGCCAAATGGTTCGTCGGAGGGCGCCTGAACGTGGCGTACAACTGCCTGGACCGGCACCTGGAGGCGGGCCTCGGGGAGCGTGTGGCCTTCTACTTCGAGGGCGAGCCGGGCGACAGCCGCACCATCACCTACGCAGAGCTCACCGAAGCGGTGTGCCAGGCGGCCAACACCTTGGCGGGCCTCGGGGTCAGGGCCGGTGACCGGGTGGCCATCTACATGCCGATGATCCCGGAAACCGTCGTGGCCATGCTCGCGTGTGCGAGGCTCGGGGCTCCGCATACGGTCGTCTTCGGCGGATTCTCTTCCGAAGCGCTGCAGGCCCGCATCCTGGACTGTGACGCGCACGTCGTCATCACGGCCGACGGCGGGTACCGCAGGGGCAACGCCACGGCCCTTAAGCCTGCGGTCGATGAGGCGCTCGTGGACTGCCCGGACGTCCACAGTGTGCTCGTAGTGCGGCGCACGGGCCAGGACGTGGGGTGGACGGAGGGGCGCGACCACTGGTGGCATGAGACGGTCGAACAGGCCGACATCCACCACGATCCGGAGGCCTTCGACGCCGAGCATCCGCTCTACGTCATGTACACCTCTGGCACGACCGGGAAGCCCAAGGGCATCCTCCACACCTCTGGCGGCTACCTGGTCGGCTGTTCCTATACCCACTGGGGCGTCTTCGACCTCAAGGCCGACACCGACGTCTTCTGGACGGCCGCGGACATCGGCTGGGTGACGGGGCACAGCTACATCGTCTATGGGCCGCTCAGCAACGCTGCGACGTCCGTGCTCTACGAGGGGACCCCCGACGCCCCGCACCGGGGAAGGTGGTGGGAGATCATCGACAAATACAAGGTCTCGATCCTCTACTGCGCGCCCACGGCCATCCGCACCTTCATGAAGTGGGGCGAGGACATCCCCGGACGCTTCGACTTGGGCTCACTCAGGGTGCTCGGTACCGTCGGGGAGCCGATCAACCCCGAGGCATACGTCTGGTATCGCGAGAACATCGGCCACAGTCGAGTGCCGGTGGTCGACACCTGGTGGCAGACCGAAACCGGCATGCAGATGATCAGCCCCCTGCCGGGTGTCACGCCGGCGAAGCCGGGCGCCGCCATGCGCGCACTGCCCGGGGTCTTCGCCGATGTCGTGGATGACGAGGGCCGCCCCGTCCCGAAGGGGTCCGGAGGCTATCTTGTGCTGACCGAGCCGTGGCCAGCCATGCTGCGGACGATCTGGGGAGATGACAAGCGGTACGTCGAGACCTACTGGTCGCGGTTCCCTGGGCTGTACTTCGCCGGCGACGGGGCCAAGCGCGACGAGGACGGCGACATCTGGTTGCTCGGACGCGTGGACGACGTCATGAATGTCTCCGGGCACCGCCTCTCGACAACAGAGATCGAGTCGGCCCTCGTGGCGCATCCCAAAGTAGCCGAGGCCGCGGTCGTGGGGGCCTCGGATGAGGTGGGCGGCCAGGGGATTGTGGCGTTTGTCATTCTCCGCGCAGACGCGGGAGACGGCGGGCCCGACGTCGTGCAGGAACTGCGCGAGCACGTCGAACACGAGATCGGCAAGATCGCGAGGCCGAGGCAGATCATGATCGTCCCTGAGCTGCCCAAGACGCGGTCGGGAAAGATCATGCGCCGGCTCCTGCGCGACGTCGCAGAGCAGCGCCCGATCGGCGACGTCACGACCCTTGCGGACACGACCGTCATGGAAACCATCAAGGCCAACCTCGCTGCCGGAGCCGAGGGGCAGAGCTAGGCCGCGGGGCGGTTGCCCTCCTCCGGAAACGCGTGAGGCCGCCCATCGGGCGGCCTCACAGCTCGGATGCACTTTTGATACGAGCAACTCCGTGGAGGTAAGGGGATTCGAACCCCTGACCTTCTGCATGCCATGCAGACGCGCTACCAACTGCGCCATACCCCCGTGGAGCTGAGGGGACTCGAACCCCTGACCCCCTGCATGCCATGCAGGTGCGCTACCAGCTGCGCCACAGCCCCGGAAGTCGGTTCCAGACGTGTCGTGACGGGCCTTCAGAGCCCTTCACCCCGTCCGGAGCAACTCGATTATCTTAGAGCCTCGCGGCCCGTCCGCACAAATCAGCGGCGGCCGCCGCGCGACGTCGTGCGTCAGCCCTCTTCGACGGTGACGGGCACGGGCAGGGTCCCCGCGTTGTGCTCGCCCAGCCGCCACCGGGGACCCCCATCGCGGTGCGGCCGGCGCTCCTCGAGGATGGACCACGAGCAGTTCGAGAGCCCCGCCAGCGCGCCCCAGAGGTCGTGCGGCAGGCCCAGCAGGTGGGCGAGGCCCACGCGGATGGCACCGCCGTGGCTCACGACCACGAGGGTCCCGTCGGCGGGCACCGCGGCGAGGGCGCGGTCCACGGCGCGGTGGACGCGGGCGGCGACGTCGAGGCGCGTCTCGGCGCCGCCCGCGGCCGTGTTGACGTCGCCGTCCTCCCAGCGGCGGAGCGCCTCGGGGTCCATGCCCCGGATCGCATCGAATGTGTGCCCCTGCCAGGCGCCGGCGTTGGTCTCGCGCAGCCCGCTGTCCACGGCCACCGGCAGGCCGGTCACCGCGGCGAGGGCCTCGGCGGTCGCCCGCGTGCGGTCCAGGTCCGAGGAGACGATGGCGGACGGGGAGAGCGAGGCGAGCCGGCGCGCGGCCTGGTGGGCCTGGCGGTGGCCCTCCTCGTTCAGCGGGATGTCGGTCTGCCCCTGGAACCGGCCGGCGGCGTTCCAGTCGGTGCGCCCATGGCGCCAGAACACGATGCGCCGCAGCGCCCCGCGTGCGGCGTCGGGGTGCACCGCCCTCAGCCCGCGGCGGAGGCGGAGGCCCCCGCGTCGTCGAGGCCGAGGTCCACCAGAGGGCAGTCCTTCCAGAGGCGCTCGAGCGCGTAGAAGGCGCGGTCCTCGCGGTGCATGACGTGGACCACGACGTCGCCGAAGTCGAGCAGGACCCAGCGGCCCTCGGAGCGGCCCTCGCGGCGCACGGGGCGCCGGTCCAGCTGGACGATCAGCTCGTCCTCGATGTTGTCCACCACGGCGTTGACCTGCCGCTCGGTGTCCGCCGAGGCGATGACGAAGACGTCGGTGATCGCGAGCCGTTCGCTCACGTCTACGGCGACGATGTTCTCGGCCAGCTTGTCTGCTGCGGCCTTCGCGGCCGTGCGGGCCAGCTCGACGGCCGTCTCTGTTGCGCTCACTCTTCTCCTTGGAAGCTTGCTGCTGCGGGGCGGGCTACTTGCCGCCCAGCACGATCATGATGATGGCGACGATGAGGGCGAGGATGCCGACCGCGCCGATGGCCAGGAGCACGATGCGCTCGCGCTGGGCCCGGCCCATGCCCGCGTGCGCGGAATCGAGCGGGTCGAGACCGTGGGCGCTGCGGGCAGAGACTGGGGCGCCTTCCGGCATGTCCCCGCGGGGCTGGGCGCGGCGGACGTCCACGGGCCGCGAGCCGGCAGGTCCGGCGCCCGCGGACCGCGGCTGGCGCGCATTCTTCCCGGTGACCACGGGCACGTGGGTGGTCGTGGGGGGCTTCATGACCGGGTGCGGGACCCCCGGCACCCGCACGAACTCGAGCGGGGTCACCATCGCGAGGTTGTCGGTGGCCGCGGGGGCGGGCGCCTTCCGCGGCGGAGCCGCCGCTTCCTTCCGCGATTCCTCGGCGAGGCGCTGCTTGGCCTGGGCGCGGCGGTTCAGCACGGCGGCGCGCTCGGCCATGGCCACCTGCTCGGCGAGGAGCGCCGGGTCGACTTCGGTCCCGGCCCCGCCGCGCTGGGCCTCGAGCATGGCCGCCTGGTTCTTGGCCTGCTCCTTGAGCAGTTCGCGGGCGGCGGCGATCTGCTCGTGGCTGAGCCGGCGGAAGGAGCCGGTCTCGGGGCCCAGTGCGGGGGTGACCGTCAGGCCCTGCGGCACGATCCCCTGCATGGCCGTCGGCGGCGCCGGGTCGACGCCGGGCACGGGCGCCGTGCCGCCCTCAGGTGGGCCCTGCGGCCGGGGGACGACCGGCAGCGGCTGGGCCGAGGGAGCCGGCCCTCCGGGGGCCTCGGCCGGCGGCTGCTGGGCGGGCGCTCCGGGAACACCCGTGATCGGCGGGATCTTGCCCGTCTCGCGTTCGCGGATGGAGCGGCGGGTCGGGAAGGACTGCCGGGCGTTCTGGGCGGCCTGCTCCTTCTCGGCCAGCTCCCGCAGCACGCGCTGGGCAGCGCGGTCCCGGGCGCGCGCCTGGGAGCTGCGCTCGGAGGGCGCCGGCTCGCTTCCCGCGGTGCGGGCGCGGGGGGCGCGGGCGGGTGCGGGCGGCACGGCGGCGGACGACGGCGCGTGGCCGCCGCGCGCTGACGCCGCAGCCGCGCCGTGGGCAGCCGCGAGGGCTTCGGACCGGGCACGGGCGGCCGCGGCCGCCGCCTCGGCCCGGCCACGGGCCTCCGCCTCGGCCTGGTCCGGCGTCAGCTGCTGCTGCGGGGCCGAGGCGAGTGCAGCCTGCTGGGCCAGGCGACGCTCGCGCCGGCTCGTGATCGGCCTATCCTCGTTGCTCATGCCTGCTCATCGCACAGCAGCTGCTGTGCTCCCTGCCTCTCCGTTCTCGTCCTGCGCGTGGCCGTCGCCGTCGTCGGACGGGCGGCCCTTCCCACGGTAGAGGCCGTACTTGGCGATGTACTGCACCACGCCGTCGGGAACCAGATACCAGACCGGCTCGGCCACGGCCACGCGCGCGCGGCAGTCCGTCGAGGAGATCGCCATCGCGGGCACCTCGAGGAGGCTGACGTCCGTCCGGCCGAGGTCGTGCAGCTCATGGCCGGGCCGGGTCACGCCCACGAAGTGGGCGAGCTCCCACAGCTCGTCGACGTCCTTCCACCCCACGATCTGCGCCATGGCGTCGGCGCCGGTGATGAAGTAGAGGTCGGCCTCGGGCCGCAGCCGCCGCAGGTCGCGCAGCGTGTCCTTCGTGTACGTCGGGCCGGGCCGGTCGATGTCCACGCGGCTCACCGTGAAGCGCGGGTTCGACGCTGTCGCGATCACCGTCATGAGGTAGCGGTGCTCGGCGGCGCTGACCGTGCTCTTGGACTTCTGCCACGGCTCCCCCGTCGGCACGAACACGACCTCGTCGAGATCGAACTTCGACGCGACCTCGCTGGCCGCAACAAGGTGGCCGTGGTGGATCGGATCGAAGGTGCCGCCCATGACACCGAGGCGGTGACGGCGTGCGCTCCGGGGCTGCTCTGCTGGGGCCAAGGCGAAAGGGTTCAGTGGCCCTGGCCGCGGTCGTGCTTGTTCGGGTGCTGGCGGTGCGGATCCGCGTGCTCGTCGACGGCCTCGTGGCGGCGGCCGAGGTTGGTGTAGGAGACCGTCACGAACATCAGCACTGCGAAGATCACGAACATCGTCACACCGATGACGAGCGGCGGTGCGATGAGCGGCGCGGGCTCCTCGTGGCCGGCGGCCTCCGCTGTGACGTTGACTGCGGTGCTGATCAGCGTTGCCAGCATGGTCTCCCCTTCAGGTCGTGTCTCTCAGATGAAGCATCTGGACTGGCTATCATCCTACCCCGGCGGATCAGGCGCGGACCTGCCCCTCGCCCTGCACGATCCACTTGGTGGTCGTCAGCTCCGACAGGCCCATGGGGCCGCGGGCGTGCAGCTTCTGGGTGGAGATCCCCACCTCTGCGCCGAGTCCGAGCTCGCCGCCGTCGGTGAACCGGGTCGAGGCGTTGACCATGACCGCGGCCGAGTCGACCTCGGCGATGAAGCGCTCGGCGTTCGCGAGGTCGTTGGTGATGATGGCCTCGGTGTGGCCGGTGCTCCAGCGGCGGATGTGCGCGATCGCCTCGTCGAGTCCGTCCACCGTGGCGACCGCGAGCTCGAGGTCCATGTACTCGGTGGCCCAGTCCCGGTCGGTCGCCTCGTCCGCGGCCACGTCGGCCGGCAGCGCCGCGAGGGTGCGCCCGTCGACGTGCAGGCGCACACCGCGCTCGGCGAGGGCCCGCGCGACGGCGGGCAGCACCGTGGAGTCCTTGTGGACCAGGACGGTCTCGACCGTGTTGCAGACACTCGGGCGCTGCGTCTTGGCGTTGATAAGGATCTCCACCGCCATGCGCTCGTCGGCGCTCGCGTCGACGAACACGTGGACGTTGCCCTCGCCGGTCTCGATGACGGGCACGGTCGAGTTGAGCACCACATTCTGGATCAGGTCGCGGCCGCCGCGCGGGATCAGCACGTCCACCCGGCCCCGGGCCCTCATGAGGGCGTTGCCGCCCTCGCGCCCGTAGGCGTCCACGCTCTGCACGGCGTCGTCGGGGAGGCCCACGGAGGCGAGGGCGTCGCGGATGATCCCCAGCAGGGCCGCGTTGGTGTGGCCCGCCGCGCTGCCGCCGCGCAGGATGACGGCATTGCCGCTCTTGAGGGCCAGCCCGGCGATGTCCACGGTCACGTTGGGGCGCGCCTCGTAGATGGCGGCGACCACGCCCATCGGCACGTTGACCTGGCGCACCCGCACCCCGTTGGGCAGCGTCTGGCCCCGGACCACGGTGCCCACGGGGTCGGGCAGCCCCGCCAGGGTCTCGAGGGCATCGACGAGTCCGTCGATGCGGGCCGGGTTCAGGGCGAGCCGGTCGAGCAGGGCCTTGGATGTGCCGTTGGCGCGTCCCGCCTCGAGGTCCTCGCTGTTGGCGGCGAGGATCGCGGCCTCGTTCTCCTTCAGCGCGGCGCCGATCGCCCGGAGCGCGCGGTCCTTCCAGGCGCGGTTGGCGCGGGCCAGCACGCGCGAGGCGGTGCGGGCGCGGTCGCCGATCGCGTGGACCGCCGCCTCGACGTCCGCCGGAACGAGCACGGCCTGCCCGGGCGCCGGGGTGGCCGGTGCGGTGGCAGCAGTGGTCTCGGGCTGGACGGAGGCAGGCGCATTCGCGCGCGCGGTGTCGGTCATGCAACAAGTCTACCGAGGCGGGCGCGGGCGGGCCCCGCCCGGCGTCACACGAGCACGAGGTCGTCGACGTGGACGACGACGCGCTCGTACTCGGGCCCGAGCTCGCGCCCGAGGTCCCTGGTCGAGCGGCCCAGCATGGCCGGGAGCTCGTCCGCGGAGAAGTTGACGAGCCCGCGGGCGAGCACGTGGCCGGACTGGTCGGCGATCTCCACCGGGTCGCCTGCCTCGAACTCCCCCGAGACGGCCGTGATGCCGGCGGGCAGCAGCGAGCGGTGACGCTGCCCGACGGCCCGGACGGCGCCGTCGTCGAGCGTGAGGGTCCCCCGGACCGCCGCGAGGTGCTCGAGCCAGAGCAGCCGCACCGGCTTGCGACGTCCGCTCACGCTGAACCAGGTGCCCACGTCCTCCCCGGCGAGGGCGCGCGCAGCGGCGGCGGTGGAGGTCACGAGGGCGGGAATGCCGGAGCTGGCGGCGATGCTCGCGGCCTCGACCTTGGTGGCCATGCCGCCGGTGCCCACGCCGGCCTTGCCGGCGCTGCCGATCCTCACCCCGTCGAGGTCGGCGGCGTCGCGGACGTGGTCGATCCGCACGCCCCCCTCGGTCGGCGGCCCCGTGTAGACGGAGTCCACATCGGAGAGGAGCACGAGCGCGTCGGCGTGTACGAGGTGGGCCACGAGCGCGGCGAGCCTGTCATTGTCGCCGAAGCGGATCTCATGCGTGGCCACGGTGTCGTTCTCGTTCACCACCGGGACCACGCCGAGGTGCAGGAGCTTCTCGAGGGCGCGGTGCGCGTTCTTGTACTGGGTCCGGCGCACGAGGTCGTCGGCGGTGAGGAGCACCTGGCTTACGGTCACGCCGTGCGCCGTGAACGCCTGCGTGTAGCGCGCCATGAGCAACCCCTGCCCCACGCTCGCCGCAGCCTGCTGGGTGGCGAGGTCCTTGGGCCGGCGCGCCAGCCCGAGCGGGGCCAGGCCGGCGGCGATGGCACCCGAGGAGACGAGGACGATCTCGGTGCCGGCGTTGGCACGCTCGGCGAGGGTGTCGACGAGCGCCTTGAGGGCCTTCTCCGAGATGCCGCCCCGGATCGTCGTCAGGGACGAGGAGCCGACCTTGACCACGATCCTGCGGGCCTCGGGCAGCCATTCGCGCCCGCGCGCGGTGGCCTCAGAGGTCGTCGTCGTCATCGACCCACTCTCCCTCGGCGGCCTCCTCGGCGGCCACGGTGTCCTTCTCCGGCGTCCGGCGCCGCGACGACTCGGTCCAGATGCCGGCGCGGCGCTCGGCCTCGAGCTCCTCGCGCGCCGCGGCCCTCGCGGCCTTGCGGTCCTCGTAGTCCTCGCGCTTCTGGGCGCGGGTGGGGCGTTCCCAGTCTGCGAGGCGCAGGTCCGTGCCCCGGGGCCCGGTGAGCACCTCGGCCCCGGTCATCATGGTCGGCTCCCAGTCGAAGACCACCGCGTTGTCCTCGCCGATGACCACGGTGTCCCCCGGCTTCGCGCCGACCTTGAAGAGCTGGTCCTCCACCCCGAGGCGGTCGAGGCGGTCCGCGAGGTACCCGATGGCCTCCTCGTTGGTGAAGTCGGTCTGCTTGACCCACTTCTCCGGCTTCTCCCCCAGGACGCGGAACAGCGGCTCGAGGTTGCGCTCCTCGCGCCGGATCGTGAATCCGGCCTCGTTCACGGCGCGGGGACGGAGGACGGCGGGTGCCACCTTCGGCGGGGCGGCCTGGACGGCGTCCCGGGCGGCCTGGACGATCTCGGCCATCGCGAAGCCGAGGGGCTTGAGGCCCGCGTGGCTCGTCGCGGAGACCTCGAAGACGCGGTATCCGCGGCGCTCGAGCTCCGGCCGGACCATCTCGGCCATGTCCTTCCCGTCGGGCAGGTCCGTCTTGTTCAGGGCCACGAGCTTGGGACGGGCGTTGAGCGGCTGCGCCTGCCCGTCGGCGCCCGCGTAGCTCATGTCCACGGCGTACTTCTCGAGCTCGCGCTCGATCACGTCGAGGTCGTCGATGGGGTTGCGGTCGGCCTCGAGGGTGCCGCAGTCGAGGACGTGGACGATCGCCGCGCACCGTTCGACGTGGCGAAGGAAGTCGTGGCCGAGGCCGCGGCCCTCGCTCGCGCCCTCGATGAGGCCCGGGACGTCGGCGATGGTGAAGCGCACGTCGCCGGCCTGGACCACGCCGAGGTTGGGCACGAGGGTCGTGAAGGGGTAGTCGGCGACCTTCGGGCGGGCGGCGGACATGGCGGCGATGAGGCTCGACTTGCCTGCCGAGGGGTAGCCGACGAGGGCGATGTCCGCGATCGACTTGAGCTCGAGGACGATGTCCCGCTCGTCCCCGGGGATCCCGAGGAGGGCGAAGCCGGGGGCCTTGCGCTTGGCCGAGGCGAGCGCGGCGTTGCCGAGGCCGCCCTGGCCGCCGGCCGCGGCCACGTACTCGGCGCCCTCGCCGACCAGGTCCGCCAGGACCTTCCCGTCGCGGGACTTGACCACGGTGCCGTCCGGCACGGGCAGCACGAGCGTGTCGCCGGTGTGCCCGGCGCGCCAGTCGCCCATGCCGGGGCCGCCGTTCTGGGCGTGCCGGTGCGGGGAATGGTGGTAGTCGAGCAGCGTCGTGGTCTGGTGCGACACGCGCAGGACGACGTCGCCGCCGTTGCCGCCGTTGCCGCCGTCGGGGCCGCCGAGCGGCTTGAACTTCTCGCGCTTGACCGAGATGCAGCCGTGGCCGCCGTTCCCGCCCGAGACGTGCAGGACTACGCGGTCCACGAAGCTCGCCACGTCATTCTCCTTAGCTCTTCGGGCCTGTCACCCGATTCTAGTGCTGGGCCGTGCCTGCCCCTCCGGAACGGAGTGGGGACACAGCAAAAGGGTGGAGCGGACCACTGGCCCACTCCACCCTGTGTCAACGGACCGCGCCCAAGGGCGCAGCCGCTGCTGCCTGTCCTCTGCTACGCAGCGACGACGATGTCCACGATCCGGCGCCCGCCACGGGTGCCGAACTGGACCGCGCCCGCGGTCAGAGCGAAGAGGGTGTCATCCTTGCCGCGACCCACGCCGTTGCCGGGGTGGAAGTGCGTGCCGCGCTGGCGGACGATGATCTCGCCGGCGTTGACGGACTGGCCGCCGAAGCGCTTGACGCCGAGGCGCTGGGCGTTCGAGTCGCGGCCGTTGCGGGTGGAGCTTGCGCCCTTCTTGTGTGCCATGAGCTGTGCCTCCCTGAGGAAATCTAGAGTCTGGGCGAACCCGAAGGTTCAGGCGTTGATGCCGGTGATCTTGACCTTGGTCAGCTCCTGGCGGTGGCCCTGGCGCTTCTTGTAACCGGTCTTGTTCTTGTACTTCTGGATGACGATCTTCGGGCCGCGCAGGTCCTCGAGGACCTCGGCCGTGACCGTCACCTTGGCCAGCTCGGCAGCGGCGGAGGTCACCTTCTCGCCATCGACCAGCAGGAGGGCGGGCAGCTCGATGGTGCTGCCGGCCTCACCGGCCACGCGGTTGAGGGTGACGAGGTCTCCGACGGACACCTTCTCCTGACGGCCGCCGGCGCGGACAATCGCGTACACCACTGGGGAACTCACTTCTCTCGACTGATATTTCCAAAAGCTCTTTGCGCGCGGCGCCCGGCGTCCGTGCCTTCGCACGGCGCGTCAGGCGCCCAAGTGTGCTTCTGCCGTGAGTCCGCGAGGGGAATCCCTGGGAGTGAATACCCAAGTGACGGCGCAAGCACCGAGGATCAAGAATACGCTAGTCCTCTGTCCGGCCGCAAATGAGGCCTACCCGGCCACTGCCTGCCGGAAAAGCACGCCCGACCAGTGTATCCCACCGGCCGGGCGTGCCCCGTCACGCGAACCTGCGCGGCGCGTCGAAGAACTCGCGCTCGTAGACGGCGGACGCGGCGAAGGCCTCGCGCATCGCCGTGCGCTCGTCGACCGAGGCGCGGCGGCCCGCGGCGTCGGTGAAGGCGATGGCACGGCGGGTCGCCGCGGCAAAGCCCTCGTCGGCGTACGTGCCGATCCAGGCGCCGTACGGATGCGCGTCCTTCTCGGGCCGGGCGGCATGCCGCGCGTGCAGGGCCGCGCCGACCTCGGCGTAGATCCAGTAGCAGGGCAGCGCTGCCGCGGCGAGCACGGCATAGCTTCCGGACGCAGAGGCCGCGAGCAGGTGGTCCACGTAGGCCTTCGTCACCGGGCCGGGGACGGCAGCGCCGGTGCCGCCGGTCCCCGCCCCGGCCGCGGCGGCGTCGTGCGCGGGCTGCGGATGGCGGGAGAGCCAGGTGCGGTGCAGCTCGGCCTCGACCTCTAGGCAGACCCGGGCGCCCTCCGCCCAGAAGGCCTGCTCCTCCTCCGTCGGGGCGAGCGCGCTCGCCCTGGCCAGGACGCGGGAGTACCCGTTGAGGTACAGGGCGTCCTGGGTGAGGTAGTAGGCGAAGTGCGCCTGGGACAGTGTCCCGTCGTCGAGCTGGGCGACGAACGGCAGCGCGTCGATCTCGGCCCGGACCTTGGCCGTGTCGCGCCAGAGCCCGTCCGTGAACTCGCCCTCGGCGAGGGGAACGGACCCCGTGAGGTGGTGGAAGTGGTGCACGGGGCCGTGGCCCCCGCCGACCTCGAGGTCGCCCGAGGCGGCCAGCGCACCGCGCAGCCACTCCTTGACCACCGCGAGCGAGCGCGCCCAGTCGCCGGTGCGGACCTGCACCGTGGCCAGTGCGGAGGACAGCGAGCAGCCGGTGCCGTGCGTGTTGCGGGTGGACACCCGATCGCCGTCGAGCTGTACGAGGACGCCGTCCGCTCCGCGCCGGGCATCGACGATCGCGTCGGGACAGGCCGCGCCGTCGAGGTGGCCGCCCTTGACGAGCACCGCTCCCCCGGTGCGCTCAGAGAGCCGGCGCCCCTGGTCGAGCGCCTCCTCCCAGGACGATGCCGTCGCCTCTCCGAGCAGCGCCCCGAGCTCGGGCAGATTGGGCGTGACGAGATGGGCGTGGGCGAGCAGGTCGCGCAGCGCCTCCTCGGCGTCCGCGGCGAGGAGCCGGTCGCCGCTCGTGGCGACCATCACCGGATCGAGCACGACGACGGCCGGCCGCGCCCGCTCGAGCCAGGCGGCCACCGTGCGGATCACCTCCGCGTCGGCGAGCATGCCGATCTTCACCGCATCGATCTGGATGTCGCTGCCGACGGCCTCGAGCTGGGCCGCGAGGAAGTCCGCCGGCGGGGTGTGCACTGCGGTGACACCGCGGGTGTTCTGGGCGGTGAGCGCCGTGATGGCGCACATGCCGTAGCCGCCCATCGCCGCAATGCTCTTCAGGTCGGCCTGGATGCCGGCTCCGCCCGAGGGGTCGGAGCCGGCGATGCTCAGGACGCGCGGAACGCTGCCCACAGCGCTACAGCTCCGACGCCGGGACGCCGACGCCGAGGATCATGGGGCCGCCCTCGTCCTTCGGGCTGTCCTTGGCGGCCCGGCCTGCCTCTGCCGGCTGCGCGGGCGCAGCGGCGGAGCGCGTCTGGCCGCCGACGGCGCCTGCGGTCTCCTCGACGCGCGTCACCTCCGCCGAGCCCTGGCCGCTGCGGGCGCCGCGGCTGCGGCGCTTGCGGCCCTGGCGCGGCTCGACCTCGCTCGGCGCGTGCCGCTCCCCCGTGAGCTGGTCGAACGCGTGGCTGAGCGCGTCGAGGCTCAGGGCCGGTGCGGCGGCCGGGGGCTCGTGCGGCGTGTCGCCGTGCGGGATCTCGATCCGCTCCCCGCCGATCGTGAGGACGGGCCGGCCGTCCTCGCCTTCGGAGGTGGCGCGGGCCGTGGCAGGCCCGTGGGTTGCCTCAGCCCGGGCCGCCGGGGCGGACGAGGCCAGGGCGCGCACCGGCTCCTGGGCCTGCCGTGCGGCGGCGTGCTCGGCCGCGCCGGCCGCCTCCGCCGGGACGGTGGACGTGGCTGCGGGCGCCTGCTGCGCGGTCTGCTGTGCGGTCTGCTGTGCGGGCGCCTCCGGGGCGGGCCCGGCAGCGGGTGCGTGCTCGGCGGGCGCGGGGTGCTCGCCGTCGTGCAGGTGGGCAGCGTGGGCCGCTGCTGCCACGGCGGCAAGAGCGGCGCGGGTCGCCTGGGCGCGGGCCTGGCGCTCGGCGTCGTCGGCCGGCGGAGCGGCGGGCTGCGCCGGGGCCGCCTGCGGCTCGGCCGGCTGCCCGCTGCCGCGGCGGCGGCGCTTGCGCCCGCTGCTGGCGGCGGCGCCCTCAGTCCGCGGGGGGCCTGGTGCTCGGGTGCCGGCGCCGGCGGACGGCTGCCGCGCTCCACGGGCTCCTCGTGGGTGATGACGCCGCGGCCGCCGCACACCTCGCAGTTCTCGCTGAAGACCTCGAGCAGGCCCGTGCCCATGCGCTTGCGGGTCATCTGGACCAGCCCGAGCGAGGTGACCTCGGCCACCTGGTGCTTGGTGCGGTCACGCCCGAGGCACTCGACCAGACGGCGGAGCACGAGGTCGCGGTTGGACTCGAGCACCATGTCGATGAAGTCGATCACGATGATGCCGCCGATGTCCCGCAGGCGCAGCTGGCGGACGATCTCCTCCGCGGCCTCGAGGTTGTTCTTGGTGACGGTCTCCTCGAGGTTGCCGCCCGAGCCGGTGAACTTGCCGGTGTTGACGTCGACCACCGTCATGGCCTCGGTCCGGTCGATCACGAGGGAGCCGCCCGAGGGCAGGAACACCTTGCGGTCGAGCGCCTTGTGGATCTGCTCGTCGATGCGCCAGTGGGCGAAGACGTCCTCGTCCGCCTCGTACTTCTCGAGCCGACCGAGGAGGTCCGGCGCGACGTAGGTGACGTAGGCCTCGATCGTGTCCCAGGCCTCCTCGCCGCTCACGATGAGCTTCGAGAAGTCCTCGTTGAAGACGTCGCGGACCACCTTGATGGTCAGGTCGGGCTCGCCGTACAGGAGCTCCGGCGCGAGCACCTTGGTGCTGGAGGCCTGCTCCTGGATCGACTCCCACTGGGCGCGGAGCCTGTTGATGTCGTGGGTGAGCTCTTCCTCGCTCGCGCCCTCGGCGGCGGTGCGCACGATCACCCCGGCGTCCTCGGGGAGCCGGTCCTTGAGGATCTTCTTCAGCCGCGCCCGCTCGACGTCGGGCAGCTTGCGGGAGATGCCCGTCATCGATCCGCCGGGCACGTACACGAGGTAGCGGCCGGGCAGGGAGATCTGGCTCGTGAGCCGCGCACCCTTGTGGCCCACCGGGTCCTTCGTGACCTGGACGAGGACGGAGTCCCCGGACTTGAGCGCGTTCTCGATGCGGCGCGGGGCGCCGTCGAGGCCAGCCGCGTCCCAGTTGACCTCGCCGGCGTACAGGACGGCGTTGCGGCCGCGGCCGATGTCCACGAAAGCCGCCTCCATGGAGGGCAGCACGTTCTGGACCCGGCCGAGGTAGACGTTGCCGATGAGCGAGTCCTGCTGCGTCTTGGAGACGAAGTGCTCCGCCAGCACGCCGTCCTCGAGGACCGCGATCTGGATGCGGTCGTCCTTCTGGCGGACCACCATCTGGCGGTCCACGGACTCGCGGCGCGCCAGGAACTCGGCCTCGGTGATGACGTGGCGGCGGCGCCCCGACTCGCGGGACTCGCGGCGGCGCTGCTTCTTGGCCTCGAGGCGGGTGGAGCCCTTCACGCTCTGCACGCGGGTGCTCGTCGGCTCCGACGGCGTGCGGGGCGCGCGGACGCGGGTCACCGTTCCGGGCGGGTCGTCGTCGAGGCCGCCCTCGAGCTCGAGGTCGGCCTCGCCGCGGCGGCGGCGCCTGCGGCGGCGGGACGTGACCTCGTCGGTCTCCTCGTCAGCGTCGCCGTGCTCGGCGTCCTGGTCGTCGCCGGCCTCGGAGGCGCGCGTGCGGCCCCGGCGGCCGCGTCCGCGGCGGCGACGGCGTCCGGTCAGCTCCGACTCCTCGTCCTCCTCCTGCTCCTCCTCGTGGTCCTCCACGGGCTCTGCGGCCACCGGCCGCACGACCGTGCTGAGGTCAGGGGCCTGGAAGATCATCGAGGTCGGAGAGATGGGCTCCCGGAAGAGCGACGCGAAGCCGCCCTCCGGCTGCTCCCCGGTCTCCGCCTCGGCGGCTTGCGGGGCGGCTGCCTCCTCGCGCGGGGCGCGGGCCGGCGCGGATTCCTGCGGGGCCGCTTTCCGGGTGTTCGGCTCTGCGGCCTGCTTCTCGGGCTCGGCTGCGGCAGCGGCCTGCACCACCTCGGCCGGGGCCTCGCCGGCTGCACCCGGTCGCGCCGCAGCGCGGCGGCGGGCGCGGACCGAGCTCTTGGCCCGGGAACCGGCCGCGGGAGCAGCGGCGTCCTCGTCCTGCGGTGCCTGCGCCTGGTCCGCAGCGGCCGCGTGCTCGGGACGGCGCGTCTCCTCCTTCACCGCGGCGGCCCTGGCGGAGGTCCGCCGTCGGCGCAGCGCCTTCTGCTCGGTGGCCTCCGTGCCCTCGGCGCCCGTCACCTCAGCGGCTGGCTGGGCCGCCGGGACGGCAGCCGTCGCCTCAGCGGCAGGCTGGGCCGCCGGGACGGCTTCGGCGTCGTTGGCGGGGGCAGCCTGCTGCTCCCCCTGCAGCCTGGCGGCCTCTGCGGCCTGCTCGGCAGCCACCGGCTCGGCGGTTGGCTCCTTGGTCGCGGCGGCGGCGCGGCGCGTGCGGGTCGCCCGCTTCGGCTTGGCCGGCGGCTCAGCCGCGCTGGCCTCGGCCTCGCTGACCTCGGTGCTGGCGATCTGGGGCGCCTCCGCCACGGCGGCGTCCACCTCTGCCGGCTCCTGGGCGGCGGCCGGCGACGCGGCCGGGCTCGAGGCGCTGCGCCGCCGGGTGGTGCGGCGGGGCTTCTGCTGCTCGACTGCCACGTGCTCGGCTACCGCTGCGTCGTCAGGTGCGGCTGCGCCCGGCTGCTGTTCCATATCCATCTGTACGTACTCCAAAGGCCGCCCCGTCCGTCCCCACATACGGCGGCCGCGGCGGCGCCACGAGTCGGCACCCGCAGGCGCCGACGAAGTCAGTCCTGTGCCCTCGCGGAATCCCGCGCGGGCCGGCGCCACGTTGCAACCCGCCACCGGTCGAGGCCGGGCAGGTGCCGCTCTGGCCCGCGCATCCCGGTCGGGATCGGTGGATCCGGACGGGCACGGGGCGGCGGTCTTCTCGCTGAGCACCGGACCGGGCACTGCATGTGGATCAGCGTCCGGCCACTGGCATTCTCTCACATGCCGGCCCGGCAAGATCCGGAAGGGCGCGCCCGCCGCCGCCGCGTCGCGCGGGGTCCGGCCCGCGGGCGGGGCTGGACGGGCTCCAGTGATCGCCCAGACGGGCAGCCTAGAATCGGAGCATCCCGCAGGAAGGACCTCCATGACTCCCCAGAGCAGCCCGAGCCGGGCAACGACCGCGTCCGAGACCCACGAGGCCGGCACGGACGGGACGGCCGCCCTCCCCGACGGCGACCGGCACGTGATGACCCGCACCGTCCCGTTCGCGTGGCTCGTGCTGGTCACGAGCGTGGTCGGCTGGCTCGCCTCGGGCGAACTCGTCCTCGAGAAGATCGAGAAGCTCATCAACCCCAGCCACACCACGATCTGCGACGTCAACCCGTGGGTCTCCTGCGGCGAGGTCATGAGCACATGGCAGAGCTCGCTCTTCGGTTTTCCGAACATGTTCATCGGGATCGTGGCCTTCGCGGTCACGATCACCGTGGCGATGGCGCTCCTGGCCGGGGCCCGCTTCAGCCGATGGTTCTGGGTCGGCCTGCAGGTCGGCGTCACGCTCGGCTTCGTCTTCGTCATCTGGCTGTGGAGCCAGGCCCTCTACGCCATCGGGATCCTGTGCCCGCTGTGCATGATCGTGTGGGCCATGATGATCCCCCTCTTCGTCTGGACCACCGCCCGCAACGTCGCCCACGGCGTCATCCCCGCGCCGGCCCGGGTCGCGAAGGCCCTCGCCGACTGGGGCTGGGTGACGGTGGCGGTGCTCTACGTCGCGGTCATCGCGACGATCTTCTTCCGCTTCCTGAACCTCTTCGTCCCCTCCACCATGTAGCCCCCCTCGCCGTTTCGGGTACGCATCTCGTCGCGCTTCTGCCGTTCCGGGTACGCATCTCGTCGGCTTTCCGGCATTCCGGGTACGACGACGGCCGGCGCCTTCCACACGGAAGGCGCCGGCCGTCGTCGTCTGTGGATCCTCCGGAAGGATCGGCCGCTGGCGCGCGTACCCGAAACGCGAAATCAGCGTCGAGATGCGTACCCGAGAGTCAGCGGGAGAACCAGATGCCGATCTCGCGCGCGGCGGACTCGGGCGAGTCGGACCCGTGGACGAGGTTCTGCTGGACCTTCAGGCCCCAGTCGCGGCCGAAGTCGCCGCGGATGGTTCCCGGGGCCGCGGCGGTCGGGTCAGTCGCGCCGGCGAGCGAGCGGAAGCCCTCGATGACGCGCTCGCCCTCGAAGACCGCCGCGACCACGGGGCCGCTCGCCATGAACTCGAGCAGCGGCTCGTAGAAGGGCTTGCCCTCGTGCTCGGCGTAGTGCTCGGCCAGCAGCTCGCGGCTCGGCGTGAGCTGCTCGAGGGCCGCGAGGCGGTAGCCCTTCGCCTCGACGCGGGCAAGGATGGCACCGGTCAGGCCGCGGGAGACACCGTCGGGCTTGACGAGGACAAGGGTGCGTTCGGTGGTCACAGGTACTCCTGGGTGAAGGGGCTGGTTTCCCGCCCAGTCTACTGATCAGGCCCCGCCGCCGGCGGCGCCGGTCCCCGCCGGACCGCCCTCGGGGTGCGTGCGCTCCCATGCGGCCTGCTCGCGGTCGCGCTGGAGGTTCTCCCGGTCGAGGCGGGCGCCGGTGCGGACCGCGAAGAACCACGTCACCAGCAGGATCCCGCCGACGAGGAACATCGTGGGCTCGAAGAAGCCGAGGGCAACGAGGACCAGCTGCAGGATCCAGCCGAGGGCCATGCCCCACGGTCGGGAGACCACGGCGCACGAGAGCACGAACACGGCGAGCAGGACGAACCCGCCGCCGAGCACCGTCCCGGCGCCGAGATCATGCGCGCGCAGCCCGAACAGCACGAGCGTGGCGAAGAACACCACGAAGGCCTCGGTCAGCAGGAGCACCGAGGCGAACATGACGCGGACGGAGCGGCGCTTCTTGGGCATGCCCGGGCGCCACTCGCGCTGGGCCCTCGTGAGCCTGGCCATCATGAGGCATCCTTTCCCAGGAGGGTGCGGGCCTCGCCCACCACCGTGATCGATCCCGTGATCAGCACCCCGCCGGCGAAGTCCTCGGTGGCGTCCGCGCGCTCGACGGCGTACGCGATGGCGTCGTCGAGCTTCTCCTCGACGTGCACGGCGTCCTCGTCGAATCCGAGGTCGAGGGCCAGCTCGGCGAGCTCCTCGGCCGGGATGGCGCGCGGGGACGCCGACTGGGTGAAGCAGTACTCGACGCGCTCGTCCGCGAACTCCTCCTCGAGGGTCCGCAGGATCTCCTCGGCGTCCTTCTCGCGCAGGACGCCGAGCACGATGACGAGGGTCGAGAAGTCGAACGCCTCCTTGAGGGCCTGCGCGCTGACCCGGATCCCGTCCGGGTTGTGCGCGGCGTCCACGATGATCGTCGGGGACGTCCGGACGGTCTCGAGCCGTCCGGGAGAGCTGACCTCCGCGAAGCCCTCGCGCAGCAGGTCGATCGAGAGCTCCCGCTCCCCGCCGCCGAGGAAGGCCTCGAGGGCCGCGACGGCCACCGCGGCGTTCTCCGCCTGGTGGGCGCCGTGCAGCGGCACCGCGAGGTCCTCGTAGCGCCCGGCGAGGCCGCGCACCGTGACGAGCTGGCCGCCGACGGCGAGCGAACGGGACTCGACCCCGAACTCCACGCCCTCGAACCGGTGCGGCACGCCCACCTCGCGGGCCTTCTCGAGGAGCACCTGCGCGGCGCCCCGGGGCTGGGCCGCGCTCACGAGGAAGCCGCCGCGCTTGATGATGCCGGCCTTCTCGCGCGCGATGTCCTCGACGGTGTCCCCCAGCAGGTCGGTGTGGTCGAGGGAGATGGGGGTGACGACGGAGACCGCGCCGTCGCCGACATTGGTGGCGTCGGTGATGCCGCCAAGGCCGACCTCGATGACCGCCACGTCCACGGGCTCGTCCGCGAAGACGGCGAAGCCGAGGATCGTGACGCACTCGAAGTACGTCAGCCGCGGCTCGTCGGCCGCCTCGAGCTCGGCGTCCACGATCGCCAGGTACGGGGTGATCTCATTCCAGATCCGCACGAAGGTCGCGTCCGGCACCGGGGCACCGTCGAGGCTGATGCGCTCCGTCACCCGGGCCAGGTGCGGGCTCGTGTACCGCCCGGTGCGCAGCCCGTGGGCCCGGAGGCCCGCCTCGATCATGCGGGCGGTGGACGTCTTCCCGTTGGTGCCCGTGATGTGGATGATCGGGAAGGCCCGGTTGGGCTCGCCGAGCACGTGCATCGCCCGGAAGAGGGGCGCGAGGCGCGGCTCCATCTTGTTCTCCGGGGCCCGGCTGAGGAGGATCGCGTAGACCTCCTCGACCGTGGTCGGCTCCGCCGCGGGGCCGGTGGCGCGATCGCTCACTGGCCAGCCTCCCCTGCGCGCACGCCCTGGCCGTCGGCCACGCCGGCGTCGACGCGCTCGACGAGCGCTGAGGGCTCGACGTCGGCCACGAGCAGCTCGAGCTCGACCGCGAGGGTCTCGCCCCTGAGCAGCTCGGCATGCTCGCGGGCAGCCGCGATGACGTGCGCCTTCGCGGTCACGCTCGCGCGGATCCGGTCGCCCACGGCGAGGTCGGCCTCCTTGCGGGCCTGCTGGATCACGCGCACGAGGTCGCGGGCCAGGCCCTCGGCCTCGAGCTCGGGGGTGAGGCCCGTGTCGAGGACCACGAAGCCCCCGCCCGGGAGCATGGCGACGGCGGCGTGCTCGCCTGCCTTCGCCGGGTCCACGACCGTCTCGAGCGTGTACTCGTGCGGTTCGAGGCCGATGCCCCCGGCGGTGACGGAGCCGTCGTCGGCCACCGACCAGTCCCCCGACTTCGAGCCCTTGATGGCCGTCTGGACGCCCTTGCCGAGGCGCGGGCCGGCGGCGCGGGCATTGACGACGAGCCGGCGCTCGATGCCGAACTCCTCCTCGCTGGCGTCGGCCGCGTCGAGGAGCCGGACGGCCTTGAGGTTCAGCTCGTCCGCGATGACCGCTTCCGAGCCAGAGAGCTCCGCCGCGCCGGGCACGACGACGGTCATCGCCGCGAGCGGCAGGCGCACCCGCAGCTTCGCGGCCTTGCGCAGCGACGAGCCGGCCGAGCACACGGCCTGGGTGCGGTCCATCTGCTCGACGAGCGCGGGGTCGTCGGCGAAGAGCGCGGCGTCCGGCCAGTCGGTGAGGTGGACCGAGCGGCCGCCGGTGAGGCCGCGCCAGATCTCCTCGGTGACGAGGGGCAGCAGCGGCGCCGCGACGCGGCACACGGCCTCGAGCGCGGTGAAGAGGGCGTCGAAGGCGTCGGCGTCCTCGTCGAAGAACCGCTGGCGGGACCTGCGCACGTACCAGTTGGTGAGCATGTCGAGGTACTCGCGCAGCACGTCGCATGCGGTGGAGATGTCGTAGGCGTCGAGGTGCTGCTGCATCCCGCGCACGAGGCGTCCGGTCTGGGCCATGAGGTAGCGGTCCAGGGGGTCGGTGTATCCGTCGTGCCGGACTGCCGCCTCGAAGCCTGCGCCGGCAGCGCCGTCGCGGGAGGCGCGCGCCGCGTTGGCGTAGAGCGTGAAGAAGCTGTACACGTTCCACAGCGGCAGGATCACCTGGCGCACGCCGTCGCGGATGCCCTGCTCGGTGACGATGAGGTTGCCGCCGCGCAGGATGGGGCTGGCCATGAGGAACCAGCGCATCGCGTCGGAGCCGTCGCGGTCCAGCACCTCGGAGACGTCCGGGTAGTTGCGCAGGCTCTTGGACATCTTCTGCCCGTCGGAGCCGAGCACGATCCCGTGGCTGATGACATTGCGGAAGGCGGGACGGTCGAACAGCGCCGTCGCGAGGATGTGGAGCGTGTAGAACCAGCCGCGGGTCTGGCCGATGTACTCGACGATGAAGTCGCCGGGGTTGTGCGTCTCGAACCATTCCTGGTTCTCGTACGGGTAGTGGACCTGGGCGTACGGCATCGACCCGGAGTCGAACCAGACGTCGAGGACGTCGGGGACGCGGCGCATCGTGGACCGCCCCGTGGGGTCGTCCGGGTTGGGCCGGGAGAGCTCGTCGATGAAGGGCCGGTGCAGGTCGGGCTTGCCCTCGTGGTTGAGCGGGAGCCGGCCGAAGTCGGCCTCGAGCTCGGCGAGGGAGCCGTAGACGTCGGTGCGCGGGTACTCCGGGTTGTCCGAGACCCAGACGGGGATGGGCGATCCCCAGTAGCGGTTGCGGCTGATCGACCAGTCGCGCGCGTTCTCGAGCCACTTGCCGAACTGGCCGTGCTTGACGTTGCCCGGGATCCAGGTGATCTGCTCGTTGAGCTCGAGCATGCGGTCCTTGATCTTGGTGACCTCGACGAACCAGCTCGAGACGGCGCGGTAGATCAGGGGGTTCCGGCAGCGCCAGCAGTGCGGGTAGCTGTGCACGTAGCTGGCCTGCTTCAGGAGGCGGCCCTGCTCGCGCAGCACGCGGGTGATGGGCTTGTTGGCCTCGAAGACCTGCAGCCCCACGATCTCCCTCAGCGGGGCGTTCTCGCGCGAGCCGAACAGCGGAAGGAACTTGGCGCCGTCGTCCACGGAGAGGATCACCGGGATGCCGGCCGCCTCGCAGACGCGCTGGTCGTCCTCGCCATACGCGGGCGCCTGGTGGACGATGCCGGTGCCGTCGGTCGTGGTGACGTAGTCGGCGACGAGGATGCGCCAGGCCTTGCCCGTGCCGTAGACCTCGGCGTCGGCGAAGTAGTCCCACAGCGGCTCGTACCGGATGCCCTCGAGCTCGGTACCGAGGTAGGTGCGCTCGACGGCGGCCGCGGCGGCCTGGGCGTCCTCGTAGCCGAGGTCCTTGGCGTAGGAGGCCACGAGGTCCTCGGCGAGGAGGAAGCGGGTGCCGGCGGCGAACGGCGAGACACCGGGCGCGCTCACCCCGTCGGGTCCGGCGGGCACGACGGCGTAGCGCACCTCGGGCCCGACGGCGAGCGCTGCGTTGGTGGGCAGCGTCCACGGCGTCGTGGTCCAGGCGATGGCGAGGACGCCGGCAAGCTGGCGGGAGACGTCGGAGTCGCCGGCGAGCAGCGGGAAGGTGACCGTGACCGTCTGGTCCTGGCGGTCCTTGTACACGTCGTCGTCCATGCGCAGCTCGTGGTTGGACAGCGGCGTCTCGTCGTTCCAGCAGTACGGCAGCACGCGGTAGCCGCTGTACGTGAGCCCCTTCTCATGGAGCGTCTTGAACGCCCAGATCACGGACTCCATGTACTCGACGTTGAGGGTCTTGTAGTCGTTCTCGAAGTCGACCCAGCGGGCCTGGCGCTTGACGTAGGCTTCCCACTCGCGCGTGTACTTGAGGACCGAGGCACGGCAGGCGTCGTTGAACTTGTCGACGCCCATCGCGTCGATGTCCGACTTCTGGTTCATGCCGAGCTGCTTCATGGCCTCGAGCTCGGCGGGAAGGCCGTGGGTGTCCCAGCCGAAGCGCCGCTCGACCCGCTTGCCGCGCAGGGTCTGGTAGCGCGCCACGAGGTCCTTAGCGTAGCCGGTGAGCAGGTGGCCGTAGTGCGGCAGGCCGTTGGCGAAGGGCGGCCCGTCGTAGAAGACGAACTCGTTGGCGCCGTCACGCCCGGCATCCCGGCCGTCGACCGATGCTTGGAAGGTGCCGTCCTCGTCCCAGTAGGCGAGGATGCGCTCCTCCAGCTCGGGGAAGCGCACGGAATGGGTCGTCGCCGCATCCTGGGCGGCTGCTGCAGAGGCCTTGGGGTACACGCTCACTCGGATCCTGGCTCGCTTCATGCTGCTGGATGCGAGGACGGCGTCCACCCGGATCTGCCGGACGGGGCCGCGGTACCACCTCACTTGCCCGCACCGGCCGGCGCGGGCCTCTCATTGACGGCTGTGACGGGCCTGCCCGTCCGGTTCTACTGGGCGTCCCCGCTGCGGCGGGTGGCGCTGTTCTTCCGGAAGCTCGCCGGTGATGGCCGGGTCGACGCTGTGCTGCCCAGTCTACGCATCCGCGCTCGGCCCTGTCGAAAGTCCCGAATATCTCCAACGACTAGAATAACAGGCCCAGGGGGCGCACAATGGAGCCGTCCCACCACGCGCACGAAGGAGCCCAGGATGCGCACCACCCCAGCACTGTCGCTGCCGACCCTCGTCTCGGCGCAGGAATGGGTCGCCGCGGCCGCCGCCGACGGCCTCCGGCTCGAGATCGCCCACACCGGACGCCGCCAGCGGGTGGGACGCACCACTCGCTCGGCCGCCACCGCCATCCTGCGCACCGCCCTCGAGAACGCGGCGCGGCACGCGGACTGCTCCCGGCCGGTGCGGCTCGAGATCGCCTGGCAGCCCGGGGGCCTCAGGCTGCGGATGCTCAACGTTCCCGGCGAAACGGCCCTCGGCCAGATCCTGCGGCCCGGCCGCGGGATCGCCTCGATGGCCGCACAGGCCCGCCGCGCCGGCGGCTGGCTGCGGGCAGGACTGTCCGAGGAAGGGTTCGAGGTCGCGGCCTTCCTGCCGTGCGCCGTGCCGTTCCCCGTGCAGGCCCGCGCCCACGTCGCGGGAGCGCGGCGCCCTGCGCCGGCCCTGCCCGCGTGCGCGGCCGGCGCGTGAGCCGGACGCGCCCTAGGCCCCTTGCGGATGAGCTTGTGGGCGGCGGCCTGCGCGACCGGCCGCACCACGATCTCGTCGAGGTTGATGTGGTGCGGCACGGTCACCGCGTACCGGACGATGTCGGCGATGTCCTCCGCCGTGAGGGGCTCCTCGACGCCCTCGTACACCTTGTCGGCCGCCTCGGCGTCGCCGCCGAGACGGCGGAGGGAGAACTCCTCCGTCTTGACGAGCCCGGGCAGCACCTCGATGACGCGCACGTTGTTCTCGGCCTCCTCGAGGCGCAGCGCCCGGGTCATGGCCCGCTCGGCTGCCTTGGCGGCGTTATAGCCGCCGCCGCCCTCATAGGAGACGAGCGCGGCCACCGAGGTGAGGTTGAGCACGGTCCCCTGGCCGTTCGCACGGAGCATCGGCAGGAAGGCGCGCGTGATCTTCATCGTGCCGAGGACGTTCGAGCGGAACATCCACTCCCAGTCCTCGGTCTTGGCCTCCGCGACCCAGTCCGTCCCGCGTGCGCCGCCGGCGATGTTCACGAGCGTGTCGGCCCCTCCCCCATCGGCGACGGCGGCGACGAGCCGCGCGACGTCGTCGTCCTCGGAGATGTCGGCGGGGACGGCGATCGCGCCGGTCTCGGCGGCAAGGCTTTCGAGCCGCTCGGCCCGCCGGGCCACGGCGAACACCCGCCAGCCCTCCGCGGCGAGCGCCCGCACCGTGGCCTCTCCGATCCCGGTGCTCGCTCCCGTCACGATCGCGGAGCGCTGGTCAGTCTGGGGCACAGTCGTCGTCATGCGCCCAACCTACCGCGCTCCCCCGCCGCGGGCCCGTCAGCGGGCCCGGAGCAGGTCCGCCAGGACCACGGCCTGATTGTGCTCGGTGTCCCTGGCCGAATACACGAGGTCCACGCTGTCGTGGTCGCGGACGGCGGCCCTGAGCTCGTCGAAGGCCTCGGCGCCGTCGAGCTCCTGGCGGTACTTCCGCGCGAACTCCTCGAAGCGGGCAGGGTCGTGGCCGAACCACGTGCGGAGCCCGTCGGAGGGCCCGACCTCCTTGAGCCAGAGGTCCACCGCGGCCCTGTCCTTGCTCAGCCCCCGGGGCCAGATGCGGTCCACGAGAATGCGGTAGGTTCCCTCGGGGGAAGGCTCGTACACCCTGCGGATCCCCATACTGCCCATGCCGCCATGCTAGGACCGCCGGCGCCGCGGGGCCAGGGGACGGCCACGGGCAGCAGAAAGCATGGAAGAATCGATGGCATGCCTGAAGCAGCCATCACGGGTACAGACACGCCCGACCGCACCCCGACGAATCCGACGAACGTCCCCGACAAGCCCGCCCTCGAGGGGCTCGAGGCCAAGCTCACCGAGCGCTGGCTCGCCGAGGGGACCTACCGATTCGACCCCGATACGACCCGCGAGGCCGTCTACTCGATCGACACGCCCCCGCCCACGGCGTCGGGGTCCCTGCACGTCGGCCACATGTTCTCCTTCACGCAGACCGACCTCCTCGCGCGCTACCAGCGCATGACGGGCAAGAACGTCTTCTACCCCATGGGCTGGGACGACAACGGCCTGCCCACGGAGCGCCGCGTCCAGAACTACTACGGGGTCCGCTGCGACCCGGCCATCCCGTACGACGCCGCCTACCGTCCCCCCGCGCAGCCGGCGAAGAACCAGCGCGACTTCGATGTCATCTCCCGCAAGAACTTCATCACGCTGTGCGAGGAGCTCGCGGTCGAGGACGAGAAGGTGTTCGAGCACCTGTTCAAGACGCTCGGACTCTCGGTCGACTGGGGCCTGACCTACCGCACCATCGACGACACCTCCCGGGCCGTCTCGCAGCGCGCGTTCCTGCGCAACTTCGCGGCCGGGGACGCCTACCTCGCCGAGGCCCCCACGCTCTGGGACGTCACCTTCCGCACCGCCGTCGCGCAGGCCGAGCTCGAGGACCGCGAGGTTCCCGGCGCCTACTACCGCTACGCCTTCACCGCGCCCGACGGCGAGGCGGTGCACATCGAGACAACCCGTCCCGAGCTGCTGGCCGCCTGCGCCGCCCTCGTGGCGCACCCTGACGACGAGCGCTACCAGCACCTCTTCGGCACCACGGTCGTCTCGCCGCTGTTCGGCGTGGAGGTCGAGGTCAGGGCCCACCCGCTCGCCAAGCCGGACAAGGGCTCGGGCATTGCGATGGTCTGCACGTTCGGTGACCTGACCGACGTCACCTGGTGGCGCGAGCTCCAGCTGCCGACCCGCCCGATCATCGGCCGCGACGGCCGCCTGGCCGCCGAGACCCCCGAGTGGATCACGGCCGAGGAG